>CAMIWN010000037.1:0-31324 GCA_946402445.1 uncultured Bacteroidales bacterium
CTCTCTTTGTTAATCATTCCCATTATGCAGCTTAATTTTGACTATCTACTTAATTTAAAAATAACGGTTATGATACTATTAGAATGTAATTGGCAAGATGCCATTTGTAAGATTCCCTGCCTTTGCTGGGGAGTGATTGGATTGGTTGCATTGTATTTGGTGTTGAAATACATTATGCAACCTTTGATTGCAAATTGTCATGAAAGAAAGTCGAAAGAAAAAGCAATTGAAACAGAAAAATTCTGGCATTTTCAGAAACAACTCTCACACGATTTCAAAAAAGAATTAGAGGAAAAAATTATAGAGAAGGAAAAAGAATTGCAAGATGAAAAAAACAGCCGAGAGGACAAATTGAAACAAGAACGTCTTAAGGCAGAACACGACTATTACAAAAAGATATTGGATGATTTTTACAATAAAGAAAAAAAATAAAGTACAGTTATGCATACATTAAGAGTAACATTGAAGCAGCACACGCCGCTGATCCATTTCCAGCACGACCAGGACGATGCCACGCTGCGCGCCAGCGAGGTGAAACCGAAGCTGGATAAGTTTATTTTGAGCCAACTAACCCCCGAACAGCGGGCCCAAGGAGAACGTGAAGGTTGGATTAAAACTAAAAACGACAAAGTTTGGTTGGATTATAAGATGAGGATAGTGGCAGAAAGACCAAAACAAATAGAAATGAATGTCATAGAAAAAAAAGAGCATGGGCGACAACTTTATGACGAGATAGGACGAGCTCTTTTTACAACTCACAATTATCCTGACAATTCAAACTCTCTGATCATGGGAAATATGGGGGGACGGGTAAAGGAGGACGTTTTAAATTTTGTGATGTTTGAAAACAATACTTTAATTTTTAATATCAAACAAGAATCCCTGGTCAATGAGATTCGAAGTTCAATTTTCACTTTTTTTTCAGAAACAAATTTTGGTAATCGTACATCAAAAGGTTTTGGCAGTTATTTGGTCGAAAAAATAGATGGGATTTTATGTGATAAAGAACCTCAGTATGATTGGAAAATATCTTTTTCGTTGTTTCCAGAACAAGGAGATAGAATAACTAATAATAGAGCGATAAAAGATGTATTTGTTGTTATTAATAGAGTTTGGAAAGGACTTAAGAAGTATAGCAATGCACCCAAAAATCAGTTAAAAAGTGTTTTCCTGAATGTCGATTCAGATTTGACAAATAATGAAGACAGAATTCCGTCTCCAGTTTATTTCAAGCCTATTGTTAAAACAAAGTCTAACGAAGAGTGGGAGGTAGATATTTTAGTTTTTCTAAATGCTGACGTTATATTGGCTGCAAATGCAGATTTTGATGACTTTTATAACTTGTTAGATAATGCAGTTGCATATGCTAATAACAATAAAACAGATGATTATAAAAATAACTATTACGTTTCAAATATAACAATAGAATGAAATACACAGCAATAAACATAGGTCCAATCGTCAAAACATTGGACATGGCACGAAAGCCTCGGGAACTGTGGGCGGCCAGCTACCTGTTCTCGTATCTGATGAAATGCATCGTGGAGGCAATCCCTAAAGATAATATCCTTTCGCCTGAGATGGTTGGAGATGATGCACCAAAAGAGGTAGGGTTGTACCCCGACAGGGTTTTTGCCAGAGATATCGATGCCAAAGATGTGATTGACAAAGCTAAAAAGCAGTTCTTCGAAAGTCTTAAAATTAATGATAAAATTTGGGACTATTTCAATATTATGTATGTTGATTATGTCCCTAAAAAAGATAATGAGAACGAATCTATAGCTATTAAAGAACTAAACAACCGCTTGAATATACTCGAACTCTGCAATTATACTACAGATGCGGAGAGCATTAAGGTGGCAAGAGAGTTGCTTGACGTAGAAAAATCGGTTTTACTCCATAATTTCTTTGATGATAAAAACTATTCATCTCTTGGTGAAATCGCCGCAGTGGAGCTTGAAAAGGAACAAGAATTTGTTGGCTTTAAGGATGCTGTTCGCTCAATAGACTCGAAAGTTGCTAATGATGCATATAAGATTTTTCCAAAAGACAAACTCAAATCTTATCACAAGTACATTTGTGTGGTGCAAGCAGATGGTGACAATGTCGGAAAAACCGTCTCGCACTCGCAATTGGGAAATGGCAAGGTGAAAGAAATTTCAAAAGCTTTGCTGACTTTTGGCAAAGACGCTACTGAAAAGATAAAAACATACGGTGGATTTCCAATCTATGCTGGAGGCGACGATTTGCTGTTTATCGCACCTGTTGTTGGGAAAGACCACACTAATATTTTCCAACTGTTGGAAAAAATAAACAATGAATCATTTGATTGTGTGAAAAATGCGGTGCATTCTTGCAGATTAAAAACACCTGACGATTACTGTAAACCCAAAGAACAACAAGTGTCTGAAGATCAGAGAACCCCCATTGAAGCATCTCTGTCTTTCGGCGTTTCGATCACATACTATAAGCACCCTCTATATGAGGCTTTAAGGTCGGCTCGTTTGCTGTTGGAAGAAACCGCTAAAGACAAGCATGATACTGGCAATTTAAAAGGGAAGAATGCCATTGCACTTAAATTGCAAAAACATAGCGGTAGCGGATTTGACATAGCCTTTTCAAAGATTCAATGTGAAGACAATCTTTTATGGGGACTTCTGTTAGAACTAATTGACAAGACATCGGATGGTAACACGGTTTCAGCCGTGGCTCACAAAATCAGGAATAATTATGGTTTGGCTAAGATGGTTTTGTCGTCTAATAAAAGTAAGGAACGTCTAAATGCGATGTTTGACACTATATTGGAATGCACAGGTACACCATATTTTACTGCTGTGAAGAATATAATGCCTGCGGTTTATGATGGAATTCAAAATCACACAATTTATGTGGAGCCACTTCATAACGAATCAGAAACAGAATATGAAAATAGCAAATACGGAAATGCTTTATACAACATATTAAGAATTGCTAAATTTTTTAAGGGAGAGGAGACAAAAGATGAGTAAACAATATTTTATAAAATTAAGCCCAATTGACCGTTTTTTCTTTGGTGGGGATGCCACATTCTCTCTTGAAGGTGAAAAGTCTGAGTTTGAAAGTTATATTGTTGAGTCAAATTACTTTCCGCAGCAAACATCCTTACTTGGAATGCTTAGATTTTTACTGCTGAGAAAGTCTTCGTATTTTGAAGATGGTCATATCAAACAAGAATGTATAGAATCAGTTAGGGATTTGATTGGAGAAGCAAGCTTTAGCATTCAAGACGAAAGGAAATATGGAGTAATTGAAAAATTGGGGCCGTGTATGATTCTTAAAAAAGGCAAAACCGTGCCGTTTGCCCCTTTTATGGATTTGTCGGAAAAATCTTTCAATGTAAATGCTGATTTCTATGAAGGTACACAGAAAATGCTCCCAAACTTTGAGTATGACCATAAAAAGGGATACCGCAAGTCATTGATAGATGGAACGCCGATAGATATCATTTTCAAAGAAGATATGAGACTTGGCATAAGCAGAGACATCAATTCTGGCGAAGTGGTGGACGATGCTTTATACAAGCAAGTGTTTTATCGATTCAGCAACAGTGATTATCAATTCGGATTTACAGTTGAAATCAATGATGATAAAGTTAATGTTAAGTTGGAGGATTATAATGGAGAAATAGTTTCACTTGGTGGTGATAATTCTCAATTTCGCATAGAAATAACAACCGATATTCCAAGTGCTGATAGTTGTCTATTGGGCAATAATTTGGTTGTTCTTCAATCCCCTGCATATTTGGATAAAGCTACGGTTGATCTTTCTTGTTTTTTTGTGGCAGAAACCATAAAATTCAACTATTTGCAAACGAGTGTGCGTAATACAAAATGCTACCATCGTACTCAAGACAATGGCATTAAAAAAGAAGAACATTCAATTGAATTGTATGATTCCGGCTCAGTTTTCTGTTTTTCAAGTGATGAAAAAAAGAAAAGCTTTCTTGAAAATTTAATGGGTGAGGACGGCAATCAAATAACAAAGAATTTCTATAAAATAGGATATAATCAATTTGTAAAATAATAATAATTAAGGATATGAATACAACATTATGGCTTATTAAAGCGCAAACCAACTTGCACGTTGGTAATGAAAGTACATCAAACTATGGAATAATTGACAAGGCAATTCAACGTGATGCGTTGACCAACATTCCTTGCATCAATTCAAGTTCTCTTAAAGGGGCAATAAACGAATATTGCTGCAATAAAGGACAAGATGAGAAAGATAGAATGGATGCACCAACCCGTAAACATATTTTTGGTTCTGATAAGAAATCGTCTGATGGTGAAGCTAGCAAAGGCAAAGCTGAGTTTTATGATGCAAAACTTCTATTCCTTCCGAAACAAACAGATAATGCCGATTTGTACAAGTATATCACCAGTTCCAAGGTCTTGGATTTGTTGGAAGAGAGGATGGGAATGTTTGATATTGAACTTAAACTTGACAGAAGCATAGAAGCCTTAAAAACAAAATTCCAATTGGATAGGGACGTTGAAATCAATGATGAAGAATTTGCCACTTTGTGTTCAGATGATGAGTTGCCAATAATCGCTCGCAACAGGCTCGACGATGGAACAAGTTCTAATCTGTGGTATGAACAAATCCTTCCCGCCAAAACGGTGTTGTATGCTATTACGCGAGAACCCAATGAACAATTAACTGCAGTTTTAGACAACGCCATCGTACAAATTGGCGCCAATGCCACCATTGGTTACGGATATTGCAAGTTTACTAACCTTAAATAGCGAGAACCATGAATAAGAAGCGGAACAATGAATTGATAAAGTTAGCTGACGACACGTTGCGTGCATACCCAAGAATGTTTAATGGAGGTAATATTCCAGAAACGTATGACGGCAAAACTGCGGCATTGAGTGTTTCTGTTGCCATGTCTGACCTTCTTCCCACATTGGCAATTTATTTTCAGGATTATGATAGCAAACATCCAGATAAACCTTGTAAGAGGCATGTGCTTGAAGTCGTAGCGCGAATGGCCACGAAACCCAACACAAATGAAAAGTTTGAGAGTGCAGAGGCTCTGTTGCGATATTCTATAAAAAATCCTCAAAATTTGAAGAACTTCATGAAGGACTTAAAAAAGGAAATAATAGAATGTTCCATCGCCCTCAAACAAGTAGTAAGAACTTATAATTTGGTACAGTCATGAAAAATCTGCATAAATTTTACTATAAGGACTATTTCTCATTAGATGAAGTCCTTGTTGGGAATACGAATAGGCGACTTGACTATGAGTTATTTATAGATGACACCAAGAAGGAAAGATTGGAACGTCAAATCAAGGAGAAAAAAGGGTTGATAAAAACAGCCTCGGATAACAAAAATGAGCGATTAAAGGAGCGATTAGAAGGTGAGAAAAAAGAATTGGAGGAACAGTTGTCGGTAAATGTCAATATATTAAAGGTTAGGAATGGTTTTCTTACTAGTACTGACTTCGTAAAAAAAGATAGCCAAAACAAACCCACAAGAGAATTATTGGATGAAGCAAAAATCCCTAACGATTGCTGCAATAAAGAACAATCCATCCAGCTCCAAATCTCCTATCCCGGTCTTGTCACCGGCATCGGCATCAACCACGAGGCCAAGATCGAGGGCGAGTTCAAACTCGGCATTCATTTTGACTGGACGCACGGGATGCCCGTCGTTTATGGCTCATCGGTGAAAGGGGTGCTGAGAAGTGCATTCAAGGATGGTTATGTGGATGCTAGTTTGATTGAGAAAGCGAATAAAAAAGAGGGGATTCAAGAAGACGAGAAAGTCCCAACTTGGGTAGGCGACGAAGCAAATCACAAGGCTATTCTTGAAGACATCTTTGAAGGCAAAGAAAACGGCAAACCAAAATCCATCTACAAACGCGACATATTCTTCGATGCCGTAATTGTAGAAGCCGATTCCAAAGGCCGAATCCTCGCCTCCGACTCAATCACACCGCACGGCGGCGAAAACCACGACAACCCCTTGATGAATCCCACTCCACTTACATTTATGAAAATAGCTTCGGGTTGCAAAATGGAATTCCGATTCAAACTGGTTGACACTAAAATAGAGAAGGACGGGAAAACCATGACTTTCACTGCCACTCAAAAGAAAACCTTGTTCGAAGAAATCCTAAAGACCATCGGTGTCGGTGCTAAAACCAATGTCGGCTACGGACAACTAAAAAATCCAAAATAATACTAACAAGACCATGGCACTACCCGTTAACATCGAAGACCTCCTGAACAGAAGAAAAATAGAATCCAACCGAATCGAGTTCAAGAAAGGCTGGAACCCGACCGACATCTACCGCACCATCGGAGCCTTTGCCAATGACTTCGACAATCTGGGAGGGGGGTATGTCATCGTTGGTATTGAAGAGGAACACGGAGTGGCAAAACGACCCGTTGCAGGAATCAACGCTGAATCGATAGACGGCATTCTTCAACAAATGGTAGGCTTCAATAATTTGATAGAACCCTATTACATGCCTCGAACCTCGGTAGAGGAAGTTGATGGACGTTTGATCCTTGTAATTTGGGTACCTTCAGGTGTGAACCGCCCGTATGCAGTCCCTTCTGACGTATTGGCCAAAGAAAAAAAACACACCTATTTTATACGAAGTGGAACAAGCAGTATTGTGGCAAAAGGTGAAATCTTGGACGAATTGAGGGACCTGGCAAACAGAGTGCCTTTTGATGAACGTCCTAACCCAAACATCAAAATGTCCGACATTTCAATGGCATTGCTGCGCGACTACCTTGCACAAACTGGCAGTCGGCTAGAACCAAAATTGTTTAGTCAACCTTTGGAACAAACATTGGAACAGATGGACTTGATGGACGGGCCAACAGAGAACCGAATGATCAAAAACGTGGCCGCAATGATGTTTTGCGAACATCCTGAAAAGTTTTTTAAATACACCCAAATTGACATTGTAATCTTTCCAAAAGGACGTGAAAAAGACCCCAACAATTTCAGTGAGACCTCCATCAAAGGCAGTGTTCCGCAATTGATACAAGGTACATTGACTCACCTAAAAAGCACTGTACTCCGCGAATATGTGAGGAAACAGAAAGATGCTCCTGAAAGCATTCGCTTTTTCAACTATCCATTACAGGCATTGGAAGAAACCATTGTTAATGCTTGTTATCACAGAGATTATCAACAATATGAACCGATAGAAATTTCTGTAGAGCCTGAAGGCATCCATATTCTCAGCTTTCCTGGACCAGACCGCACTATCTCAAAATCAGACATTGAAATCGGTAATAAAATGATTTCACGTCGCTATCGCAACAGACGGTTGGGCGATTTCCTTAAAGAACTGGGACTGACAGAAGGCCGTTCAACAGGTATTCCAACCATACAAGAAGAACTTGTTAAAAACGGTTCGCCACGTGCTGTTATTGAAACCAATGAGGAACGCAGTTTTATCAATGTTTTTATCCCAATTCACGAGGGTTGTGGGGATATTGTCGTTCTGAATGACACCAAAGATGTCACCAAAGATGTCACCAAAGAACTGTCTGAACGACAAATACATATCGTTAATCTCATTGATAGGAATCCAACAATTACCATTCCTGAAATGTCACTAAAACTTGCCGTTACCACACGAACCATCAAACGGGATATTGCGCTGCTTATTGATTCTGGTTTATTGAAACGAGAGGGTGGTCGCAAGGAAGGACGATGGATTATATGCACACAATATCCTAACACTTGAACATGAAGACTTTAGTAAACATCATCACCGAAGATAACCCCATCCCCGCTTATCTCTTTATCAAGGAGATGTTCCAACCGGGTGACCGTATCATGTATATCTCCGCAAAAGACACGGAAGACGACTTGGACTGGCTGGCCGTCATAGATGGTGTCAGTACGGATATCATTGATGAAATCGTGCTGAAAAACGATATTGACGAATTCAAATACGAGAACATCTGCCGCACTGTGAAAGGCTACCTGAAAAAAGAAACGCACTATTGTGTGAATCTTGCTGGCGGAACACGCTATATGGCTTTGGCCATACAACAGGTGTTCGAGGATTTTGACTCAGAGTTCTTTTATGTCAACATCGAAGACAACACCATCATAAAATCCAAGTTTGACGACAGCATCTATAACAATGACGATTTCTTCTACCCTATTAAACACCAAATGACCATTGCGGAGTATCTGGGCGCCCATGAACTGGTCAACGACACCTCTACCCCATCGCATCAGCCACACCTGCCTTTTGAATTGGCTGACAACATGTTTAAGATGTTTTCTCAAAACCTGCTTTCAGACAGAGAAAAGTACATCATGGAACTGCTTCGGGTTCATTATCGTGACCGAAAAAGAGGTGCGCTGATTTCTGAAATCGAGAATCCATCCAAGGACCAAATCCCCAAGATCCCCGATATTCGTCGGTTCTTGTCAACCATTTCAATGTCCTGCACCAATAATAGATTATCGCACTCACAAATCGAATGGATCACTGGTGGTTGGTTTGAGGAATATATGTATTACAAGGTCGCAAAACAAATAACACCTGATGATATCGCCCTCAATATTCACATCTCGCGAAAAGGCTTGAAAAGAAACAACGAATTAGACGTTGTTTTTATCAAGAACAATCGTCTTTTCGTCATTGAATGCAAAACGGGAGTGCAAACCGAACGGATGTTTAATGAAATCGTTTATAAAGCCTGCGCCCTTCGCGAAGCTCTATTAGGAGTGTCCAGCTTCTCCTATATCGCCTCGCTAAAAAGAGATTCACAAGATGATCTGAAAAAAATAGCCGCAAGCATGGATATCAAATTTTGGGATTACAAGATTGTCACATCGAGTTTAAACAAAGCAATGAAGGAAATAAATCAAATCGCAACTAACAACTAAATATATGGAAATCAACATAAAGCACCTCGGTCTTCCATTAGAAGAAAGAATCAGCAGCCAGATTTACAACGCTATTGAAGGTGATGTCATTGAGAACATCATCAGAATCGGTAAAATCCACACCGCCACCAATTACCATCGGAGCATGCTCGAAGGGCATAGCTTTAAAGTGGAGAAAGAAACCCTGACTCACTACTATAACATCTTTTGTGATGTAAAAAACAAACTGGGCTTTGATGAACCCGTGGATTTCTATATCACGGGTGACTCGAACGTGAATGCCTTTGCCATTTCCTCCGAAGAAGACGGCGAGCCTCATATCGTCAATGTGAATTCATCGCTTATCCAGTTGATGACGGATGATGAACTGCGCTTCGTAATCGGACATGAACTGGGGCATCTAATCACCCGTAATGCCCACTTGATGCGACTGATCCATTATGTATTCCCTGAGTACAAAAACCCACCCATTGCTCTGCAATATAAAATACGCTTATGGCAACAATTGTCGGAACTGATTGCTGACCGATACGGTTTCTTAGCCATGCCGCGCATTGAAGTTTGTGTATCCGCCTTTTTCAAGATGTCTTCAGGTCTGGATTTCAACAAAATGCAAATGAAAGTAGAAGCATTTCTCGAAGAGAACAACCGACGACTGGAGTTCTTCAAAAATGACAAGGGGCTTAATGTCGCAACCCATCCCATCAATCCTATCAGGGTGCAGGCACTTAATATTTTCTCAAAAAGCGAACTGTTTGTCCGTGACGGTCTTGCCATGATGCAATTGCAAGCTGAGATGGATAACTTGACCAATATCTTGTTGAAAATAAAGAACAGTGATTTGGATAAATATCTTGCTCAGTTTATTGCTACTGCAGGTTTGATTGTTGCTTCTGCCGACTCGGCAGTCAATCTCGATGAAGAAGAAAGAATATTAGATGAACTATCCGCAGTAATCATTTTCCCAAAGGAATATCTCGAATCCATAGTAGAAAAAAATGTACCTGAACTATTCCAAGAATCCATTGAAAAAATCATGGAAACCAATCCCGAAATGAGAGATGCTATGCTTAACTATCTCATATCAATTGTGCTAGCCGATGAGGAAATGAAAAAACCTGAAATCGAGGCTGTTTTCACTATTGGGCACAACTTATTGGGCTTTTCTTCAATCGAGATAGCTCAGCTTTTCCTTCAGATGATACAAAGCGGGTTTAACCCCAAAGCTCAAAGTATTTATTAAAAAATACAATCATGGCAGAAAAACTGGTATTAACCGATGGTCAACAACATGTTTTTGACGGCATCAAATCTTTTCTTGAAGACAACGCTAAAGAAGTGTTTATCTTGCGAGGTTACGCCGGAACGGGCAAGACTTTGTTAATCACATTTTTGGGAAACTATCTCTTAGAAAATAATTATCACTTCGACGTGCTCACTCCAACTGGCAGAGCCGCAAAAGTAATAAGGCGTTCTTTCGCAAACTCCGTGGAGAAATATGGGTTCCATGCAGAACTAGCTGACATGGGTTGCACAATCCACAGCCAAATCTACTCAGGAAAAATTGAATGCAAAGAGGTTGAAAATCCCGACTTGGCCGAAAAAACCTTTAAATACTACTTCCCTCTCAACACCAAACTGATTCCTGACAACCGAAAAAAAATCTTAATCATAGATGAGAGTTCTATGATTGGAGACACTTTCTCTGAAAATGAGTTTTTGCAATTTGGTTCTGGACGTTTGCTTTATGACCTATTAGAATACAAAAGAATATGCGGTATTGAAAAAATAATATTTGTTGGGGACGATGCTCAACTGCCACCAGTGAGCGACTCGGTTTCAAGTGCATTGACAGAATCGTATTTCACCGAATTAGGTTTAGGTGTAGCCTCCGGCAAACTGACAGAAGTAGTCCGACAAAAAAACGACAGTGTCATCCTAAAAAACGCAGAAACAATGCGTTCACTACTTGACACTCCCAGAAACCAACGAAGCAGCTTCAACTTAGAGCTGGGACAGGATGTTTCATCCTTTGCCGGACCAAGTGTTGCACAACAATTCATCGAAGACCGAACTGCCTTTTATTTGGGAGAAAAAATACTAATATGCTTCACTAACTCTCAGTGTTTTCACTACAATCAAGCAATCAGAGAACTATTATTCCCTCACGCAGAACAATTCACTTGGGACAATGAATCATGGCTTAAACTTCAGGAAGGAGACTTGCTTCTAAACAACAATAACACGCATGGTACCTGGGGCATTGAAGTTTATAATGGTGACATGTTAAGAGTAGTGGCTTTAGGTCCAATTGAAGAAAGAAACGTCCCTGTTAAAATAAAAGGCGAATCTAAAAAACGGAGCATAAAACTATCTTTTACTCATGCAAAAGTTGAAACGGATACAGGTGCAATATTTGATACAATATTACTCAATAACAGTCTTTATGCCAAGGAGAGAGATATTTTGACTGAAGAAACCAGGGCTTTATACATAGACTTTTGTTTGAGAGTTAGAGAAGACTACGGCTACATCAAAGAAGGAAGTAATGAGTTTAAGGATCTGCTCATGAAAGATCCCTATTTCAACTCCTTACGTACAAAATTTGGTTATGCCATCACCTGTCACAAAGCACAAGGTGGAGAATGGGACACCGTCTGGGTGGATTACTCAAAACGCGTCGGACTAAGTGATGACACGATCCGATGGTGTTACACGGCCACAACAAGAGCAAGACAACAACTCGTGGTCATCAATGCTCCCCACATCACACCTATGGAAGGGTTACAGTTTCTACCCATTGCGAAAATCACTAAAACGCCCAAAGGATTCTTTGATGAAAGTATTAGGGTTAACGAACCTGGTACTGAAGGTCTCCCCCCTGCATTATCCGTAAAAATCAAAGCCATCAAAGATGCCATCATTGACACCGAGTTTGAGTTAAAGTCTTTTCGCATTTTAGGGTACCTAATAAGATTTGCCTTCGCCATCTCTGACAAAAAGATAGAGATAGACGCTTTCTTTGATGGTGAGGGAGTCATCAAACGACTACCCGTTACAGGCAAAGATGAACAGCGTGATGCCATCATCGAGATCATCAATAAATCTTTTATCATTCCTAGCACACTTTCGTACAAACCTTCAAATAGCATTCATGCGGAACTATTCAATCGAGTAAGTAGTGCCGCAGAAAACGCAGGGGTTGGCATTCTGAATATAAAAGACTATCCATCAAGTTATTACATTATGTATAACCTGAGAACTGACGCAACATTAGCCTACATCCAATTCTATTATAGCATCAACTTGGCTCTGACTATGGCTATGCCAAAATCAGAGCTTGGAAGCGATGACCAAAAATTACAACAACTATTAGCAGAGTTTTGATATGACATTTAACAGAGTAAAAGAATTACGAAAGTCAGGGCAATTAGATGAAGCTCTTTCCATGGCTATGGAAGAACTCAATGCCGCTCCCAATAATATTTGGAACAAACGGTCTTTGTTCTGGGTCCTTTACGAATTTCTAATGAAAGCAGCCGAAGAAGGAGATTCAAATACCGTGTTTGCATACATCGACAGGATTAACGAAATAGACATTATAAACCTGCCTGAGGAAGGGATGGCAAGAACTTTTCTATTTAAATGCATCAAAGAACTATTTCGCAAAAAAGCCAACTCACAAAACAACCATTTTGAAATAGAGGAACTTGCTAATCGGCTTTGCGATTATTCATGGAGTATTGTCATGACAAAACCGAGTCCAGAATACTCCGCCTTTTTAGATGCTTTTCTTCCAATAGCTGAACAGTGGAGTGGCTTCATAGAGTTTGTTGAGAAATGGGATTTCAAGAATTTGACCGAGGAGGACTACCAATTACGCACCATATTCCATACAAAAAAACAGTACATGTCATTGGCCGAAACAGCTTATATTGCCTACTCCAAAGTATTACTGAGCAAAAAAGATTTGGAAAAGATGCGTTCGTTCCAGCCTGAATTGGACAAGTTAGCCGACAATCCAATGATGACATTCTTAGGCTATTTCAACGCAAAATTGTTATTTGCAATGAACTCGGAAAACCAAGATGTCCTTAATGAAGTTCTTCCCTTTGCAAGACGGAAAAGAAACGAATACTGGGTATGGCAATTCTTGTCTGAAGTTCTAGACGACGATGAGCAAAAATGGTTGGCCTGCATGCTTAGAGCCGTACATTGTAAAACAAAAGAAGACTACCTTCCCAAAATCCGACAAAAACTTATCGACTATTATTACGAACGTAACGATTTGCCTCGTGCCAAATTCCATATTGAAAAATATGTAACGTGCCGACTTGAAAATGGTTATTCAATCAATCCCAAGATTCAGCAAATCCAAAACCAATACGACCTGGATTCTATAAAATCAGACGCATCCGACCCCATAGATTACTTAAAAATCACCAATGAGATACTTGGCGTTCAATCGTCAAATAACGATGCTAAAGAGAAAAAAATCAATGGCATAATCCAAAGCAACAAGGCAAAAACCGCTTTGTTTGTAAGAAGCAAAAACAACGAGTTCGCATTTATACCAAGAAAGCTCTCAAAAGGACTGACGGAAGGAGACCGTGTCCAAGCATCGATTATCGAGAATTTCGATCCTAAAAGAAACCAAAAAAGCTGGATTTGCACAAAAATCAAAAAACACAAATAATATGGAAAACTTAACCAACAATCAAAAAATAGCCATTTTAAAAATATTGTACGATATTGCCATGGCCGATGGATACGTTGATGAAAGAGAAGCACGTTATTGTAAATATGTGGAAAAAGAACTGTCTGTTCAAGACACGGAAGTGAAGCTGGCCAAACAACATAATTCCCTGTTGGCATTAGCTGAAATCAACAGGCTTAGTCCACTGCAAAAACAAGAATTTGCCACCATGATGGGACGGCTTATTATTGCAGATCAAATCATACATTACAATGAGGTGAAAATCTATAATCTTATTTGTGATTATTGCCAAATTAATCAAGATTTAGAAGATTCATTTGAACCCGAGTTGTTGCCCACAATAACCTTCGTTGAGCCCTCATCCCCTGAGGACATGACACTTTAACAATAATCATTAACCACCATGGAACTCGTACTCAACACCTACGGCACCGCTCTCAATCGTGAAAACGAGGGCTTTGTCATCAGCACCTCTGAAGGCCGACAGCGCATCCCCGCCGAAGGCATCACCTCCATACAAATCAGCAAAGGTGCCCAAATCACCTCCGACGCCGTGATGCTTGCCGTGGAAAGAGAAATCGAAGTGCTCTTCATGGACCGTTCCGGAAACGTCATTGGACGCATCTGGAGCCCAAAATACGGCTCCGTCTCGTCAATCCGGAAAGGCCAGCTTAACTTCTCCCTTTCACACGATGCCATCGTCTGGATTAAGGAGGTGATCCGTCAGAAAATAGAAAACCAGCAGGCATTGCTGATTGCCATGACTACCGATGACCAAGTGGTTATCAATAAGGTGCAAACCGCTATCAGACGGTTGGAGGACTACCGGGTCAAAATCGCAGGTATCAATGGAGAAGTTATGTCAGACGTGTCATCAACGCTTCGAGGATGGGAAGGCCTGGCTTCAAAAATATACTTTGAAGCCCTCAACCTGTTCCTGCCCGAAACTTACCGTTTTGAAAAACGCAGCCAACATCCCGCCACCGATGTCGCCAACGCCTTGCTCAACTATGGTTATGGAATCCTCTACGGCAAAGTGGAAGGAGCGCTCATCAAAGCCGGAATCGACCCTTATATCGGAGTCCTTCACCGCGACGACTATAACCGGCCCGTTCTCGTGTATGATGTGATTGAACTCTATCGAGTATGGGTTGACTATGTGGTGTGTACGCTCCTCATGCAAAACGCCATCACCGACGAATACTATTCCGTGAAGTCCGATGGCTCCTATTGGCTCGAACCCCTTGGCCGTCGCGTCTTGATACAATCATTGAACGATTATCTGGAAGAAACCATCGAAGTGAAAAACAGCACACGTTCCCGTCAACACCAGATCTTCCTCTACGCCCAAAACCTTGCTCAACAGTTCAAAAAAGCGGAACAATGATACAATTTGGAAAGAACATCACGTCTGCTAACGACATGCTGACAAAGGTGCCAGTGCAGAAGATTTGGAATGCCTTGCGTTCCCCAAAGCCTGAAACAGAGGCCCATATCCGACAACTCAGGATAGTTCGCAACATCGACTATAAACGATACAGCCTGCTAAAACGACAGCTGCCCTACATCGTGTGTGGCATCTTTGCCCCACCCTACCGCCGAAGCGAAAACTTTGCATATATCGAGTATTTCATGCTGGATATTGACAAACTTTCGGAAAAACAAATCTCACTGACACCCTTAAGGGAACGCATCGAAAAGGATCCAAGGGTAATGCTCAGTTTTGTGTCACCCAGCGAAGACGGCCTGAAGGTGATGTTCAAACTGAATGAACGTTGTTATGACAAAGGACTTTACTCCCTCTTCTACAAGGTATTTGCGCGCCAATTCTCCACGACATACGGCATCGACCAAGTCATTGACAACCAGACATGCGACGTGACGCGGGCTTGTTTCGTCAGCGTTGATCCCGAAGCTTATTACAACCCCTACGCAGAGACCATACAGCTCGACAAATACATTGCGACCGACAATGCCATGGAGTTCTTTGCTCAACAACGGGAAAATAGAAAAAATACACAATCGACAGAAAGTGAAGAAAAAAACACCCCTGAGCCAAAACACGATGTGGATGATGACATCATGCGAAACATCAAAGCCATCCTCAACCCCAAAGCTGCCAAGCCGACACCCAAGGAAGTGTTTGTCCCGGAACAGTTGAATGAAATCATGGACGACTTAAAAAACTACATCACACAAACGGGAGTGGAAGTCACAGAGATTGTCAACATCTCTTACGGCAAGAAAATCAGGATGAAGATGCGGTTGAAACAGGCTGAGGTCAACTTGTTTTATGGCAAGAAAGGCTTCTCCGTAGTCAAATCACCACGCACTGGAACTGATGGGGAGTTCAATGACATCGCCGCTCAACTCATCCAATCATTTTTATTTGAAAACACCTGAACGCCATGCCACGAAAGAAAAAGCCCCCACTGACCTTTGTAGAGGAGATGGCAAAGTTACATGCCTCAGGCCTTGGAGACAGCCCTTCTCCCAACCGTGAAATCGAAGGCCTTGATGTCCTTCCCTCGCTTGAAGAACGGCTGAATCTGATTTTTGAGATTGTTAAAAGCAAGAAAAGAAACGCAACACTCATGTTATTTTTCGTGATGTATGACATAGAAAGCAACAAAGTGCGCCGCCATGTGGTAAAATACCTTGAGCGACAGGGGTGCACCAGGGTGCAGAAATCGATTTTCCTCGCCGACCTGCCCATAGTCAAATACGAACAGATCAAGAGTGACCTTGCGGAAGTACAAGCATGTTACGACAACAGCGACAGCATTCTCGTGGTTCCGATTTCCACTGATTACCTAAAGGCGATGAAAGTCATCGGACAAACCATCAACGTAGATGTTATCACGAAAACCTCAAACACTTTGTTTTTTTAAAGGAAGAAGCCATGAGTTTTGTTGAAGTAAACAAATTAAGAAAAGCGGGGCGATTAAAGGAAGCATATATCCTGGCCTCAAACGATCTCAATGCTGAGCCTGAGGATGTATGGGCTAAGAGAGCCATGGCCTGGGTGCTGTATGATTATTCTAAAGACAACATCGCTTTTGAAAAAAAAGAATCCTTTTTGAAATGCCTAAGGCAGATTAATAGCATCACAATAGATGCAAAAGAAACCATGTTTTGGGAATGTATATGTCAGCTCGTAAGAAGCATGATTGCCACTTGCGTTCGTAACAATTATGAAGGAGACGTGTACTACGACCATCTGATGGAAGAAATCAAAGCCATGCCATTACCCAAGCCCAGTGAAGCATACTCGTCATTACTGCAAAACGCTCTTAGGATAAAGCTCACCTGGCATCATTTTGATGCTTTCTGTCGATGGTGGGATTTCACCAATTTCAGGGAGGATGACTTTTCCCCAAGGCAGGTGGAAGAGAAAACAATACTCCCGCTTGCTGAACGTGCTATCATGGCATATTCCAAAGCGCTTTTATTAAGACATGATCATGATTTCATCGAAGAGTGGTTGCCAAAGCTCGACATGTTCATAAAGCAACATCCCAATTATTTGTATCTTCCCTATTACAAGGCAAAGTTACTAATTAAGACAGGGGCATTAACTATCGTCACGGATGAATTAAGACTTTTTGTGTCAAAAAAGAAAACAGAGTTTTGGGCTTGGGATTTATTAGGTGATGCCACTTTGGATGAAGGACTACGCATGACATATTACTGCAAGGCAATGACCTGCAAATCCAAAGAAGAGATGACGCTTACACTACGTGAAAAGATAGTGAGTTGTTTTATAAGCAAAAAAGCTTTTAATTTGGCGAAAGCGGAATTGGAGAACATTATTGCCATAAGGAAACGCAACAAGTGGAAGATTACTCCAGAAATCACTGAATACATAAAGCTGCTACACGACTGTGAATCCGCTTCAAAAAAAGATCTCACCACCTACTATCAAACCAACTCCGACAAGGCGGAGGAGGCACTGTTTGGCAGCAAGCAATTTCGGGGGAAAGTCAGAAAGAATGCCGCTGGATTTGCATTTATTTCAGACGTATTTGTACCATCCTTTATGGCTGACAATTTTGTTGATGGTCAACTGGCAAGTGGTCATGCGGTAAAATCATACGACAAAAAAAAGTCAAAGTGGGGATGGAGAGCGGTCAGCATAGTTTCCGAGTCAGATACCCAGGAAAAAAGATGACCACATCACGACAATGTTCTTTGACATATTGAAAAAAAGCATACCTTTGCAAATACATAAAGGTACATAAAAAAAGGGAAAAAACATTATTTTTTTGGTTTTATTAGTATTAAATAAGTAATAATCAAATATTTATAAAAATTGGTCTCCGAAAGCAACTTCCAACAAAACAAGGATTAAGACTTTTGTCCTTGATTAACATAAATACGATTACGAGTTAACTCCGAAAGCAACTTCCAACAAAACAAGGATTAAGACATGATGAATACTATTATCTCTTAATGTTATTGTTACTCCGAAAGCAACTTCCAACAAAACAAGGATTAAGACTCAGGTTTCGTGTTCTTGACCCCTGGTCTTCGATACTCCGAAAGCAACTTCCAACAAAACAAGGATTAAGACGTGACAAACAAGGGATGATTAGCTTGTTTGGCGTATCTCCGAAAGCAACTTCCAACAAAACAAGGATTAAGACAATCCTCTTGGTCTTCTGAACGACTGTACTTTATCTCTCCGAAAGCAACTTCCAACAAAACAAGGATTAAGACGTGATGTGATTGACCTTGCCTGCATTGAACTTGGCTCCGAAAGCAACTTCCAACAAAACAAGGATTAAGACAACTATTTAGGGTAGCATACACACCAATTCTGCAACTCCGAAAGCAACTTCCAACAAAACAAGGATTAAGACTGGAGCAAACCTGCATGGTCAGTTATGGCAATTACATCTCCGAAAGCAACTTCCAACAAAACAAGGATTAAGACTCTTTTTCGGAGTCCAAGAGTATGCCTGAAACTGTCTCCGAAAGCAACTTCCAACAAAACAAGGATTAAGACACTTTGCCATCCTGTCAAGTGCCAGCTTTGACTTGCCTCCGAAAGCAACTTCCAACAAAACAAGGATTAAGACCCTTCGGAGTCTGTCTTCCTGACATCCTTCCAAATGACTCCGAAAGCAACTTCCAACAAAACAAGGATTAAGACTTAAAGGTTTACGGACTTTCCTTAAGCATTCCTGCTCACTCCGAAAGCAACTTCCAACAAAACAAGGATTAAGACCCTCTGGAAATATTTCCATCAGTACCTTTGCAAGAGCTCCGAAAGCAACTTCCAACAAAACAAGGATTAAGACATGAAATTGGAGCATTAAGAATATCCCTATGTACGAGGCTCCGAAAGCAACTTCCAACAAAACAAGGATTAAGACGTCTCGCTTCACAGGCATTGATGGGTTCATTATTTTCTCCGAAAGCAACTTCCAACAAAACAAGGATTAAGACTTTCTTGCTAGTCATACTCTTTGGGGTTTAAGGGTTCTCCGAAAGCAACTTCCAACAAAACAAGGATTAAGACTATTATCAAACCACAGCAGTGTGATATGGTTGCCCACTCCGAAAGCAACTTCCAACAAAACAAGGATTAAGACGGCAGAGTTAAATACCTTATCCCATAAATTGAAGTAACTCCGAAAGCAACTTCCAACAAAACAAGGATTAAGACGGATAATGGTTTTACCTGATTTTGTGATGTGCTTCCTCTCCGAAAGCAACTTCCAACAAAACAAGGATTAAGACTGACATAAAAAGTAACAAGCAGTCTATTCCATTGATTCTCCGAAAGCAACTTCCAACAAAACAAGGATTAAGACACGAGCTGCTGATGTCAAACGAACACCAACAATCGCCTCCGAAAGCAACTTCCAACAAAACAAGGATTAAGACCTCTGACATTCTAATCGTGAGTTGTCTTGCCTCTTTCCTCCGAAAGCAACTTCCAACAAAACAAGGATTAAGACCTCTTAATCAGAGAATCAATGATTTCTTTTGTTTACACTCCGAAAGCAACTTCCAACAAAACAAGGATTAAGACATAACCAATAATAATTTTCATATTTAAGTCCTCCTCTCCGAAAGCAACTTCCAACAAAACAAGGATTAAGACTTGTTATTATTGTTCCTTATATCACACAATGCTTAACACTCCGAAAGCAACTTCCAACAAAACAAGGATTAAGACACGAAGATGATCAGCATAACGAATAGCAAGCTTTTCACTCCGAAAGCAACTTCCAACAAAACAAGGATTAAGACCACCATCATCATTAACCTTAAATTGTTCCATAGGACTCCGAAAGCAACTTCCAACAAAACAAGGATTAAGACTTGTGAGTTGTCTCACCTCTTTCAGCTCTTTGTCACCTCCGAAAGCAACTTCCAACAAAACAAGGATTAAGACGCAAGTGCTAATGACGTTGCAAAAGATTTCAGACATCTCCGAAAGCAACTTCCAACAAAACAAGGATTAAGACTTTTGGTATCATAGCCATTGTTCTCGTGAACCATCACCTCCGAAAGCAACTTCCAACAAAACAAGGATTAAGACTCATCATATTTGGTACGCTCAATAGCAAGAACAGCACTCCGAAAGCAACTTCCAACAAAACAAGGATTAAGACTGGTCTTAATGTAATTTCCATCATCTTTTTTTATCTCCGAAAGCAACTTCCAACAAAACAAGGATTAAGACCCATTATCGGTTTTGTGATAACCATCAAACTCTTCACTCCGAAAGCAACTTCCAACAAAACAAGGATTAAGACTTAAATTCTTCATCTGAAACAAACTTTTTTGCTTCCTCCGAAAGCAACTTCCAACAAAACAAGGATTAAGACTTGTAAATATACAATCCTTAATGTTTTCTTCTTTGTTCTCCGAAAGCAACTTCCAACAAAACAAGGATTAAGACCTCTCATAGTTTTGTGATTTTTGCGTTTTACACCTACTCCGAAAGCAACTTCCAACAAAACAAGGATTAAGACATACGCACGCCCGTTCTCAACGAAGTATTTTTCCCACTCCGAAAGCAACTTCCAACAAAACAAGGATTAAGACGATTTTTTCCGAGTTCTATAAATCTATCCATCAACACTCCGAAAGCAACTTCCAACAAAACAAGGATTAAGACATTCATAACTTTCAATTTTAAATAAGAAAGGGGAGCTCCGAAAGCAACTTCCAACAAAACAAGGATTAAGACGTCTAGTCACTTGGCAACTAAGCTCTTGCGAAGTTCTCCGAAAGCAACTTCCAACAAAACAAGGATTAAGACTTGGGAAGGTAATGATGAGAAGTCTTGAAGGTTTCAACTCCGAAAGCAACTTCCAACAAAACAAGGATTAAGACATACAAAGTGTTAGAAGATATGATACTTTCACTATTCTCCGAAAGCAACTTCCAACAAAACAAGGATTAAGACTGTTCACCGTCTTTTATGATAGGATTACCATCCTTATCTCCGAAAGCAACTTCCAACAAAACAAGGATTAAGACGCTTCTTTAACACGTCTATTGTCTGTAAATAAATCGCTCCGAAAGCAACTTCCAACAAAACAAGGATTAAGACCCATTTGGTGAATAATGTCAGCCAAAAATAAAATTGCTCCGAAAGCAACTTCCAACAAAACAAGGATTAAGACCCATTCTTCTTTTACTTTATTGAAACAATATTCCAATCTCCGAAAGCAACTTCCAACAAAACAAGGATTAAGACTATCTTATCTGGGGCTTCGGTTGCAATCATTGTTTCTCCGAAAGCAACTTCCAACAAAACAAGGATTAAGACACAGCAAAAACGCAATAAAAACGATGATTTTCATCTCCGAAAGCAACTTCCAACAAAACAAGGATTAAGACAGCTTCTTCCCTTGTCATCTGTTCGTTTACTATTACGCTCCGAAAGCAACTTCCAACAAAACAAGGATTAAGACTTTCTCCTTGCAATGATTATGGTCATCTTAAGAGCCTCCGAAAGCAACTTCCAACAAAACAAGGATTAAGACAGTTGTTGTCTTGTAGTGTCGGTTCATCACAAGCCCACTCCGAAAGCAACTTCCAACAAAACAAGGATTAAGACTGGTCATTTTGTATTCCATGCTTAGTCAATTAGTTCTCCGAAAGCAACTTCCAACAAAACAAGGATTAAGACATGTGCTGTTTCTTCTGTAACACCACAAACAATAATACTCCGAAAGCAACTTCCAACAAAACAAGGATTAAGACTTCAAATTGTCTGTTGATGTAATCTTGTAATTTCACTCCGAAAGCAACTTCCAACAAAACAAGGATTAAGACCAGTTCGTTGAATTGCAGTCCGTCGATGTTCTCGGTCTCCGAAAGCAACTTCCAACAAAACAAGGATTAAGACTCAGACAAGTCGTGCCATTCGATTGGTTTGAAGTTCTCCGAAAGCAACTTCCAACAAAACAAGGATTAAGACAACTGATTTTCGTTCATAGTTGTTAGTTGTTAGTTGCTCCGAAAGCAACTTCCAACAAAACAAGGATTAAGACCAATTGCTTGAGCTCTGACCGCTCCATCAAATTCTCCGAAAGCAACTTCCAACAAAACAAGGATTAAGACTATTGCCGTTTTTTAAATTCAAACTTACTCATAATCCTCCGAAAGCAACTTCCAACAAAACAAGGATTAAGACATACCGGAATTGGGAGTAGAAACAAACGAACCGTCCACTCCGAAAGCAACTTCCAACAAAACAAGGATTAAGACAAACCTTTGCAATTTACGAAGTTGGCTAATCACTTTCTCCGAAAGCAACTTCCAACAAAACAAGGATTAAGACTTGACCATTACACAGTTCAACATGACAAACAAATCCACTCCGAAAGCAACTTCCAACAAAACAAGGATTAAGACAGTCAAACAATCTTGCCATATATGCGCCTATTCCAAGCTCCGAAAGCAACTTCCAACAAAACAAGGATTAAGACACAAACTCTTGTGCAGGTGTGGGCTTGCTTTTACTCCTCCGAAAGCAACTTCCAACAAAACAAGGATTAAGACAGATACAATATATTTTGCTGATTTACAAATATTCTCCGAAAGCAACTTCCAACAAAACAAGGATTAAGACTGTTTCTTCATAGAGGTCTTGAACATCTAAATAGCAACTCCGAAAGCAACTTCCAACAAAACAAGGATTAAGACTAGCCATTTCATGATATACACGACTTTGGCTGCTTCTCCGAAAGCAACTTCCAACAAAACAAGGATTTATGACTTGAATTCTTGAAATTCGAGGTAACAATCAATGAAGCATCTTCGCGGTCGTAATTCAACATAAAACGCTGAATGCGTCTCATGCTTGACACAACATTCGCATTTCTGCCAAACACAGTGACGAGCATCTTTGAAAGAAATTATAACCGTGCGATGTTGAAAGTTTTTTCCGAAATGATCGAACAAGGTGTCAAATAAATCGCTATCTTTGTCATGTCGTCTTGAAATCAGTAACCATAGAAAACCTTGCAAATAACATGCACTCATTTAGCCAGCAAACGCAAGGCCTTTGTCATCAGCATTAACCAATTCTCTTATATACCACCCGACAAATCATCAACATTCTATAATCATGAAGAAATTTTTATTTTTAGCAGCATTAGCCACAACCATGATGGCACATGCTCAAACCATTACCATCGGTGACGGTTCGGACATCAGCAACCAAGCACCCGTCAACACACTTTATAACTACTCTCTCACCGAGCATCTTTTTCTTGCCAATGAAATCGAATTCGCAGGGAACATCAAAGCCATCCGTTTCCATATCGCCTACAGCTACAGCAGCGAACACACCTTCGACATCGACGTGTATATGAAACATGTGTCGAAAGAAGCATTCTCCGACCCAACCGACATTGAGACCTTCTCCCCCACCGACAAGGTGTATTCAGGCCCCTGGACTATCCCCGCCAACACCGACGGATGGATGACGATCGACTTCGACACTCCCTTTGCATACAACGGCAACGACAACCTGCTCATCGGTATTGATGAAAACTCTGACGACTTCGCCATCCGGTATTTCATGTACACGGCAGCAAACAACTCGGTGCTCAGCTACTTTAGTGATGATCAAAACCCCAACCCCTGCGACCTATCCTCCTTCAACGGGTTCAAAGAGATGATTAACCAACGTCCCAACATCAAGCTGGTATTCGGCGGAATTGATGGCATAGTTGAAAACAACCCGAACGTTCTAGGGATATATACAAACCCAACCAAAGACCTTCTTTACATTAACGGAGCCGACCAAGAGGCGGTAAGCATCTACGATGCAACAGGTCGTTTGGTGATGCAAGAGATATACACCGGACCACTAAACATCAGCAGTTTAAAAAACGGCCTATACCTTGTCACCACCAGCAAAGGTGTGGCAAAATTAACTATATAGCTCCTCTTCTACCGCATGGCGCAACGCCTTGGCTAACTGGTCGGGGCAAGATGTCGATTTGAATCCACAACGGATGCCTTCCAGACGCTGGATGACCTCCTCGGCTTTCATGCCTTCCACCAGACGTCCTACCCCTTGTGTGTTGCCATCACAGCCTCCGTAGAACTGTACGTTGTGAACGGTGCCGTCAATGATTTCAAATTCAATCACCTTACTACAGGTGCCTTGAGGATAATAAGTGTGTTTCATTTTTGAAATTGATTGGACGGCAAAGGTAAGAATAATAATCAAGATGAGGATGCGTTTCTCCTACATTATCCTGTCATCAATCTATCAGGCAAAAGGCCAAATTGAAAATCTTGGGAATTTTTAATTGAAAATCTTGGGAATTTTTAATTGAAAATCTTGGGAATTATAGAAACCCGAGGTGCTGAAGATGATTGTGCGAAGTCAGTTTTTAATCAAAACACCTCCTCGAACATCCTCCGATACGCCTCCACCTTTTTCTCGAAAGCCAAAGGATAAGCCCTCGATGAGGATGGCAACCGATACAGCGACAAACCTTCTTCAAGCTCGGTGACACTGCCCAAAGCGGGAATCCGCTCCATACCATAATAACGGCACACCTCCCCTGTCGCCTTCTCACCCGTAGTGGCAATGGCATGACATTGAGGAATGTGGCTCAGTAAGGCCTTTATATCCGTAGGCTCAACAATCTCCAAAAAGGCATCGGAGGCATTGTCTTTCAACCGTCGCACCACCTGCGCCGTGTCGTAAAGTGCGATACCTTTATTAATAAGGAAGTCCACAATCTTTTCCTTATTGAAACACTTGCGCTCCACATCCACAAAATAGTTCCGGTCGTTGAACCACACCGCACCCTCAATCCTCCAATGGTCGTTCTGGAAATTAGGGTAATAGAAATCCATGCACCAACGATGTCGGGGCGGCGGAAAGCTACCCAAGAAAAGCACTTTGGCGTTTTCAGGCAGGAAAGGCTCTAAAGGATGACGTTCTTCCATAATGCAAAAATAAAAAACACCTTTCATTTTTCAACTACCAATTTTCAATTTTTCATTACCTTTGCGCTATCAAGAAACCTTTCAATCATACTACGCCATGAAGAAAACAACCCTCTTAACCTTGTTCCTCCTCTCTGCCCTGCTCATGGGCACTCTGGACTCATACGCCCAAGGTAAAAAGAGAATACGCATCTGGTACCGTAACGCCAACCAACTGGTGAAGAAAATCAAGGCAAACCCCAATGCGGAGACACTATATCTCTTCCGAAACGGGTTGGACTCGCTCCCTGAGGAGATTGGTGAGCTTAAAAATCTCAAGACGCTGATTGTCAGTTCAAACCGACTGAGTTACCTGCCACCCGTCATCGGTGAATTGACCCAACTGGAAAAGATATCCCTAAAACACAACCGGCTGAAGAGCCTTCCTCCAGAAATCGGCAGGCTCACCAAGCTCAAAGAGTTGTATCTGAGTTACAACCAACTCGACTCGCTGCCCGAAGAAATCTGCAACCTCAAGAACCTCGAAATCCTTGAGCTTCAACACAACCAGCTCAACCATCTGCCTCAGGACATCGGGAAAATGAAATCACTGCGGTTCTTCAACGTCGGGACCAATGTGCTACGAGAATTGCCTCCCTCCGTCGCCGAGCTCACCGAATTGGTCGAACTCAACGTTGCCAACAGCGGAGGCCTGCTGGTAATCCCTGACATGAAACACTGCCAGATGCTGGAACGACTTTATATCGACCAAACCACCCAGTTCTCTGTTTCGTTCAATCCAAGAACCATCTCAAATCTGCAAATCATCATCGCACCATGAAAGCAACCTATTCACAACGTTTAATCAAGCTCGCCGACCTCAACCACCATCAGACCTTCTTCGCCGGAAGATGCTCCGAGTGGTTCCTGGAGAGTTCCTATTTCGCCGTGGCACAGTATGTCGATACCAAAGACACCGTACTTCTGGTGCTACACGGCATCGACTTCAAATTCCCCATCTTTGCCGGCGACATCGTCACCTTCGAGAGCAAGGTGATCCATGTGGGGCGCTCTACCCTCACCGTCTATACCAAGATGTATCGGAGCCGCGAACCAGAAAAAACCGCAGCCGATGGCTTCGCCACCTTCTCTTATTTGGATGAAAACCACCATTCCAAGCCACATGGCATCACCATCACCCCCGAAACCGACGAGGAACGCTGGCTCCAGCAACAAGCACTCGAGGTGCTGGAAGACTCCAAAAAAAGAGCCATGGCGATGAACCAGTTGAAAATTAAAAATTGAGAATCAATAGGGCAATACCCCTTTAGGGGGTTATATCTCGGTAGGAGAATAAAGGATTCAGAAGGGAATACCCCTTTAGGGGTTATATCTCGGTAGAAAAGGCCCAGGGTAGAACGCTCCCCCTCTCCACAGTGGAGAGGGGGCCGGGGGGTGAGGTCCAAGACCGAGGGTAAGAGAAAAAAATTTACAAAAACATCACCACCGTATCAAAAAATGTTGTAATTTTGCAGCCCGTTTAGAAAGATTAAGTAAAAAGAAAAGAAGTATTAATTATGTATTTGACTGCAGAAAAGAAATCAGAGATTTTCAGCCAATACGGCAAAAGCGCTGCCGATACTGGTTCAGCAGAAGGCCAAATCGCTTTGTTCACCTACAGAATCAAGCATTTGACTGAACAAACTAAGGAACACAAAAAAGATGTGGCGGCCAAGCGCGCGTTGGTTCGTTTAGTAGGTAAGAGAAGAAAGCTTCTCGATTATTTAAAGAGAACTGACATCGAAAGATACCGTACAATCATCAAGGAATTGGGCATCAGAAAGTAATCCACTTTCACGCTGCCTAAGCGGAAAATCAAAAAAGGCAATAGAACCTATTGCCTTTTTTTTGCTATTTAACAAGTCCACATCTAAAGAAAAGAAAAATTATGGGTCCAGAAGGAATTACTCAAATCATAAAGATGCCTAACGGTCAGGAAATCAGCATCAACACTGGCCGTTACGCCAAACAAGCCGACGGCTCCGCCCTGCTCCGTTGCGGGGACACCGTGCTGCTGGCCACCGTCTGCTCAGCCACCGAAGTCGCTCCGGAAACGGACTTCTTCCCGCTGTCAGTTGACTACCGCGAAAAATATTATGCCGCCGGCAAATTCCCCGGCGGATTCTTCAAACGCGAAGCCAAGCCCTCTGACTACGAGGTGCTCATCTCCCGTTTGATCGACCGCGCCTTGCGTCCGTTGTTCCCGGATGACTATCATGCCGAGACCATCGTCCAAGTAAATCTGCTCTCCGCCGAGAAGAACGTGGCCCCCGATGCCCTCGCCGCCCTGGCCGCCTCCGCCGCCATCAGCGTGTCGGACATCCCGTTCCACGGCCCGATCTCCGAAGTGCGCGTCGCCCTCATCGGTGACGAATACGTCATCAACCCCACCTTCGAACAACAAGAAGAAGCTCGCCTCGAGCTGATGGTGGCCGCCTCCATGAAGGACATCTGCATGGTGGAAGGCGAATGCAAAGAGGTCTCCGAAGAAGAGATGCTCGGTGCCCTCAAAGCCGCCCACGAAGCCATCAAGATCCAGTGCCAGGCACAAATCGAGCTGATGGAGAAGGTTGGCAAGGCCAAGAGAGAATATTGCCACGAGGAAAACGACGAGACCATCCGTGCCGAAGTGCAGGAAAACTGCTATCAGGCTTGCTACGACTTCGCCCTGTCAGGCTGCGCCGACAAACACCTCCGCGAAGACACGTTCAATGGCATCCTCGACAAATACCTTGAAAAATACACCGAAGAAGAACTCGAGACCGTGAAGCCTCTCGCTGCCCGTTATTTCCACGACGTGCAACGCTCGGCAGTGCGCAACGCTGTCCTTGACAAGCGCACCCGCCTCGACGGACGTCAACTCAACCAGGTGCGTCCCATCTGGACGGAAGTCGATATCCTGCCCTCAGCTCACGGCTCCGCTGTGTTCACCCGTGGTGAGACACAGGCCCTCGTGACCGTCACCCTCGGCACCAAACTCGACGAACAGACCATCGACGGCGCCGTGGTAGAAGGTACCAAGAACTTCACCTTACACTATAACTTCCCTGGCTTTGCCACTGGTGAGGCCAAGGCTGCCCGTAGCACCAGCCGTCGTGAGATCGGTCACGGAAACCTGGCTGAAAGAGCACTGAAGACGATGGTACCCCATGACGAGACCATGCCTTACACAGTCCGTATCGTGAGCGACATCCTCGAATCGAACGGCTCCTCCTCCATGGCCTCCGTGTGTGGCGGCTGCCTGGCTCTGATGGATGCCGGCGTGCCGATGCGCAAACCCGTCGCCGGCGTGGCCATGGGTATGATCTCCGACAGCGAGACCGGCAAATACGCCATCCTGACCGACATCCTCGGCGACGAGGACCACCTCGGCGACATGGACTTCAAAGTCACCGGTACCCGCGACGGTATCACCGCCTGCCAGATGGATATCAAGGTCGATGGCCTCAGCTACGAGGTCCTCACCGAAGCCCTCGAGCAAGCCCGTCAAGGACGTCTGCACATCCTCGACGAAATGGCCAAGACCATCAGCGAGCCTCGTGCCGACTATAAAGAGATCGTCCCAAGAATCGAGAAGATCTACATACCGAAAGACTTCATCGGAGCTGTTATCGGCCCCGGCGGAAAAGTCATCCAAGAGTTGCAGAAAGTCACCAACACCATCATCACCATCACCGAAGACGAAGAGAAAGGCATCGTGGAGATCGCTTCTCAGAACAAAGCCGACATCGAAGCCTGCAAGGCCAAGATCCGCGGCATCGTCGCTGTGCCTGAGGTCGGAGAGGTATATCGTGGCAAGATTGTCTCCATCATGGCTTTCGGCGCCTTCGTCGAGATTCTGCCCAACAAGGACGGCCTGCTTCACATCTCCGAGATTGGCTGGGAACGCTACAACACCATGGAAGAGACCGGCCTGAAGGAAGGTGACGAGATCGACGTCAAATTGATTGAAATCGACAGCAAGACCGGCAAGCTCCGCCTGTCGAGAAGAGAGCTGCTGCCCAAACCGGAAGGCTATGTGGAGAAGAAACCCAGCAACGGCCCACGTCCCAACGGAGGAAAGCCTGGCAATGGCGGAAAGCCCAGCAACGGGGGCAACCGTAACGGCGGAGGCCATGGCAACGGAGGGCACGGCGGCAACCGCAACAACCACAAAAACTAATTTTATATTAGACTAACCAAGTTAGATTAACTAATACGTTATAAATGAGGCAGCTAAAGATTACGAAGCAGGTTACCAACCGTGAGACCGCGTCTCTCGACAAGTACCTGCAAGAGATTGGTAAGGTTGAACTGATTTCCGCCGAAGAAGAGGTGGAGTTGGCGCAACGTATCAAGCAAGGCGACAAAGTGGCATTGGAGAAACTCACCAAAGCCAACCTGCGCTTCGTCGTCTCCGTATCAAAACAGTATCAGAACCAGGGCCTTAGTCTTCCCGACTTAATCAACGAAGGTAACTTTGGGCTGATAAAAGCCGCACAACGTTTCGACGAGACCAGAGGTTTCAAATTCATCTCGTATGCCGTGTGGTGGATTCGTCAATCCATCCTCCAGGCACTGGCCGAACAATCACGTATTGTCCGTCTCCCTCTGAACAAAATCGGTTCCATCAACAAAATCAACAAAGCTTACGCCAAGCTGGAGCAAGAGTATGAGCGCGAACCCAATGCAGAGGAGATTGCCGAGGTGCTGGAGATCACGGAAGCCGAGGTCAAAGAGTCCATGAAAAACGCCGGACGTCACATCTCGATGGACGCCCCGCTGATTCAAGACGAAGACAACACCATGTACGATGTCTTGAAGAGTGAAGAGGCGCCCACCCCGGAGACGGAACTTCTGTACGAGTCGTTACGCAAAGAAATTGACCGAGCCATCTCCACGCTGACACCGCGTGAGGCCGATGTGGTCCGACTCTATTTCGGACTCAACGGCAGCCACCCGATGACACTCGAGGAGATCGGTGAGAAATTCGACCTGACGCGTGAACGTGTGCGTCAGATTAAGGAAAAGGCTATTCGTAGGTTGAAACACACGAGCAGAAGCAAGATCCTTAAGAGTTATCTCGGTTAAGATCTTTGAATTTTTTAGGTAGGGCTGTCACAACGTGGCAGCCCTATTTTTATGCAAAATGATATTGCAAGATACACACATTGAGCGCATTTTCCAGCTTATAAATGGTTTCAAGGGATAGGTTCTCCTCCCCTTTCAAAAGACGGGAAATGTATTGCGGTGAGCAACCCATACGTTCTGCGACTTCCTGACGTGAAAGGTTTTGTTGTTTCATCGCCATAGCGATTTTGATAGCGATTTTGCGGGAATAACGCAACCACCCGTCTGCTTTGGCACGACGACGTTTCTCTTCCTCTTCGCGCCATTTGGATGGTTGATCCGATTGATAACGGCTCAACCGTTCAATTGCTTCTTCTTTTGTCATGGTTCAATCTCTTTTTGGTAATCTGTAAAACTATCATCATCAAACACCCGTTCACTGATTAGAAAGTTCCTTACTTTTTCCATCTTTTCGAGTTCTTGTAAAGTATGCTCCCTTTCCTGCATAGTGTGTGTCAACTTAATAGTGCCACCTGTGATAATGTAAATGCCCACATTTAGTTTAATGGCATATAAACGAAGCCAACTCCGACGATTTGGGCGTCCTTTTTCTTTTCCAAGCAGCATCTCACTCGAGCGATTGTTTTCAAGGGGACGGAAGAAGTGATCAAGGTTGGCATCAGGAGAAATATCCATAATGATACATGCCAGTTCATCACGATCCTCCATAGTTTGAAAAATGGCATCTTCAACATTAGTAATTCTGAAATAGGCCATTAAATCATCTAAGTTCTGAGTAAAAAAATCGGCGAGCCACAACGCATCGCTCCATTGCGACATTACCTTTTCCAGTGCGTTCTCTCTATCGTTTTCAAAACGGACTGCCCATAAACGGCCATCTTCAATAATCTTGTCAAAGGTCATAAAACTGCTTATTTAGTATTTCAAGCTGCAAATATAAAACTGTTTTTTGAATTGCGCAACTTATAAGTTTCGATATTTGCGAAAAAAAATAGAGCTGCCAAAGTGTGACAGCCCTATCGCCACGGCCTTCGGAAGATGAGGTTTACCACGCTTCTTCCTGGTATTGTTACTACTCTGAGTTTTTCACAAGTTTGTACCTATAATTCCTGATGCTCCACCTTGGGCTTG
>CAMIWN010000038.1:0-30618 GCA_946402445.1 uncultured Bacteroidales bacterium
ACGGTCAGTTCACCGAAGGCAGCATGGCTCCCAAGGTACGCGCCGCCATCCTCTTCGTCGAAGCCACTGGCCATCAAGCCATCATCACCGAGGCCACCAGCCTTACCGACCCGACCTGTGGCACCAGAATCGTCCCATAATAAATTATTACAACCATGAAAAAAGGAATCGCAATCATTGCCATGAGCCTTCTGATGGGTCTGGGATTCACCGCTTGCAATAACGCCCCCCTCACAGGTACCTGGATTGACCCTGCTGACGAGGACAGCGTGTTTGGAGAGACTGGCTTCACCCTCGAGAAAGACGGTACCGTGACCCCCATCAATATGGGTTACCGCGAATATAACGCATGGGAGAAAGTCGGCGACCAGCTGATCCTGAAAGGAAACTACACCGGCACCAACCCTCGTGAGTTCGCCGACACTTTGTGGATCGACGAAGTCACCAAAGAGCATCTGGTACTGAAAGACTTAGGGAACTACTCCGTTACCTACCAGAGGAAGGTTGAGAATTGAGAATGGAGAGGGGGAGCGTTCTACCCTGGGTCTTTTCTACCGAGATTTAACCCCTAACGGGGTATCCGCTCTCAACTCTCATAAACCCTCTACCGAGGTTTAACCCCTAACGGGGGTAGCCACTCTCAATTCTCCGAGCCAGAGAATCAGGGAGGTGCTGAGGATGATTCGGATCCAGTCGCCAAGCGATAAAGGAACCACTTCAAACATCTCGCCACCAAAGGTGACAATGAGAATCTGTCCCACCAATATGATAGCCAAGGTCAAGCAAAAGCCCTTGGCTATATTTTTTGAAAAGAGCCCGTGGAAAGCCGACTGTCCTGTCATAAAAGCTTTTGCGTTGAAGATATTCCAGAACTGCAAGAACACAAAGATGGTAAAGAACAGGGTGAGTTCGTATGGGCTGATGCCGTTATGGACATGGGTAAAATCGAAATAATGGAGGAAATAATCCCTCAACGAGAAATCGGCGAGCGAGGTAAGTTCGACATGCTTGAAGTATTGGACAAGGCCAAACAAAACTGCCACAAAGAACAATCCCACGCCGAAGATGCGTATCATCATGGGTTTAGAGATGATATAGGCCGTTCGGGAACGAGGTCTCTCCTTCATCACCTTCGGGTCAGGTGGCAGTGACGCCAGTGCCAATGCTGCAAAGGTGTCCATGATAAGGTTGACCCAAAGCATCTGAGTCACTGTCAGTGGGGACTCCGTGCCCAGCACTGCACCCAGAAGGACGACAAGGCAAGCCGCCACGTTGATGGTCATCTGGAAAAGGATAAAACGCTGGATGTTATGATACAAGGAACGTCCCCACACCACAGCCCTGGCAATACTCTTAAAGGAGTTGTCAAGGATGGTGATGGCGCTGGCTTCCTTGGCCACTGCGGTGCCATCGCCCATCGAAAGGCCGATTTGTGCCGCATTCAACGCAGGGGCATCGTTGGTGCCATCACCCGTGACCGCCACCACCTCGCCATTGCGCTGTAGCAGTCGCACCAGCCTTTCCTTATCCATCGGCCTAGCTCTTGACATGATCTTGATGTCGCCAACCCGCTCCAGCAAGACTTCATCACTAAGGCTACCGAACTCTTTCCCAGTGATATGGTTCACCTCATCACAATCCTCGTCAGTCCAAAGTCCAATCTGACGACCGATCTCCTTCGCGGTAGCCGATGTATCACCCGTCACAATCTTGACATGGATCCCTGCATCGATACATTCACCTATTGCCTCCGGCACATCTTCCCTGACGGGATCCGAGATAGCACAAGTGCCCAAATAACACAAATCATTGGTAAGGAGCTTCTCGCCATCAAACAGAGTCTCCAATTCATCTGTTGACACAAAACGATAAGCGAAGCCCAGGGTACGCATGGCTTGATTTTGATATTCCAGAAGTCTTTGTTCCACGGCTTCACGATAATCCGCCAACGGCACCTCCCCTTCTTGCATCCGGATGGTAGCACTATGTTTCAGAACCATCTCAGGAGCCCCTTTGACATAAAGGATGCCCATTCCAGGTTCATCCGTGGCCACGATGGTGGCCATGAACTTATATTTGGTTGAGAAAGGCCATTGTTTCAAGATTCTCTCATGGTCACGATAACGGATATAATCCACGTTTTGCTTGAACAGCCATGCCAACAAAGCCGCTTCGGTAGGGTTGCCCACTGCCTTGGCTTCGGTCTTATCGGAGAAATCAAGATAGGCCGTAGAATTCATGGCGATGCCCTCTCTCATCAACACGGAGGTCTGCGAGTTATCCAGACGGTTGTCATGCAGGCCATAAATCATGAACTCACTGACTGTCATCTTATTCTGGGTCAGGGTACCGGTCTTGTCGGTACAGATTACCGTGGAGGCACCCATCGTTTCGCAGGCATGCATCTTACGCACCAAATTATTGGTTTCCAACATCCTTCTCATGCTTAGTGCGAGACTCAACGTCACGCTCATGGGCAAGCCCTCAGGAACCGCGACCACGATGAGTGTGACCGCTATCATGATGGTGTTCAGCAGATAGGCCGCAAATTCAGACCATTGGAAAGGAATATCATCATCAGTCAGATACATCACCACCCGAAACGCAATCACCAATGCGGCGATGACATAACTGGCAACGGTGATGGTGTGTCCCAGACGGTCGAGCTGTTCGTTGAGCGGAGTCTTCACCTTGTTCTCAATCTGCGCTCCCTGATACACCTTTCCCCATTCCGTAGCATCGCCCACCTTTTCCACCACAAAGATGCCATGACCGTCAATCACCGTGCATCCGCGGCATACATAGTTCGATGGGTAGGTAGCCTCAGCGTCAAATTCCTCCTGACGGGTGGTCTTGTGTGCCATCGGCTCTCCCGTTAACGACGACTCATTGAGTTGTAAACTGACAGCCTCCATCAGGATGCCATCGGCAGGCACCTCATCCCCAGGAGCGAGGACCACCGTATCGCCCACCACCACCTCTTTGCGTTCAATCTGTGTGATGATGCCGTTGCGAAACACCGTGACCTTCTCCTCATCCTTCGCCTTGTTGAGGACATCGAATTTACGTTTTGCGCTTAACTCAAAGGCAAAACCCACGCCTGTAGCCAACATGACCGCAAGGAAAATACCGAGAGGTTCAAGCAGGAGACGTGACTCCCTACATCCCGTAAAATACTGATACAATGAAACGGTTAGCGACAAAAGCAAGGTAATGAGAAGAATACGGATGATAGGATCCTGAAACTTCTCCATAAACAAGCTCCACAACGATTCTTTTTGAGGTGGGGTCATCACATTGTCGCCATGTTCTCGACGGCTTTGCTCAACTTGTTGTGAAGTCAATCCTTTTTTATAATCGGTAAAAACCTTCATTTTTTCATGCTGTTGATTTCAAAATCAATTATTTTTGCAAAAATAACACACAAAACGACATCTCTTTCTAGGTTGCAAGGTTGCAACCCTAAATTCATAACCATCGATGACATTCAAAGAAAACGCCAAGACTGCCCTTGCCAAAGTACTGTCCGACCTGATTCAAAGTGACGGTTTGGTGAACCAAGGTGAAATCAGCTATTTACGACAAGTGTTTAAAGTGCTGAAAATCAACAATGGTCACCTAAAGAAATCCAGTGTGATGAGTCTCTCTGAGGCCGTCAGCATCCTCAGTGGCTGTGGCGAATCTGAAAAAACACTGTTACTGTATATCATCCAGCAACTCTCTGTCTCTGACAATGATATCGACCCCACTGAGTCGCTGCTGGTCAGTGCACTGCTTCTCTCCATAGGAATATGCCTTCCCGAGACCGAAGGGATGACAGCCCGTATTGTCACCATCCCCAACATCGGGTTTGACCCACGTGGCGCGGTTGTCTATGTAGAGTCGAGCGAACATGAGGAGCTCCATCAACTCATTGAAAGAGAACACGCTGCAATCAAACTGATGTTGGAACCGCGTGGACATCCTTTCTGTTATCTCCCTCATGTCATCCAAGACATCCAAAAGAAAAAACACACCTTCAAGCAAATACTCTCCTATTTGGAGCCCTTGCTTTCCGAAGAACAGTGGTCGCTCATCGAGAATGACCTTAAGACCTTCAATAGCAGCGCACTCTCCAAGGAAATCTTCTTCAACTACCTAAACGACAAAGGATTCCACATTGAGAGTCCGGCCTTTCTGTTCAAGATTGACAGTATGAGTCCCCACAAGAGTCAAGACTTCCTTATTTTGGATATCCACAAGGACCCGTTGCAAACGCTTGAAGCCTTTTTCACGTTGAACGACACCGTGATGAAGATCCGGCCAAAGGTGGAAAACAAGAATGTTCAAAAACGCCTGAGCGCTTTGACGATGGCAGAGGATGCATACGGCACTGAAGCGTTTTTATATACCGGCTTTCACAAAATCATCATTGACACCTTATTAAAATACCACAGTTCACAAGGGCTGAGTCGGCTACACATCACAAACAACGGTCATCTCTTTTTGACAGACCGAAACAACGCAGAAGTCAAGATACAATCCATCGGTAGAGCGTTATACATCCTTTATCTGCGTCATGAAGAAGGCATCGCGCTCACCGAGTTGACAGATTATCGTGAGGAGTTATTGGGGATCTATGCCATGATCTCCGACTATAATGACGAGCAAAAGCTAAGAATCGCTGTAGATAACCTCATCAACAGCGTGGGCAATACCATCAACCCCTTGCTCTCAAGAATCAAAAAAGCATTTACGGCTTTATTGGGAGCGCAGGCAAAAGATTACCTTATCGAAGGGCTTAGTGGGGAGACCAGAAAAATCCACCTCGACCGACGGATGGTCATCGATGACTTACATTAATCCCTTGGTCAGGCTTCTTGGTTCCCCAACAGGAAGGTAACATCGGTGTTCGGCTCAATCTCGACAGCCTCTTTACCATACTGCATGACGATCATCTTCTTTCCGCCTTTCAGCATCATGCGGTTATCAGTGACCCACAGCGAGGTGGCTTCACGGAGTCCGACTACCACCATCTTTTGATTCACTGCAAGGTATTCGTTGATACGGTCTTGACGAGTCTCTCCACCGTGTTTGATCATCTTGTCGATTTCAGGATGAGGATCCAGGTAATGCGGGTTGATTTGGAAAGGCACCAGGTTGAGTGTTTTGAACGAAGCCGGTTGTACGATAGGCATATCGTTGGTGGTGCAGAGTGTCGGGCAGGCCACGTTGCTGCCAGCGCTCCAACCGATGTAAGGCACTCCGGCGAGGGCGCGTTCGCGGATGGCATCCATCAAGCCGTATTTATGCATCTCAGCCACCAGATGGAAGGTGTTGCCACCGCCCACCACAATGCAGTCAGCTTCCTTCACAGCCTTCACTTTGTCATCAAAATGATGCACAGAAGTGAAATCGGTGAAACCGAATTTCTCGAAAAACACTTTCTGCACACGAGCCTCGTAAGCATCGTAGCTATCGGGATAAGCTTTTCCAGCGATATTGACACCTGCGAAAGGCACAAACACAATCTTGCTGTTAGAGTTGAGGTTGTTCTGCAAGCAGAAATATTCGATTTGGTTGACGGCCCATGCCAGATAGGTCTCGCCAAAATTAGTGGAGTTGCTAATTAAAAGAAGTCTCATGGGAATAAAGGTTATATCGTTAAAAATTAGGTTATTCAGACAAAGTATCGCCCGTCTCGTTGTCACCTTCTTTAGCACCCTGTTCCAGTTCCAGTTTACCGAAGCGGAGCGTGATGCCTGCGGAGATGTAACGGCTGTTGAGCATTTTGCGAGTGCTGTCAGAGAGATAGTATGGGTTGGTGTTGGAAGAACCCGACCCGATGCGAGCACCCCAGTTGAAGATATCCTGCACGTTGATAAACACTGACAGACGACGATTAAAGAAATCGCTACGCGCACCGATGTTCAAGTAATAACGCGCTTTTCGTTCGCTCATCAGGCTGATAGTCGGAGAGTTATAGTTTGCCGACATAGTCAGCATGTATTGGTCGAATATTTTAGCCCAGGCGTTGACGCGGACGCTCCACGACCACTTGTCATTCTCGTAAGGCTTGCCATTGTAATTGTCAAGGCGATAACCATAATTATAGAGATTGGCATACATTCGCACGTTGAAGAAACCAGTTGGGCGGTAGGTCATGTTGAGCGAAGTGCCGTAGCGCCACGAAGTCCCCATGTTGTATGGAATGGAGTAATTCACGATACGGTCCAGGAGGTACTCGTCGCTGTCGGTGGCATCTGTCAGGGAGCTGATCTCGTTGGTGCTCAAGCGTCCGTATGCCTCCACTCCCACGTTTCCGAAACGGTCGAAGAACTTCTGCCAACCTGCTTCCACGTTATGGGTGTAGGAATTCTTCAGTCCATTAGGGTTACCGGTGGAGTAGCTGTCCTCGCCATATCTCCGGAAGGTGCTGATTTCGTCTTCATCGGGATGAGACATACGCATGGAATAATTGATCTTCATGTTATGCATATCCTCGGTACGATAGGTCAGGTGGATGGAGGGGCGCACATTCCAGAAGAACAAAGTGTTTTTATCCGCGAAAGGCATGTCGCTGATATACTCATAGAAAACGCGGTCGTTGCCGACACCCACGCCTGAACTCAGCGTGAAGCCACCCCAACGATGCGTCCAGTTGACATCGGCGTTCACCCCTGTCTCTGAGCCATTGAAATGATAGGTACGAAGCACATCAAGGCTGTCATAGCTAACCCCGTTGTCATTGGAATAATAGCGTTTATAGTCATTGTTATGTCCCTGGTAGTCAGCACGTAAGCCATAACTCAACTCACCTTCTTCACTATAAGGACGGTTGTAGCGAACATCCAGACTACCGCCAAAGTTTGACTGATTGGTAAGCAGGTAACGATTCTCGTCAAGGTCTTTATACACCGTATAGAAACGATTGTAATACTGGTCGCTGGCATTTCTGGAGAAACGGCTATTCACGCCAATACGAAGGTTATGGCCAAGGTCATCAAACTTCTTGGTGTAGTCGGCACCGAGGTTACCAAAGCCAGATTGCTGAATGGTGGTATCGCCGATACTATAGGCAAGCACGCTGTCAACGGGTTGCACATAGAAAGTCTGCTCATTAATACGTTGGCTAAAGTTGCGGTTGTTATTGTAAAAACCACCTCCATCGACAGAGATATTGCTTGAGGAGTCGATTTCATAATCAACGTTCATGAACAGGTTACCGCTATAGCTGCGGTTATCCGAAAGCTGTGACTTGGTCTCGTAAGAAATGGTATCGAAAGCGGAGGCGACAGAGTCATATACACGACGCATAGCCCATTCCTCGACATTGTTCTCACGATCGCTGTAACGTCCTGAAGCAAACAAGTTGATGCTCAGTCCGTCCCTTTTCCACATATAGCTGATCCAAGGCGAAACGAAAGGCTGGCTGGATCCATTGATACCAAAGCTCACGAACTGGTTGCTCTTGATATGCGCTGAGGTAACGATGTTAATGACCGCTTCAGCATCTGTGGCATATTTTGCAGAGGGGTTGGTAATCGTCTCGATACGAGCGATGGCATTAGCGGGCAAGGTCTGGAGATACGTCTTCAAGTTCTCTTCGGTGAGTTTGGAAGGTTTATCGTTGACCCAGATTTCCACGCTGGAAACACCTCTTAAAGAAATGTTACCCTCGACATCGACTTCCACGCCGGGAGCATTCTGCAAGGCATCTTCAGTGGTACCCGTCTGGATAGAAGGATCTTCGCTGACGTTATAGACCAGTTTCTCACCGTCCATGGCGTAAAGCGGCTTCTCGGCGGTCACTGTGACCTCATTCAAGGAGGTGACACCTTGTTTTATTTTAAGAGTTCCAAGATTTGTGTTATTGCTGACATTAAAATTCATCGAGAAATTCTCATAGCCGATGGCGGAGACGCGCAACAAGAAGGCACCTTGAGGCACGCCGCTGATTTCGAAGACACCATCCATATTGCTGACACCGCCTTTCACGAAGGTGGAGTCGATGGAGTCGAGGACGGCAAGGTTGACAAAAGGCATCAGCTCGTTGTTGTCCGCATCACGCAGGATGCCAGTTACTATAAAGGTATCCCCTTCCCTCACCTTTTTCTTCGGCTTCACATTTGTCGTAGGCTCATTCATATTCCAGCCATTACGGTCTCCTGGAGGACGACCGCCAGGAAATCTGCCACCAGGATGACGGCCACCTGGATAACGGCCACCTCCTGGAGGTTGAGCCATACATAAAACGGTGATTAAGACAAAGGAAATCAAAAACAATGATTTAAGGATACTAGGTTTCTTCATGACATGTTAAATTGAGTTTGCAAATGTAAAAAAAACGTACCTTTGCCGAAAGAAAAAAGCAACAAAAAAGAACAAATCAGCGATGAAAAAGAAAAAACACACAACGAAAAGCATCATGCTCGCCATGCTTCTGTTCATGATGAGCATGGAATCAGCACTTGCCTGCACCAACTTAATCGTCGGGAAGAAAGCCTCCACCGACGGCAGTGTGATGTGCACCTATAACTGCGATGGGTTCGGGTTCTCCGGATCTTTGTTTTACAGTCCCTCGGGACGACACGAACCCGGTGAGCTAATCGAGATTCATGGTTGGGGGCCTTCGCATCAAGGCCAATATGTGAAACAAGTGGACTACACATATAGCGTTGTAGGGTTGATGAATGAGAAACAGGTCACCATTGTGGAGACCACCTTTGACGGTCGTTTAGAGCTGGTCAACGAGGAAGGGTTGCTTGACTATTTCTCACTGATGCGTCTGGCGTTGCAGCGTTCGTCCACTGCCCGCGAGGCCATTCGTTGCATGGCAGAACTCGTTGAAGAATACGGTTACAACAGCAGTGGCGAGACCCTCACCGTTTGCGACCCCAACGAGGCTTGGATCATGGAAATAATCGGGAAAGGTCCTGAACGCAAAGGCGCTGTATGGGTAGCTTTGCGCATCCCTGACGACTGTATCTGCGCCCACGCTAACCTCAGCCGTATCAGACAGTTCCCCTTAGAGAAACGTTCCAAAAACAGTATTAGCAGTAAAAACTTAAAGAAAATTAACAATCCGGAAGTGGAATGTGTCTATTCCGAGGATGTGATCCGGTTCGCGAAAGAGCAGGGGTTTTTCAGCGGCAAAGACGAGGACTTCTCGTTCCGTGATGCCTACTGCCCTATCGACTTCGAGAACGTGCGCTATGCTGATGCACGTGTCTGGAGTTTTTTCCGCCATCATTACAGCCATGAAGAGATGGATAAATACCTGCCCTACATCCAAGGTGACTTTGAACAATGTGACCATCTTCCCTTGTGGATCAAGCCCGACAAGCCCCTCTCCTTGCGCGACTTACAACAGGATATGCGTGACCATTTCGAAGGCACTCCGCTCGACATGACTGCTGACGTGAGTGCTGGTCCATGGGGAATGCCCATCCGTCCATTGCCGATGCATTTCAAAAGCAGCGACAGTCTCACCTATTACCGCGAGCGTCCCATCGCCTGCCAGCAGTCCGGCTTCACGATGACATGCCAGATGCGCTCTTGGCTTCCTGATGACGTGGGAGGCGTCACTTGGTTCAACTGCGACGACGCCAACATGATTGCCTACGTGCCGCTTTACTCCTGCATCACCCAGGTTCCTGACTGTTTCCGTCCCGAAAACAACCCACGCACTGAGTTCAGCGAACAGTCAGCCTTCTGGATGAATAACTGGGTAGCCAACATGGTATATCCAAGGTACTCCATGATGATTGGTGACCTCCGTAAGGCACAGAACGAGCTGGAGGACTATTATCATGCCGACCAAGACAGCGTGCTGGTAGCCATCAAGGACATGACCACCGCTGACCGGAAGAGCTATTTGAACCGAAAGAGCATCGCATACGCTGAGAAAATGATGCAACGCTGGAATCAACTGGCCAAATTCCTCATTGTGCGCTACAATGACCAAATTGTTCGGCGTGTAGATGAAAACGGACAATTTACCCGTTGGGGCCATGAGACCCCTGGTTACGACCAGCAATTCATCGATGCCATCGGCAAAACGACCGGCGAACGCTATCTGATGAAAGAAGTCATTGAACGCCGAGAACGGTAAAACCTGTCAAGGCAATAAAACGACTTATTTTTTGAAAGAAAGGCATAGACACGACTATATTTCGTATTTTTGCCACAAAATTTTCACATCATGATGAGAAAAGCATTGTTTTTCAACTTATTTCTAAGTTTATTCCTCTGCGCTCAAACTTTCGCGCAAGAGAAAGCGCCTTTTATCACCTTAGACAACCTGCACCTGAACACCCGTGCCGACTTCACTTTTGACTATCATTTAGGTCATGACACCATTGCGCCAAGCACCGACCATGGCTTTGCGGGGAAATACCTCGTTGTAGCGTTGGACGGCACGATCGGCAGCAAGTTTTCCTACCATCTGCGTCAGCGACTCAACACCCCCAACATCGGCTTTGCCAACACTTTCTTCCAAGGCACCGACTGGGCTTATCTCAACTGGAACTTCACGGACAACCTTTTCCTCTCCGCGGGCAAACAGGTCGTCGCCATTGGCGGATGGGAATATGACTCCAACCCTATCGACATCTATTATGGGACAGAGTTCTGGAACACCGTATGTTGTTATGAGGTAGGTGCATCCCTTAATTATAAGGATGACTCGGGCAAAAACCTCTTCCTCGTCCAGATGTGCAATTCACCTTTCATCAACCAAGCCATGCAAAGCATTTACGCCTATAACGTGATGTGGTATGGCAACTTTGGCGCTTTCAAAACCGCTTACTCAGTCAACATGATTGAATACCAGCCTGGTAAGTTCATCAACTACATCGCCTTGGGCAACAAGCTGCAATTCAACGGTGTGGAGATGTATCTCGACGTCATCAACCGCGCTTCATTTGAGCAAAAACAGTTTTTTGGTCAAGACCTCACCGCCATCTATGGCATCGGTGTCGATATTGGTCCCAAATGGATTGTCTTCGCCAAAGCCGGCTTAGACTTTAACCAAGCCCAACTGCCTAACACTGAAGCGTACGACCAATATGTGACCCCTGGAAAGAAAGTGGACTTCGAGAGCCTCGGCTTCGAATATTATCCTATAGGTGACCGCAGTCTTCGTCTTCACCTTTGCGGATCGCATACCAGCGTTGACGGCATCAGCAAGTTCCAAGCCAACCTCGGCCTCACCTGGAAAATCAATTTACTGAACCTCAGAAAATAATCTCTCATGGCAAAGACAAAATACAATACCATCAAACGAACGACCACCTTCTATCATGAGAAGGTGGAAAAGCTATTCACAAAAATTGAAGATAAGCTTAAAAAGCCGCTGAGATTTACCACTAAACGTAGTTTCGAGGCCCTTGTCTTTTTGGTCATCTTCTTCCTTTTCTTTGGCCTGTTGGCTTATAAGATGACGTTGCCGAAAATGTTGAACACCTTCATGCAGACAGCCTATCACTTACTGTTAGAGACGGTGTTCTACATCATGGCTATCTGCGTGCTCATGGGTGCGATCAGCAAGCTGCTCACTGAGTTCGGCGTGGTGCGTCTGTTGGAAAACATGTTACGTCCATTGATGAAACCCCTCTATAATCTCCCCGGCGTGGCTGCTCTGGGAGCCATCATGACCTTCTTAAGTGACAATCCCGCCATCATCACCTTGGCACACGACAAGAACTTCAACCGTTATTTCAAGAAATACCAATTAGTCTCGTTGACCAACTTCGGCACCGCTTTCGGCATGGGCTTAGTGGTGGTGGCCTTCATGACAGGTTTAGGGTACGGCAAAGGCGCTTTGATTGGTGTGTTCGGCGCGATTATCGGCAGCATCATTTCTACGCGACTGATGCAACGCTCCACCTTAAAAGCCTATCCAGAGCTGGACGCTCCTGTTGATGAGAACTATGAAGGCGACGAGCAGCAGATCAGCTTCAAGAGCGAGGGAGGGGTATTCATGCGTTTCCTCAATTCGTTGCTCGACGGAGGCAAGGACGGCGTCAGCATCGGTTTCGCCATCATCCCTGGTGTGCTCTGCATCTCCACCATCGTCATGATGCTCACCTTCGGCGCAGCTGGAGAACATGGAGAGTATCTCGGTGTGGCTTACGAAGGCGTCCCCGTCATCAGCTGGGCTGCCAACAAGATCAACTTCATCTTTGAATGGCTCTTTGGCTTCAAGAGCGGTGCATTGATTTCATTCCCCATGACCGCCCTTGGCGCAGTAGGAGCTGCTATCGGTCTGGTACCGCGTTTCATCACGGAAGGCATCATCGATAACAACGCCATCGCCGTGTTCACCGCCATCGGCATGTGCTGGAGCGGATTCCTCAGCACCCATGCCGCCATGCTCGACTCACTCGGTTACCGCAAACTCATCGGGAAAGCCATTGGTGCCCACACCATCGGAGGCCTTATAGCAGGCATCGCCGCCCACTGGTTCTACGTGTTGCTGGCCTTGATCTTCTAAAAGCCTTTCAAAACCTACCGCATGGCAAACACAGGCATCCACCCTGAGATCCTTTCCTACGTTGAAAGGGAAATCATTCCCCGATACGATCATTTCGACCAAGCCCACCAGCGTGACCATGTGACCATGGTCATCAAGCAAAGCTTGGAATTGGCTGAAAAGATGGGAGCTGACATCAACATGGCTTACGTCATCGCGGCCTATCATGACACTGGCATTATCGAGGGACGGGAACATCACCATGAAGTGTCGGCACGCATCATCAAAGAAGACCCGCAGCTAAGACGATGGTTTACTGAGGAACAAATCAACATCATGGCTGATGCCGCGGAAGATCATCGAGCTTCGGCGAAACATGCGCCACGCACCCTTTATGGGCGCATCGTGGCTGAAGCCGACCGCTTTATCGACCCTGAGACCATCGTCAACCGCACCATCCAGTATGGTTTGGATCACTATCCAGAGCTGAGTCATGAAGAACAATACCAACGCATGGTGAGTCATCTCCATGAGAAATATGGGCGAAACGGCTATTTAAAGCTTTGGTTCCCAGACTCTCCCAATGCCTTACGGTTAGAAAGACTGAGAACCATGATGGAAGATGAGGAGTTGTTAAAAGGACTGTTTGAGAGGTTTTTTAATCAAAAGACGTGACATATAGACCTCACCCCCCGACCCCCTCTCCACTGTGGAGAGGGGGAGCGTTCTTCCATGGGACCTACCGAGATTTAACCCCTAAAGGGGTATTCATTCCTAAATTCTCCTTCTACCGAGATTTAACCCCTAAAGGGGTACCTCCAGCCTCCAACCTTTAACCTCTAACCTTTCTCACGATCCGATAATGTGGATTATATGCGTTGCGAAAGGCTTGGCTGTGCCTGACAGCTTGTTTGTTCTGGGCTGCCTTTTGTAACTCGGATTGGAGCTCAGGGTCTGACCACGACGGACAAACCTGCAAGGCAATCTTGACAATCGCTTCCCATTCCTTTGCCCAATCTTGACCGTAAGCGTTATCCTTACCTGCTGCTCCAATGAATCTATCAAGTAGCTGTTCTTCTGTGAGATCCCCATCTATTACACAGGAGAGGTTGACCCTTACGAAACGATGTCTGAAACCCGTTGGCTCTTGCTTGGGCATGAAACTCATATCCGTGTCACGGCACTCCTCCAGCTCCCTGTGAAGATACAACCTAGCAGCCGCCGTATCGGTCATCAGATGCTCCGCACCAAAATAATCCTGATAACACGTCTTGTAAACATCCTGAAGGGTGGCTAATGGATACTGGGCATGAAGCTCCTCACATAGGCTACGTATAGCACGAGCATCTTGGTTACACGAAGTGAACAATGTCATCACCAAACCTATCAAACAGGCTGATATACAAGAAGATTTTAAAAAGATATTTCTCATCATCGTCATTTTTTACACTGAATGCAAAGGTAATGAAAAACAATGGAGAAAAATACGTAGTTTTGCATGATAAAACAACGAAAATAATATTTTAAACACTTATATTATGAAAATATCTACATCAATCATGATTCTCTCCACCGTCATAATGGTCACTGTGTCGTGTGGTCCGAAAAAAACAACACAAAACTCTGAGGCCAAAAAAGAAGCTCCCAAAATGTTGGTGGTTTATTATTCCCAACTGGGCAATACCAAAGCCGTGGCTACTGAGATTGCCACAAGACTCCATGCGGACATGGAGGAAATCACCCCTGTCATCCCGTACGAGCAAGACTTTCAGGCGACGGTAGAACGCGGCAAGAAAGAACTCGACGAAGGTAATTTCCCTGAGATTCAGCCACTCACTGCCGATGTCAGCAACTACGACGTGATTTTCATCGGCTTCCCGGTATGGTTTGGCACCTACGCTCCCCCTATCGCCACTTTCTTGAGCCAAGTGGATTTAAGTGGAAAGAAGATTGTCCCGTTCTGCACTTTTGGCAGTGGCGGATTAGAATCCAGCACGAAAGAGTTGGCTGAGGCCGAGGCCAAAGCCGAAATCCTTCCTGGCTATGGCGTACGTGCCGCTCGCATAGATGCCATGCCCAAAGAGGTTGACCAGTTCTTGAAAGCCAACGGCTTCTTAGAAGGAGATTATGTGAAATTAGATGAATTCCCTGAGCAACATCCTGTGAATGAGGAAGAAGCCTCCATCTTCGATGCTGCTGTCGGCAACTATCCGATGATACATGCCAAAGCCTCGACGGTGGCTACACGCGCTATCCCTGAGGGAACCGAGTATCTGTTCACAGCGGTGGATTTACCCCGTGAGGACCGCCCCAATATGCCCCCGGCGGGTGAGATAAAGGTTTATGTAACTGTGTTGAATGGTGAATCGCCCGTGTTCACCAAGGTGATTCGATGAAAAAAAAGATTACCATCGGGATTGTTGCTGTCATCGTGTTATTCGCATGCCTTCAAACCACTATTGTGGCAGGAGGTCATTCGAAGCACGAGTGTGCCATGAGCGAAAGTCCACAGTTGCAGGGCTTTTCTGACAACAGCGAAGGGTTTGTGAATCTGGCCGATGTCATCCCTGATGCCATCTTGGAGATTCGTTATTACAGCACCTATAATTTTATAGGGACACGTGTGGACGGCTATCTGGAGCCTGTCGCCCTGCTCACCCAACGAGCGGCTGACAGCCTTCGCGCCGTGAGTGATGAGCTGGTGAAGAAAGGCTATCGGCTGAAGATTTATGACGCTTACCGTCCCAAGTGTGCCGTTGACCATTTTGTGCGCTGGGCCAACGATGCCAACGACACCCGAATGAAGCCCTACTTTTATCCCAAAGTGTCTAAAGACAAGCTCTTTGAGTTAGGCTACATCGCAAGGAGAAGCGGACACACCCGTGGCTCCACCGTGGATTTAACCCTCTTTGACATGACCACGGAGAAAGAAGTTGACATGGGAGGCACCTTCGACTGGTTTGGCGTTGAAAGCCATCCCAGTTTCGGAGGCAACCCCAAGACTGGGAAATACAAAGCTAACCCACACATCACTGAGGAGCAATTTAACAACCGCATGATGCTACGCCAAGCCATGATAAAGCACGGATTCAGACCAGTTGGTTCAGAATGGTGGCATTTCACCCTGATCAACGAGCCCTTCCCACACACCTACTTCACGTTCCCTGTCAAACAATTAGATAGAAAAACAGGAAATTGACTTTCCCCATCAAGGTCGTACCACTACCCTGCTTACCTTTTGCCTCTCATCACCATTGACCAGCACCGTGTAGATTCCCGCACTAAGTCCATGAGTAGGAATTCTCACTGTTCCATCCGTGACCAGGGTTGAATAAACCATGCGACCGGTACAGTCATAGAGCTGGATACTGACTTCTTGTGAACCAAATCCAGAAAGGTGGATATTAATCTGTTCAATGGCAGGGTTTGGAAATACAGTAACATCTTGTGTATCGGTAAAATCATCCGCATTCCAAGTCCCGCAGTGGGCGTTGATTTCTTCGTCCAAATAGGCTAAACGCTGCTCAATCCAGTCGCTCATATAATCCAGTTGATGCTCATCCAACACAAAGTCAGGCCAAGCCTCATGTTCACGGTCATACACACCCTCGTTCAATAACTCTTCATATTGGTTTTGTATCATTTCCATGATGTGTTCATGAGTTAACACCGTAGTACGCAAGGTGTTATATCGATTTCGAGCGGTATTGGAGAAGCCATTCTCGCTGCAATCGTCCAGCAGACGGTCGTAGAAGCCATTGCCCACGAATCCAGTGGCGTCGAAGGTCGGCTGGCCATCGGTATCCAAGCCCCAAATGGCATCCAGATCCCAAGGGGCATAAAAGAAAGCTCCCGATTTCTTATAACGTGCCAGGAAAAGGTTACGTCCCATGTTATCCATTCCTTTCAACACATTGATAAACAGATAGTAGTCAATTGCATTTGCGGCATCGAATATCGTGCTATATTGTGAATAAAAGGCGATGTTGCTGGAGTTCATCACAAAATTGGTGAAGTTATACAAGGTGCTCCAATCGATGACGGTGTCGCTCTCGTTAGGATAAACCCATTCATATTGATCCCAGGTGTCGAGGGTATTGTCGTAGTCGGGAAGCGCTTCGAACGTCGGTGCGCCTTGGCCGTTGCCTTTGAAAAGCAATCCCCGGATAGAGCCGTTGTATTTACGCAAGCCAAGCTGTTTTCGGTCCATTCGTTCGGAGAGCGCATAGACACCCCTATAGCTATCATTGACAAAAAGGTCGGCATAACGCATTCTGACTCCGGGCAAAGCTTCTGGCTCATTAGCTTGGTAAGGCAGGTGATAGAATTCCATCCACAGCTCGTTGGCCACTTTGTCGCGAAGTCTCAGAGGTTGCGCCCACATCGCCTCCAGGTTCCAGTCATCGTCGCTTCTCAAGCCGAGGAAGGCAGTGTCAAGCATCGTCGATCCCGACTCATCCGCCCAAAGCTCCACACGATACGATTTTTTTTCATACTGTTGCGAAGAGGTACCTCTGATTTTAAACCCCGCATGCATCTCAATCACCGAGCCATCGGTATCGGCCACGCTGATGGTACCATGTACGGCTGGCGTGTTCACAATAGGCCCGTCTGTATGAACCGTAATAATCGGGAAGTCAGTTCGATACACCGTATAGGTCTCCCCTTCAAACCTCATGGTCGTCACCTCACGATGCACAGGATCGCTAACCACGATAACCTGTTTCTCACGATCAATTCCCCAGGTCCCTTTAGGACCCAAAAAATCTTGAGCGACCACGCCGCCCATCATGCATACCATTAAAACACAAACCAATAACAATCTCATCCCTCTAAATTCTTAATTATAAATTAAATTAAATCTCATTCATCAATTCGTACCACCTCAAGGATTCCCTCAATACCCTTGATTCGCTCCATAAGTAATCCCAATGCATCAACATCAGAGATTTGCAGAACCACCTTCCCCTCGGCAAACCCGTTCTTGTCGGAGTTAAAGGTAAGGTTTTTCATGTCAACCTGCATATCTTCCGAAATGACTCTTGTGATTTTTCCCAGCAGTCCCTGAACATTACGTCCTGATATTCTGATGGTTGCCTGTGAAACGCCACTCTCAATGCCATTCCATTTCACGTTGATAATCCGGTAGCCATAGCGTTCTTGCAGTCGTTTGGCGTTAGGACAATTCACACGATGGATGGTGATGTTACCCTCGTTGGTGACGAATCCAAACACTTTGTCGCCGGGAATGGGATTGCAGCATTTGGCAAGCTTATAATTCACATTATCAATATCTTCGCCGATGGAGAGGCCTTCATCATTCTCAGAGGTAGTCTCTTTTTTGGTTTCCACAGGCTCAGGGTTGAGATGCTCCATTCGCTCTCCATGGGGATCGAACACCTTGGAAAGGAAATGTTTCACATCAGCAAGGTCGATTTTCTCGGTTGCGATTTTATGGTAGAGTTGCAAAGAGTTCTCAGTTTTGAATTCTTTAACCAGCTGTTCGATCACTTCTTCGGTGACAGGGAACTTCCAGTTTTTCAGCCTTCTATGGAGCAATCCCTTACCCAATTCCGACTCTTTCAGTTCCTCTTCTTTCAGGAAGCGGCGTATTTTGTTCCGGGCTTTTTCAGTGACGACCCAGTTCAGCCAGTCGGCATTAGGAGACTGTTTCTTGTTGGTGATGATTTCGACCTTGTCACCGTTGGTCAGCACATGACGGATCGGCACCACCCGACCGTTCACCTTAGCGCCGTTGCAAGTCTCGCCCACTTTGGTATGCACCTCGTAAGCGAAGTCGAGCACGGTAGAGCCTACCGGCAGCTGTTTCAAGTCGCCTTCTGGGGTGAAAATGAAAATCTTATCAGACTGATAGATTTTCTTATAAGAATTCTCAAACGACACCAGTCCCGGATTCTCAAGCACTTCTCTGACGTTCAGCAGCCAGTCTTCGGAGTTCGGTTTCTCCCCTTTATAAAGATAATGTGCGGCCTGACCTGTCTCTGCGATTTCATCCATACGAGTGGTACGGATCTGAACCTCAAACCACAGCTTGTCGTTGTATTTCACGGTCGTATGAAGTGACTCATAACCCGATGCTTTAGGTTTGGTGATCCAGTCGCGCAGCCGTTCCGGATTGGGTTCATAGATGCTAGTGATGACAGAATACACCATCCAGCAGCAGGCAATCTCGTCTTTGGAGGCACATCGAATCACCACACGGGCGGCAAGCAAGTCATAAACCTCCTCGAAAGGCACATTTTTGGCTTTCATCTTGGCAAAGATGGAAGGGATCGACTTCATTCGCCATTTGATGGAATAGGAAAACTTACACTTACCGCTTCTTCTGCTCTTCTCGCTTTCAAGGTCCAAGCCCTTGATGATGGGAGCCAGAAAACGGTCAACGGTCTGTTGGCGGCTCTCCTTGGTGGCCTCGATTTTGGCTTCCAGCACACGATACTCCTCAGGATTCTCATAACGCATCAGCTTCTCCTCCATCTCCGCCTTGAGTTTATACAAGCCAAGGCGGTGAAGGATGGGGATGTAGATGTATTTGATTTCATGGAAGTATTTTCCCAGTCGTTCGGAGTCAACATCCTGGGGATTGCGCACATCATAGACACGGTGTACCACTTTGAGCAGCACCGACCGCATGTCCTCTATTAAGGCAAGGAAAAGCACGCGGAAGTTGTCGGAGTTATACGCCACCTTTTCCGTTTGGAGGGCGGAAATCTTGTCGAAGCCGTCGAGAATGATGGCGACGGTTTTACCGAATTTGTTCTCGATTTCATGGATATCCACCTGTTCTTTATAGGTGATTCCATGGAGGAAGGCAGCTTCCACGGACATATAGCCAAGGCCGACTTCGAGGACGGCGATGCGGGCCATGTCAATCAAATGGAAAAGGTAAGCCTTTCCCGAGACCATATATTTACCGTTATACTTTTCGAGGCAGTAATGATAGGCTTTCTCTATTTCAGCCAGTTGTTCAGGTTCATGCACATTGGGGCGGATATCCTCCAGCATCAGCTCATACGCCCTCTGGATTTGATCCAGTTCTTCAACAGTGTATGGATTCATAGTGTCAGAATCTATAAGTTATTGGATACTGACATAAAGATGACAGTCGAGCATGGCATCGTAGTAAGGTTTCAGCTCGTTGAATGTCCCATGTTTGATGGCACATTTTCCTTTATAATGCGTGATCCATGCACAAGTCTCGGCCTGTTCGTAAGTATGGTCACAAACCTCAACAAGGCATTGAATCACATAATCGAAGGTATTGTGGTCGTCGTTGTGAAGCAGCAGGCTTTTCTCCTCTTCGATCAGCTCTTCGGTCATCACATCGGACTCTTCCTGTTCTTTATTCATGTCAAAATATTTGGGTGTAAAAATACAACATTTTTTGTTTTTAAGAGTAATTATTTGGATTTTTCATACCTTTGCAACCTAAAAACGTCCATCGGGATGCAGAACCGTTTCATAAAGAATATCATCTTCTTGCTTTTCCTGAACCTGCTAGTGAAACCGTTTTGGATTCTTGGCATCGACCTGGAAGTGCAGAATATATTGGGTGACGCGCTCTATGGGCAGTATCTCTCCATTTTCAATTTCTCTTATCTTTTTTACATCCTGCTTGACCTAGGCATCACCAACTTCAACAGCCGGAATATCGCCAGTGACAACAAGATGCTTTCGACCCATTTCGCCGGATTGGCAGAAATCAAGCTTCTTTTGGGTGTGTTTTACGCTGTCATCATCTTCATGGTGGGGTATCTCAACGGTTTCCGCGAGGGGTTTCAACTCAAGATGCTGTTCTGGTGCGGGTTAAATCAGATACTTTTGTCCTTTGTCCTGTTCCTGCGATCAAACATGCAAGGGCTGTTGCTCTTCAAAGCCGACAGTTTGCTTTCGGTTTTCGACCGTGTGCTCTCTATTCTGTTGATGGCGCTTCTGTTATGGTCGGGGTGGTTCTCCCTTGAGCGTTTCAACGTGGTGTGGTATTTACAGGTTCAAACCACAGCCTACCTCTGCACCATCGCTTTGGCGCTCTTTTTAGTGTTGAAGCATGTGGATCATCTGAGTTTCAAGGTCAACCTGAAATTCATCAAGGGAATCCTTTCCCAAAGCTTTCCCTTCGCGTTGCTGGTCCTTTTGATGAGCGTTTACAGCCGCATCGAGCCCTTCCTATTGGAGCGACTTCTCGATGACAACGGGGTTCAAGCAGGCATCTACGGCAGAGCATATCGTCTTTTCGACGCGGGCAACAACATCTCCAATCTGTTTGCCATCATGCTGTTGCCCATGTTCACCGCCACATTGAAGAACAAAATGGAGCTGGGTAATTTGGTCAAAACCTCGTTCAATGTCATGGTCGCCATGACTGGCATCGTACTCATCATGTGCGTTTTCTATAGTCAGGACATCATGCAGTTGATGTACCATCGTCCCGAGCCAGGCGAGACCGAAGCCGCCTATCTCATGCGTATCGGCCAGTATTCCAAAGTGTTCCCCATCCTGATGGGAAGCTTTTTCTGCCTCTCCACCACCTATATTTTCGGAACCCTTCTCACGGCAAACGGAAGTCTCAAGCAACTCAACATGGTGGCGGCTGCCGGCGTGGTCATCAATATTTTATTAAATCTCATTGTCATCCCCAAGTTCCAATCAAGAGGAGCTGCCTGCACAAGTCTTTGCGTTCAAACCGTCACTGCGGTCGCCCAATACATCATCTGTGAAAAAATATTCAAATTGAATCTAGGCTGGCGCTATTGGATTCATATTGCCCTGTTCCTTGGCAGTGTGGTTTTGTGCACTTATCTCACCCAAATGCTACAGATGGACTGGAAGATATCGTTCGGAATCGGATTTGTCATCAACGTCGGTTTAATCTTCATTACTAAACTCTTAAGCTTGAAGGACATCCTTTCACTGATTCTTCCCAATGAAAAAAGATAAGGGTTTTATCGTTTTTTGATTGTTTTTTCAGTAAAAATTCCTAATTTTGGCCACTTTTTACTAACGAGATTACTATGGTTGAAGACAACAAGAATACTTTCAATTCCAAATATTTGTGCAGGTTGCTGTATGAGTACCGTAAAAGTGTTCTGATTATCTTGATTGCCGCGGCTTTGCTGGCAGTCATTTTCAGTTCACCTTTCTTCATCAAGCCCTTGTACAAATCCTCTACAATCCTTTATCCCACTTCGAGCAACTCCAAATCCAAAGTTCTGTTGAGCACCACTTTCCAATCCAACAAAGACCTTCTTGAATTCGGAGAAAGTGAGCAGACAGAACAGATGCTACAGGTGCTGAACTCCAACCGCATCCGTGACAAAGTCATCGAACGCTACCATTTGATGGAACACTACAACATCAAGCCCACGGAAAAATATCCATACACAAAGCTCAACAGGTTATATGACAACCGCATCAAGTTTCGCCGCACTGAATACAATGCCGTGAAAATCACTGTATTGGACACTGACCCTGCCATAGCTGCCCAAATGGCCAATGATATTGCTGAATGGTTTGACACCACCATGAACGCCATGCAAAAAGAAGTTGCAGTCAAGGCTTTCCAACTTGTTGAAAATGAATACAAAGCACTTTGTGATGAGATGGCGACCTTAGAAGATTCGCTGAACACCTTGCGACGTTTAGGCGTATTTGACTACGAATCGCAGGTAGAGATGATGACTCAACAACTGGCCATAGAGCTGGGGAAAGGCAACAATCAGGGCGTGAAAAACATCCAGAATCAACTCGACATTCTGGCCCAATACGGCGGCGCCTATTACGCCATCACCGAGAAACTCGACCACGACCGTCTGCAACTCTCTCTCTTCAAAACCAAATACGAAGAGGCCAAAGTGGACGCCACTGAAGACATCACCCATAAATTTGTGGTGACCTCAGCCTACCAAGCCGAACAAAAAGACTATCCAATTCGCTGGATCATCGTGCTTCTCACCGTGGCAGGCACTTTCCTGATGCTTTTGATCACCTTGATCCTAATCGACAAACACAACCTATTTTTTCGGGAAAAGGCCCCCGGTGCCGATAAATAAACCCAAGTCGAGAACTAACTTTGAACGAATAAAAACAACCATCAAAGCCATCAAAGAATCACTGAACGAAAACGATCAAGACCTCGAAATTAATCAACTCACTATGGATAACAACAATTACAATTCCATCTCGCTCTTCCAGCTCATTTTCAAATGGAAGTGGCACATTATCATCATCACACTAGCAGCTGCCATCTGTGGCGCAATCTTCTCAAGCTCGGCATTCATCACTCCCCTATTCAAGTCTGAAGCCATCGCTTATCCTGCCAATATCAGTCCTTATTCGGAAGAAAGTGAAACCGAACAGATGCTGCAAATCATCACCTCCCAATCTATTGCAGACTCCATCATCGAGAAGTATGACTTGTGGACCGATTACAAGATTGACCGTAAAGATTCTCACGCCAAGACCTATATGATGCTTGAGTACAATGACAAGATTAAGATCTCCAAGACTCCTTACGAGGCCATCTCCATTGTGGTCAACGACAAAGACCCGGTCACAGCGTGCAACATTGCCAGGGATATCATTAACTTCTACGACCAAAAAGTGAACGATCTTCACCATGAAAAGACTGCGGAGGTTATCGTGATGTACGAAAGACAACTACGTGAAAAACAGCGCAATATCGACTCATTAAAGACGCGTCTCTCACAAATTGGCACTCTTTACGGCATCACCGATGTCCCCAACCAGTCCCGTGAGATTACAAGAGGATATCTGAGCGGTTCTAACAAAGCCAATGATATGAAAAACAACATTGAGCTTTACGGTTCCGAGGTCCTTGACCTGCACACCAAGATTGCTGCCGAGGGCAACACGTTCGTAGCCATCAAGTGCGATTATGAGAGAGAGCTCCGTTTCTACAACGGTGTGATGACCTATTCCAACATCATCACCGAGCCTTATCCTGCCGACAAGAAAACGTATCCGGTACGTTGGGTCATCGTGGCTTTGAGTGGTCTTGGAGCCTTGCTGATTTCCATCCTCGCCATCTTCGTCATCGAAAACAGAAAGAAATTCATCCCTGCTGAAAAATGACCAAAAAGGCTAAAATAGGATGGCTCTACCTCGTTGCGGCACTCTTTGTCGCCATCGCACTCTTTATGGTAGTTAACAAGAACAACTATTTGTTCTTCGCATTGCCTATTGTACTGGGAATCCTCCTATTATATATTTTCTCACTCGACAAGGTCATGATGCTCATCAGCTTCCTGGTACCACTCTCAGTGGTTCTGGAAGAATTCGAGCAGCTAGCGGTCTCCCTACCCGCGGAGCCACTTCTCGCGGGGGTACTCTTCCTTTTCATCGCCAAATTGCTTTATGACGGCCATTACGACCGCAGTATTGCACGGCATCCAGTATCTATCGTGATATACTGTATGTTCATTTGGATGATTGTCACCGCCATTACCAGCGAGATGCCCATCGTATCAGTCAAGTTCATCATCGCCCGCCTTTGGTTTGTGGTACCAGCCTTTTTCCTATGCGCCCTACTTTTCAAGAAGCCTAAGAATATCGACTGGTTTATCTGGCTATATATCGCCAGCTTATGTATTGTGGTGATTTACACCACCATCAAACACGCCAAATACGGATTCGACGGTGACTCGGCTCACTGGGTCATGACCCCATTTTACAACGACCATACTGCCTACGGCGCTGCGTTGGCCATTTACCTCATCATCGCCATCACCTACGCCCTCCTGCCTGGTATCAAGACCTCGCGTAGGATCATCATCATCGGTGTGGTGATACTGTTGAGCATCGCCATGGTTCTCTCCAGCTGCCGTGCCGCATGGCTGAGTATGGCAGCCGCCATCGCTGTGTTGATCTGTGTCCTTCTGAAAATCAAATTCAGATGGATTCTCACGACCGTGTTAATCCTGGTCGGATTGTTCATTACTTTCCAACACCAAATCATTGACGCGCTGGAACATAACAATCAAGATGCCTCAGGAGATGTCATTGAGAACATCCAGTCCATCACGAACATCTCCACCGACGCCTCTAATTTGGAACGTATCAACCGCTGGCAGTCAGCGTTCCGTCTCTTTGCCGAACGACCTGTATTTGGCTGGGGACCTGGCACTTACCAGTTTGTTTATGCCCCCTACCAGATGACGAAAGAAAAAACCATCATCAGCACCAACGCTGGTGACGGAGGCAATGCCCACAGTGAATATATCGGTCCGTTGGCCGAACAAGGAGTCGTCGGCTCCTTGCTCGTACTGATTTTGGTAATCACAGTAGTTTACACAGGATTGACAGCCTATCAACGTTCACGGAACAAGAAGGCTAAGATCATGGTTCTGGGCACCACACTCGCTTTCTTCGGATATTTCGTTCATGGTTTCCTGAATAACTTCCTTGACACCGACAAATTAGCGGTGCCTGTTTGGAGCTGTGCCGCATTGATTGTCGTCATCGATCTCTATTACTCCCAACAGGACGAGTTCAAGGAGATCACAGAATAACATAACACAAAAAAAGAACAGGGTGGCCCGAATACTTTCGAGCCACCCTGTTTTTATTTGAATTAAGATAAATTACTTGAAATCAACCAGTTCCACCTCGAAGACCAAATTGGAATACGCTGGGATCGGTCCCGTTGCGCGCTGACCGTAAGCCAGCTCATAAGGAATATAGAGGATTCCCTTCTCGCCTTTCGACATCAAAGCAATACCTTCATCCCATCCCGGAATCACCTGGTGAGCACCCAAGGGGAATTCAATCGGCTCGCCACGGTCGATAGAGGAATCAAACACGGTACCATCCAGCAAACGGCCTGTATAATGCACTTTAACCATCTGATTGGCAGCAGGTTTGGGACCCTTACCAGGTTGCGTGCAAACATAAATCAAACCCGACTCGGTTGCGGGAGTTTCAATGCCATTCTCTTTCAAATAAGCAGCAAAGGCATCTTTCGAGGCCTGCTGAAGTGCAGCTGCTTGCTCTTCCTTCATCTTCTGATACTCTTCTTCGGTCATCGCTTCTGAGGCCTTCACTTCCCAGCGCATGTACGAGCCAGGAATGGCAAATTCAGGAAGTTGCGGCACACGGAACTGCTTGAGGAATACAGAATCGGTGTTAATCATAAACGACATGGAATCACCGACATGCATCAGACGGAAACCATCATATAAATCGCCAGGAAATGCAGATTCACGGACCATGTCATAGGCTTGCTCAGGCAATGAATCCGTCGTGTAAATCAACGAATCATTGATGTAATAAGCAAGGTCAATCTTCACGACATCACCGTTCTTAATCTGTTCACCAGTACCTTTTGTGATTTGCTTGTAATACAAACCATTCTCCGTGACTTTATAGCCAGGGAAAGGAGATTTTGGACCGCAGGAAACCATCACTGCGGAGACAAGGAGGCACGCAGCCACCATTACAATACTTCTTTTCATTTTTTATTGAATTGATTGGTAAATAAGTGATTCTATTTATTTTCGTCCGCTACTAAATCCAACATCTCAACTACAAACAACAAGTTCGTGCAGGGAGGAATCGTCTCTGTGCCATTTTCACCGTACGCTAAAGCGTATGGCACCACAATCTTTGCCTTCTCTCCCTTCGACATCCGGACAAGCCCCTCATCAAGCCCTTCCAACACCTTCCCTTGTCCTATGGGCACCTCATAATACTCAAGACCCAAACTATCAGAGGAGCCAATATAAGTACCATCTAACAGATAGGCTTCGTATTTGATACGGGCGATCATGCCTGGCGAAGCCTTAGGACCATCCCCAAGCTTCATCGGGATGATGAAGACCCGATTATAAGCAGCAGTTTCCTTTATATTATTGATTTTTAAATAGTTATTAAACTCTTCTTCTGCATGGATTCTTAAAGCGTTCATGGTCTCTTCCTGTTGACGACGAACACTTACCATCGAATCCAGCTCCAGCTGGAATTCCTTTTCAGACTGAATCTGGAGCAACCGAATTTCAAACCGCATCTGGTCATTCGGAGTGACACCTAATTCAGCTGGGTCTTTATCAAACATTGACCGCAATGTCGAGTCGGCACGCACCAGAAACGAGGCGGAATCCCCCAGATGCATCATGCCCAGACCCGTGATGATATCTCCCTTAAAACGAGGCATCTGAAATTGAATTCTGGGATACTCTTCGTGGTCAGCACTACTGTAAATCAACGAATCATGAAGAAAATAGTCCATTCGCAGTTTGAGATAATCCGAAACAGCAGGCGTGGCAGCTTCAGGATGGATCTCGTAGAATTTATATGACAGTCCTTCATCAGTTTGCTGAAAACCAGAATTTTGTGATCCGCAGGAGACCACACAAGCCAAGCTATATATCAAGAATGAAAAGATAAAACCTCTTTTTAATACCTTCATTTTACATCTATGATTTTGATCGTATATATCAACGTCGCTCTCTCGGGAATATCCTTCTGATCGCCCAGCAAACCATAACCCAAATGCGAAGGAATAATCAATTGAGCCACTGTACCTTTCTTAAACAATCGCACTGCTTCATCCAGTCCTGACTCCACATCTCCATGACCAACAACAAACGACTTAATTCCGTCATTATCAGATGAATAAATCACATCTCCCATGATATTTTTGAGAACATACTCCAGGCTAACCAGCTGACCAGGGCGGATAGAATCCCCTTCTCCCGCTTTAAGCACTTGATAACGCAATCCAGTCCCCGTGGAAATCATGTCAAGTTGATGACGCGTCATATAATTTCTGATATCCTCTTCCTCATCGTTCACCAGATAACGATTCACTTTCTCAAGGCTTTCCTTCAATGGTTTTTGTTGTTGCTGTGAAGTATTGTTTCGTCCCCCTTCATCACAAGCAATAAAGAGCTGAAACACAATGACTAACAACACTATGACCCTGATTATTCTCATCATTCGGCAAGAGATTGTGTTAACAGAACTTGATACTGTGGAAGCAATTGATGGAGTTTTTCCAATGCCTCCTCCATGGAGCATGACAAGGTTCCGCCCGCGGCATTGGTATGGCCGCCACCGTTAAAGTGTTTTTGGGCGAGCTCATGCACCGAAAAGCTCCCTTTTGAACGGAAAGAAAAACGAATCACGCCTTGACGTTCCGTCACCAAAACCGCCATAACCATCTTTTTCATGGACAAAGGATAATTCACAATACCCTCTGTATCACCTACTTGATAATGAAAAGATTCCAATTCCTCTTTAGTCAAAGCAATGATAGAGGTAGCATAGTCATCCAGCACCTCCATCTTGTTATTGATGGCATAGCCAAGCAGTCGCAATCGGTCTTCGGAGAAAGTATCATAAACACGTTGATGGATCATGTTATAGGCAGGAGCATACTTCACAAGTTCCGCACAGATGGAAAAAGTCTCAGGTCGGAAGATCGAATGAGCGAAAGACCCCGTATCTGTCACCATTCCCACCAGGATATTTGCGGCCACAGCTTCATCCAGATAGTCACTGCCATAGTGGAGTATCGTTTCCGCGACTAATTCAGCGGTGCTTGACACCTCGGTATCCGATAGCATACAAAAGAAGTCAGCTTCATTAGGATCACGATGATGATCAATCAGTATCTTAGTGGCATCCAACGACTTAAGCACATCCTGCATCAGACCTGCTCTTGAAAAATGATTGAAGTCCAACATCATCAGGCAGTCAGTGCGTTGCAAAAACTGGTTGCATTGGTCCGATTTCTTGTCGAAAACAAGGATGTCAGCAGCACCAGGCATCCAAGACAAGAAACCAGGAAAGTCATTCGGGACCATTACCTCGACTTCGTGTCCAAACTTACGAAGAAAATAGGCAAAACCCAAAGAGGAGCCAATGGCATCTCCATCAGGATTGACATGAGAAACAACGGTAATAGTCTTAGGTGACTGAATTACAGTATCTAATGTTTTAAAAAAGAGTTCCCTTTGCATGCAATAGAAATAATCTGCAAAGGTACATCTTTTTATGAATCATCACACACCTTATTAATAAAATAACTATCTCGGCGTAAAAGTCTCAAACGTTCCATCCTCATAGACAAAGACCATGTACTTCAATCCCAATTGGGAAGAGGGCAATGCGCGTTGAGAAGAGGCCGCTAAAGGAGGTAAGGGAGTAGAAGGGTTACTCGGTGCAGCGGAATCCAAGTCAAAGAGGTTAGGGTCGGAGTCATCGGAAGGGGTATCCAAAAGGTCGGAAAAGGAGGTTTGATGATCCTCAACAGGGGGGCGATTCGCTTCTTTTTGAGCTTCGATAAACGACTCTCGATAGGGTTCGGAGGAGGTCATTGGGCCTGTTCCAAAGATGATCCAATCGAGGTTATATTCCGGAAAGGTCTCTTTGATTTTCTTGACAAATTCGAGGCTTGGATTGTTTCGTCCGGCCAAGATATGGGATATTGCGGAAGGCTGAATTCCGAGCAAGGTAGCGAAATCGGATGCCTTCAAATTCTTAGCTCTCATGATATGGGCAATTCTGTCTTTCATACACTCCGTGTTTTTTTCGATTTGATTCATTCTTCGGGTTACAAAAGTAAAAAATAAATAGAGACAAAAAGCACTTTTTTAAAATTTAGTTTTGTAATTTTCATTATCAAATGTAAATATGTGAAGTAATGCATGAAATTACAATAAATAACATATTAATTAACAACAAATTAATCAAATTATTATCTTTTTTAAATAGAATAACCTAATATACGTCATTTCTTTAGTATAATACTTTAGATTATTATTTATATTATTCTGTATTTCAGTGCTTTATGTTTATTTTGTTGAAATTAATTGTAAAATTCACATAATTACTGATTGTTACAAGATTAAAATATACTTTTATCATTGTAACATATCTATTTAAAGTATTGGTCTATAGCTTATTATGAAATTTTGATTAGTTTTGTAAATTTGTAACAAGTTACAATTTTAATTTCGTAAAAATCCTCTATTTTCACTTATTTCAAGTCCATCCATACTCTAATAGGCTTCAAAAACAGGGTCTCTCAGAACGCCTAAAAACGGCCTTATTTTGGACTCCCCTATTTTTTATAAACCATCCGTGTTGTTGTATTTTTTCGTAATTTTGCAATGTGAAGCGACAAGAGAAGCACATACAAAAATTGATTGAAGAGGGCGAGCACCAGCAGTTGGATTTCAAGTTTGAGATTTCCGACAGTCGAAGAATTGCTCGGTCGTTGGCTGCTTTTGCGAACACGGATGGTGGTCGGTTACTGGTCGGGGTCAAAGACAACGGTTCCATTGCCGGGGTGAGATCCGAGGAAGAGATTCACATGATCCAGGCAGCTGCCGAGATGTATTGTCAGCCAAAGGTGTTTTTTACCACAGAGGAATGGGAGATCAATGGCAAGACTGTTCTTGAGGTCATCATTCCAAAAGACGAGCATGTCAAGCACAAGGCTCCCGACAACCAGGGGGCGTATAAAATCTTCGTAAGGGTTCGTGATGAGAACATCGTAGCCGACCCTATCCTACTCAAAGTTTGGAAATACCAAAAAAACTCGCGTTTCACCAAAATCACCTTCACGGAACCTGAAATGGCATTGTTACATTACCTCAATGAACATGATTCCATCACCCTTGATGAGTTTTTACAACTTACACCTATTATTAATAAGAGACGTGCCGAAACCATCTTAATCAATTTCATCTTGATCGGAACCATTCAGATGACTTTAACCAACCACGGGACGTTTTTCCAGCTCACCGACAAACAGGCTGAGAATTGAGTATTTCGGGCTGTCGTGCGGTGTCAACTTAAATATGCGATTCTCAGCGGGCAAAAAAAAGACATTTTTTTGAAAAAATATTTGTCTGATTTTCAACATAATGCAATTTTTTTGAAAAAAAATCAAAAAAAAAGCTTGCGCATAAAGAAAAATGCTGTACTTTTGCAATCCCAATCGACGAGAGAGACACAGTGAAGTTGGATATGGGAACAGTTCTTTGAAAACTTGAGGCCAGCATAAGTCCGAGACGGTAAGCCGAGAGGCTTAGACCGTTTCGAGAGTAAGGAACAGCAATGAAAAACATAGCGGAGCCCTAAAACAGGAAAAAAATACAAGTACAACAATACTACAATGA
>CAMIWN010000039.1:0-29999 GCA_946402445.1 uncultured Bacteroidales bacterium
GTTTTTTACCGCGGGACGTTGCCCTGGGCTGGTAGCTGTTGCCCTTTCAGGGCGACGTTGTGGTTCATTTGTGCCGTTCCCCGGGGTTGGTTTTAATTGTTTTTTACCGCGGGACGTTGCCCTGGGCTGGTAGCTGTTGCCCTTTCAGGGCGATGCTTATAACTGTGACATATTTCTCTTCACAAACTCACTCAAGTCCTTGCCCTTCAACAAGTTCTTCGAGAGCAAAGCAAGATCGTAAATCTGCCGAATCGTGGCTTCCTGTGCGGCTTCGTCCTTGTCCAAGAGGCCGGTGATGACGGGACTGTTGGTGTTGAGCATCAGCGTGTAGCTGTCGGGCATCGAGCCGTAGAACGACATTGGGCCGCCGCCCATCTGCTCCATCTCCTTCATACGGCGCATCCACTCGTTTTGGGTGACCTCCACGGGCGCGGCTTCTGCACCTTCGTTGCTGAACTCCACATTGAACTTCACCTTGTCGATGACCTTCTCGAAGGCGGCCTTCACGGTCTCTTTCTGCTTGTCATCGAGACCCGAGGCGGCTTCCTTGTCGTCCTTCACGATGAGCTTGTCGATGGTGTTGGAGTCCACACGGGCAAACATCGCGCGGTTGTCGTCGCCTTTCTCGCCTTCCTTCTGCTCGTAGGCGCTGATGAAATGCGGGTCGAGGATGCCGTCCATCATCAAGACGTTGTAGCCCTTGGCCTTGGCGTTCTCGATGTTGGTGTATTGGTCGTCCTTGTCGGTGGCATACAGATAGACGAGGGCTTTGTCCTTGTTGGTTTGGTTTTCCTTAATCAAGGCCTTGTATTCCTCGATGGTGTAGTATTTGTCGTCGGTGTCCTTGAAGAGGAAGAACTTCTCGGCGCGCTCGTAGAACTTCGGGTCGCTCATCATGCCGTATTCGATGAACACGCGGATGTCGTCCCAGTTCTTCTCGTAGGCCTCGCGGTCTTTCTTGAAGAGCTCTTCCAGTTTCTCGGCCACCTTCTTGGTGATGTAGGTCGAGATTTTCTTCACGTTCTGGTCGCTTTGCAGGAACGAGCGGCTGACGTTCAGCGGGATGTCGGGCGAGTCGATGACGCCGTGCAGCAGCGAGAGGAACTCGGGCAGGATGCCTTCGACGCTATCGGTGACGAAGACCTCGTTGCAGTAGAGCTGGATCTTGTTGCGCTGGAACTCGTAGCGGTTCTTCACCTTCGGGAAGTAGAGGATGCCCGTGAGGTTGAAAGGGTAATCGACATTGAGGTGGATGTGGAACAGCGGCTCGCCGAAGTTCATCGGGTAGAGTGTGTGGTAGAAGTCATTGTATTCCTCGTCCTTGATGTCGGCAGGTGCTTTCTTCCACAATGGTGCCACGTCGTTGATGATCCAAGGCTTCTCCACTTCCTTGGTCTTCGGCTTTTTGTCTTCTTTCTTCTCTTCTTTTTCTGCGTTTTCGTTTTCGGTGTTTTCTACGGATGCCTCTTCCTCAATGGGTTCCTGAACTTTGCGTGTGCCGAACTGAATCGGGATGGGCAGGAACTTGCAGTATTTATTAAGGAGTTCACGGATGCGACCTTCTTCGAGGAATTCGGAGGAGTCATCGCTGATGTAGAGGATGACATCGGTGCCGCGATCGCCCTTCGGGATTTCGTTCATGGTGTACTCCGGGCTGCCGTCGCACTCCCAAATGACGCCGTTGGCGCCTTCTTCTTTATAAGACTTTGAGATCAACGACACTTTCGAGGAGACCATGAAGGCGGAGTAGAAGCCCAAGCCAAAATGTCCGATGATGTTGGCAGCTTCTGCTTCACTCTGTGTCTTGAACTTGGCGATGAATTCCTCAGCGCCCGAGAAGGCGATCTGGTTGATGTATTTATCGACTTCCTCTGCGCTCATACCGATGCCGCGGTCGCGGACGGTGAGGGTCTTTTTCTTCTTATCGACTTCCACCTTGATGGTGAGGTCGCCCAACTCGCCCTTGAACTCACCTGAGGCGGCGAGGGCTTTCAGCTTTTGCGTGGCATCCACAGCGTTGCTGATGATTTCGCGCAGGAAGATTTCCTGGTCCGAATAGAGGAACTTCTTGATGACAGGGAAAATGTTTTCTGTCTTTACTCCAATGTTACCGGTTTGCATATCGTTGTGTATTTATGATTTCAAGATTTCAAAATTGACGTGGGGCGATAGTCAAATTGTGTGCCATTGGGAAAACTGACATTTTGGCAAAGAGTTGTTGTCTTGGTTGGCGAATTTTCACTATTTTTGTACCATAAACAATCGAAGTTTCGTTTATGAAAAAGATAGTAATAAGGCCCAATCCCAACGAGGCGTTTCCTAATCCAAACCTGCCACGTATTTGTTTTATCAAGAACGTGGTGAATAATTCTCGCATCATTATTGGTGACTACACTTATTAATAAGTAAACAAAAAGCGTATGAAAGTCCTAATCATTAGCGGCACAAACCATAAAGGCTCTACCTATCATATTGGACGTATCATCGCGGAGAAGATTGCCTCAGCGGAGGATATCAGCGAGGTGTTCTTGCCCCGTGACTTTGACGAATTCTGTTGTGGCTGTACGAGTTGCTTTGTGAAAGGGGAGGAGCACTGTCCGCATTACGCCAAGTTGAAGCCCATCACAGAGCTCATTGACCGCTCGGAGGTGATTATCATGACCTCTCCTGTATATGTGTATCATGCCACTGGACAGATGAAAGCACTTTTGGACCATTACGGTTGGCGCTGGATGTCACATCGTCCCGATGAAAGGATGTTCAGCAAACAGGCGGTGGTGGTGGCAACAGCAGCGGGAGCAGGTGTCAAGTCCACGATGAAGGATATGGCGGACAGCTGTTTTTATTGGGGAATACCGAGGACCTATCGGTTGGGCAAGGCCATCAGAGCGGTGAACTGGGAGGGCGTCGCGCCAAAGATGAAGGGCCAAATCAACGCAAAAGCCGACAGGATTGCGAGAAAAATCCTAAAAAGACAAGGAAAAGTGGCGATACCGATCAAAATGAAAGCGTTTTTCAAGTTGATGAGCCTGATGCAGCGCAACGGCTGGAACAAAGCCGATGCGGATTACTGGAAGGAAAAAGGCTGGACAGGCAATAATAGACCATGGAAATGATTGTAGTTAGTTTTTCCGAAAAAGTTTCCTAATAACTGAAACATTTCCTATTTTTGTGGCACATAACATAAAACTAAGTGCCATGAAAAGACTTTTCACACTTTTGACATTTGTGCTTCTCGTGACGAGTACTTTTGCTCAAGTGCTTGTCAATGAGACTTTTGAGAATGGGAATACCGTGGGTCAGGCTCCTGTGGGCTGGATTTGTCCCGACAACGGCTGGAAAGCCGGAATCACCATCCCCGATGACAACGAGGCTCGTGGACGAAAGCCTCATACGGGCGACTGGTACATGTATGCCACCTATAACACCGATGTGTGGATTTACAAAGAGATCAATGCGACGGCAGGTGCCTACTATCGTGTGTCGTTCTGGTATTCCACTTGGCATGTCGATCATTTCGACTTGGAAGTGAAAGCGGGTGCCAGTGCTGATCCTTCTGGGATGACAGTAACTGTGGTGCCTCAGATGGTGGTCGATAACGAAGACTATGAACAAGCTACCGCCGTGTTTCAAGCCACAAGCTCTGGCCCTTTTTATGTGGGCTTCCATAGCATGGCGACCAACTTCCCGTGGTATCTGTCAATCGATGATGTCGTGATTGAGCAAACCCAGCAATTTAATTTTGAGGTTGAGCAACTTACGGCCGACACCTCGGTGTATTTCGGTGAGCCTGTCTTTCTTAGGTTCCAGCTCAATAACACGGGTGATGAGTCGGATACCTACCAGTTTGTCAATACAGGAAATTTGCCGTTGGAGTTTTATCAGAATGGTGCTGTGGCTACTCAAGTGTCTTTGCCCTACAATAGCACTGCGGAATTAGTGGCCAAAGCTGTTTTGCCCATGGATTTGTCGAATGGAGAGACGTTACATGCGTCTTTTGATATCACTTCTGCTCATGCGGCTCCAACGCAACATGCTGATTTCCTTATTACAGCCCTTCAACCTGTCAATGAGTTTCCGTTTACAGAAGGCTTTGAAAACACCACCTTCCCACCGGAGGGTTGGCAGAACATCGCCACAAATGGAAATTATGTCTTTGAGCGTTGGACCTATAACGACTGGCCTACCTGCACGCCTCACGACGAGAGTGCGGGAATGGCTAGGTATTACAGTTACATTGCCCCTGAAGGATGGACATGTTCGTTGATTTCGCCAAAATTGCAGCTTAACCCTACCAACAACACGGTGCGTTACTGGATTTTCCGTAACTTCAACAATAACATCAACCGTCCTGACAGAATCAATGTATATTATTCTCCGACGACTAACACTGCTGATGGCACTTTGCTTGGTACCGTGCACCGTAACACCATGATGGAGCCTGTGGTGGGAGAGGTGAGCGATTGGTACGAATACAGTTACACCTTCGACAGCCCAGAAGGCTATGGCTTTGTCATCTTTGAAGCTGTGAGCGGCTATGGCTGGAATCTCTGCATCGACGATGTTTTTGTCAATGTCACCTCAGTGGACAACAATCCTCCTGCCATCGTCTCGCTCCAAGGTACCCAGACTTGGGCCGACACAGAGATGGATCTCTCGTTGAGGGTGTATGACGAATCGGATGTGCCTGACCAAATCCAAGCCACCTATACGATTGAAGGACAGTCGTATGACATCGTATTAAACAAAACCTCCAAAGCCAATTACGACTATCTTGCGACTTTGCCCGCTCAACCCAATCACACAACAGCTACAATCGTTTTCCATTTGGCTGATGAACTCGGTCACACAGCCGATTCCGACCCATACGAGCTGCATTGGGATTGGCAAGCACCGATACTCCTCGAAGGCTTCGAAGGTGATCAGTTCCCTCCGGAGGGCTGGTCTTTGGAATCGCTTAATATGAGTTGGTTTACATGGTACAGAGCAAAGGCCGAGTGGGCTAGCAACTGGTTCGGCGATGAATATTACGTGGTGCCGCCACAAGGGGAGAGACAAGCCGCTCTCGAATGGGATGAGTCGGAAGAATGGGGGCCTCAGGATGAGTCGCTGGTCACGCCGTTGATCACCCTCGATCGTCCGGCAGTGCTTACCTTCGAGACCTCCTGCCAATATGGTGTCGCGCAATATCAAGACCATTACAAAGTGGATGTTCTGAATACCAATACGGGTTCATGGACCACGCTGTGGGATGCTGTGGATCTGTCTCAATACCTGAACAATTATTCCGAGCCTGTCAGTATCGATTTGTCGCAATTCCAAGGAACGAACATCAGACTGAGATGGCGTGGCCATAACAATGGGAGCGACGTCTTGACCTACTCGTGGTTCATCGATGACGTGAGAGTCATCGCCACCGACACTACCGACGTGAATGTCGGCGAAATGATGCTCAGCGATAATAGCGTGAACCTCTATCCGAATCCCGTTAAGGATCAGCTGCATATCGTCTCCAAGACGATGATACGTCAGATGGTTTTGCTCGCAGCAAATGGAGTGATAGTCGAAAATAAAAAAGTTGATGACTATACTTTGGATTATACTTTGGAAGGATATTCCAAAGGTGTCTATGTGCTGCGTCTCGTCACCGATTCAGGGGTGATTACGAAAAAAGTTGTGCTGAGTGAATAGGGACACATCAAATAGAAAACGCTTCCCACTTTATGCCAAGATAGTTCTCGGCATGATTCTCGGTGTGGCTCTTGGATTGTTGGGCTCTTCTTTGCATTTCGAGACTTTCGTCCATCATTGGATAGGACCTTGGGGGACGATTTTCCTGCGGTTGTTGAAGTTGATTGCCGTGCCGCTGGTGTTGGTTTCCTTGATTATCGGCGTGGTTAACCTGAAAGATATCAAGAGCCTCTCGAAGATAGGATTGAAGACTATCTTGATTTATGTCTGCACCACCATCATCGCCGTGAGCATTGGGTTGACGGCAGTGAGTCTTGTGAAGCCTGGACAGTATTTCCCGAAGGACAAGCAATCGGAGTTCATGCAACGTTATGAGCAGACGGTGACCCAACGTGAGGCCGACATGCAGCAGATGCAGGATCAGTCGCCCTTGCAGTTTCTGGTGGATGTGGTGCCTGAGAATGCCTTCATGGCCTTTGGCGACAATTCAAAGATGCTGCAAATCATCTTTTTCGCTTTGCTTTTTGGCGTGGCCATCGTGTGTGTGGGGCCTTCCAAGACGGGCTCCATCGTGCGGTTTTTCAACCAGCTGAATTTAGTGCTGCTGAAGATCATCGACTTCATCATGGCTTTTGCTCCCATCGGGGTCTTTGCTTTGATGGCCGACTTGATCGTCTCGTATTCTGGTGACATCGGTATCTTCTCCTCGTTGGGATTGTATGCCTTGACGGTTGTTATGGCATTGGCGTTCATCAGTTTCGTGATATATCCGCTCATTTTGAAGTTGTTCACTAAGAAAACGCTAAAACAGTTTTTCAAAGCCGCATTCCCAGTTCAGATGCTGGCGTTTTCTACCAGCTCCAGTGCTGCCACTTTGCCTTTGACTATGGAGCGCACCCAGAAGCACCTGGGTGTGTCGGAGCAGGTCTCCTCGTTTGTGTTGCCGGTAGGGGTGACCATCAACATGGATGGCACTAGTTGTTACCAGGCTGTGGCGGCGGTCTTCCTTGCTCAGGTGTTGGGCTTGGACTTGACTTTTGGGCAGATGCTGTTGATTCTGGCCACGGCCACCATCTCGTCCATCGGCACTCCTGGAATCCCAGGAGGCTCCATCGTGATGCTGATGATTGTCTTGGATTCCGTAGGCATTCCCGTGGAGGGTCTGGCTTTGATTCTCGGCATCGACCGTCCTTTGGACATGCTCCGCACGGTGGTGAATGTGACGGGCGACATGACGGTGGCGAGCGTGGTGGAAGGTTAGAGGTTAGAGGTTTCCTTTCGAAGCTGTTGTTATCCTGTTAGGGATTTAATCTCGGCAGAAGGAGAATTGAGAATTGAGAATTGAGAACTGAGAACTGAGAATTGAGAATTGAGAACTGAGAATATATAGGGCGATACCCCGATAGGGGTTAAATCTCGGTAGAAAAGGTCCCGGGTAGAACGCGCCCCCTCTCCACTGTGGAGAGGGGGCCGGGGGGTGAGGTTAAAGATCATTTTTATTATGTGTTTAAAAAAAAACGGGTAAAGCTCTGCTGTCTCCCGTTTTTTTTGTTTCTTTGCATTGTCTTGTCGCAATGTTGCTGTAATGGCATTTTGCTGACAGGATGACATATTGGAAGAAGGCGTTTGCTTTCGCTTGTTTTTGGTCTCATTGAACGTAGGAAATTCAAGGATCCAAATCGAAAACAAGACGGATGCAGATGCCCGCGCTCATAAAGCGTGGGTATCGTATCTGCTCGTTATTTGGATGGTTTCCTACGACCTAATGAGACAACAAGCAGCATGAGATACCCCGCTTTCTTTTTGTATGTACCAATTTACATTGAAATGTTACACTCCGGGTTTGGGTATTTGACGGAAAAAAAGAAAGATGGTTCTTTATGAGATCTACATTTCTTGTTAAATACTTGATGTTGCTTTTTTTGTGTGTTGCGGTTTGTGGCTGTAAGGAAGAAAATAGCCCTGGCTTAATCTATGGAACTGTAACCGATTTTGCCACAGGAGAACCCGTTAGCAACGCGAATGTGATGCTACGACCCAACGGTGGAGCCACATTGACTGGGTCTGACGGTATTTATGAGTTCCTTGAAGTTCCAGAGGGCGAATATTCCATCACGGTTTCAAAAGCCGAATATTCCGATCTCGTGGATGACTATGTCATTAAGGTGAATCACGGCACCGCCACAAAAAGGGATGTGCAAATCAAAAAACGCCCCGTTGCCTTGCATCTTTTTGACAATGAAAGCCAGGAGATCTCAGTGTTAGACTTTGGTGCCGACGAGGGCGTGACCAAAAAGACTTTCAATATCTTCAATGGAGGAACACAAAAGATCGATTATAGGATTGAAAAGTCTGTTGCCTGGATTGACAGCATAAGTCAGCCCAACGGTACCATCGAGGTGGGCGCCACCTGTCCCATTGTGGTGACCATCAACCGCAGGCTGTTGGCGATGGGTGACAACACCACGGTGTTACTGATTACCTCGGCGACTGATGGAGGCAAAGAATTGACGGTGAAAGCAAGAAACGATGGTGAGTTGCCTGTGGTCAGCATTACGCAGCCAATCTCCATCGACAGCATTACCTACCGCATCAAGTGCGAAGTGGTCTCTGACGGTGGTCAGGCGGTGACTGAAAGAGGGATCTGTTGGAACACTTTCGGCGACCCCACATTGGATGATGACACCATACGTTATATGAGCGGCGGGCTTGGACAATATGTCCTGCGTATGGAGAACTTGACCTTGTCAACAAGGTATTATGTGCGTGCCTACGCCAAAAACCATGTCGGTGTTGCTTTCAGCGAAGTGGTCAACTTCCGAACAGGCTCCATCCTCACTCCGCCTACGGTATCGACTGTCGAGGTGAGCGAAATGACCTCTTCTTCGGCCCTCTGCACAGGCAACGTCATCGATGATGGAGGCTCCAGTCTTGTTGAATGCGGTGTGTGCTGGGGCACAAATGCAAACCCAACTCTTAATGGTAGCCATCAAGCTACTGAGGTGGCCTCGCTGGGAGTGTTCAACGTTCGCATTACAGGCCTGTATTCCCACACTACCTACCATGCGCGTTGCTATGCTGTCAACACAAAAGGCACCTCATACGGTGAAGACAGAGTGTTCACTACCGCCGAAGGCTCACCCACCATCAATGTGTTGCCCCAGCCAATTAACGGAGGCATTGTCGAGGGAGGAGATACTTACGAAATAGGACAGCGTTGTACGGTGACTGCTACGGCCAATACGGGTTATCAGTTCAACAATTGGACTGAAAACGGTACGGTGGTGTCAGGGAACGCAAGTTATTCTTTCATTGTTACAGGAAACCGGACTTTGGTGGCCAACTTCACGGTGCCAGCACAAATTTTCACTATCAGTGTTTCGGTGAATCCTGCCGGTAGTGGATCGTTCAATGGGGCGGGACAATACGAGGAAGGTCGGTCGTGCACGTTGACGGCTACGCCTGCCACAGGCTATAAATTTGTAAACTGGTCGGAGAACGGGCAGGTGGCTTCTTCAGACGCGGAATATACCTTTACAGTCGAGAGCAACCGTGCATTGGTGGCCAACTTCGCGCTGGAAACCTATTCTGTAAGTGTGTCGGCCAATCCTGAAAATGGCGGTGTCATTTCTGGTGGCGGCAACTACGAGTACGGGCAAGAGTGTACGGTAACGGCCATCGCGGCTTCTGGCTTTATCTTTACCAACTGGACGGCGAATGGCGAGACGGTGTCATCAAATGCCACTTACACTTTCACCGTGGCCGGTAGTCGTACCTTGACAGCCAATTTCATGGCGATTCCCGAAGGAGCCATCAATGGGCTGTTCACCATCAATGACAGTGGCGGCAAAGTGTATTTCTCGCAAGGCAACCTGCAATATATTGGCAGTGCGGCAACCCCTTATTGGAGGTTTGCCGAAAACCAATGGGATTATCTGGGTGACAATGGACAGTTGAGTGCCTCTGAAAATGTGGACAGGGATTTCTTTGAATGGGCGACAAGTGGTTATGATCATGGCGCAAATTGTTATCAACCGTATTGCATGGGAGCAAACTCTGATCATTATGCATACGCAAATCCTAGCTTCAACTTGTATGATGGGGATGGACGGGCTGATTGGGGCTATAACGCCATCATTAATGGAGGCAACATTGAGCATATATGGCGCACTTTGACAAATGAAGAATGGTGTTATTTGCTTTATACACGATATACTGGTTCGGGAATACGTTTTGCACCAGCCTGTGTCAATAATGTTAATGGATTCATTATATTGCCTGATACTTGGGATAGCAATATCTATCCATTGAGTGCTGTCAATTCTATTTCTAATTATTCTCACTATATTGACAATACTATAAGTGTCTATGGATGGAATTTGTTTTTTTCTTCCAATGGTGCTGTGTTTTTGCCAGCGACAGGTTTCAGAAATGGAACATTTTTTTCGATGATGGGTTATAAACCTAATTATTGGACTTCGTCGGTTAGTGGTTCCAACGCATCTTCTACATCATTGGGATATACTGGGAACAGCATGAACCGTTCGTTTGGTATCAGTGTCCGTCTTGTTCAAGATTACAAACCTTACAAACACTAAAATTATAAAACAATGAAAGCATTATCAAAACTCGGAATGGCGATGCTTATCGCCTTGGCTTTCGCAAGCTGTGGAAGCAACAAACAAACAACAAAACAGAACAATCCGTCAAAAAACCCATTTGGTGAAGTGTATGCGACGCCGTGTGAGATTTATGACACTGATGAAGATTTTACAGCTACTGGTATTTACCGAGGCTCCGCAAATCAAAAAGGCGAGGTTCAAAATTTCGCATTGCAGAACGCCCAACAGAGAATCCGTATGAAAATCCATCATGCTTATAAAGGTATGGTCAGTAATTTCTCGCAATCTATGGGAAACAATCAAGGGAATGACATTGAAGCAAAAGTTTCTATGGCTGGCGATCAGATTATTGATGCCTTTATTAACAATACCAGTGAATCGTGCCTGAGATGGGGTGAAGTAGGCGATGATGGCCATATAGAATGCTATGTCGCCATCAAAATTTCAAAAGCCAAACTGGCCGATGCCATCTCAAATGCCGTGGACAACAAGCTGACTGATGATGAAAAAATGAAAATCAACTTCGACGAGAAGGTGTATCGCGAACAAATGGAAAAGAGGTTCCAAGAATATAAAGAAAGCAAATGATTTTCATGAAGAAAGCATTAGTAATATTAATAGGTGCTTTGCTCAGCATTTTTGCTGGGCAAAGTGCCTTTGCCCAAAAGCCCCGATGGACTGAGGGTTTCTTTGAAGAAGGTGCCAATACGTATCTGCAATGTTTTGAAGCATCAGGATATGATCAAGATAATGCGAGGACAAAAGCTGTCAACAAAATCTTTGAAAGTAGGAATATTGCAGCAGGCACAGATGTCATCGTGACGATAAAAGATAACGAGATTCAAGTTGGTGGTAAAAAGGATTTGACAATTAAAGCCCGTATTATTGCTGAATATCATGAGATTGTTTCTCCAGGAAATCATAAAGTGTACCTGTTGGTTCAAACAGTAAAAAATCCAACCTTCAACTACGACCCTGTCCGGTTAACCGATAAATATGGGTTCTCACCAAGAGTATTTGTTCCCGGGTGGGCTCAGCTACATAAAGGTAGCACGGGGAAAGGAATCTGCTTTATTGCAAGTGAAATCGTTTTCGCGGGTGGAGCGTTTTATGCCAATAGCATGAGAAATTCTTGTATTAATAAAATAAATTCAACGCATAACGCTTCGGTGGTCACGGCATACACCAATAAGGCAAATACATGGACAACTGTAAGAAATCTGTCAATAATAGGTGCTGGCGTTATGTATGTTTGGAATGTTATTGACGGCATTGCGGCCAAAGGTGAAAAACACATCATATTGGGGGATTCAAGAATCAATGTGTCACCCTATTCCGATTTCCAATCATCAGGTTTGGCGTTTAGTTTCAATTTCTAAAACCGTCATCAGAGGTTTCTTTATTTGATTTAAATCATCTTACCATGAAGACAAAATGTAGTTTCATCATCATGACATTGGCCATGTTACTATGCTTTACCTCGTCTTGCAATGACGACCTAGTGGATAATAATGTGTTTTGTACTATTAAAGGCATTGTTATTGATTTGGATACGGGTGTTCCCATCTCTCAAGCCACAGTGACTTTAACCCCAAGTGGCTACAACACTTATACAGGAAGTGATGGCTATTTCGAGTTCCTTGACCTTAATGAACGTCAATACACCCTCACGGTGCAGAAAACCGGGTATGCCACCAACCGCAAAACAGTTACTACAATTGCAGGTGGTGTGCTGGACATCAACTTGACTTTGCGGAAAAACAATTAATTAGTGACTAACTCCAAAATGTAAACCCATGAAAAAAACACTCTTATTCTTTGGCCTGCTTATGCTTGTTTTGCCCATGAAAGCTCAAGACTATCAGGATTACATAAACAAGCAGAGACAAGAAATGGAACGCTATAAGGATTCCGTAAAGCAAAACTATGATGAATACCGGCGCAAAGCTAACGAGGAGTATGCCCAATTCATGCGTCAACGCTGGGAAGAGTTTCAGGCCATGAAAGGCGAGCCAGCCCCCGACCTTCCTGGGCCTCCTCAACCGGTAAAGCGTGATAATGACGATCCTATCCTTGAGCTTCCTATGAGACATGGCAAAGTGATGCCTAAACCAACTCCAATAGAACCGTTGAAACGCCCTGACATCCCGGTGATTCCAAACACCCCGTCTGTTCCAGAGTATGATTTCGTTTTCTATGGAACCCCTTTGACCGTTCATTTGGACAATAGTCTTAAAATCAACCTAAACGATATTTCCGAAAACACTGTTGCTGATGCTTGGGATCAATTGGCTTCGGAAGTGTCAGAGGTGCTCCTTCAAGATTGCTTGAACCACCGCGAAGAATTAGCTTTGGGCGATTGGGCATACCATTGTCTGCTGCGTAAACTGTCGGAGCAGTATCTCGGCAAAAACACGGATGAAGCCGTGGTGATGGAAACTTTTATGTTGGCACAGTCAGGATATATAGTGAGAATTGCCCGGAAAAACAATCGGTTGGTGTTGCTTTTGCCATTTGACGGGGTTGTGTATAATTTGGCCTATCTCACTCTTGACGGTCACCGTTACGTGGTTCTTGACCAGGAGAGAGGTGGCAGCTTGTACATTTTCAATCATTCGTTTGCCGACAATGAACGTGTCTTCTCGTTGCGGATGGATACAACGCCTAAACTTGCCATGAAATCCTCAAATAGCCGGACGTTCACCTCGCGGCGTTACTCTGACCTTTCGGTCACGCTTGCCACGAACCAAAACCTCATGGATTTCTACAGCGAATATCCGCAATGTGAATGGACCAACTACAGTTGGACAGGGTTGAGCGATGAGGTGAAAGCCAAACTCTATCCGATGCTCCGCAAGTGCATTGCCGGAAAGAGTCAAATTGATGCGGCCAACCGTCTCATCAATTTTGTGCAGACCGCCTTCGATTACAAAACTGATGGCGACCAGTTCGGCTACGAGCGTTCCCTTTTTGCGGACGAATCCTTCTTCTATCCCTACAACGACTGTGAGGACCGCTCCATCCTGTTCTCCATCCTTGTGAAGGATTTGCTTGGCTTGGACGTGGTGTTGCTGCATTATCCGGGGCATCTTGCTACCGCCGTCCATTATACTGAACCTTTGAGCGGCTCCTATTTCACCATGGATGGGAAAACTTGGTTTATCAGCGATCCTACTTATATCAATGCTGATGTGGGTCAGTGCATGCCTCAATTCCGCAACACCAGTCCTGAGGTTTACAAGCTTTAACCCACCTCAAAGAAGAATAATTGCTCCATATACAATTGATGGTATGAAAAAGAAACTTTTACTGAAGGTAGCAGCATCATTGGTTTTGTGCTACGCTTTGTTTGGTTGTACACCGGAAGATAATCCTTCGGGAGGCAGTGGAAACGATTCGGGTGTCGGTTCCATCTATGGGTGTGTCACTGACTTTGCCACTGGCGAGCCTGTGAGAAACGCCAATGTACAGCTGCGCCCGAGCGGTGAAACCACGCTCACAGGATATGATGGCATGTATGAGTTCCTTGATATTCCGGGCGGGAACTATTCCATCACCGTTTCAAAAGCCGAATACGCCGATTTGATTGATGACTATGTGATTGAGGTCAAGAACGGGAGGCGGACGCGACGGGATGCGCAGATTGAGAAGCAACCAGCGGCATTACGAGTTGTGGATAGCAACGGTGAAGATATTTCAAGTTTGGGTTTTGGCAAAGAGCAAGACGTTACCAGCCGAACATTCAGTATTTTCAACGACAGTCCACAGTCGTTGACATGGTGGATTGAAGAAAACTGTAATTGGATTGTTGAGGTGAAATCGATGATTTCCAACAACCAATCGGGAAGGCTTGATGCTGGTAAGATGGAACCTATTAAGGTCACCATTGACCGCTCTAAACTTGAAACAGGCTTAAATACCTATTACTTGAATATCAATTCTGATAACGGAAGTAAAGAACTTTTGGTTACGGCTGGTGAGGAGGTGTGGTTGCCGTCGGTTACAACACAACAAGTCAGTAATGTCACTGCTAATTCTGTTACCTTCAATGGCACGATTGTGGATGCGGGTTGGCCTGTTTACACGGAGCGAGGGTTTGTTTATTCAACTTCGTCTCAGCCAACCATAGACCATGGAAACAAAATTATTTCGGAAGATAATAATCAAGTCATTTTTTCTGCAACGGTGTTAGGGTTGAGTCCGGATATCCTCTATTGCGTAAGAGCGTATGCTATCAACGAAGTCGGTATTGCATACGGTAATGATGTTTATTTTTCTACAAATGATGTTGCAACGGCTTTGTCAACATCTGCAGTTTCCAATATCACCAACAACGGAGCAAAATTCAACGGCAGTATAGCCACAGAAGGTGTGCCTGCCTACACAGAGAAAGGTTTTTGTTACAGCAAGACGAGCGCCCCCACCATTTCAAATAAAAAAGTTGTGGTAAGTGGAACAGGTACTGGAGATTACTCGTACAGTATTAATGACTTGGAATATCAAACCACTTATTATGTGCGTGCATACGCAATACAAAAAGGATCTCCCATTTATGGCAACGAAGTCCAATTCTCGACGGAATGGACAGACGTACAGGTGAATACTTCTGCGGTCACCGAAATAGGAGCGGCATCTGCCAAGCTAAACGGGAATATTGCCAACGTTGGTTCGCCAGCATATACCGAAAGGGGCTTTTGTTATAGCAAGAATGGTATGCCAACCATTTCTAACAATAAGATACCGGTTTCAGGGACGGGAACGGGTAATTATTTTTACAACATAAGCGGTTTGGAATACCAAACCACCTATTATGTACGGGCCTATGCCATTCAAAACGGGAATCCTATTTATGGTAATACGGTGGATTTTACAACGGCATGGATAGGAGTACAAGTAAACACCGCTGCTGTTACTGATATAACATCAAATGAAGCCAAATTCAATGGCTCTATTGTCAATGCGGGGTTGCCGACCTATACTGAGCGAGGCTTTTGTTACGACAGCTGGTCAAGTACGCCTACTATCAGTAACAATAAAGTGGTGGTTTCTGGCAGTGGCGTTACTGGAAACTATAATAAGAAAGTGTCAGGATTGAGTAGCGGAACAACGTATTATGTAAGAGCCTATGCCTTACAAAACGGACTTCCTGTATATGGAGAATCCGTGAGCTTTACCACCACGGCATTGCCTGTAGTAAACACGCTTGACATTACCAATCTGACTCCTGTTTCTTCCGGAGGGATTACTCTTTCGTGGAATGCAACATTTAATGGTTATGTTGAGGTAGCAGGTAGCCCGGCGTACGTTGAACGTGGTTTCTGCTATGATATTTACAGCAATCCTACCAGCAACAAGATTGTTGTTTCTGGCAGCGGAACTGGAACATACTCGAAAAATGTCACCAACTTGTTGAACTATCAAACCTATTATGTCAGGGCCTATGTGAAGACATCGACAGGACAGTATATTTACGGCCAAACTGTAAGTTTCTCCACTAATGATTGGTAAAAGTAATGAATAAACTCAAAAGAATAAGCGTTATGAAAGCTAACCCCATTATCAAATTCACAGCATTATTGATAATATGCTGCATGTTTTTCGGATGTAAGCCAGAAGAAGAAAAAAAACTTGGATCTATTTACGGCACTGTTACCGACTATGCAACGGGTGAACCTGTAGGCAACGCCAACGTCAAACTGCGTCCTAACGGAGAGACAATCCTAACGGGCAGCGATGGTACATACGAGTTCAACGACCTTGAAGCAGGCAATTATTCATTGCAGCTCTCCAAAGCCCAGTATGCAGACCTAGATGACGATTACATCATTGAGTTGGAAGCTGGAAAAAAAGTGAAACGAGATGTTCAATTACGGAAAAGAGTAGCTTCATTGAAGATTACCGATATGGAGGGTAATCCTTTGGACACGCTTGATTTCGGTGACCAAGAGTCGGTGAAAGTCAAGACATTCAATGTGTTCAACGATGGCACGGAAACCTTGACATGCACAGTGACCTACGATTGTGAGTGGATCACCAATGTGTCGGGCTTAGAGAACCAAGTGCAGTCTGGGCAAACGGCACCTGTTACTGTGAGAATTGACCGTGTGGCATTGGCTGATGGCGTGAACACCACCTTCATGTACATCACATCGGCCAACGGGAGCAATGAGATTGTTGTTAGAGCCGACTTCCAAGGTGCGGCGGTCATCAAGACCAAAGACGCAACGGGCGTGACTTCCAATGCTGCCACTTTGGGCGGTAACATCCTTGATGATGGCGGCCGTCCTATTACAGCCCGTGGCATCTGCTACGGAACCTCCCAAAGTCCAGACATCAACGGAGACCACACTGAAGACGGTTCCGGAACAGGTGAGTTCAGCCACAACATTTCAGGTTTGTCCTCCTCGACAAAATACTATGCCAGGGCCTACGCCACCAACCGAAACGGCACCTACTACGCTTCCAACATTGTAAGTTTTACTACCACCAGTGGCTTGCCTACAGTTACCACTAGGGATGTTACCGATATCACCACCACCACAGCCAAAAGTGGGGGAGATGTCACCAACAACGGTGGTCACAATGTCACAGCCCGAGGCATTTGCTGGAATACTATGGGAAGCCCTGACCTAAACGACCAGCACACAACCAACGGAAACGGGAATGGTGCTTTCACAAGCAATATGACGAATTTGTCGATAGGTACTACATATTATGTCCGCGCATACGCCACCAATAGCCATGGCACCCAATATGGTAACGAGGTGACATTTACCACTTCTAACGGTTCTGCCACAATTACACTGTCGAATCCGACCAACGTCACATCCACTTCTGCTTCATGCACTGCCAACATCACCAATGACGGTGGTGCCACCATAACAGAACGGGGATTTTGCTGGGGTACCACACAATATCCTACTGTCACTGGCTCGCATCTGCAGGTAGGTGATGGAATGGGTTCTTTCACTGCTACATTGAGTGGTCTGAATCCCAACGCCATATACTATGTGCGAGCTTATGCTACCAATGCGGCTCGTACGAGTTATTCGGTTCAGGCAAGCTTTACAACTATTAGCGGTCTGCCAACCGTAACCAAGCCAACTGTCAGCAGCATCACAGCCAACAGTGCTGTTTGTGGCAGCAACGTGACTTCTGACGGTGGTTTTGCTGTTACAGCTAAGGGGTTTTGTTGGAGTATGGCACAATACCCTACGGTTACAGATAGCCATAGCAATAATGGCAGTGGTACAGGAGCGTTCAACGGCTCACTTGTCAACCTTCAGGTAGGAAAGACCTACTATGTAAGAGCATACGCCACCAATAGCCAAGGTACCTCTTATAGTGATCAAGTTCCTTTCAGCACCAGCAACGGTTTGCCCTCGGTTACTACTACCGCACCGACTCTCAATGGCACAACGGTTACAACGGGAGGCAATGTGACGAGTGACGGTGGATTTAATGTTACTGCCCGTGGTATTTGTTATGGCTCTTTACCGAATCCAGACTTGACATCGGCTTATTCCCATACTACTAATGGTACAGGAACAGGCTATTATACTTCTACCTTCAACCTGCCTATGGGAAGTGGAAAGTATTATATACGTGCCTATGCAAAAAACGCCAATGGAACTGTATTCGGTGAACAAAAAACTATTATACAACCGTATGATAATTTACCTACTTTTGTTTATAATGGAAAGACCTATAAAGTAGCGCCAAATGCGAATAATACTTTAAATTGGGATGATGCCTATGATTACTGCTATTATCTCACACTTTATGGCTATTCTGATTGGAAGTTACCCTCTATAGGGGAATTGTTACAAATGTACAACGATAGAGTTAGTATAGGTGGATTCGTCAGTGGCTTTTATTGGAGCACAAATGTAAATAATTATGGTGCTCATGAATACGTATATTTCGTAAATGGGACTACTGGTTTTTCTAATGGGAACTTGTATGTCCGCCCTGTTCGAATAGATCATTAATGACAGTTTGGCTATTTGGCGAAGACAATAAAATAATGGATGTCTTTTTTGATGAAGAAATCTTTGGATGCGTATTCATCTACAATCATTAGTTTGTTAAATTATTGATTATTAGTTTTTTGATGTAACTCCATTGAATGTTTTTTTTAAATTGACTGAATAAAGTTCAGGTTCGGTGTTTTCCGAAGGTTGATAATATTCGTTGGATCATCTCTGCGTTGTATATTGAGAATTTTGACATCATTGTCCGAGAGGTTTAAGCCCGACTCTTTAACGACAGCTTTAACCAAGTTGACGGCGGTGAATGAGTCGTTGAAGACGAAGCCGAGATTGTGGCGGTTTTGTGTCCGGCAGTCGGCCAGCTTGGTAAACTGCTTCCCGCCGTAGTGGATTTCTGCCGCTCCTTAACTTTTACTGGACAATTAATAACTATGGAATCATGTATGGACTTGTTGCACATGAATTATATAATGAATAGATTTGTTGCTATTCCTTTTAAATAACTATAACTATTTCATTACATGTATTATAGATTGATTTCTATAATAAGTGGAAAATTATTCATATATTATATTATATGATTAAAAAATAAATTTATATCTTTGCAGCGTATATTCAATAATAGAATAATTTAGTTTAGTGATGATGAGTTACCTTATTAATAAATCAATAATTTTACAATCATCTTCGTTGTTGTTACACAATCATTGTTTGTTTCCAGCAGTTGCCCATGGGGCATATTATAGTTGCTACCAAATGATGAAGCATATTTGGTTATACGCTATGGGAAAATCAGAACTTGATTTGAATGCCAATAGCGGCAGGTCAATCATGGGATCTCATGAGTATTTGACAAATGAGGTCATTAGATTTGTGCGAGAATCAAACCAAAGAAACGCTACTTCGGATTCGAGATTGTTGAGAAATACCATCCCCCAATTGAAGAGATTGCGCACCGATGCTGATTACAATGACGCTGAATTTGATTTTTCAAAAAGCTTGTCCTCTATTAATTTGTTAAACCAGATTATTCCCATTTTAAAGAAATATCAATGATGGATTCTAAATTATTTGTTATTAAAGAATTGGAGATGATGGTAAGTCATTTCCCTGAGACCAAAGTTAGTTATGAGTTTGATGAGAAGGCATTGGTTCATGTTGTTGAAATACTTCCACAAGAAGTTTATTACCAAGATGGTTCCTATTTAATATGGGAAAACGACTTTTTTGAGCGTTTTATCGCTTCTTATCCATCCGAAAATATCTGCTTTGTTACAGAAAATGCAATTCCTGGAGTCGATGATCCGATTTATGAAAAAGAAGGGGTGGCCTATAAAAAAGATTATATTCCAATAGATGGAATGGAGATTCATTCCGTTGCAACATCCTTGTCTGCTTCCACTTGAAAGGTAATCTGAATCGTTTGATCCATAAGTTCTGCTGAGTATAGATTTTTATTTTTTTCCGAAATACATGTTTTTATTATTGAAATATGTATTTTTGTCAAAATTATAAAACTTAGCCATGAAAATATTGTTCTTCATTACCCTTGCATTAGGTCTTGGATTGGCCTCATGTAACAACGTCCAACGTTCTCAAAAAACCGAGGAAAAAACATGCGATTCCATCTGTTTGTGCACGGTGCTTTACCGCCCGGGTGACTACGACTCTAGGAACTACCGCATCCCAGCCATCATCACGGCTCATGATGGCTCGCTGGTAGTGGCTACTGACAAGAGGAAAAATAATGATGCCGACTTGCCGGAAGACATCGACATCCTGATTAACCGTAGCACCGATGGCGGTCGCACTTGGAGTGAACCATACACCTTAGTTCAAGGACAGGGGGTGGGGAAGGGCTTCGGCGACTGTGCCTTGGTGCGCACCAACGATGAAGGCGGCCTTTTGGCGGCTTTCGTGGGTGGCTGTGGGTTTTGGCAAGGTCGCCCCGAGAATCCACTTCGCACCTATATTGCAAGAAGTAATGACAACGGTCAGACCTGGACGGAGCCGAAGGACATCACGGATGAGCTTTATGGTGCCAATTGTTCCAATGAGGTGAGCCGCACTTGGTGGTCGGCTTTTTTCGCCTCGGGCAACGGTTTGCTGACCTCCACGGGACGCATCATGTTTGTCTTGGCAGTACGCGACACTGAGGAATGGGCTGCTTGTAACTATGCGGTCTATTCTGACGACAACGGAGAGACTTGGCATATCTCGGGACGCGCCTCTCAACGGGGTGATGAGGCCAAGGTAGTGGAGCTATCTGATGGACGCATCCTGATGAGTATCCGTCATGAAGGAGAACGCTGGTATAATATCTCTGAAGATGGAGGAATTACTTGGAAACCAGAGACTTCTGTATGGAGTGATCTTGTTGCCACGGCGTGCAATGGTGACATCATCCGCTATTCTATTTCGGATGGGAAAGGGGAGAGGAACATCTTATTGCATTCTCTTCCAGGACCTGACCGACGCGAGAATGTGACGGTTTATGTCAGCTACGACGAGGGTCTCACATGGCCGGTGAGCAAATGCATCGTTCCATACGCCTCGGCCTATTCATCGCTTTGTGTCCTTCCCGATCGCAGCATTGGCCTGTACGTGGAGGAATCCAACGGCGACACTTTGGGTTATTCTATGGTGTTTTACAACTTCGGACTGGAATGGCTGGAGCGGTAAGAAATAAAACTGGCTGTTAAAACGCGGAGGCAAACTTGAGTGATTATTGAACATCACGAACCAACCTGACGCAATAAGGAACATAACGCACCTGAGTGCCCAAATACAAGTCATGATAAAGGATATGCAAACAGCAGGGGTCGCCATTACTCGCGATGTTCGAACACCAATACGACCCTTCGTGTCCTTCTTGAACAATCACATTTGTGCCTGACGACGAACTCAAGTGGCCGGCAGTTGGAAAGAACACACAACCAGCAGGTTCAAGGATGTCTGTCCAATCCTCTGCCGAAATGTTATTGTCAATTGTATAAGTTTCCGCTACATTAGGATTGTTGATGGTGTATTTTGAGGCATCCCAGTCGTCAGGGAAAAAGACATATCCGTCGAGGTCATTCACCATGGCTCTCACAAACCTCACGTCGGAAGCTGTTTTGCGGTGACGCATCAAATAAAAGAATTCCGATAAAAGAGGCGTACGCCACAACCCTTCCTGGTTTCCACCATTCACGATGGCATTGTAGCCCCAATCGGCTTTGCCAGTATAGTCTCCCAAATTGGCATTCGGGTCCCCGTATGCATATAAGTCGGAGTTAGAAGAAGGGTCACAATCCGGAGCGTATTGATTCGCACCATGGTTATAGCCACTGGTTCCCCAGCAAAAATAACAAACCGCATCGCCCGTGTTACAGTCCCACTGATGCTCGGCAAACTTCCAGTAAGGTTTTTCCACAGTATTATAACACCATAGATTGCCTTTTGAAAAATAAATCTGTTTTCCTTCTTCATTGACGGTGAACACACCGTTCAAGGCTCCCTCGGGAACCTTTGATTCGCCCTCCGGGTCCTTGCCGCATCCCGTTATAAACACCACCCCGGTCAGGAGCATGATGGCTGCCATAGCCTTCCATGTTTTCTTCATTGTTAATAATTTTTAAGATTATTTATTCAAGTACAAGGCAAAGATACAAATAAAGTTTGAGAAACATACACCTTGGGTGGGAAAAATGATTGTGGCATCAACTCAATATCGCCGAGTTTGAATGGATGAGAATCAAACTGACTCATTGTTTGAAAAATCATTATCTTTGCCGAAAAATTCAAACATGACCGATAACCTCGAGAAATACCTGATCGCTGTTCGTGAATCTGCCGCACAAAACCTTTTGGTGAAGATGACACTGAGCAAACCCGCCGACAAACATGACGAGCTCCGCAATATCTATGTGAAACCCGTCCTGATCAAAGATAAACGACTCTTTGCTTTCACCTATCATTACCTGCGCCGCGACGAGGTGAAAAACTACGATGCCAGACAAATGATGGACTTGCTGAATGAAATGATTCCCAGCCGGTTCCTGAACGCTGTGCTCTTTACTGTAAATGAGGATGTCACGCTGCTGGTCTCCAGCAAGGGAAAGATGACTATTCAGACGAAGAAAGTGCAGGAATGCCGTATTCAAAACATGGAACACGACAAACAGAAAGTTCGTCTCATCAACCCTGCTAACCCATGGTGGTACCAACTGGGCCTGACTACCCGTGATGGTAAAATCACTTCGGATATGCAACATAAATTCAGACAGATTTATAAATATGCTGAGATTGTGGAAAGCCTCATCAAACCGATGAAGTTCGAGGGAACCGTTCATATTGCCGATATGGGGGCAGGGAAGGGGTATCTTACTTTTGCACTGCATGAGTTGCTAACCCAAAAACTGAACTTGAGTGTGGATATCATAGGAGTGGAGATTCGTCCTGATTTAGTATTGAAAATCAATGAGATAATCAAGTCATCTGGATTGAAAGGCCTAGAGTTTGTCGAGAGTAGCATCGAGGCGTATCAGCCCGAGAAACTGGATGTGCTCATTGCACTTCATGCTTGTAACACCGCTACTGATGATGCCATCGCATCGGGTATTAAGGCTGGGGCAGAACTCATCGTGTGCGCCCCATGTTGCCACAAACAGATTCGGCAAGAAATGGAACGATCTGGCAAAACGGACGCTATCACGCGGTATGGAATCTTCCTCGAACGACAGGCTGTGATGATTACAGATACTATCCGCGCCTTGATTCTGGAGTATTTCGGCTATAAAACTCAGATTATGGAGTTTATTGAGATGGAACATACACCGAAAAATGTGCTGCTGGTAGGAAAACGTTCCGAAAAAGCTGTTGATAGAAAATCTATTTTAATGAAAATCAATGAACTAAAAAAACAATACGGGATTAGTCAACACTATCTTGAAACCCTGTTGGACATTCAAGAATAATTGCTATCTTTGCACGTTTAAAAGAAGAGTCCGATAGAGATTTATGTCATACGATATTTTCATCAGTTATCGAAGAAAAGGCGCTGGTGCTGGTGTGGCTGGAGAACTCCAGACCAAGTATGAGAATCGTGGATACAAAGTGTTCCTTGATGTGGATAATATTGGCAGTGGCGATTTCCCAGAGCAAATCGACAACGCCATCAAAAGCTGCAACGATTTCCTTCTGATTCTTTCCCCTGGCATGTTGGACCGTTGTGTGGATGAGGAAGACTGGGTGAGGCATGAGATCGTGTTAGCTGAGAAGTATGGGAAGAACATCATTGGCGTTTCATTGCCGGGATTCGTCATGCCCGAAGCGAGTCAGCTTCCTGAGCCTTTGCGTGCAATCCCTGAGAAACAGGTGTTCCTGTGGTCTCATGAGTATCGTAACGCATCCATAAATAAGATTGAGGATAATCTCATTTCTTCCGTCAGAAAGAAGAAACGCTCCCGCCAACGATTATCGGCTTTCGCCGGCTTGGGTGTCCTTCTGCTCGTGGGTGCTTTTATGCTGTTCTCGAAGCCAAAGCCGGATTTGGAGCCGAAGGTGACTGCGGCTGAGACAGTGGACCGTTATAAAGGAGTGCGCGACACCTTCGCACAACTGGTTAACGCCGGTGACAAACTGCTTCGCACCGTGCCTAATCCTACCAAAGAAGAGGAGTTCCGCCGTTTTATGGAAGCACTTTCTGATTACAGTGATGCCTTGAAAGTGTCCAGAATGCACCCCGAGATTCGGCTCGATTCGTTTGGGCTTTCAAAAAGATACGACTCGCTGAATGGCCTGAGAAGAGAACGTCTTCAAACGGAACTGGATGCGGCAACCAAGTTCCTCAATGTGGATCAAATGGAATTTGCCACCTACCGTTATAACAACGCTAAAGTACTCGCGTTCGAGGAAGACCAGTCTCGCTTGGAAACCATCGAACGTAAAATGAAATAATGTGAACAAAAAATACTTGTCATGGTATTCAAACGTATATTGTTTTTGTGTTTTGCACTCTTAGGTCTTAGCGGGATGCTCTTTTCCCAGGACCATTGTTATGAGACCCAGCGTGAGAAAGGAATCAAACTTTATAATCAAGGGGAATATTCCGCTGCCTACAGGAATTTCGAGGCGGCAAAGATGTGTACCGACCTTCCAGCTAACAACGATCTTGATACCTGGTTGGAGAAATGTATCATCGTGGTGAGGTTTTCTGCCAAGAACCTTAGCTTTGACGCCTCAGGCTCGGAGGAACAATGTGTGGAAGTGACTACCAATGCCAAATCTTTTAAAGTCGGTTCCACGCCTTCATGGTGCACGGTCACCCAACAAGGTACGACACTCGTGGTACGATGCGAAGAAAACCTCACGGTCGCTCCTCGTGAAACTAATGTGTCCGTGACTGCGGGAGGTAAGACCTCCTCTTTCGTGGTGGCTCAGCAATCAGCGGATCTTGAAGTGGATTTTCAACCTGAGAGTCTGGTGTTCTCTAGTAAACAGGAAACACAAAAGGTGGTGGTCTCCACCAACGCCTTGGAATGGCAAGTCGAAAAAGTCCCATCGTGGTTGATCGCCGACCGGAAAGCTGACACTTTGTTTATCGCCAGCTCCCCCAACCCCTCTTCTTCAACACGTCAAGATGAGGTTGTGTTGGCAGTCTCCGGTGAGCAGTTTCCGCTGAGTGTCAAACAACTGCCTGGCGACACCGTGATCATGGTGAACCAACAGGAGCTTGTGTTCCCAAGCGAGGCCCGTTCCTCACGCATCAAGGTGACGAGTAATATACAAGACTGGAAGGCCGATCCTTCTGAGAAATGGCTGGGGGTTACCCTCGAAAATGACAGCGTAACGGTTTTCGCCTCCGAGAACAGTAGCTTGTTCAGCAGACATGGCGTCGTGCGTTTCAAAGCGGGACAGCGTTCCTGTGAGGTCGCAGTGCATCAAGCACCTCATGTGTCAAGTTTTGTGAAGCCGGCCTCCGAACTTCAAAGTTTCGAGGCATCGAGCAAAGAATCTATCCTGGTCACCAGCGTGCCTTCTGATCTGAGGGTTTTTATTGACGACACCATCGCCCGATATACACCTTTCTCTTATCATGTGGATTATGAACACCACTCCCTGCTGATGGGATTTGAGAGACGTGACTGCTTCTTTAATGACAAACAGGGAGACATCGTCTTTAAACCCGGACTTCGATTTGCCGAGATCACCCTGACCTCTCCCAAAGTGTGGGGCTTGATGAGTGGCTTTGTGAGCGCCAATCAGTTTGGAGCATACGCTCATGTTCAGCTATCCACCCCTGTGGTGAGGGAGTTTGTCGCCGACAGCATTGGATTGGGAGGCTATCATGCCACCTTCGGAGCCGTGTATCAACCTATTCCATATCTCGGCGTTTATGCGGGCTTGGGCGCAGGTGCCTATCAAGGCTTGCCTCACGTGGGTGTTGATTATGAGGCTGGTGTGATGGGATTTTATAAGAACTTTATGATTTCCATGGGCTTCCATACTTCACGTCTCAGTTCTACACAGAAACGCACCGCTTTCATGATAGGTTTGGGTGGATATCTGAAACGTTATTATGACCCGGTCTTCGGCTATTGTGCCAGCGACAGCCGCCGCTGGTGGTCGTTGAACTATGTGTTTCGTCCTGTCCAGCATGGCCAAGGGGTCATGTTCAGTGATCTTGGGAAAGAGAAACTGAGAGCCTATCTGAAAGGAATGTATCTGAGACCAACAGACTCCATCAAAATGGTGGATGCCTCTGCTGGCGTCGTCTTTACTCCAGTGAATGGAATCATTGACTTAACTCTTGGCGTTGGCGCTGCGTTTAACGTTCAGGGTGTTGACAAACCGTTCCAGGGTCTCGGCGCTGAACTGGGTGCCATACTTAACTTCTGGCGTTTCCCTGTTACAATCATGTTGCATGAGTCTGACTTGTTCGGTGAACGGCATCTTTATGTTGATTTCGGCGTTGGCTTCCATTTGGGTGAGTTTAATAGATTTAGTTATAAATAGTGCATTTTGTTATGAAAAAGATATTTTTGCTTTTGGTATTGCTTATGGGAGTCGGCGGCCTGACCCAGGCACAGCTGCCGGATCACTTGACCCGTAATGTCTTGGCTAAAGTCAATAACAATGAGATGGTGGATTATGGTCAGTTCCAAGTGGAGCTGTTGAAGACTTTGGATTATAGAGAGACCACAGAAGGTTATTGGTTCTCATATCTGTTCATCACGAGAAACAAATATAATCAACAACAGAATGTGTTGATCAACGGGAATACGCTGTTCGTGAAACGTGATTTACGAATCCGCCCTTATCGTGTTGGCAACACGGTGGAACAGAGTGTCTTCATCATTAAAAACATGGATAAAAACGCCAATGATATCGGCTATAGAATGGAACAAGTCCGTGCATGGGGTATCCCTTATATGGTGTGCGACAGCGTGGTGGATATCAATGATGATGGATTCATTTATAAACAGGGAGGAAAGTGCAGTTACTGTGCTTATAAAGCCTCTGAGCATGATCAAAACGTGACAACCCCTGTGGTTTGGCTCGAAAAGAAATCTTTTAACGGAAACGACACGGGTATGCCAGCTGAGCAGAAAGCCATGTTCTCTCATCTTCCTAAGGGAGCTACCTATTATGAGAGTGCAGAAGGACACTATTATTTCCTGGTTCGTGATCAGTATATGCCTCATACCGTTTTAGTCATTGATAACAAAGCGGTTGAGCTGTTTGGTGCTTATACGGATGACAATTTCAAGCTGAAGTTTTCCTATAACGGAAAACATTGGATGGCAGTCGGAAAAGAGTGTTACTGGGTCGATGGCACCATGCGGTCGGTGGACGGTTTTACCATCACGGATTTTGTGGTGACCAATGAAGGCCATTATGGATATAAGGCCAAAAAGAACGACTCCACTCTGGAGGGTGAGGTGGTGGTAGCAGACGGTCAGATTATCCGTCGCAATGCCCATGTGTCTTTTTTTGGTCTGAATGCTCAAGGAAAGCTGAAATTCCGTTTCCTCTCAGGGGGACGTTATCTGCAATATGAGGACGAAAAAGTCACAGATATTAGTGGTTTCATGATGTCAGCTTATTATCCCGATAACTTGATGAACACTGAGCCTGTCACGGTGTTTTCGAACGATGGCTTGCACAAGTTGACTTATCAGAAAGATGTTCCGGGTGTGGTAGTTGATGATGTGAAAATCATCGAATCAGTGCCTTGTTTCGCGCTTTATGATGAGCGTAACCGTTCTTTTGTTTGGAATGCCATCGAACAGAAAGGGGATGAGTTGGAGCTGGTGATTTATCGTTATTCGATTCCGAACAATGTTTTCAAGAAAATTTTCAAATAACAAAATACTTATTCACTTTTTAAAAAATCAATTTTATCATGCAAAACATCGATTGGGGAAATCTTCCATTTGGTTATTATCCAACGAATTACAACGTCCGCTGCTACTTCAGAAACGGTCAGTGGGGCGAGTTTGAGGTTAGTTCAGAGACCACCATCAACATTCACATGGCGGCCACCTGTCTGCATTATGGTCAGGAAGCTTTCGAAGGTCTGAAAGCTTTTCGTGGCCAAGATGGCAAGGTGCGTATCTTCCGCATGGATGAGAATGCCAAGCGTTTGCAGTCATCAAGCCGTGGCATCATGATGGCCGAGTTTCCTACTGAGAAATTCGAAGAGGCTATCGTGAAGTGTGTGAAACTGAATGCTGACTTCATTCCGCCTTATGAGAGTGGTGCTTCTTTGTACCTCCGTCCTCTGCTGATTGGTACGGGCGCCCGTGTAGGTGTGAAGCCTGCTGACGAGTATCTGTTTTTGGTGTTTGCCACTCCGGTCGGTCCTTATTTCAAGGGCGGATTCATGGCTAACCCGTATGTCATCACCCGCAAGTATGACCGCGCTGCCCCGCTGGGCACTGGCATCTATAAGGTCGGTGGCAACTATGCTGCTTCCATGCGTCCTCACGTTGAGGCTTGCCATGGTGGCCAGTATGCCTGCGAGTTCTATCTCGATGCTAAGGAGAAGAAGTATATTGACGAGGCTGGCGCTGCCAACTTCTTCGGTATCAAGAATGGCACCTACATCACGCCGCTCTCCTCATCCATTCTGCCTTCTATCACCAACAAGAGCTTGATTCAGATTGCTGAGAGCATCGGTATGAAGGTGGAACGCCGTCCCATCCCTGAAGAAGAATTGACTACTTTCGAGGAAGCTGGTGCATGTGGTACCGCCGCTGTTATCAGCCCGATTTCACGTATCGACGATCCCGAGAATGGTAAATCCTATACTTTCGGTGATGGCAAACCTGGTCCTTGGAGCCAGAAACTGTACAACAAGCTCCGTGGCATCCAGTATGGCACCGAACCGGATGAATTCGGCTGGATCACTATCGTTGAAGGAATCTAATTGGAAATTCCTATCCATCAAAAAAAAGAGATTGACTCAACAGTCAATCTCTTTTTTTTGTCGTCAGGCTCACGCAATCAAATGATGCCTTTTGCTTTCAAGACGTCTTCCATCTGCTGTTGCAGTTTGTGTGCTTCTTCAGCTGCCTTGTCGGCGAAATCGAACTTGTTGGAGGCGTAGATGATGCCTCTGGAAGAGTTGACCAGCAGTCCGCATTCCTTGCTCAGTCCGAATTGAGCCACGGTCTTCAGGTCACCACCTTGGGCTCCGACACCGGGGACAAGGAAGAAATAGTCGGGTAACAACTTGCGAATCTCTCCCAACTCTTCAGGGTGAGTTGCACCCACCACAAACATCATTTTTTCTGGGGAGGCCCAAGTAGTGGCGGTTTGCAACACTTGTTGATACAACAATCGCTCTCCTGTGTTGAGGTATTGGAAGTCTTTGGAACCGGCATTGGAGGTCAAGGCCAAGAGGATGACCCATTTGTCCTCGAATCCGAGGAAAGGTTCCACAGAGTCCTTGCCCATATAGGGAGCCACTGTGAGAGCGTCAGCTTGCAAGGTGTTAAAGAAGGCCTTGGCGTAGTTGGCCGAGGTGTTGCCGATATCGCCTCGCTTGGCATCGGCGATGATGAAAACCTCAGGATAGTTAACTTTGATGTATTGGATGGTGCGTTCAAGACTCTGCCAGCCTTTGGCTCCATAAACCTCATAAAAAGCGGTGTTGGGTTTATAAGCTACTGCATATTCTGCCGTCTTGTTGATGATTTGTTTGTTGAATTCAAAAACGGGATCTTCCAAAGCTAACAAGTCTTGTGGAATCTTGTTGATGTCAGTGTCCAGACCTACACAGAGGAAAGATTTCTTCTTTTGAATTTGTTCGATGAGTTGTTGTTTGTTCATATATATTATTGTTCTATATTTTCTTTCAGTCGTTCAGCGTTTTCGGCCATTTGCAGGCGGTTGATGATTTCGTTCAGGTCACCATCCATGACGGCGGCGAGGTTATAGACGGTCAAGCCTTCCACGCGGTGGTCGGTGACACGTCCTTGGGGGTAGTTATAGGTGCGGATCTTCGCCGAGCGGTCGCCAGTTGAGACCATGGTCTTACGTTTGGCGGAGATGTCGCTGATGTATTTCTGATATTCCATGTCGTAGATGCGTGTGCGCAGCCTTGCCAGGGCTCGTTCACGGTTCTTGGGTTGGTCGCGGGTTTCGGTGCATTCGATGAGGATCTCCTGCATCTCGCCCGTGTTGGGGTTCTTCCACATATAACGCA
>CAMIWN010000040.1:0-29222 GCA_946402445.1 uncultured Bacteroidales bacterium
TGCTCTTGCATTCCCGGTTCGCAGACAACCACGCTGCAAATCTAAGGTTTGCAACGATTGTTAACCGCCCGATCCCATTGTCCTGATTATACGTTATTCTTTTATGACTTTTTATCTGTATTTCACGCAAATTTACTATTTTTGCTCTTGCATTCCCGGTTCGCAGACAACCACGCTGCAAATCTAAGGTTTGCAACGCTAACCCACAAACGAAAACCACCTTAACCCAGGCCATCCGTGGTTCAAACATCGGGACACACTATACCCCCCTGCCCCCCCAGAAGGGGGGGAGCTAAATCCCTCGAGCGATATTGTAATCGGTCGAGGGATTTTTTTTGGATAGGTCTATTGACAAATGCCGAAAATGGTGCTATCTTTGCAAAAAAGAAAAACAATGCCAGATATTTATATATTTTGGATTCATCTTTTCGTCCTTTTCTCAGGAACATGAGCCTATACATGTCCATGTTGAACATCAGGGTAGAATGATCATTTTTGATTTAATAATTGTTGATGGCTCCTTGATAGAAATCAGACCAGGGATAAAGGGAATCCTTTGGTGGGTAAAGATGAGAGGATAGCGAGAGAGTTTATAGAAAAGTATTGGGAAAATATTGTGGAAAAATGGGTTTCTTTCTTCGTTTATAAGAAACGTGTGCGGTGTACAGACATTAAAACCAAATTAAAATGAAACAGATAAGTATCGATAACGTTGAGTATGTGGATGGGCTGGTGTTGTCCTTGTTATTCAGTGATGGAAGTTCCCAAACCATTGACTTTAGTGCCTTTTTTGAGAAACATCCTCATCCGCAATATAACAAGTACAAAAAAAAGTCAGAATTCAAAAAGTATTGGTTGCGTAATGGCAACCTTATATGGGGGAAACATGCTGATTTGAGTTTTCCATTAAACGCTTTGTATTACGGAAATCTGGATTTGTGTTGCGATGACGAGTGGCCAGTCAGTTTCAAATAGGGTTCTCTTTTTGAGCAGTTATCCTTCCTCAAAACGCTTTAATGTCACCGTCTCCCCGTCAAACACCGCATACGTGAAGTCGTAAATCCAATTGCCTACTATGGTAGTCAAGGCATGGTCACCGCTTTGGTACTGCATGGGCTTGTGCTGGTGACCAAAAACAAAGAAGTCGATGGACGGGTCCAATGCGGCCTGCTCCTGCGAATACTGATATAGACGTGTGTTCGGGATGTCGTCGTAATAGCCTCGTTCCACCTCTTGACGCAGTTTTTTCAGACGATGGTTGTGTGACCAGCGCAAGGCCAACCGAATGCCCAAGTCGGGATGCAACCATCTGAACAGCCATTGGTTAGGTTTGAACGAGAAGACCTTCTTCAGAAACTTGTAACCTCGGTCGCCAGGGCCATAGCCGTCACCGTGAACCAAAAAGAACTTCTTGCCTTTCATCATCATTACTTCGGGTTCACGGTGAAGCTGGATGCCTATCTCTTCGTGGAGGTAGCCGAAACACCATAAGTCGTGATTACCAATGAACAGATGGACAGGGACGCCACTGTCGGTGAACTCGGCGAGTTTGCCTTGAATCCTGACGAACCCCTTGGGGATCACCGACTTGTACTCGAACCAGAAGTCAAACAGGTCACCCATCAGAAACAATTCCTCACAGTCAGCCTTGATGGAGTCGAGAAACCGTAGTAGTTTCAGCTCTCGCTCGTGGCTTTCTTCAAGGGTGGGGATGCCCAGATGGAAGTCGGTGACAAAATAAACGGCCATCAGAACTGGATTTCGGTGCTGCGGCGGATGAGCTCGGTGATGAGCGTGATGAGCTTGGGCTCAACGGCGTTCACCGCCTTGATGACCTCCTCGTGAGTGATGGTGACCGGATGGTTCATGCCATAGATGTTGCCCATGTCGGAGACGATGCTCAAGCCAAACACGGGAAGCTTACCTTGCCGCGCCACGATAACCTCGGGAGTGGTGGACATGCCGATGGTGTCGGCTCCGATGGTGCGGAAGTAACGGCACTCGGCAGGGGTTTCGTAGGTCGGCCCTGTGGTGGAGCAATAGACGCCGTGCTGCACCCAGATGTTCTTCTCCATGGCAATCTCGTCAGCCAACTTGATCAAGCGTTTGTCGTAAGGCTCGCTCATGTCGGGGAAGCGCTCGCCGAAACGGTCGTCATGCGGCCCAATCAACGGGTTGGGCATGGCGTGGATTTGGTCGGTGATAATCATGATGTCGCCCACTTGGAAATTCGGGTTGAGACCGCCGGCGGCATTGCTCAGGATGAGAAACTTGATGCCCAACATCATCATCAAACGGATGGGGAAGACGACCACATCCATCGGATAGCCCTCGTAATAGTGAAAACGGCCTTGCATGGCGATGACTTTACGCCCGGCGATGGTGCCAAACAACAACTGTCCCTGGTGTCCTTTTACAGTGGAGACAGGGAAATTGGGGATTTCTGAATAGGGGAGGGCATATTCAACGGCAATGCCGTTGGCCAAACCGCCTAATCCGGAGCCTAACACAACGCCGACTTCAGGCTTGAACCCGCTGGTCTTCATGTTGATGTAATCAACAGTGGTGAGCATTTTTTCGTACATAACTCAATATTTCTTTGTTAAATCTTTCTTTTTCATCAATACATACATGGATCGGCGCAACGAAAAGCGGAACCGATTCAAAACTACAAAGATAAGGAGAATTTTTGATTCGAGCGTAATCTTTTTCGGTGGTGACGATGATTTTATGGTCTCCTTCAAGGTCATGATAGCGTTTCATGATGTGCTGAAGGTCTTTTTCTGTGTAGGAATGATGATCGGAATAGCTCAATGAATCAAAATGAATGTAGTTGTTTTTTACTTTGTCAATCAAAGGATTAGGGTTTGCAATGCCAGAAAACAACAAGACGGCATCCGCGTTTTTTAAATCCGTTACTTTGGCTGTATTGTTGACGGCTCTCAAAGGCTCATATTCCAGTGAAGAGAAAAACACCTTTTGATGGGGCAGGGGCTTCAGCTCTTTGATGATGCTCGATTTCTCTGTCTCATTCAGGTCATTCGGTATCTTGCTCACCACGATGAGGTTGGCTCGTTTGGCTGCGGATCTCACATCACGCAAGGTGCCTGCGGGAACCAGGAAATCGTTGGTGTAAAGGTTTCCGTAGGTGGTCAGCAGGATGTTCAGGCCAGCGTTGATGTGTCTATGCTGGAATGCGTCATCCAACAAGATGATTTCAGGTTTTTTGTCGCCTTGTTCCATGAGCAGATGATTCACGCCTTCCACCCGGTCTTCGTCAACTGCCACGGTAATCTCGGGGTGCTTGACGTGGTAAAGCATAGGCTCGTCGCCCAAAATGGTTGCGTCGTCAGAGCCTTTAGCCAGTCTGAATCCTTTGGTTATTCTTCCATAGCCACGGCTGAGTACAGCGACTTGAAATTCCTGGCAAAGCAGTTCGATGAGGTATTCCGTATGCGGGGTTTTGCCAGTCCCACCCAACGAGAGGTTACCGACACAAATCACAGGGATGTCGAATGCCTTCGATGGGATGATGTTCCAATCGAAAAGCTTGTGTCTCAACATCAAGAGACTTTGGTAGCACCACGCTATGGGGAGTAGAATCCTGTTCATGAAATGAATAACGACATGCAAAATTATTTATTATTAGATTCTGTTGACAAAAAAATCGTATCATTGCACCTCAAAAACGTTTTTTATGAAAGTAAAAGAAATCATGAGCTGCATCACGGAAATCGCCCCGTTGCAATGGCAAGAGAATTACGATAATGCGGGTCTTCAAGTCGGTGATGTGAATGCTGAAACACACAAAGCACTTATTGCCTTGGATGTGACCGAGGCCTTGGTGGATGAGGCCATAACGAAATCTTGTGACCTTATCATTAGTCACCATCCGCTGATTTTCAAAGGTTTGAAGCATCTTACCCCCGCTACCGACATTGAACGCGCGGTGATGAAGGCAGTGAAAAACGATATCGCGATTGTTTCTATGCACACGAACCTCGACAACAGCTATCTCGGGGTGAGCCGTGTGTTGGCGGAGCGTCTTGGACTTAAAAACCTCCGTCTTCTCCAACCCTCGTCTTGCGAGCCGGAACAATGCGGTGCCGGTATGATTGGTGAGTTCGAGACTCCCATGGAAGAGATGGATTTCCTGCGCTTGGTGGCTCAACGTATCGGGTCACCCTGCCTGCGTCATTCCGCATTGCGTGGATGCAAAGTCAAGACCGTTGGGCTCTGTGGCGGTTCTGGAAGCCCTTTTATCGCCGATGCGGTGCGTAATCATGTCGATGCTTATCTTACTGCTGACATCAAATACCATGATTTCTTCGCTCCCGATGGCATCCTGTTGGTGGACGGAGGGCATTTTGAAACAGAACAATTTACGAAAGTATTAATAAAGGAGTTAATTCAGAAAAAATTTCCTAACTTTGCAGCCGAAATTGCCGAGACCAACACCAACTCGGTTCATTATTTTTGCAATAACAACTAGAATATATCATGGCAGAGAAAGAAGTCAAGAACAATGTGACCGCCGAAGAACAGGTGGAGGTCAGCATCGAAAAGAAGTTGGAGGCCCTATATACCCTTCAACAGGTGGACTCCAAGATTGACAAGATCAGAGCTTACCGTGGCGAGCTCCCTCTCGAAGTCCAGGATTTGGAAGATGAGGTGGCTGGATTGGAGACCCGTATCAAGAATTTCCAGGAGGAGACGAAAAAACACGCGACGGACATCACCAACTACAAGATTAAAATCAAAGAAGCTGAGGCCTTGATTAAGAAATATGAGGATCAGCAAAACAACGTGCGTAACAACCGCGAATATGATTCGCTGAGTAAAGAGATTGAATATCAGCAACTTGATATTCAACTCAGTGAGAAACGTATCAGGGAAGCAAACGCTAAGTCAGAGGATATCGCTGTCAAGATTGCCAATGCCCAACAGCGCCTTGAAGAAAGGAAGAGCGACCTCAACGTGAAGAAAGAGGAACTTCAGTCGATTATTGAAGACACTCAGAAGGAAGAGGAAGCCCTGTTGCAACGCTCCAGCGAATGCGAGAGCCTCATCGAAGACCGTCTGTTGGTGGCTTATAAACGTATCCGCAAAAACGCGCGTAACGGTCTTGCCGTCGTCGGTATTGCCCGTGACGCTTGCGGCGGCTGCTTCAACAAAATCCCTCCGCAACATCAACTCGACATCTGCACGCATAAGAAGATTATCGTCTGCGAGTATTGCGGACGTATCTTGGTGGATAAAGACATCATCGCCCGTTATCAAGAGTGATAAAAGCGTTCTGAAAAGAAAAAAGGCTGCCTGAAAGCAGCCTTTTTTTATAACTTGATTTTCATGGTGGCCACCAGTTTGTTTCTCCAGTGATGCTGGCTGACTGGAGAAACGATGTTTTCGTCGTTGACATAATACTGGTAGGGAGTGAATGTCGAGCTGGACTCGCTGATCTCGTAGGCAAAGTCCCAATAGATGTTGCTCAAAGAGACATATCCGATTCCCAAGGCCAGTTTCTTGATGCTGTTGTTGCGGTTCCCGAACCCGTAAGGACTACCATAGTAAGCCACACCTCCGCGCACATAATAATGCCTCATCCGCCATTCGGAACCCACTCTCACGTTGAAGGTGGGCTTTAAAACAGCACCGATTTCCTCGTTGGTGTTGTCGAAGCTGTCGTTTTTTTTCAGTCTTGCTTTCCCGTAGTTCAAATAGTCAAAGTCGGCGGTGATCATGCCCCTCTGACCGAAGATGAAAGCCGCGCTTCCCGTATAGGTGGCAGGGGTGATGCAGGTGTAGGGGTTGTCCAAGGTGGGGGAGAAGTACGGACCGTTTTCACCATTACTTGTCAAAGTGGCAGAGGTGGCGGTTGACCAGGTCTCTTCAAACCAATAAACGGTCATGGTGCGGGCTGCTATGCCGAAACGCAGCCAACGGAATGGTGCATAGAGGAGTCCCAGTTTTAGGTTGAGGCCCCAGGCGTCGTCTTGAAGGTCTTCAGAGAAAGACCATTCGGTGAAGGTGTTCTGGGGGTTATGGGGATTTTCGGGCGTTTCCGTATAGGTTCGTGTGCTGGTGCGTTTGAGGTGAGTGACACCTAAACTGGTTCCGATATAAAAACGATCCATGATGTTGGCGCTGGTGGCAAAGGTCCACTCTTCGGTGCGGCCTTTGGATTCCAGGACGTCTTTTTGAAAAACGTGTCCTTGTGGGATGGGGCTGTTGAAGTAATATCCGGCGGAATCCTGGAAACGGTCGATAAGATAGGTCTGCCATGCGGGGTGCAGACGGTAGGGGTCGTAGTTTTTCAGATAGTCGCCAGGGTCTTGTGTCCCGTCGTATAATTCATCAATACCATCAATTTCTTGAAGATAGGAGTCAACCATGGAACTGTTGGGGTTAAGGCCTTGTGCGGATGACCGGATGCTGTGGTCGTTGGTGCGGGTGAGGGCGATGGAGAACTGAAGGAACCGCAATGGCTTGTAGTTGCTGCATTCGGTGGCGATGACGTAGCCGAAGTTGGGTATGGACACATTGGTCCTGCCGGCAAGGTGTCTGTTATCGTAATAGTCGGTTTTGACCAGGGCGTGTTGCAAGCCTGTGGTGAATGTCATCTCGCTGTTGCGGTATAACCCGAGACCAGCGGGGTTGATATAGGCGGCAGTGACATCACCGCCCATGGCTCCAGTAGCACTGCCCATAGCCATGTTTCTTCCGGTGCCTTCGTAGGCTGATTGAGAATAAAGAACTGCATCCCCCACGCCTTGGCCCAATAGATTGAAGGAGAGGAGAAGCAGCGGTATAGTCAGTGGTGATGAGATTCTCATAATTGATTTATCATTAATAAAAGAAAGGACTTTCTTTGGCTTGCAAAGATAGTCCTTTCTGATAATATGGAGTGGTTTAAGAATTCTTTTTATTGATTAACGTCTTCCACCGCTTCTGCCGCCACCTCCGCTGGAGCTTCTGCCGCCGCCGCTGGAGCTACTTCTCCCACCACCGCTGCTGTGGCTGCTGCTGGAGCTGCTTCTGCCGCCACTGTAGCTGCTGGAGCTGCTTCTTCCGCTGCTGGAACTGCCTCTCGAAGTGTTGCCGTAGCTGGAAGATCCTCTTGAGCTGTTCCTGTTGTAGGTGCTGGTGCCGGAGGGTCTGCTGCTTGAAGATGAGCTGCTGTTGGGACGTACATATTCAGAGCTGGAACGAGATGGACGGTTGGTGTTGGGTGAGGTGTAGGTCTTGCGTCCGGTGGTGCTTGGACGTGTGGAGGCGTCAGGTCTTGTCGTGGTATTGCTGGGACGGTTGCTGACGGTAGGACGGTTGGCCGTGCTGGGTCTTGTGGAGGATGGACGTGAGGCGGTCGCGGGTCTTGCGCTGCTTCCGTTGACAGAAGGTCTTACGCTGCTTCCGTTGACAGTGGGTCTTACGCTGCTTCCGTTGACAGTGGGTCGAGTGGAGGCGCCGGCACCGGTGTTTCTTGGATTGTTGACGCTCGCGGCACGTGAACTCAGTGAACCAGGAGTGTTGTTGCGGCGTACGCTTGCCACGTATTGGGTGAAATCGTTGTGGTGGTTGCCGCCGTGGTGGTTGCCATTCCAGTGGTCATCTCCAAAGTGGTGGTGATGGTGGTGGTGATGATGATAGGGATGGTACCAGTAGGAGTCATACCAGGTCCAATGATAACCGTACCAGTAGTAGGGACGGTACCAGTAGCTGTAGTAGGGATATCCGAATCCGATATACCATCCTGGGGTGTAATAGTAATCGTAGTAATAAGAGCGGTAGGGATAGAAGCCCCAGTCCCAGGGGTCATTGTCCATATAAATATAGGTGTTGCCGCCACCGCTGGTGTAATAGTCATCGTAATAGTCCATGGAGCTGGAGGCCTGGGTGCCGAAGCGCTTGATACGGGCGGCAAAGTCGGCATCATAGTAAGTCTCGGTGGTGGTGTACACCACGCCGTTGGTGTCGGTCACGGTCTCAGTGGTCTTGTACACGGGTTCGACATTGGCTTCGAAGTTCTTGTTGTCGGTGTAATACGCTTGGTAGTTGTACTCGCCGCTGGTGGCCTTAGGGCTGACAGTGCCGCTGTTGCTCGCGGTGTACTGCCTCTGCGGATTATTATAAGGTGAATAATACGTGTCATCGTAGGCCATTCTTTTGTTGGATGAGCAGCCGACGAAGACCAGGGCCGCTAAGAAGAAGTTGATAAATCGTTGTGCTTTCATTTTATTTATGTTTTTTATTGTATTATTTTTCTAATTTTGCAGTCGCAAACAAACCCAAGAAATTATACAAATATTATACCAAGATGGCAAAAGAACTAACGACTCGCTCAGAAAATTATTCACAATGGTATAACGACTTAGTTGTGAAGGCTGATTTAGCGGAACAGTCCGCTGTCAGAGGATGTATGGTGATCAAACCTTACGGTTACGCAATATGGGAGTTCATGCATGACGCGTTGGACAAAATGTTCAAGGATACAGGTCATGTGAACGCGTATTTCCCTTTGTTTATCCCGAAGAGTTTCTTCAGCCGTGAGGCGGACCATGTGGAGGGTTTCGCCAAAGAATGTGCGGTGGTGACGCATCACCGTTTGATGAACGACCCGAACGGCAATGGCGTGGTTGTGGATCCTTCCGCCAAATTGGAAGAGGAACTCATTGTCCGTCCCACATCCGAGACCATTATTTGGGATACCTATCGTAACTGGGTCAAGAGTTATCGCGACCTTCCGATCTTGTGCAACCAATGGGCCAACGTGGTTCGTTGGGAGATGCGCACCCGTCTATTCTTGCGTACCGCTGAATTTCTGTGGCAGGAAGGCCATACCGCTCATGCCACGATGGAAGAGGCTGAGATTGAGGCCAAGAAGATGCTGGGTGTTTACACCGAGTTTGCTGAGAAATGGCTGGCCATCCCTGTGTATCAGGGCGTGAAATCGGCTAATGAACGTTTTGCCGGTGCCTTGAACACTTATTGCATTGAGGCTATGATGCAGGATGGAAAAGCTTTGCAGGCTGGCACTTCGCATTTCTTGGGACAGAACTTCGCCAAGGCTTTCGATGTGAAGTTCCTGAACAAAGAAAACAAACTGGAATATGTATGGGCTACCTCTTGGGGCGTCTCCACCCGCCTGATGGGTGCGTTGATTATGTCGCACTCTGATGACGATGGCTTGGTGCTGCCTCCCAAGATTGCTCCCATCCAGGTGGTGATTGTTCCGATTTATAAAAATGATGAAGAGAAGGCCTTGACTTTCGCTCGTTGCGAGGAGATGAAACAGCAGCTGATCGCTGCCGGCCTGCGTGTGAAGTTTGACGACCGTGACACGCAGAAACCTGGATTCAAGTTCCATGAGTGGGAGCTGAAAGGCGTTCCGGTACGCCTCGTCGTCGGTCCTCGCGATGTCAAAGAAGGCACCGTGGAGCTGGCTCGCCGCGACACGATGACTAAGGAATCCGCCTCCTACGAGGGCATTGCAGAACATGTGGTGGCTTTGATGGATGTGATTCAGGGCAACCTCTATCAGAAAGCTCTCAAATATAGAAACGACAACACCATTGATGTCAACACCTGGGATGAGTTCAAGGCTCAGATTGAGAAGGGTGGCTTTGTCCACGCTTTCTGGGATGGAACTACCGAAACGGAGTTGAAGATCAAGGAAGAGACCAAGGCAACGCTGCGTTTCATCCCACTGGATGTCAAAGAAGAGGAGGGCGTGGATGTCTATTCAGGCAAACCCGCCAAGATGCGCGTTTATTTTGCTAAGGCTTATTGATCCTACTCGAGAGGATAGATATTGTCGCCATTGACATTGACGATTTCGGGGCAGTTGACGGGCAGATAACTCTGAGAAGTTTCGCTCCAATACTGCCCTGTGTATTTTAGGTAATACACATAGCCGTTGTTGTGGTTGTTGGCGTTGATTTCGTGGTATGCCTTGGCTTTGATGACGTTAGTTCCGTGGGAATAAATGTAATGGATGTTGGTTTCCAGCTTTGTCGCGTCGATGGGGCCGTGGCAGTTATAGCTGGCTGAGGTGAAAGCAATACGGGCATCGCCTGTGAGTGCGACGGTCGCGGTTCCGAAATTGTACGTGGTGTGCAAACGTCGGCAATGGGTCAACAGTTGGATGTCGCCTGAGCCACCTTCCACGTTGAGATAGAGGTGGGAGAGGGAGTCGAGGTCAAACATCGAATAACCCCTTAGGGTGTCGGTGTAAAGGTTGCCATTCGACAGGAAGATGATCTCTCGTATGGAGTCATAGTAAACGGTCATGTCGAGCGTGATGTCGTAGGGACGGATCCAGTTGAGGATGTTCTCGTTGTGGATGGTCAGGGTGTCCTCGTGAATCTCTGTGGTGATGTTGGGCAACAGGTTCTCACCAGTACGAAGATGGATGTGGGTGTGGCCTGGTGCCATCGAGTCGGTGCGATGTTTCAGATAGACATTCACGTTATCGCATAGTTCAATGACTTTGAAACTTCCTTCCAACCGTCGTGTCTCGTCTTTGATGTCGCCGTTGGAGAAAAAGATCTCTTTGCTGCACGAGCTGAGCAACAGACTAACGAACGCCAGGAATAAGAGTGGAGCTCTTTGCATGTTTGGTGATATAGTATTTTTGGTTGAACCGATAGCCGAGGCCGAAGCAAAGGAAGTCGGCTCGGGCTGCATGGGCGGTCAATGCGATGTTTGCGAACACGTTATCGGTAAGCTCATAACGTATGATGACTTTCTCATACCATTTTCCCTTGCTGAAATCGGTGACCATGCCGAGGTTTTTCAGCAGATGATCGTTGATGTAGTTGTGCCGGTAACTGCGGTATCTCAGGTCGAGGTGTGCTCCGATTTCAAAGATGAACGACATGCGTTCCATGGTCATGGAGTAGCACACGCCTATGTTGGGTTTGATCCATTGGTATTCTTTGACGGTGTCGATGGCAGGCGCGTCAGGCAAGGCCTTGTCGGAGTTGTCTTTGACTAAGGAGAGGCTGATGCCGGCCCTGCTGTAGTTGCTGAACCGGGCGAGGAGGTGGGTGGACAATTCGTGAACGAGATAACGCTCGTTGGAACCGAAGATCTGAGAGACGTCTTTGACACCCATGTTGTAGTCAACATCGACCGAGAACCATTTTTTGCCGTCGAATTCGAATTTATAGTAGTCAGGCCGTCTGGTCGGGTCGAAGTTCAGTCGGGGATTGCGGAAGTAATACGCCATGCCCCAAGCGCCGCTGAAGGTGTTGAGTCCGTAGTTGGGTGATTTGGTGGCGCCGTTGGAGAAGTGTGTTAATCCGAAGGAGGTCACGAAGGATAAAGTGGGGGTCACTTTCAGCCGGTGTTCAAAGGAGAGATTCACCGCCGCGTTGAGGTGCGACCCGATGGAGAAGTTGTAGTGGTTGTCGGTGTGGTCGAACTTCTGGGTGAGGTATCCCATGCCGGCTCCCACTTTCAGCGTCAGTGTGTTTAAATCGTTGAAAAGCAACGGGTAGTTGATGAAGGGGTAAAGGGCATAAACCTTGCCAATCTCGTCGAAACCACCCAGTCCGGAATAGAAAAAGGTGAAGCCGATATAAGGATAGTTGTAATCCGCTTCCCATTCCCTTTCGCCAAAGGTGCCTTTGTAGAAGGAACATTCAAAGGCGGGAAAGTGGGCGTTGAAATGCTCCATCTCGAAATGGTGATGATAAAAAGCCCCATAGTGACCCCTGACTTCCATAAGGAAGTTCTTGTTTGTGAGCCACTTATAGTTTTGCCCTTCCACTTTGATGCCTGTTGTCAATAGCATCAAAATTAATAAGGTAATATGAACTATTGTCTTCTTCATCCTATAATGAGCGTACAAAAATACACAAATATATTATATTGCGCATTTTTTAGAAATGTTTATTTTTGCACAATTTTTACTGACCGAATATGGATAAACGATTAGAAGCATTCCAAAGGCTGCTGGATATCATGGACCGAGTGAGGGCTGGATGTCCCTGGGACAGCATTCAAACCATCGAGAGCCTGCGTCATCTGACCATTGAAGAGACCTACGAGCTGAGCGAGGCTATCTTGGCTGAAGATTTAAACGAAGTGAAGAAAGAACTGGGGGATTTGATGCTCCATCTGGTGTTTTATGCCAAGATAGGTTCTGAGAAAGGGGCCTTCGACATCACTGATGTGCTGAACGGCATCTGTGAGAAGATGATTGTGCGTCATCCTCATATCTTCGGTTCGGAGAAGGTGGAGAATGCCGAGCAGGTGGAGGAGAACTGGGAGAGAATTAAACTGGAACGAGAGCACAACCGGAGCGTGCTGGGTGGCGTGCCCAACGGGCTTCCGTCTCTGCTGAAAGCCTATCGGATGCACCAAAAAACCGCCGGCGTGGGTTTCCGCTGGCCTGACGCCGAGGCCGCTTGGAAGAAAGTGGAGGAAGAGAAGGAAGAACTGTTCGCCGAACTCGGAAAAGAGAACAATGCCGAACGAATCGAGGCGGAATATGGTGACCTGCTTTTCGCCTTGGCCGCCTACGGTATCTATATCGGAGTGAATCCCGACGATGCCTTGGAGAAAACCGACCGGAAGTTCCGCGCAAGATTCAATCTGCTGGAACAAAGAGCCAGGGAACAAGGCAAGCAGGTGCAGCATCTCTCTCTCGATGAAATGCTCGGCTTTTGGCAAGAGGCGAAAAAAAATGTGCCTTAGAAAACAAAAAAAATTCTCCTTTTCATGCCATTATTTGAACACAAGTTGTATTTTTGTAGTCTCGAAAATAAGATGAATACAATAATTTAATCTATTATTAACTAAATCAAATCATTATGAAAAAAGTTTCTTTACTTATCGCGTTGATTGCCTTTGTTTTTGGCAATGCGTTCGCTCAGATGAGCTATGATTTCAACGACGGTGTTGCCGGCGCAAAAATCGCTCAGACTTATGGTGAGCCATGGACCACATGGTCTGTAGCTCCCGGCAGTGCGGAAGATGGCGTGTTCGGTGACGTTAATGGTCAGATGGCAGCTTATTTCACCTATGAGAACGATCAGGTGTTTTTGCTGGACAACGTGACTACGGGTTCCTACACGATTAGCTTCGACATGTACATTCCTGATGGAAAGGATGCTTACAACAACATCCTTCACATTTTCAACGGTTCTGGCAGCGAATGGGCCACTGAGGTTCATTACAAAACGACTTCCTACGGCACAGCGATTCAGGCTGGTGGTGTCACCACATCTTTCGATTGCCCCTTCGATGCTTGGTTCAACGTGAAGTATTTCATCGATCTTGACAACGACATCGCCTCGTTCTATATCGATGGTGAGGAGATCACTACCTGGGCTTTCAGCTTGAAGACTGATGGTACTGTGGGTGTTCGCCAACTTGGCGCCATGGATTTCTTCCCGCCCACCAATGTTTCGAAGTCAATGTATTATATTGACAACCTGGAGGTGGTTCCAGTGGTCGATGAGCAGGTGCTGATTTATGACCCCTTTGAGGAATATACCGTTGGCAACAAGATTGCCGTGGAAGCCCTCAATGCTGGCCACGATTGGTGGACCACATGGAGCAACGACCCGGGTTCTGCCGAAGATGGCGTGGTTGCCGAATATGATGGCTCCAAGTGCGGTCACCTTACCTACGGTAACGACCAGGTGCTCCTTCTCGGTGATGAAGAGAACGGTGTTTACGACCTTGCATTCGACATCCTTGTTCCTAATGGAAAGAATGGTTACTTCAACATCCTTCATGACTTCAACGGCAGCAACAGCACTTGGGCTTTGGAGTGCTATCTGCACATGACTGGTTCCAGCGCTCATTCTCCGGGTAGCAGCGCCCTCAATGTCGCTGGTCAGACCATCTCTGGTCCGACCGTGATTTATGACGACTGGATGCACTTCCGTCTGCATGTGGATACCGACAGCGATGTCGCTGAGTATTACTACACCGCTCCTGGTGCCGACGAGGTTCTCGTTTATACTTGGCAGTGGAGCCTTACCACTCAGGGCGCCAACTATGGTAGAAAGCTGGCCGCTATGGACTTCTTCCCGCCTCAGAACGCCGCTAACTCCGAGTATTATTTGGACAACTTCAGCTACACAAAGATTGGTGGCGAATCCGCTCCCCATCTTGCGCTCTCTGACGATGAGGTGACCGCGGATCTTGAAGTCAACGAAATGGTGAACGTCCCGTTTGTCATTGAGAACAATGGTAACTCTATCGGTGACTGGAGTGGTTGGGTTGAGTTTGGTCAAGGCGCTGATGGCACTCAGATCAGCGATGTGATGTATCACAACGGTGATGTCGCTACCGTTGATCCTATTGGTAGCTCCAGTGCTGTCTCCAGAGAGATTGGTATCCGTTTGACTCCCAGCATGTACGGTGGCTCTGCCATGGGTATGAAAGTGGTCTCAGCTCAATATTATGTGAACACTTATACCGCTACGGACTATAATTATACCTTCCGCCTCTATGGCCAGGGACTGAATAGCCAACCCGGTGAACTGCTCGCAGAAAAGAGCATCAATACGACGGCAATGTCAACCTGGATTTCTGTCAACTTTGACAACCCAGTGTATCTGACTGGTCAAGAGGTTTGGCTGACCGTTGCTATGGAGCAAGCCGCTGAAGAATATCCGCTTTCCATGGACGGTGGCTTCTATGGCGAGACCCAAGATGGTAACTGGATTTCCACCAATGGTGGTACTTTCTCCCACTGCTACAGCGCTGAAAGCTTCGAAGGCGCTTGGTTCCTCACCGCCCACTGCCAAGGCACCTATGTGCCTGGTTCATGGGTTACCCTCAGCAAGACTTCCGGTTCCATCATGGGTGGCCAGAGCGAAGATCTTGTCCTCGCTTTCAATTCCATCGGTCTGACAGGTGGTGAATCCTACAATGCTACCCTCGTCATCAACACCAGCGATGTGGATCTGCCTCATGCAGAGATTCCTTTGACACTCAATGTGAGTGGTCTCTCTGTGGAAGAAAACTCCAACGACAAGGTTTCCGTCTATCCTAACCCGGCTAACGCTATGGTTACCGTGGAAGGCCAGAACCTGAAATCACTCGCCATCTACAATGTGGCTGGCCAGCTGGTTCGCGTGGTGAAACTCGACAACGCCATCAACAACATTGAAATGAATGTGGAAGCTGGTGTTTACTTCTTCAGCATTTATGACAATGATGGTAACAACATTGTTCAACGTGTTGTGATTACCAAGTAATCTTACATAAAGATTTTATAAAAGCCGTCCAATTGGGCGGCTTTTTTTATTTTTGCAGGCTAAAACTGATTGAAATGAGTGAATTATTGACCAGAACACTTTCGGGTGTGGTGCTATTGGTGGTGGTGGTGGGTTCTATCCTTCTCTCACCCTGGGCCTGGGCGGCGGTCGCTTTGCTGATCGTATCCATTGGAACTTTCGAGATGCTACGTCTTCAAGGAATCCTCACTAAAACAAGCCTTTTTCTTGGCGAGTTGCTTTCTGTGGGAGCTTTTCTGCTGGCCTCGCTTTCGGCGTTGAAGGTGCTGCCCGAACGTTTTCTGGCTTTGGAATGCGTCTTTTGCATGTTGCCTTTCTTGTGGGCCCTGTTTTCCACCGCTCATGACTTCAAACATCTGTCGGCTACTGCATTCGGTTCGTTGGCCTTGCTGAGCATGCCCACTTCGATGACCCTGTTTCTGTATCGTCCTGATGTGGTGGGCGCTTTGGCGGGTCCAAGAGTGCTTATCCTGGTTTTCGCCCTGCTTTGGGTGAATGATATCTTTGCCTATCTTACCGGTCGTCTGCTGGGGAAACATAAACTTTATGAACGAATCTCTCCTGGAAAGACCATCGAAGGCAGCCTTGGCGGGTTGTTGTTCACCTTGGGTGGTGTGATGTTGTTCAGCCATTACGTCTCATGGCTTCCGATGCGTGAGGCCGTGGGGCTGGGAGTGATCGCAGTGGTGTTTGGCACCTTGGGTGACCTTTGCGAGTCGATGTTGAAACGTCAGGCAGGGGTGAAGGATTCGGGGACGCTGATCCCGGGCCACGGCGGCGTGTTGGATCGTTTTGACTCCGTGCTGTTTGCCGTTCCATTTGTTTTTGTATTTTTGCTGCTGCTATGAGACAGATACATAAAAGGATTCATGAGGAAGGTACCAAGGCGATACTCATCACCTTGGTGGTGGTAGTGTTGATCGTGGTTGGGATGAATGTGCTTTGGCCGAAGCAAACCTTATGGCATGTGTTGGGTTATGCGTTCCTTTTGACGGTCTTGGCCATCATCGTGCGTTTCTTCCGTGTGCCGCTCTTTCGACAGACAACCATCTTGGACAACGCGGTGCTTTCGCCTGCCGACGGTGTGGTGGCTGCCAACGAGGTGGTGATGGAGGATGAGTTTTTCCACGAGAAGCGTCGCCAGATTTCCATCTTTATGTCTATTTATAATGTGCATATCAACTTCTTCCCGTTTGATGGTGTGGTATCTTATTATCAATACCATCCCGGGAAATATCTGCTGGCGTTCAATCCCAAGTCATCGACGGATAACGAGCATAACAGCATCGTCATCAAGGATGCGCAAGGACGTGAGGTCATGGTGCGTCAGATTGCAGGGTTTGTGGCGAGGCGCATCGTGTGTGATCTTCAGCCAGGAGAGCCTTCCATCGCAGGCGAGGAATTCGGGATGATCCGCTTCGGCTCACGGGTTGATGTGTTCCTTCCTCTGGATGCCGAGGTGGAGGTGCATGTCGGGCAGTTGGTTCGAGCCAAGTCGAGTGTGTTGGCAGTGTTACGGTAGAGCTTTCTTATTGGTTCTCAAGCCATCGGGAGAGAAACACATTGTAAACGCTGTACGAAACACCTTCAACAGTGGAGTCGGCGAGTATGTTTACTTGCTATCTATTTTCAATGCAAATTTACTATTTTTTTTGTATAATGCAAAAAAGATAGAAAAATTACTTAAAGTATATGCTTGATTTTTAATAGACTATCCACTTCGAAAGTGCGTTCTCCTTGGACAGCATTTTTTGAAGGGTTGAAGAAAATCTGGTCGATGCCTGCCGCACGGGCACCGTCGATATCAACCGCCATCTCGTCACCGATGACCAAGCTTTCCTCAGCGGTTGCACCGGCCTTCCTCAAGGCATAGCGGAAGATTTCCGGGTTGGGCTTCTTCACACCGACTTCCTCGGAGACGGTGAGGGTCTCGAAATAGGGTTCCATGCCTGAGCCACTCAACTTGGTGTGCTGCACTTCTTGGAATCCGTTGGTGATGAGGTGAAGGTGGTATTTAGGTCTCAGGTATTCCAAAAGCTCCATGGTTCCTGGCACTAACCGTACGATGCGCGGTGACCAATACACATAGTCTTCGCTCAGATGGTCGGCCAGTTCGACATCATGGATGCCATAATGTTCCAAAGGCTTCAAGAAACGTGTGCGGTTGAGATCCTCTTTGGTGATTTTGTCTTCACGGTACAGCTCCCAAAGTCTCTCGTTCAAGGGATGATACACCTCGTGAAATTCATGCGCGCTGGGGATGCCAAGTTCTTTTAAGTGGTATTGTTCATAGATTTTCTCAAACGCCACCTCCGCGGCAGCATCGAAATCCCATAATGTCCTGTCCAAATCAAAAAACAGATGCCGGTAAACCTTCTGTCTTCTGATTTCGTTCTTCTGTCTTCTTCCTATCAACATCTGTCTTTGCCATTCAAAGAGTGCCACTGCCGCGGCATGGCTGACGTTAAGTGAGCGGGTGGGGCCAGGAACGGGGATATAAACCACCATGTCGCATTGGCGGAGCAGCTCTTCGCTGAGGCCATGACTCTCACTGCCCACGATAAAGGCGACATCTTCGGGTAACTCGGTGTCGTAGATACAAGTGGCGTTGTCGGCGGTCTCGATGGCCACAATCGTTTTGCTTTTCGGGACGAGCTTGCGTAGGTCGGTTTCTTCGGTGAAATACCAACGGATGTTACCTCGGCTGGATGCAGCGGCGCGTCGCACCTTGCCTAAGCTGTGCTTGGTCTCATCGCCTAAGAAACACATCTCGGTAGCTCCGATATTGTCGGCGATGCGGATCATGGCTCCCATGTTGTCAGGGGTCATCAAATGGTCGGCGATGACGATGGGGCGGGGAATATGTTGGTAAATCTCCTCGGTGGGGATATGCTCAAAGAGGTCGTTTGATTTCAAGTAGCTCATGGGGTGTCTGTTAGGGTGTTGAGGAATGCTTTGAGTTGTTGTTTTTCTTGCTCAGTAAGTTGAACGCCGCCTTGCATCACGTGATGCATCAAGGGACTGACTTGCTCGGAATATTGTACGCTATCGGAATAGAAGTCGATGACCTCCTCCAGCGTGTTGAATCGTCCGTCGTGCATGTAAGGGGCAGTGAGTGCGATGTTGCGTAAAGCAGGGGCTTTGTAGGCGCCACGGTCTGCGGGATCGTGGGTGATGGCGAAACGGTCATTAGGGTCTTGGAATTCACTGTCCAGGCCGTTGTTGTAAAACAGATTGGTAGTGAACAAGGCGTTGCTTCCTCCTCCGTGGCAGTGGAAACAGTCTGCACCCTCTTCGGTGATGAAGAGCATATATCCGTTTAACTCGTCTTGGCTTAGCTGCGTCTCGCCTCGTAGATAGCGGTCGAACTTACTGTTGCAAAAAACCAGACTTCTGACATATTGTGCAATCGCCTTCTCTACCAGAATGAAAGTGATGGTTTTGGTGTTGAAAGCTTTTTCAAAAAGGGTTGGATAAGTGTCGGACTGTTGCAGCCGTTTTACGACTTCAGCGGTGTCGGCGTTGATTTCGGTGGGGTCGGTATAGGCTGCATAAACCATATCCTCGAGCGTGGCGACTGAACCGTTCCAACCAAAGCCGTTGGTGTTCCAAGCTAAGTTGATGAGGGGCAGCATGGCATGATGGGTGCCGAGGAAGTCGGGTGAGGCTTCGGGACCGTATTCAAAGCTGTGTTCGGGGTGATGGCAGGAAGAGCAGGAGAGTGAGGAGTTAGGAGTATCCCGTAGGGATTTAATCTCGGTAGAGAGGAGTGAGGAGTTAGGAGTATCCCGTAGGGATTTAGTCTCGGTAGAGAGGAGTGAGGAGTGAGGAGTATCCCGTAGGGATTTAATCTCGGTAGAGAGGAGGAGGGAGTCGAAGAATAACAATTTCCCTAAGGCAACGCCTTCTTCAGTCATAGGATTGTCGGAAGGGATGTTGGTGACGGTGGGAAAAAACAAGGGGCTTGGCATCTGGTAGGGGGTGGGCTGATGCGTTGGCTCCTCGCTGGGCTTGCAGCCAGTCCATAGCATGGTTATTGCGACGGTAAGGAAAAGGAAGAGGCTTGGTTTCATCAGTGGCTGTTTTTTGGGGTGATATGGGACAGTAGCTCCTTCATGTTTTCCTTGGTGTAGAAATGAGGCTTGGGGGCAGCTTTGCCCATGATGGCTTTAACGGGGTCTGCGATGTCGCTCCATCGAGTGTTTTGGGTACAGATGCTGAACACATCATGTCCGTTTTCCTTTAAGATTTGCTGTGCTTCTTGGTTTTGCATGATGGCACCGCCGAAGTGGTTCAGGTCGTAGGTGTGTGGTGTGCGGAACCAGTTGTCGATGATCATGGTGAGTTGAAGATGGTTTTTCCTATTCGCCTCAAGATGCAGGTCGAGGGGCAGCGTGACACTGAAATGGTTCGGGTAGAACACTGTGTGGTCAGCATTTTGTCCTGTGCCGAGGTGGAGATTGAATGGCGCAAGCTCTTGTTTCTCGTTGAGCCATCGTCCATTCATCTTCATGTAATGATAGCCGCCACCGAGAGGCACTGGCCAAAACATGTTTGACTCTGGCGGATTTGGGAACCGCCCTGTGATGTTGTCTTCTTCATCGAGTCCGAACGTGAAACGGATGGCTTGATAGTGTCCGACGGGAAGCTCCTGTGATTGGATATGGTGGGTTTCGGGAAGGTCAGTGTCGAAGTAGTAAAGATTGTCACCGGCTCCGAAAGGAATCCATTCTCCGTTTTTGTCCTGCAACATGACACGGGAGACAAACCATTGAATCTCTGTAATCATCAAACGATTCCCTGCTTCATTTTGATAACGCAGTGTGTTAAACACCAACGGGTCTTCGTTGATGTAATAGTCGATGCCTAAGTTCACAACACCGGTATCATCGGCTTTGTGACAGGCACTGAAAAAGGCGAGACAGAGAATCATCATCCAAAGTGTTTGTTTCATTGGAAAGGGATTTGTTTCGCAAAGATAGCCGTTTTTTTTAGGATATCGTTATCTTTGCAGCAAAATTCATATCAAATGACAAACGTAAACATTGGAGACAAAGTGAATTTCCTGAACGCCGTAGGTGGCGGTAAGGTGACCAAGATTATCGATTCGAGAATGGTGATGGTGGAGATTGAGGACGGCTTTGAGTTGCCATGCTTGATCTCAGACCTTGTGCTTGACTATCGTTCGCAACCTGCTCGTCAGCAACAGATTGTGGATACTGTGCAGAAAGAGATTCAAGAGAAGCAGCTGGTGCAGCAACAGCAGCAAGAGGAAGCACGGCATGGTGGTTTGCGCCGTTTCGCAAAAGAGGCGGAGAAAGAGGGGGTCTATCTGGCCTTTGTGCCTCATGAGCAGCAGTGGGTCCTGACGGGTTCCATGGATGTGATGCTGGTGAATCACACGCCTTTCGAGATGCTTTATACCTTTACCATCAAAGAGGAGGACAAGTTCGTCAACGTTGACTATGGTCAGCTCGACAAGTATGAGAAGGTGGTGGTGGAGACCATCTCGCGCGAGGATCTGGAGTATTGGTGCAACGGCATTGTGCAGGCTATCTTTACCGCAGAGACCTCCGACAGCGTGTTGCTCCCACTGAACGCTCCTTTTTCCATTAGGGCCAACCGTTTCTTCAAGGAGGGAAGCTATCAGATGTCGGGTTTGTTGGGTGAGAAAGCCGTGATGATATCGCTTTCGGAGCTGATTGCCTTGAAGCATGGCGACAGCGACTTCACCAAGATCCTCAAAGACGGTGTTGGAGCGCAAGCCCCGAAGAAGGACTTGATTAAAAAAGAGGCTCTCATCGACAAACATAAGACTGGGCAAGGTGAGGCTACCGTTGATTTGCATATCGGCGAGTTGGTTGATAACATCCTTGGCCTTTCCAGCCATGACATGTTCAACATCCAGATGGATTACTTCAAGAAGATGCTCGACAGCGCCATCGCCGCGGAATACAACAAAGTCACGTTCATTCATGGGGTGGGCAACGGCGTGCTGAAAAACGCCATTATCGAGGAACTCAAGAATTATAAGAATACGGAAAACAGGATGGCTTCTATTGCCAAGTTCGGGGTGGGAGCGATTGATGTGGTGATTCGAGACAAGGATTAATTGAGAATTTAGAATTTAGAGGGAGCTACCCCGTTAGGGGTTTAATCTCGGTAGAAACCCTGGGTAGAACGCTCCCCCTCTCCACAGTGGAGAGGGGGCCGGGGGGTGAGGTTAAGGGTTAAACCTCGGCAGAAATGGATTTTAGAATTTAAAATTTAGAAGATGATGAGAAAAACTAATTTAAAAAATTTCTTTTATATTGCTTTTAATTTTATATTATTGTTGTTTTTATCTTGTCATAGGAATCAAGACACTATAGTGGGGCGTTGGACTGTGGACAAGGTGAATGTTGATTTTTATGAAGATGCGGCCACTCCTGAGATGGTGAGGCAGTTTGGGGAGATTGAGAAGGGTAATGTTATGGTAATCAGCAAGGATTCTATTCTGACATTGATTATGGACGGTGATACTTTAAACGGTCGATTATCCATGCAAGATGGGGGGCTGTTATGGAATGGCGAGCCGTTTGGTAAGTTAGAGGATGGTTTGATAAAAACAGAAGCGCTCACTCCCATGGGGACGGTGAGGACATCCTATAAGAAAATGGATCGGTGAAATTAAACATCGAAAAACACGAAAAGCACTAAAATTTTCGATTTTTTCGTGCTTTTCGATGTTTATAATATGATTTGGACATCTGTGAACCTGCAGGGAATCGAACCCTGATCGAAGGAACCGGAATCCTTTATTCTATCCATTAAACTACAGGTCCAGGCGCTTTCGCGCTGCAAAGATAGGATTATTTCTTTAAATAACTCTTAATTCTTAATTCTAAATTCTTAATTCTGCTTCAGGTGTTCTACAAAAGCGTCGATGCGTTGCATCTCGTCGGCGATGGCAATCTTTTGCGGGCAATGCGACTCACATTGGCGGCATCCGATGCAGTGGTTGGCTTGTCGTAAAGGCGGCACCTCGCGGTCGTAGCCGATGAGGAAGGCGCGTCGGTTGCGGCGGTATTCCTCGGCATCCGGGTTGCCAGCGGGCATGTTGCCTTCCGTGATGCAGTCATTGTAATGGGCGAAGATGGCAGGGATGTTCAAGCCGTATGGACATGGCATGCAGTAGTTGCAGGCGGTACATGGCACGGTCTTGAGTTCCACGAACTCCTCCGCGACTTTCATCAGGAACTCGTGTTCGTCGTCGGTGATGGGACGTAATGGGGAGTAGGTGGCCACGTTTTCCACCAGATGTTCCATGTAGGTCATGCCGCTGAGTACCACCAACACGCCTTCAGGAGTTCCCGCGAAGCGGAAGGCCCAGCGGGCGACAGGGGTCTCTGGCTCTCGTTCTTTCATCTGTCTCACAATGAAGTCGGGCTGTTTGGCGAGACGGCCTCCAAGCAAGGGTTCCATGATGACCACCGGGATGCCACGACGGTGCAACTCCTCATAGAGGTAGTTGGCATCGACATTGTCGGGGTCGATACGGCTGGCATAGTTCCAGTCGGCATAGTTCATTTGAATCTGGACAAAGTCCCAGTGGTAGCGTCCCTCGTCGTGCCATTGCAGCATGGTGTCGAATAACCGCTTGTCGCCATGGAAAGAGAAACCTAAGTTGCGGATGCGTCCCGCTTGTTTTTGCTCCACCAACCAGTCGAGGATGCCGTTTTCCATAAAACGGGCGTTGAACATCTCCATCCAGTCTTTTTCTTCGTTGCTTCCACCGATGCTGTGCAGGAGCAGGTAGTCGATATAGTCCGTTTGTAGCTCTTTCAGCGAGTTCTCAAACATGCTCATGGATGCCTCTCTGTTCCAAGTGCTTGGCGAGAAGTTTGACAACTTGGTGGCAATATAATAGCTGTTGCGAGGATGCCTCGAGAGGGCGATGCCGGTGGTGTGTTCTGAGCGTCCACGAGTATATACTGGTGACGTGTCGAAGTAGTTGACGCCATGTTCCAGCGCATAGTCGATCTCTTGGTTGACCATCTCTTGATCCACCTGGGCGTTGGGGTTCTTTCGCAAGTCTTCGCCGTTCTCGATGGGAAGACGCATCATGCCATAACCCAGCAGGGACACCTTGTCGCCTGAGTTGGGGTTGACACGATAAGTCATCTCGCCTTGACCGTCGATGACGTTTTGTGCGGTGATGGCGGGTTTGTCATTTGATTTGCAAGCGGAAAGCACCACCGAGGTCGCCACGGCCGCACCTCCCATTTTCTTTATAAAGTCTCTACGTCTCATAATTCTCAATTCTAAATTCTAAATACTCAATTCCCCCTCACTCTTTATGGTGTGTCAAGTTTCCTTCCACGTAAATGGCGCTGAAGGGACGGGCTGGGCAGAGGTTTTCGCAGGCTCCACACCCGATGCATTTGCTCTCGTTGACGGCAGGAACCATGACGGTTTGGCCGTTATGTTGGTATTCCACCATCTGGATGGCTCCAGTGGGGCAGTGGCGCGCGCAGTTGCCACAGCTGACTCCATCGGTGAGAACCACGCAGTTGTCTTTCACCCATACGGCGTGACCTACATGGATGGCGGTCTTCTCTTCCTTGGTGATGGGTCTGATAGCTCCGGCAGGACATACCTGGCTGCAACGGGTGCACTCAGGACGGCAATAGCCGCGCTCAAACGAAAGGGTGGGCTGCATGAAGTGACTTAAGTCAGTGGAGGGACGCAGCACGTTGTTGGGACATGACGAGACGCATAGCTGACAGGCAGTGCAGTGTTTTTGCATGTTTCGTGCGGAGATTGAACCTGGAGGCGTGATGGGCGTCTCTCGTTTTGGTGCTTTTTTGTCTTCTATGACCGCCAGACCACCATCGACTTTCATCTGGGCTTGTGCCATGGCTGTCGAAGTGGCAGCGACAGCAGCTCCCACCAGGAATGAACGTCGTCCTTGGTCAGGTGCTGTTGAACTTGTTTCGTTTTTTGGTACAGGTCGTTTGGCTGTATAATGCAGGGCATCGAACCTGCATTTGTCGAGGCAGTCGCCGCAGACCACGCAGCGGGAGTAATCTACTGTTCCTGACTTGTAATCGATAGCTCGTGCTTTGCAGTTTTTTTCGCAGAGACCGCATTTCTTGCATTTGTCCTCGTCGAAACGCACACGGAAAATGGAAAAACGGGAGAAGAAACTGAGGATGGTACCTACTGGACAGATGGAGTTGCAGTAGGAGCGTCCATGCTTCCATGCCAACACTGATAGTATCAATAAGGTGAGGATGGCAATCACAAAGGTGGTGACGCTGCGCATCCATACCTGTACTTCGCTGAAGTTATAGCGGTCATGGCTGGCATCGATGGAGGCAAGCCAGTTGTTTAGCAGGTCGTACAAGGGTTTGAACAGACTGTTGACGATACGACCGTAGGCACTGTAGGGAGCGATCAACGTGGTGACAGGTGCGAAGCCGATGATGAGGCAGATGATGAAAATAGCCAAGATGATGTATCTCAGCCATTTATGTTCCTTTACATAGCTAAAACGGTTTTTCTCAGCTTTGCCGCCGAGCCATGAGAAGAAATCCTGCATGATGCCTAAGGGGCAGACCATGCTGCAGTAGATTCTTCCGAAGAATATTGTGGCAATCAAGAGAAGTGCCAGTACGCCATAGTTTAGGGCAAGCAGAGCGGGAAGGAACTGGATTTTGGCAGCCCATCCTGCCCATAGGTTCACGTTGAACCCGATGCCGAGGAGTAGCAAGGTGACCAGAGTGATCATGATCACCGAGAGGCAGATTCTGAGTTTTCGTAACATGGTAAAGTGTTGTTTTTATTTGTTTTCGATGATGATTTTCTGGGTGATTCTTTGGTTCCCTTGTCTTGACTCAAGGATATAGACTCCGGGTTTCAGCTGTTCAGAGTTGATTTTCTGTCCCGTGATGCTATAGATGGTGCATTCGGCGGGGTTGAGGTCTTGAGAGCTCACAGGAGTGTCGGGCACTTGGTCATAACCTATAAAAGGAATGAAGGTGACGAGGCCATAGTCAGGGTTGTCAAGTTGGTGGACGATATGGTCTTCCACTTCTTGTTCGTTGGTGGTGCCCCAGTTGTTTCCCACCGCCATGATGTCGCATGAGGAGTTGTTGTAAAGGTCGTAGGTGACACCACCGTTGCCGTTGTTCATGATTCTGTTACGTCCCCATTCTTCTTCGGTGCCGAGGTCGATATCGTGGAGGTTGATGGCAGTGATGCCCCAGAGGTTGCCAGTGATGGTGTTGTTGCGCAGGATGGCTTTGCAGTTGGTGGAGGTGCCATAGATGGAGATGCCGCTGCCTCCGTTCATCGGGTTGGTCTCGTGGTTATTGTTGAGGAATTGGTTCTCAATGAGGACTGATGAGATGGTCTGTCCTTGTTGGTTGTAGCCATAGCGACTGTCTTTGACGATGTTTTCTTTAAGGAGGACCTTGGTGGAGCCCACTCCCATGAGGTCGGCGACGGAGATGCCGCCGGTGTGGAATACGGCGTAGGTGCCATGGATGGTGTTACCCACGATGCGGATGGTGTCGTCGCCACCGGGGCCGAGGTTGATTTGTGGGATGTTGAGGCCGTCAACATTGGCGTCGAGCTCGCAGTTGGTGATTTGTGGCGAGCTTTGTCCGTTGGCGGGTGAGCTGATGGCAGCGCCTTTGTTCATCATAAAGAAGCAGTTATTGATAACGGGATCGCAGTTGAACGCATCGATGACGGCGTTGCAGTAGTCGGTGGTGAAGTACACGAATTTGACATCGTCGAAGGTGACTTCTGATTGGATGACTTTGATGCCGCCGCCGTCGGAGAAATACATCTTTTGGATATGGCAATTGGTGGCATCCTCGAATCTCATGCTGAAGGACTGTTCTTCTGTTCCATAGAGTTTGACACGGTCGATGGTGTTTTGGCAAATCATGGAGCCTTGGATGGTGATTAAGGTTCCGGGTGCGTTGATGCGGGTTACTTGGTCGTCGATTTGTAGTATGTCGTTCGCTGAGATTGTCAAGTTGTCATGGATGGTGAACACGGTGCCTGCTTGGGTGACGGTGCCATTGGATGCGGCAACTAAGTCGGGTAGGGTGTAGGTGGTTCCATTGCCCGGGCTAATCCACTGGGCGTGAGCGGTTGAAGCTAAAGCGATGATTAACAAAATGATGGGTAAAATACTTTTCATGGTCTATGATAGTCTAATGTTTGTGATGCAAAGTTGGGAAAAAAACTTTGAATGGGCAAACAAAAAAACCGATTATTGGTTTTTGACTATCTTGTGAAAAGCGGTGTGTTTCCCGTCTTCAATCAGTTGGAGAAAGTAGATGCCAGCGGGCTGACTGGTCAAATCGATGGTGTTGCTCTCTTTTGATAAAGTATTAGAAATCAATAATTTGCCATGTATATCATAAATACGGAAACAGCAAACATCAAGGTTTGTCTTTTTACATTCAATGATGAAAACTCCAGTGGAGGGATTCGGATAAGCGAGAAAATCAGGTTTTGTGTATTCTGTGATTTTCTCATGAACAGGAACCAAGTCGATGATGGCGCCTTGGTTGTATGAAAAGTCCTGGTTCGATGGTGTCATGTCATCGATTTCATAATAGCCGTCGTAATTGCCTCTCTGTCCCCAATTGAAATGGAAGAAATCGTTAGCATCATAGCCGTCACAGATGAAGCAATGTCCCCCCGCATTAGAGGAGTTAAACCCGTTGTAGATGATGGGGATTCCTGCTTCCAAATTGCTTTTCAGCATTGACATCCAAGTGGCTTTGTCATAGTTTGAACGAAGCTCGCCGTGTGCATTGCTGCTGTAACCGAAGTTTTCTTTCAGCGCCGTTTCCGCGTTGAATGGATGTGACGGAGAATAAAGGACATAGGCGGTGGAATTGGAAGACGTGTACTGCGTTTCTATGGCAACGCCGCAGTGGTAGAGCAGTGTTGCAACGTCGTTGTTGGCACTGCTGCAGCTGTTCGGCATGGCATCCCAGTTGTAGGTTGTGCTTGAAAAATCGACATCATGTGTGATGCCATTGTAGGTGTACGAGTGTGAGCCGATTCCATGATCTGGGTATTTCCAATGGTGCATCACTTGTCCCATCGCCACAGCCACGCATCCTGCGGGTGTGTTTGGGGGACAGAGCGCATTGTATGGTGAACCTTGTCCCCATCGAGCCGTGATAAGCGGATCTATGGTTTGTGCGTTTTTCGAGTCTCTCCATTGTCCTGACTGCAACATCTCCCATTGCGCAGTGATTTCTGGAGTTGCTTCAAGATGTTGATTGATAGCATCGTCTATTCTTTTTTCATAGGTAAAAAGCCAATCTCTTACAGTTGCTGGGATATTCTTCGGATTGAAGCCGCTGCTGGTGGAATAGGCTAGTATGGGCTTGGCGCAATCATCGCTGGAAAGGACAACAAAACCGCTGGCATGGCTGAAGATATAAAGGTGTGAAAAATCGGTCTGTGCGGAGATGTCTGCAAGTGCGTTGGCTGAGATGCCGCTTCGGGCTTCGCAGCCGCTCTGTTGCCAAAATGTTTCGGCCAAATGCCGGGCTTTCACAGGGCTGACTGGATTGCATAACGCCCAGTTCATCAATAAAAGTAATCCAATGCTAAAAGAGATTCTTTTCATAGTATGGTATGTCCTGATGTTTAAACAACTGATAGACGTGGTTTTCATTTGATGGATACGCATTGGCTGATGCCAAGGTTACGCGTTCACCGTATTGCAACAGGTCGTCTATAATATTCTTGTTCATAGCATCATATTTAATTGAACTCAACTATTGAAAACACGCTTACCGTGCTTTCCACCTCATCGGTCTGGTATTGCTGTATTTTGAATTTGAATTTCATTTGTTGACTTAAACTGATGGGGTGATATAAACGCGCCAACTGCCGTCTCTTTCTCCCCGCTCAATATATTTCTTCTCTGTTAATTGTGATATCAATTTTTGAATGGACCAGATGCTTATGCCTGTCACTTCCTGCATATCCGCAAATGTCAGCGTAGGTTGGCTGAGCATAGCATTTAGAATTATACCATAGTTAGGTGAACGAAAAACCACACGCTCGCCATCGTACCACCAAATATTCTCATTATGCTCAGTAATGAATAGCACATCATTATAAACCTCCGTCATCACCAATTCTGTAAAGTATTTCATGAAAGGTTTAATGTCTTTCAGTTCCGCATGTGCTCCTTCTGAAGGAACAGGCCCCACCTCCATATCTGATTGGTGCAAAGCCTCCAAATACTCTTGTTTCTTCCTGCTTCGCACCACTATCATGGGATAGTCATGTCGAGAAAGGATGAAATTGACCATCAAGCGTGCGATACGACCATTGCCATCTTCGAATGGGTGAATACGGATATAACGGTAATGGAACAATGCCGCCAATTCCACAGGCGACAGTTTCCCAAGTTTCTCCTCTTCATTATACCAATCCACCAAGTCCGTCATTAGCGATGGGGTCTCTTCCGGTGAGGCATAGTCGAACCTGTCGCCATAGCGGGTGATTACGCTATTGGGGCGTGTCTTATACTGGCCGGCATGAATAACATAACTGGTTTGCTGTCCATCAGGAAGATTGCGATAGACGGTGTAGTCTTCGCGTAGCAGTGTCTTATGGAGCATACGAATGAAATGCTGCGACAAAGGCATCTCCTTCATGGCCGCCTCCTCACTCATCATCTTCAAACCCACGTTACTGGCCGTCATTTCATGGACATCGCGCACTTCTGCCTCGCCTATGACTTTCCCGAAAAGAAGCAGTAGCTCCGTTTGCCCATACGTTAGCGTGTTGCCTTCAATATGGTTGCTGTTGTAGTTGAAATCAACGGTGAATCGACGACTCAGCCTGTTACGGTCGCGTTCAGAAAGCGGCTGGATAGCCTGCCATGCATCAAATGCTTTTTTTAGGGTTAAATACTTCATCATTCGTTAT
>CAMIWN010000041.1:0-28839 GCA_946402445.1 uncultured Bacteroidales bacterium
TTAATGTAAATCTTTTCCCTTTCGATATTGTTCCATAAATTCAAGATTTATATTACTTGTTTCTTTTGTTAGATTCTTTTTGTTTTTGTCAAGCTCATCAATCCACATCTCGCCACGGATGACTGGCATGAGATGCTGTTGGCTATTTTAAGGCAAAAACAAAACTTTTCTCACATTGGAAACAATAGTATCTCCTTTGTCTGAAACATAAAACCCCTGTAATTCATATTCTCCATAATTATCGTTTTGAAGATCCCTAAAATTCTCTTCTGTTGCTACACTAAAAAATTCTTTTGAAACGAATATATGATTCATTGGAATCTCACGTTGTAGTTCAATAGGGTTTGCTTTTGATATCCAGTGTTTAACATAAGGGTTGCCTCTATTTATAATAGGTGGTAATAAGTGCTCATAAACATCTCCCATGTGTTTAATATTTAAATAAATACCGCCATGGGAAAGGATTCCTTTATCTGTTGATATTTCTTCATAAAAACCTAAATCCATGACAATCCTTTTCGGATACCAACAGTTGGTTGAAAGACAAAATGTGAGCGACAAACATTCCTCAGAATATATACTGTCTTGCTCAATAAACAGTTGTAATGTGAACTGTTCTTTGTTACTTTGCGAAAAACAAACAAAATGAAAACTATCCAATAGGATAATTAGCATTAAAGTCCTAGTGAATTTTTTAGCCATGACCAATAATGATTAAAACCATAATTAGAAAACAGAGGCATGTTTTGCATTCCAAACATTCTTGCATTGTAGTAACAGCTATTCATAACTTGTCTATATTGATACAATGATAATCCGTTGTGTCCCACGACGTGTAGGACATGCGGTTGCCCCAGGGGTCGAAATGGGTCTGCTGGACGGTGTTCTTGTTCTCGTCCATGACTTTTTCCCAGCTGCCGAGATGGTCGGCGAGGACGTAGTAGAGGCTGTCGGCGGAGCCGTTCCTCACATGGATGGCCACCACGTCGCCACCGGCGCGGATGTAGTCGAGCTGGCGTGTGACACCGCCCGCGGTCGCCACCTCATGGAGGCCGGACACGCGGGTCACGGTCTTCTGGAGGGTGTTGCCCTGGTAGAACCTCGTATGCCTCCTCATGCCCTCCGCATCATAGTCGAGGGTGAGACGGTAGCCGTTCTCGGAGACGCTGACGGGAAGGTTCCTGAGGCCGTAGGCCACGTCGCAGGTGGAGGAGGGAATGGGGGAGCCGTCGCCGCCCCTGACCTGGGTGACAGCATGGGGACGGCTGCCGACGTAGGTGTAGGATCCCGCGGCGGTGCTGGACGCGATGTTGCCCGTGCCGTCGTAGGTGACACTGTTCACACCCGTGCCGTTCACCGTGTGGGAGACCAGGCGGTCGAGGTTGTCGTATTTGAATGTCTCTGTCATCGGTGTGGCGTATTTCCCTTCCTTTCTAAAAATGTATCAGGATTTTCATTTGCTAACAATATGATTCTTTCACAAAGATTCTCAAACTGCTTCAACTTATTATTATTTGAATTCAGAGGGAGATTTAATCATTTTTAATCACTATCTTGGGAACGATACAGCTTCTCCAAATCAGATTTCCAAGGATCACAAAACAACTCCGGCCATTTCTCATCTGGGAAATCATCCAAAGGGCATATCTCCAAAAGAGCAAGAGCCGGACTCCAAAACACATGTATTTTCCCTTGTTTATCAACACCCAAATAATTGAAGGGGGCAATTATGTGATGAAAACCATCATAACGAATAGTAAAAACTGTGATTATGCCATGCTCGGCAATGTATTTTGCCATAGCCACCTCCCAACCTCGCGGTAGAAACCCACGAAGGTCATGCCTGTCATAAGAAGCAGCTAATCGGCCATCATTAGTAATCAACAAGGCAAAGGATCGAAAGATTCTATAGGGCCAATAACGCATCCCGAGTTGAATCCATAGATCGAATTTCTTTTTAAATGTCCAAGGCTCATATCCTTGTAGACTCTCCAAAAAAGCATCACTGCCCACAAAAGCCTTTGTCAACTTTATGGTATCTTCATAATAAAATTCAAACAGATTATAAATCACAACAGAATCCCATGGAGGAAGGTTATTCTTTAATTGATGACACCTTTTTCGATATTGTCGCTTAATATCTCGGTTTTGTAAATGGAGATCTCTTGAAGGAATCTTTTTGGAAAGATCTTGTGAGAAAGCAGCAACAAATGCGAAGGATACAATTAGGAACAATATAATCTTTTTCATATCACTCATCTTAACGTATGTTTAACCACCCCACATTTCTTGCAGACCAAATATCATATCCCGAAAGAGGCCGGTAACCTCCTCCATAATGAACGGGTGCTGGATTCATCACCCTGAAACTATATTCCGAGATGATGTTTCCCCACATATTTGAGCGAACCGTATGGGTGATTCTCTCAACACCAACCGCATGACCAATGGCACTTTCACAATTCACCATAACAAATCCGCCATTATCAATAACATCAAAAAGCTGTTGACACAATCCATAATAATCCATTTTTTCTTTGTCTAAAAACCCAAGTGTCATATTCTTTTTGCTTCCGTAATTATATAAACTAATAAGATCCTTTGCCGACCCTATTTCTTCGATAACACATTTTCCCTTTTTATAATCCTCTATTGTAAAATACTCAATACAAGCTTGAATTTCTTCATCAGTCAAAGAACCGCCTTTTACCAATTCAAACCATGTCAACACTTCCTTGACACAATCATTCGATCCTTCCAGCTGATGACAAGCAGCAACATTGTCAGGATTGGCATTGGCAGTTTCTCTCGATATGATATATGGTTTCTGCATACGGTTGTAGAATCCGTTAACACCATAACTCAAACCTCCTGTTCCATAGCCAATGGAAAGACCTCCTCCGTAACTATTGTTAGAATCTCCGCATAAAAAGCCAACGCCAGCGTTCAACCCCCAAAAAATAGTCTTTTCATTCAAATTACTGCCAAATGAAGCGCCCAAATTAAAACAACCTAACGATATAGATCCAAAGGCAGAAACTGAGCACATCCCTTTTCTACAAGCAAGGCTGTAATCGTAACTGAATTGCGCACCGGCTCCCCATGACCCTACCCGATAGGCTGCTTCAGCATATAATCCAATAGATCCGCCATTTGCCCAACTGACATTGATTCCAACGCCCAAAGGGACCCCGGCCGGTGTAAAATTCACACCTATACTAAATCCATGTTGATTGATGCTCCATGTAAGAAAATCTCCGCTCGGATCCACATACCTCAGCGGATTGTTCAAGCAATAGGCATACCGGTTGAAGTTCTGGGCGTTGCCGGGATCCTGAACGTAGGTGTCCACCGAGAGGAAGGAACACATCAGCGGGTCGTACATCCTCCCGTTGGCTCCGCCCAATTCACATCGCTCGGCAGTGCTCAAGCAGAGCTTGGCACTGCGCTCGCTTAACGTGAATTTCATGTTGATCAGCCCGAAATGAGAGTGATGCTCATGGCCGGTGAAGCCACGGTCGAACTTGGGCGTGCCCGTGAAGCTCCCGCTCCACGTATAAGGGTTGCGCAGGTTGCCCCACGCGTCGTAGCTCAGCTCCTGGACGATGGCTCCGCTTGAGTTGGTGATTGTCGTCACACTGCCCAGATGGTCGCGGTGAAGGTAATACAACGCGCCAGTGAAGCTGTCCTCGTCGCCGCCGTCATCATCGCTGTCGTCGCTGTCGCCGCCACCCTTGTACAACTCGCCAAGCTGCTCATACACCGCGAACACGCCCAGCGGTCCGCTGATATAGGTGAGACGCTGCTCCCGGTTCAAACCACGGTTGAACTCGCAGCTGCCCACATAGAGCTTGTGGGTCGTCGCCTGGTTCGCAGCAATCCACTCCGACATCCCGATGCGCTGGCGGTCGTGGCCGTAGTCAATCGCCAGGTAATCATCTCCCTGTTCGATCCGTTTCACCTTGTCGTGCATGGTGTATAAGACAGTCTGCGCATCGGGCAGCATCGCGCTGTTGACCTCGGCACCTGTAACCGCGTGAGGCCTCGCCTGACTGTCAACACTGGCGTTTTTGAACACCACAACGCCTTGCGATGTCCTGCGCGTCATGTTGCCGTCCGTGTCGTACTCCATGCGGCTCACCGTGTTGTTGAACAGCACGGTGTCAAGGCGGTCCAGGTTGTCGTATTTGAACGTCTCTGTCATCGGCGTGGCGTATTTCCCTTCCTTTCTAAAAATGTATCAGGATTTTCATTTGCTAACATTATGATTCTTTCACAAATATTCTCAAACTGCTTCAACTTATTATTATTTGAATTCAGTGGGAGATTTAATTGATACGATATTATTTGTCCATTTATTACTAGTTCCAAAAGAATAGTTTTTGGATCATGCACTATTTCAAGGTTAGCCAGATTTAAACCAAATGCAAGATTCATGACAGATAGCCCCAAAACTATTTCAGCCATTTCATCAAATTCACCTTTCTCCAACTCCTTAATCCAATCTCCATCACGCTTGAACCATGTTTCCTGTTTCGAATAATCATTTTGACATGATGCCTTTTTCACGACATAATAATGACAGCCATCGAAATCACAAAAAAGACTTATTCTTTGATCTTCTCCTATTACAATACTATGCTTTTCAAGATTAATTTGCAAAGCATCAAATTGAGCAAATACATTTGCACAAGGCAATAACCATAAAAAACACAAAATGAATAATAGTTTTCTAATCTCCATACTAATGAATTTTAAAATTAAACAAAAAACAATGCTGATAATAATGGAACAATGAGAAATAATCATATGGAACTCTATATTGTGCAAAATGATTTAGAACATTAGCACCTGTAACGACTTCATCGGTCATATAAACTATTTGACCATTTCTTGAGCCCTGATACATATTCTCGCAACCAATCTTTGTCAAGATAACTCTCGCTGCCTCATCGCATTGATTAATTGGGAAACCAGCACGTTCTGCTCCCTTAGATGTAGACATAAGGTCATAATCGGCAAGGAATTCTGGCCATTGAGGATGCGTATGATAGTCAAATTTTGCATTATTGTGTTTCCCATTTGTTGAGACATTATTATCATCACCTATTAACATGAATGGTTTTTTCCCGTCGTTATAAGCAATAAACTTACCTTCTTTCCACTCTCTCATTGATTTTTGGGAAATACTTATCATATCACAATAATCTGAATAGCTCATTTTATTGTTAAACCCTCCAGCCATATATCCAGAAAAAGCTTGTGCGTGATAAACACCGTAAGACATAACTCCGCCCATCCCAACATTTAACCAATTAATTTGATAATTGTCAATTGTTGTATAATTACAAACCTCGTATGTTAAACTTGAGGCAAGTCCACCGAGAAAGGCTCCCTTCCCGCCATAAATGCCAATTCCTCCGCCAACATAACCTCCCACCATGCCACTCAATCCACCTTTCCAAAATCCATTTCCAACATCAGCCAAAAGATTATCGCTCTTATTGGCTAATCCTTGTATCAAACTATAGCCAGCACCACTTAATGCTCCACCACATAAGCCTCCAAAAGCAGCTGTAGACACACTGCACACATAGGTTCCAACACCTCCACTTATAGCTCCTACCAAAGCACCTCCAGCAATCGCTCCAACCATCTCCCATCCATTCAATCCTGCAGTTTTCCCAATGGAGTAACCATTCCATGCGCCCAACAAACCTCCAATCACATACTGCACCCATTCCCCATCTGGGTCGGTGTATTTCAGCGGATTGTTCAAGCAATAGGCATACCGGTTGAAGTTCTGGGCATTGCCGGGATCCTGAACGTAGGTGTCCACCGAGAGGAAGGAACACATCAGCGGGTCGTACATCCTCCCGTTCATGTTGATCAGCCCGAAATGAGAGTGATGCTCATGGCCGGTGAAGCCACGGTCGAACTTGGGCGTGCCCGTGAAGCTCCCGCTCCACGTATAAGGGTTGCGCAAGTTACCCCAGGCGTCGTAGCTCAGCTCCTGGACAATGGCTCCGCTTGAGTTGGTGATTGTCGTCACACTGCCCAGATGGTCGTATGTCAATCCTGTTATTGGCATTTCCGCTTTCTTTTCCATATTTGCCACCATTTTACAGGCTTGTCTTCTTTTTCAAATTGAATAGCAAAACTGTATTCGGAATTTTGAGGCTTGTTATCATATCCTATAGCGGGATTGAAGTGTAATAGTTTACACGCATTAATCAAGGCTTCGTCACCGCTCTTACCAATAGAGCCTCTCAATATTCTGTGGTTATGGGTATTGCCCAAAGTATCAATAGTGAATCCAACAAACACCTTACTGCCATCGAATACTATAGAATCCATATTAAGATTGCTCAAGACATAATCACACATTTTTCCCATACCACCTTCATAATATGGTACTTCTTTTGGTTCAGAAAAAATTTCGATCATTTCGGTCGACTGAGCGTGTACATTCACCGAACAAACAATGCTCAATATGATATAAAGTATGTATTTCTTCATATTTACATGGTTAGTCAAGCCTTTTTTATAAGCAATGTCATCATTTGATAATTAAAGTAACTTTATTACTAATGAGTTGACTATTTAAAATGCAATCATCATCGCAAGTGTTATTGTATACTAAAAAAAGCTTGTATTCTCCCTTCTCAATTCCATAATGGCTCCAATTAATCAACGGATAAACACTGACGATAGTGTCACTGCTCACAGTTACTTGATTGGATTCCATAAAAGCAGGATAGTCTTCATGCGCGACATCTATCTTCTTTAATTTTAAATTATCTCCGACCACCGGCATGACCATCTTTGGCTTCACTTTTGGATGATAGTTACTCCACGTAACAGCATCCTCATTACTATAAACTATTTCACCAGTCGCATTTTCTAAAAAATAACCCAATCCCGGAACGGGTAAATCATCCAACTCAAATCCCAAATCGAATCTCGCACAAGCGAAAGTGTTAGATTCCACATACTTTGGCAGTACTAAAGTCTTTTCAAAAACAGAAGAATCAGAAGAAAAATGCAATTGTATCTCTATTGCGTCTTGACATTTTTTTCTCATAATTATTCCATCATTCAGTATCTCCATTTGATAATTCTGATCTGATTGAGAAAAACAATATATACAGATAGAAAGAAATAGAAAAAGAAGTGTTTGTTTCATAGCTATTTGAATTATGGTTGATAATAATCGGGAGGGAGATTGGGAAAATATCCATTTACAAAATCATGAGCATGTTCTTCCATTCTTGTTTTCATAACAGAGTTGTCGTCTCCGGCCATTCTAAACCAATAATCCGCTTGCCCTGAATAATAATCATGCGCATGAACCCATTCGTGGAATAATGTGCGTTTCCCGAATTCACTACCTCCCCAGATCCGTCTAATCGCATTTTTCGAAATGTAAATATCTGAATCAATACTGACATAATTACCACCACAAAATTCAACCATACCTATTCCCTTGCCTTTAATTGTCAATCCATTAGCCCAAGTTTTTTCTACCCCATCCCAAATATCTCCAAAACTATTATGAGCATCCACCTTGTTCTTTATAAAATTAATATCATTACCAACAAGAATCCGAGGATCAGCATACCCTATGGCATCAACTAATTCTGCTCTATAATAGTTAATTATCCTATTCAGTTTTTCTTGTAGTGGAAGCATCTCGCAATAACTATGCCCTCCAAAACCCCAGCCTTGCGTTCCATAAGAACAAGAGAGACCCAACCCAGCCATCTGACCAAACTTGCTGATACTTCCTGCAACACCCAGACTGGCGGAAACATTTGCGTTCCACGGATTCACCCCTGAAGGAAGACCCCAAGTATAAGAGCCGCTTACGCCTAAGCCCGCACGGCCTATTCCGTACGAGAAGCCATAACCTGCGGACAAGGATGCTGTTGTGGTTTGGTATTTGAAATTGTAATCAACACCGAAAGTAGCTGTCAAACCAGCGTTCCCAACATGAGGCCCAATCTCGCCATACGCCCCGACAGTTATTCCGTTAGCCCAGTTTGCATGAAAGCCAAATCCTCCAAAGCCAAAATTCACACCTAAACTCCCTCCCGTGACACCATAACTGCCATCACTCCTTCTTCCATAATCCAAACCCCACGTCAAAAACCATTCACCGTCAGGATCCACATACCTCAGCGGATTGTTCAAGCAATAGGCATACCGGTTAAAGTTCAGGGCATTGCCGGGATCCTGAACGTAGGTGTCCACCGAGAGGAAGGAACACATCAGCGGGTCGTACATCCTCCCGTTCATGTTGATCAGCCCGAAATGAGAGTGATGCTCATGGCCGGTGAAGCCACGGTCGAACTTGGGCGTGCCCGTGAAGCTCCCACTCCACGTATAAGGGTTGCGCAGGTTGCCCCATGCGTCGTAGCTCAGCTCCTGGACGACGGCTCCGCTCGAGTTGGTGATTGTCGTCACGCTGCCCAGATGGTCGCGGTAAAGGTAATACAACGCGCCGGTGAAGCTGTCCTCGTCGCCGCCTCCATCATCGCTGTCATCGCTGTCATCGCTCTCAGTTCCTCCCCCCTTGTACAGCTCGCCAAGCTGCTCATACACCGCGAACACGCCCAGCGGTCCGCTGATATAGGTGAGACGCTGCTCCCGGTTCAAACCACGGTTGAACTCGCAGCTGCCCACATAGAGCTTGTGGGTCGTCGCCTGGTTCGCAGCAATCCACTCCGACATCCCGATGCGCTGGCGGTCGTGGCCGTAGTCAATCGCCAGGTAATCATCTCCCTGTTCGATCCGTTTCACCTTGTCGTGCATGGTGTATAAGACAGTCTGCGCATCGGGCAGCATCGCGCTGTTGACCTCGGCACCTGTAACCGCGTGAGGCCTCGCCTGACTGTCAACACTGGCGTTTTTGAACACCACAACGCCTTGCGATGTCCTGCGCGTCATGTTGCCGTCCGTGTCGTACTCCATGCGGCTCACCGTGTTGTTGAACAGCACGGTGTCAAGGCGGTCCAGGTTGTCGTATGTTAATCGTCTCGTTATTGTTTCATCTATTTCCAAAACTCCCACCATCTTACAGTCTTGCATATCACGTTATTAATCAAAAAAATAACAAGCTATTTATTTCAAAAAACTATTCACTGAAAGATCTGTAGTATTTATTATTTCCTTACATAAGACAACAAACTGTTGAAGATGCCGTTCCCGGGCATTATCAATAGGCAATAAAAAATCATAACGTACTGATTCATAATTTGCCCAAATAGTCAACGTTATAGAATTTGGATCGTAGACAACAGTTGTTTCTTGCGTGTTCATTCCAGATAGAATATTTAGTGATGACAAACCCAAGCACAATTCCACAATCCTATTAAAATCTATTTTTGAAATTGTAAATAAAGTGTCAGCTTTTGTCGGACTAAATGAGCTAATGTCATTTTCATCAATATAAGGCCAATACTTAACTCCCGCAAAATAAGAGTTAGATGAATTATTATAAAACAAGGTTATTCTTCTGTTTTCATCAATAACAAAAGAATTCTTTGTCAAACAGATTTCAACTCCTTCATATTGGCAAAAAGCCTTTATGGTAATTGCTGTAAAAACAAACAACAATAAAACTCTTATTCTCATATTTTTATTTAATAATTCAAAAATAAACTCTGATAATAAAAGAAAACAAATGAATGGTCAAAGTTATTTACCATGCCTCGCGTCCCTGTTCCGCCACTATTCATATACCAAAAATGACCTTCTCTTGTTCCCAGGTACATGGGTTCAGAGTAATTCTTTTTATTAGTTAGAATTGTTCTTGTAAATTCGTCTGATTTTGTCCCGTTTTTTAAGTTTTCCAAAGCTGATTTATAGGTAGAGAACCCTTCTCCGTCAGCCAGAGTGTATGCTGGTGAAGGGTGCGTGTGATAATCGAAAATCGCATTCTCATAGGAAATACCATCAGAACTAACATGATGAGAAGACCCCAACCTGCTGATAGAACTACCGTCAGAATAAGCAACAAATTTTGCTTCGCGATTGGTCATCATCGAACGTTGAGTTATTCTTATCAATTTATAGTATTGTTTGTAATTCAACTTAGATTGTAGACCACTTTTGTAATAGCTATAAGCAGTTGCGACATGATATGCGGAAAAACCCACTGCTGCGCCACAAATACCATTAAGCAAAACTTTGTTCCATTGGATATCCTGAAAGTTATCATATTGGAACACCGAAGCAATAGAGCTGGAAGCGAAACCTCCTGTCAAAGCACCCCATCCGCCACCAAAATAACCACCAAGGGCAGACCCTACTGCACCTCCAACCAATCCTCCTTTTATTCCTTTAAAAAAAGCCTTGGTTAAACCCTCTCCACGTGCTCCATTAGCATAGGCAGAAGCTGTTCCAAAAACTCCCCCTGAAACAGCGCCACTTGCTGCTCCACTAACAATAGTTCCAACAGCCACATTCGAGAAAGCACTTGAAACAGCACTTCCTATCCCCACCGTAGCTGCTCCTATAGCAGCACCTCCAACTGTCGCCAATACCAACTCCCATCCATTCAATCCTGCTACTTTCCCAATGGAGTAACCATTCCATGCGCCCAGCAAACCTCCAATCACATACTGCACCCATTCCCCATCTGGGTCGGTGTATTTCAGCGGATTGTTCAAGCAATAGGCATACCGGTTGAAGTTCTGGGCATTGCCGGGATCCTGAACGTAGGTGTCCACCGAGAGGAAGGAACACATCAGCGGGTCGTACATCCTCCCGTTCATGTTGATCAGCCCGAAATGAGAGTGATGCTCATGGCCGGTGAAGCCACGGTCGAACTTGGGCGTGCCCGTGAAGCTCCCGCTCCACGTATAAGGGTTGCGCAGGTTGCCCCACGCGTCGTAGCTCAGCTCCTGGACGATGGCTCCGCTTGAGTTGGTGATTGTCGTCACACTGCCCAGATGGTCGCGGTGAAGGTAATACAACGCGCCAGTGAAGCTGTCCTCGTCGCCGCCGTCATCATCGCTGTCGTCGCTGTCGCCGCCACCCTTGTACAACTCGCCAAGCTGCTCATACACCGCGAACACGCCCAGCGGTCCGCTGATATAGGTGAGACGCTGCTCCCGGTTCAAACCACGGTTGAACTCGCAGCTGCCCACATAGAGCTTGTGGGTCGTCGCCTGGTTCGCAGCAATCCACTCCGACATCCCGATGCGCTGGCGGTCGTGGCCGTAGTCAATCGCCAGGTAATCATCTCCCTGTTCGATCCGTTTCACCTTGTCGTGCATGGTGTATAAGACAGTCTGCGCATCGGGCAGCATCGCGCTGTTGACCTCGGCACCTGTAACCGCGTGAGGCCTCGCCTGACTGTCAACACTGGCGTTTTTGAACACCACAACGCCTTGCGATGTCCTGCGCGTCATGTTGCCGTCCGTGTCGTACTCCATGCGGCTCACCGTGTTGTTGAACAGCACGGTGTCAAGGCGGTCCAGGTTGTCGTATTTGAACGTCTCTGTCATCGGTGTGGCGTATTTCCCTTCCTTTCGGCTGGCTAAGTTACGAAAATCATCGTAACTGTAGGTGAAATTCTGGATGACAGTGCTGCCTTTTTTCGCATACTGATTGATTAGCAGGCGGGTCGTGTCGTTGTATGTCAGGCTGTCCACGACCAGATTTCCAGTCTTATACTTGACTATCTGACCGTTAGCGTTCTCCCTGAGGGTTTCCCACAACAGGTTGTTCTGGGCGTCCTTGATTTTCCAAAGACGTCCATTTTGGTATTCCTTTTTCACAACATAGCCGGTGGGATAGGTTGTCTGGTTGATCCTGCCTGTAGTCGCGCTATATGTATAGCTGGTCTGGTAGGGTCTTCCGAAATCCCTTGACTCGTCGACCCTGACGGGACGGCACAGCGCATCGTAACTATAGGCAAAGGCCTGTTTGCCGTTGTTGTAGTTGACGCTCTTCAGCAGTCCTTTTTCACCGCTTGCGCTGCCATACACCCAAAGGGTGGAGTCGATGGTGTGGTTGATGTTATCGCGGTCGTAGCGTTTGACCACGCGCCCGAGGACATCCATCCGGTATTCGGTCACGTCGCCTTTCGGGGTGGTGGTGGAAACCAGTTCGCCAAAGGCGTTGTAGGTGCTGTGCTGGTGCCCGTAATCAGGGTCGGTGATATCCGTCCGGTTGCCGGCGTCGTCATATTGCATCTGTATTTCCACACCGGGATTCAATCCGGCTTTCTTCAGTTTGCCGTCAGGGTAATAGTAATAGAACACAGTCGCGCCGCTGTTGTCGACGCTCTCCGTGGTCCAGCCCATCAGATTTGATTTCTTCATCTCGGTACGCGTGCTGCCGTTGTTGGCGTGAAACTCCTTTGTCACAGCGGAAAGTCCAGCAAAAGAATAATAATATGTTTTTTCAAAGGTGCCGTTGGGATAGTATACCGTATCCAAACGGTGGCATGAGTCGTATCTATATCTTGTCTTGTGCTGTCCGCTTTGGCCTGCATAATAGGGTTCCCATTGCTGCACGACCCTTCCCAACCCGTCGTATTGCCTGTCATGATAGATGAACTGGCCCTGAATGTCCTCGGTGACCGTGCGCAGCTCACGTTCCGAAGCGTCATAGAAAACAATGACGGGGGTCTCGTCCGTCGTCATGTCCCAAGTGTAATAAGACGCTCCAGCGGGCGCGTGAGCCACCGAATCGCCATCCGAGTCGAACGCCCATCGCCGGGCTGAACAGCTTCGGGTCCCGTCAGGACGCTGGACGACATCGGTGGAGCCGAAATGGTCAGCGTTCCAATATTGCGTAACCAACCCGTTACAATCCGTGAGCGTCCTCAATTCCCAGTAATAGCTGTAGAAAGTTCGTGTTTCATCACCCAAGGCGTTCCGTTCCAGTTTCTTTGATTTGAACTGTTCGTATTCATACTCCGTTGTGCGGTCGGCAAGGGTGTGGCTCTTGTCATGCAACGTTGTGCGCGTCACATTCCCCGCGGCATCGTATTCATACGAGACACTCGTGGCGAGACCGTTGGTGTTGTCCGCGTCAGCATTGGGATAAACCGTCGATTTGGAAACCAGAAACGGATTGGACAACCCGTATTCGTAAACGGTGAGCGACTGCACATCCGGGTCAACACCGCCAAGCCGTTTCTGCTTGGTGAGCACGGAGAGAGGTCTGCGCATCACCCAGTCGTTGGCATTGGGATTCATGTACTGGATGACCGTTTTGGTCTGGAATTCGCAGGAGGTTGCGGAGTTCACCGACACATCGGGATGTGAACCCACCAATGACGATTGCAGCGCAACCACCGATGTGTAGTTGATGGATTCTGTGTCTTTGGCATTAGTCACATAGGTGTTGTTTTCTATTTTCCTCCCAAAGATGTCACCGGAGGCCACATCGTACGAGTCGCATGTTTTGGATTCAAGTGCGGGGAAAAACACGCGATTCCGGCGCGAGCTGCTGCATTGGTATTCCTTGTAAGTATAGCTGCACTCGTTGGACAGGACACCAAACGGGCTGAAAGTCATCTCGTGTTTCAGCACTGCGAAGGGGTGGCTCGTCATGTCGGCTGTGCTAAACTCACGGATGCTGCGTGTTTGCGTCGTTCCGGCGAGACGGCTCACTGATGTTGATTCGGCAAAGCCAAGGAAACCCCGCCCAAGGGTATGTATCAGCGCGCTATTATAGCTGTAGGACACTGATGATTCAGGAACGTCGGAATAAAGGTTCTTCTCGGTTATTTTACTCGCCGCCCTTATCGGCAGGGCCCTGCCGTACACCGACAGGCCGAGGTCTTGCCCCGCGTCCGAAAGGGAAAAGATGTTGTCGTTTTTCATCGGGTTATGCACGAGATAGTTGTATTCAAAGCTAGCGCTGTTGCCCATGCCGTCGATGATGGAGTCGACGCTGTAATAAGTGGAGTGTTGCGGCTTGGATAATAGTATTCTGTTTTGAAGGATAGACGTATTATCCTGTCCCAAAAAATTACCTATACAAATACCATAAGATTGTTCCCCGTTAAACCCGATTGACTGAGTGAATACACTTTCTGAATGAGCAAAAGATGAAATCCCGTTTTCTTTTTTCAATGGACCATACAAGAAATGTAATTGGGTGTCATTTCTCACAACAACTTCTGTTTTTCCATCACCGTCCATATCGATAGCGCCAACATAAAACTTCATGCTGACTCCCGATTCTCTTGTAGAAAAGTCAAAACTATAATTACCCGGATCTAAACTCCCAGTGCAGTTTTCCATGACGGTCGTGAGATCATAACTATAATCACTATCTTCCACACCGCCCAAAACAACTTCCCAGCCCTCGGTTTGTCTTGTGGGATAATAAGCAAGAAAATCCGTTTTTCCGTCTCCGTTAAAATCACCTGTGAACAATCTGCATGACGAATCGAAACAATTCCGTATCAAGTAATAGATGTATTCCCCGTCTTCATTCACATACAGTTTCACCAATTTACCGGTTTCCCCATCTGCCGCGTACCAGACCTCTGTCCTTCCGTCCCCATCATAATCACAAGTTATAAAATTCACCCCCTTCCAATCCGCCGACCCCACCGTGGGATCAATAAGATTTGTCGTCTCGTTATATGTAAAATAGATAAACCGTTCACTATCGTTAGAATTATAGGCTAAAATCAGATCATCCCTGCCACGCCCGATAAAATCACCCGTCAAGAGAGTTGTTTGTTGTAATAATCCAATATAAGTGAACCAGCAAGAACTTATCAAATGATCGCTGAAATAAACACGCTCCAAATTCCAGGTTCCATCACTTAGGATCACTGATTTGAACGCTTCAATTGTCACAGTCATGCTTAGATTGGGAAAAGAGTAATGATCCCCAAAAGTAATGATGTCATCCAAGCCATCACCATTGAAATCACATACATAAATCCAATCTACATCACCTAGATTATAGTAATTCGAATGATTGTATGATATGTTTAATGGCGCACAGCTAAAATTAGCCAATCCTGAAGCCCCTTCCTCCTTGCTATTGCCATCGTTCAGATAAACACGCATTTTCCTCACCACGGTTCTTTCCCCTGTTCCGATGGAATCCGTCTTGTTGCGCATCGATCCTGTCTCCTCTGTTTTATCCTCCGCTCTTTCCACCACGATCACATCAGAAAAACCATCGCCATTGAAATCACCGGAAAACTTTACGTTATTTTGCACATTTCCAGACTGTTGTGAATAATTAACAGCGGTAAGATATACATTCTGTTCATTGTAAGGAACTGAATGGTTAATTTCATCAGGCCTTTCTCCCCAGACAATCCGTGTGGGATTATAGTGCAAGTCCCCACAGGTAAAGGTTACACCGCTTAACCGGTTATAATAATCCGATGTCCCAAGGCCCGTTCCGATTTCATACGAAAAGTCATACCTCCACATCTCATCGTCCCACCATTTCACACGGATGCGTTTCAGCAAATCCTTCTGCTTAAAGGGGTAATCGCCTATAAACGACAATTCCTCATCATTGCGTGTATCGTATTCAAAGACAACCGAATAACAACCTTGAAGATTCTGCCTGCAGGTATAATAGATTTTGTCGATAACTATTGACTCGTTGTCTCTTTTGTATTTGTAAGACATGTAATTGCCATTACGGTCGGTCACTTGGGTCAACATCCACACTCCCACAACCGAATCGTTTGCGCCTGCGAAAGCCAGCCTTGAGTTGTAGGTGGAGCCATAATCCAACACCAACCCGTCAGCGGTCCAGACTTTGAAACGCAAAGGATTGCGGGAAGTGTTATTGACCGTATAAACCACAATTTTACTCATGCCGTCTATTTCTGTTTTATATTCAGCGCCATTTGAGCAATAATAGCCATCACCAAGACGTATTAGTCTTTGGCCATCCAGGGCGAAACGGTCATATTCCCCAAACTCCACTCCACGAACAATACTGTCATGATAAAATGTTGCCCCAACGCGGGTAATGGCAGAGACTCCTCCAATGTTCCAGCCCCATCCGAGGAGCCCGTTTCCGCTCTGGCTGTTATAAACCACGGAGAGCCCCGGCTGCATCCCATTGATTCCGTTCGGCACTTTGACCGGGATGGAATACGTGGCTCCGCCCAAGGCACTCACGTCCACCGTGGCGGGGATGGCACCCACGACGCCGTCGCCATGGCCATCGGGACCGCTGAACACCATCGCCGGGGGATTCAACGCGTTGACCGCGTCTGAATAATCGAAATCCGAATCATCCGTCTGAGCCGACACAGGGACAGAAAGGGCAATGATCATCAAAGCAATAAAAATTCTTTTCATCATACGACAAGTATTAATAGGTTATTTTTTCAAAACACTCCACGACTTGGATTCTCCGTTCACGGTCAAAGTCACAACATAAAGTCCCGCTGACTGACTGGAAAGGTCGAACTCAACCAAGCCATTATTAATCTCTTTCTTTTCGAGAGGCGCCCCTCCGATGGTAGAAAGCACGGCATGCGCATCAAAGGTTTCAGTGCCGTTCAGCGAAACCGAAAACATGCCACAGGTGGGATTCGGGAACAATGCGATTTCCATATTGTTTAGCACGTCGGAGACGCTGTTTACATACAAAGTATCCAAATTGGCTCCGTTTCTCATCTCTACACCAAAGCGTATCGAGTTCGAGACCCGGTTCCCATTGGCGTCATAGCCAAAACTCACTTCTCCGAAGGTTTGCGCTGTACATAACAAAGGGGCAAAAACGGAAAATAGCGCAAACAGCGTTATTTTTTTGATCAAGAATTGTAACATGCGTATTATCTTTTAATTAAAGTGAAATTTAACAGTTTCTAAATATTCAATCCGTCACCTCGAACTCGCCGTAGTACTCGTCCCCGTTGGGCAGGGTGAAGGTCACGACGTAGCTGCCGGGGTCGTAGATATAGACGATGTAGCCGTTGGGGGTCCAGATGTCCCAGTAATCCACGGTGCCGCCCGTGGAATCGGTGACCTCGATCTGCACATTGCCGAGGTTCTCGGTGAAAACCACCGTCAGCGAGTGCCCGTTGATGGAGGCCTGGATAGTGGAGGTTTTGGGTACTCCTTGAACTTTGGCTTCATTAATAGTAATTGAACTATAGCCATCACAAATATTGGTGCCGACCGCACCAACCCATGTTGTAGGAAGAAAAAGATAAATCAGTAAAATGAATAATTTTCTGTGTTGCATATTGTTGTTATTTTGAAATGTGATGCAAAAATATACTGAAAATTCCCCAAAAGCCAGTTTTTTATTTTTGCAATTTTTGCACGTTTTCAAATAACAACTTGAAAATCAAATTTTTATACAATATTTATCTGCTCCATCAAGAAAGTTGTTAATCCATATTTGCAGTTGAAAGTTTCTTCTAACTTTATTGTATGTCTTCTGCAAGTATAGTAAGAGTCTTGGAGAAGAACACAAATACTCATTTTCTCTAACTGCAATAAATAAAGACATAAATAGAGCTGATCTTTTCGGCTAAGTTTCAACCGTTTTTGTTTCCAGTTGCTGATCATTTCTGGGAAAAAAGCATCCAAAGTTTTCAGAAGTTGAGACTGTTGTTGGTTAGATAAGGCAAAGGACTTGTATCCTTTCACTTCCATATCTGTTTTAAGTACTGTTCTTTGGTCGGCATTGAGTTGGTCTACAATGTTGAGAATCTCACGGCAAATGGAAGTCTGTTTGAATTCTTCATATCGTTTCTTTCCACTGGATAAACTATCGTCTTGTTTGATCTTTTTTTGCTCTGCTTCAAAACATTCTATCTTTTCTAATGCGTTCTTGAGCGTTTCATTACTGTTTTTTAATCTTGTAGATAATGATTTCTGTTGTATTTCGTGAAAGCGTCGCTCCTTTTTGATTTGCATTTCGAGATTTTCACTTTCTTTTTTGTTTTTTCTATAAAGAATTGTAATGACCAAAATCACAATAAAAAGGCTAACGAATAGAATCAATGTCCATCTCTGATTCTCATTTTTCTTCTGGTTGTGACATAATTCTTGCCTTCCCAAATTATAATTTTTGTATATTTCTGTCAGTTGGGACTTGATTTTGCTCTGGTTTTCGTCCAGATTGGCATAAGGAGCCAAAAAATCCGAATAATCAAAGGTTTCATTCTCTTTGTTTTGTTTTTTACAGATTTCAATTAACCATTCAGCAGCTTGTTTTTTCGCTCCAATACTTTCGGATTCTTGAAACACTTTATGTAAATAATACCATGCTGAATCCATCTGTTTTTCATGATAATAGATTTCGCCTAATACTAAACTGCGAGCGACACTTTCCTTGCTGTTCTGAGCCTTTGAAATGAGGCGATGCAATTGTTGTATTGAGATCTCGGAATGTCTGCTTGTTTTGTAGTTTATTAATGATAGGTGAGTAATAATGTCTCTATAAAGCAAAACATTTGTATCTGAGATTTCTTCTAAAGCTTGATGATAATAATATAATGCGCTGTCTGATTTTCCTTTAATATCGTACTGCTCTCCGATTTCATCTAAAATCCATGCTAAATGCAAACAATTTGCATCGTATTTTCGATAATAAGCCAATGCGAGCTTCCCAAAATAAACACATTGTTCCTGAAGGTATTGGTCAGAAAACAATTGTGTTAGATGCGAGAATGCCAAGGCAGTGAGTTTTGCCTTTTGTCCAGTCAATTCATTTTCATCAAAACGGCTCTCCATGATTTCCACAGCCTTCAGGTATTCCTGGCAGGCCTCCACCAGGCTGTCTCTTTCATAATATCCCACACCCTTGATATAATGGGCGCGGGCATCTAAAAACGTGTTGGCAGGAGACGCATTCAATGCGTCTCTACCACAGATTGAATCAAAATAATCCACGGCATGCAACAACGCGCCTCGGTTGGTCTGTTCGTAATCATTCTTATACAGCAACTCCGACAACAACAGATGAGCATAATGCCGGTCAAACGCGGTTCCGGCCTCGGTGTCGAAATAAGGAATCAGCCGCGTCAACGCGCTGTCGGGTTGTTGCCACATCAGGCTGTCAACGGATGCCAATTCGGGGTCTGCCGACGGCGCTTGCGTCGTCGGCACGGGGTGGTGGCACGATGCGAAAACCATCAGAACGCAACACAACAGGCTCCATAAGACGGAACGTGGGCTCATATTCGTTATTTCTTTTTGCAAAAATAAACAAATCCCGCCATTATTGACGGGATTGTAGAAAATTCAAGGAATCTATCCTCCCCCTGCTTCTATTCACCAAAATCACCCCAGTGAATACCAAGACCGCAGCCACCACCTTCTGCCAGTTCAAGCGGTCCATTCCTAAATAAATGCTCGTCACCATCCCGATTAAAGGCTGTACGTACGTGTATAAACTCACTACCGTTGGACGAAGCTGTTTCTGTCCTATCGGCAACAAAAAATAGGCGATGAACGTGGCAAAAACGATGATGTAACCCAGCTGTAGCCAATAGCTGGAGCTCATCTCGGCAAAGGGGAGATGGGTGAGCTCCTTGAGGTCGAGAGGAACGGCCACAAGGGTGGAGAATAGGAAAATCCACTTCATGAAGGTGACCACGTGGTATCTTGAAATGAGAGGACGGAAAATGCCCAAATAAGAGGCGAAAAATACACAGTTGCCTATCATCAGCAGGATGCCAATGGGCTTCGTCTCATTGACGCTGTTCCCACTATGGACGCTGATGGTGTTCAGAACCAATAGAATGACTCCTGCAAAACTCATCGCCACACCGCCCGCTTTCTTCAAGGTGATAGGCTCTTTCAAGGCGATGGCGGCCACAAACATCGTGAAAATAGGGGTGGTGGAGGTGATAATCGACGTATCTAACGGCGTCGTGAACTTGCTCGATTCAAGATACGAAAGCTGGGTAAGGAAAAACCCTAACATCGAAGCCGCGAAAATCCCGCACAAATCCTTGAATGACACCTTCTCCTTCGGCAGAAAAAGCGAAATCATCCAAAATAACAAACAAGCCCCTACCGACCGAAAACAAAACAAACCCAAAGAGCTGACCAAATGGGCATTGGTCAGCTCCTTGCAAATGATGATGTTGAATCCGAATATCGTATAGGCACCTAACACTGATAGATGCCCTATCAACCTCTCAGTTCTCAATTCTCAAGTCTCAATTCTAATACTCCCACAAGCTCTGCTCAAAGTCAAACATCTCGTTTTTGATGCGTTCCGACTCATAAAGAGCGTCGATGTTCAAAGCGTAAGAGTTGATATAGCGGTCATACATGTTCTCTTCCTTGACAATGTAGCTGTCGAAGACGCGCTTGTTGAGAATCTCCTCAAAGGTGCGGCGTTCAGCTCCGTTCTTACGGTTGGCTACGAAAGCTTCTGAAAGAACCTTGCGAGTCTGGTCATCGTAAGGAATCCAGCAGGACTGTGACAAACCGTCTTCATCAACGATGATGGGACCTAAGGCGATGATTCTCACCAAGAACTGCGACAAATGCTTGTCGAAATACCAGTCCTCTTTGATTCTCAGACGCGAGACATTGACCATGCGGTCCTTGAAAACAATCTCGTTGGCAACTTCCACTCCGTCTTTCATGATGACTGGTGGGTCACCGATTTTGGTGTTTTCCTTTTCGAAATCATCGCGGGTCAAAGGGGTTACCATATCATCAATGTTGTTCTCCACGCGGTAGGCGGTGATGTCGCCGCTCAAGATGCCGTCGTAGAGCACGGTGATCAGGTTCCTCCAGTCTTCAGTGGGGTTGACAGGGTAGTAGAACACTTGGTTGATCTTCTGCCGGAAGTCAATCTCGCGGATGATGGTTTTCTTCCACATCACATATTCCTCACGGATCTCCGGAAGGGGCGACAGTTTCTTCTCGACCATGGTCTCCTGACGTCTCGACAGGATGCTGTTCTTGGGCGGTTTGGCTTCCGTGGTTTGGGCGGTTGCACTCAACACCATGCCGAAAAGCATGGCTGCAGCCAGTGTTGAAACAAGTGTCTTTTTCATCTTCTATGGTTTTTATGTCGTTGTTTTATACTTATTTGATTTCCACAGCAATCTGGGTGTCGAGTACCTTCTCCTTGCCGTCGTTACCTTTGACGCGGATGGCTGTGAACACGTAGATGTCACCCACGTTGGCGGAGTTAAACACGCTCTTGAGGGTTTCGTTGAATTTGGAGCCGGTTACCTTTTCTTCTTTGGTGGTACCTGCCTTGGTTCTGTATTTCACGGTATATCCCGTCACGTCATAGTGGACTCCTTCAAAGTCGAAGTCTTTCATCTCGGCAATGACTCTGTTGGCATTGATCAAGGCGCCTTTTGTCACTTTACCGTCAGTGCCAACATTCTCGATCTTGGCGGTAGGTTTGGGAAGCTCTTTCACGCGGAACTTCATGCTGCCCAAGGAACTGCCTTGTGAGTTGACGTGTACGACTACCTCGCTCGGGTTGCCGTTCACGCGCAGGTTGTAGCTGCCGTTGCCAGTACGTGTCAAAGTGGCTCCAGTGGCTGTGGCTGAAATCTCACCACCCACACCGCCTCCGATGGCAATCGGGTTGTCGATACCAGCATACACCACATTCATCTTGGTGGCCGACACACTCACCGCAGGGGGTGCCACCGTGAATGAGTTCTCGAAGGTGAAGTCTTCCATCTCGTTGGTCTTGGGGTTGCGCATCTTGATGACACCAGTGTATTTGTGGGTGCCCACGCCTACGTTATAGTCGAGGTTGATGACCCCTTGTCCGTCGCTGGTGTATTCTCTCGCAGCGCCGCCGTCAAGACGCACGGTGGCAGTGGTCTGTGTGTTTTGCCATGCCGTCACCATAGCCTGGGCACGATAGGTCTGGCCAGAAAGGATATAGCTGCTTTCGGCAAACACCTTGGCACCGATCTCATCAAAGGTGTAGTCGGTGGCGTGGATGCTATGGGCCAGTTGGGTCACCGCGTTCAACTCAGCGGTCTCGATTTCCGAAATAATCTTGTTGAGCAAGGTCACGTCGGCAATCAACACCGTATGATGGAAGTTGTTGTATTCCCATCCTTTCTGCAAGGCGTCAGCGGCTTCAGGAGCATAGTCGATACGGGCACCGTATAACTCGCCTTCCACAGGGAGCCTCTTCAAAGCACTCTCGCTGAATCCAGTTTGCTCCATGACATAGTCTTTGGTGCCGTAAATGCTATCGGTGACCAATCCTAACTCATGAATATGCTCAAATCCCATGATTTTGACAATCTCACCACGGTATTCGCGGATTTTCTCTGAGAGCTCAAAAGCTTTTCCGTTGCCTTCGGGATTGCCCATCATATATTCAGTGGGCTTGTTGTAGTTGTCTCTCGACTTGATTTTGGAGGTGTTGATGTTGTAAAGCAGACGACCGTTATATTGAATGGTGTCTTTGCTCTTCAACAGACCGTCCGTCACCGCGGTGGCATAGTCTTTCTCTTCGATTTTGCTCACCAGATCCCACTTCATGGCTTCGATGTAGTTGATGATTGCCGTGGTTTTGTCACGCAAATCTTGGGCTTGTTGCCAATAGGGACCTACCTTTTCACGATCCAAGGCATACTGTTCTTCAAACGAGCCATAACGTTGCGAGATCTGCTGCATGAGGGTGATGTTGGTCTCCTGCACACCCGTGTTCACGGTGTCGAAAGCACCGAGGATGTCTTTGGAGACGTTCATTGCTAACAAGGCAGTATAGACCAGGTACATCATCCCGATCATCTTCTGTCTTGGGGTTTCTTTTGCGCCTGACATAGTATCGTACTCCTTTATTTGTGTTTATGAATCGAGTAAGATTTATGCCTTGATGTTCATGGCCGACAACATGCCGCCATAGACGTTGTTGAGAGCGGTCAGGCGGTTCGACAGTTGGGTCAGCTGTTTGTTGAGTTCGTTGGCGTTGTTGGCGGAGGCGCTGAGGTTATCCATATATTGGGTCATCGTGGCAGTCAGCTTCTTGGTGGCGTCGGAGGTCTGTTCGGCGCTTTGGAGCTGAAGCTCATAGATGGAGTTGAGCGACTGCATGCTGGTGGCCACTTTCTTGATGGTGTTGGCATCCAGGGCGCTGAAATCGAGCTTGCTCAATGAGGCAGTCAGCTGCTCGTTGGTCTTGGTGTAGTTGCTGGCGAAGTCGCTGATGGTCTTGGTGGCCTGTTCCATGGCCTTGGCGTAACCGTTGGTGGCGGCCATGGCGTTTGAAACATCGGCGATGCCGTGGGCGTTCTCAGCCAGTCTGTCCAAACCTTTGCTGATTTTGTTTAAAGTGTCGGGGTTGACGTTCATCTTGTCGAACATCTTGTCGAGCATAGCGCCATCTACAGAGCTGGCACTGCTACCACCGGCGTTGGTGGTGCCGAACTTGGTGCGAGTCTGACCATCCCAGTCTTCCTCTAATTCCACAAACACGTTGTCCCATTGATATTCCAGATGCTGCGGTTCGAAAGCCGACAGGAAGAAAATCAAAGCTTCAACACCCAAACCGACACCTAACATAAGGTCTGCACCGGGGATGTGGGTCAGTTTGAAATAGGCGCCAATCATCACGATGGAAGCGCCGAAGCCGTAAACGTACCCCATGAAGGTCTTGTAGCCTTTCGACTGGGTGAGTGCTTGGAATTTCTTAAATCCTGTAAGATTTTCTTGTTTTTTTGCCATGACAATGTAACTCTAAAATGTTGTTGTTTTAGTTTTTTATAATAATCGATTATTAATCTCTAAATTCTAAATTCTAAATTATCTATATACCCTCGACAATTTAGGATTGTCGCCCTTGTTGCGGCCCAGGTAAGGCTGGATGGTGCGGAAGCCAATATAGCTTCTGGCGGTATCCTGGTACTCATAGTCGCGTGAGGTCACTTGTATATAATAGGAGATGTCTTTCCAAGAACCGCCACGGACCACCTTGCGTTTCATGACCGGCGGGTCATCGTCTTGGGCGTTGTAGGTATAGTCGGGATTCAAGTCCCAAGTGAAGTTATACGAGGTCGGGTCAAAGGCGCTGTTGGTCCATTCAGCAACGTTGCCAGCCATGTCGTACAAGCCATAGTGGTTGGGAGGATAGCAGCCCACGATGAGGGTCCTCAAACCACCATCGGCGATATAGTTGCCGCGCAAAGGCTTGAAGTTGGCGAGGAAACAGCCTTTCACGTTGCGGGTGCCGGGACCACCCCAAGGATAGGGGTTCAAACGGTCGCCGCCACGGGCAGCCCATTCCCATTCGGTCTCCGTGGGAAGACGGAACTCCGACACTAAAGCATCTTTCTTCGACGACTGGAACGAGTTCTTCAGCTGCGTTCTCCATGTGCAGAACGCGCGTGCCTGCTGCCAGGTCACACCGACCACCGGATAATGGTCGTAAGCCTGATGCCAGAAATACTTCTCCGTCATCGGGTCGTTGAAAGAATAGGCGTAGTCGTGAATCCAGCACAAAGTGTCAGGATATACGTTGACGGCTTCCTGGCGAACATACACCGAACGGTCGGTATAGCCTTGCTTACGGTTAGCCCAAGCACCTTTCCTGTCGGGGTTGATGCCGTTGTCGGCCTCGCCAATGGAATAGTCGTTCGGAATCAGATCCTCACCCTCGAACTCCTTCATGGCGGCAGCACGCAGGTCCACCCAATAATAGGAATAATAAAGCTTTCTGGTGTCGATTTCTTTGGCGCGGAAATAACGCTCATGCTCGGGAAGGAACATGGGTTCCAAGGCTTCCCTCACATCCTGGTCCTTGCTGTTCCAGTCAATCTTCTCTTTCCAATTCAGCATCGGAGGATCCAGTGTCTCGCCGCTCTTGGTCTCGGTGATGGCGTAAACATCGGGGTTGACTTCCGCCAATATTCTCCTTGCGATGGAGTCTCTCACCCAATAAACAAACTGCCGGTATTCATTGTTGGTGATCTCCGTCTCGTCCATGAAAAAGGCCGATACTGACACGGTCTTGGGCTCGTACAGCATGGAGGAGTTGATGTCTTCACCACCCACACCCATGGTATAGCTCCCCATCGGGATGAACACCATGCCGTAAGGGTCGGGTTGGCTGAATGAAGAGGTGGATTTTCGTACTCCCACTAATTCTCCTTGGTTGCCGGTACCGCATGACGCCAGCAGGATCGCTAAGGAAAATACAAACAGTAATTTTTTCATGTCTTTGATAATCATTATGTTTATCTATCTTCTTATGGTATCATATATTCCAATTAACCGTCAAAAGCCGAAATTATTGTATGTTATTAACAATTTTTTCAACAAGAATTACAAATATCTCACGCTTCGGTAGTCTCTCGGCGTCCTGTCGGTGTCTAATTTGAAACAATAACTGAGGGCAATCTCATGGGATCCGGGGATGTTGTACCCCATCATGTTGATGTCGTAAGCGTAGCCGATGACGAAGTCTTTGATAGCTAAACCGACGGTGAGACCGATGGACTCCTGGGGACGATAGTTGACTCCTAAAGAGAAGACATCGTTGTACGTGATTTTCATTCCGGCATTCAGCTGCGTGGATGAGATATCGCTCATCAAACCCACCGAGGGGATGAACTTGAAGGTGGGCAAGGTCTCGAACAAGAAAGGATAACCAGCCACCAAGTAGAAGGTGCGGTCGGTGGTGAAACTGGCCGCTGACTCAGTCTCTCCCAAGGCTTTGCTGGTGGTCTCCAACAGGTTGATTCCAGAGATGCCAATATAAAACGACTCGGGGAACTGCCAGAAAACACCTGCGCTGACATCGACAAGCATGGTGCTTTCATCCCTCAGCTGCGCCAGCAAGGGGTCACTTGCGTTGGTGGCATGAAGCTTCCCAAAGTCAACAGCACGGTTCAACAGCGACACCGAGGCGCCCAAACCGATGGTGGATCCGCCTAAGTCGAAGTGATATGAGTAGCCTAACCCCACATTGGTGTTGTTCTCAAACCCCAACTGGTCGTTCATGACCGAGAAACTGATGCCTCCTCCCAAGGCTCTGATGGGCATGTCACCCGTCAAAAGGAAAGTGGTCGGGGCAATGTTGTTGCCGTCATCGTCAACGAATCCCGCCCATTGCTGCCGGTATAAGCCCAACAAGTTCACTCCTTCATTCAACCCGGCAAAACCAGGGTTGATGTAAGCGTATGAGTTATTGTAGTTGGTGAATATCGGCGCCTGTTGTGCCCGCAGGCCTGACGAGGCCGCCAGTACAAGAATCAAGGCAAGGACGATAGTATTCAGTTTTGACATTTTCAGTAAACTATAAAACAAGCCGCTAAATTACAAAAAAACTGTTTTCCACAACGTATTATCATTTGAAAAGTTTGATAATATCATTGCCATTGGCGAAAATCACCAGCGCAAGAACCAAAAATAGCCCGATATATTCTGCGATTTCCATGAACTTGTCGCTGGGTTTCCTGCGGGTGATGATTTCATACAGCAGGAACAGGATATGGCCTCCGTCAAGGGCGGGGATGGGCAAGATGTTCATCACAGCGAGGGCAATCGAGAGGAAAGCAGTCAGCCTCCAGAACATATCCCACTGCCAAGTGTCAGGGAAAATCTTGCCAATGGAGATGAAACCTCCCACGCTCTCGTAGGCTTTGGTGCTGGGGTTGAAAATTAACTTCAGCTGCTTCCAATAGTCGGAGATTTCCGAGAAAGTCTTGGAGAATCCCTTCGGGACAGCCTGCCAGAAAGTGTAATTCTCGGTCTCAAGATTGAAATAGTCGCTCATCGGTGCCAGATATACGCCGATCACGCCTTCTTCGGGCAAATGCATCGACAAGGCCAGGGTGTCGAAGTCTCGAACCACCTTGATATCAATATCTTGGTTTTTGAAACGTTTGATGTTTTTGATAAAGTCTTGATAATAAGGTGTGCTGTAGTCGTTGATGCCGATGATGACATCGCCCACCTCCATGCCGGCGGCTTTGGCGACAGAGCCTGCACTGAAGTCATAAACCACAAATGGCATACGATAGCTGATGAAGTTCACGTCTTGGGTGTTCAACAGCCTTGTGGTCGCGTCGTCGGGAAGGTTGATGACCACCACACGCCCGTCACGCTCTACCTCCACGGTCTTGGCATTCTCTAAAATCATCTCGGTGGGAATACGGTAAAAGTTGTTGACTTCCTTGCCGTTGATGCTGATAATCTTGTCACCGTCGCGGAAACCGAATTCGTAGGCGAGACTGTCGGCGACGATGCCGTATTTGTTGACTTCAGAGGTGGGAAGATACTGCTCTCCGTAGTTGGAAAGCAGGCCGATGTAGATGGCAATGGCAAGCACCACGTTCATGAAGACACCAGCCACCATGATGATGAAACGCTGCCATGCTGGCTTGGAACGGAACTCCCATTCCTTGGCGGGCTGCTTCATCTGCTCCTTGTCCATCGACTCGTCGATCATGCCGGCAATCTTGTTGTATCCACCCAAAGGGAACCAGCCGATGCCATATTCGGTGGAGTCGCTCCGGCGCCAGTCGTCCTTATCCAACGTGTTCAAGTCGATGGGCTCGTATTCCACCACTTTTTTGCCTTTCTCATCACGTTTCTCAATGGTATTGTATTTCTCAGGGGTGGGCTTGGTGAAAAAACGCCATCTCAGCTTGCCGTTCACTCGCTTCACCTTCATAAGACAGAAACCCCAGTCGAAAAACAGGTAGAACTTGTCAACCCTCACTTTGAACATCTTGGCGGCCAGAAAATGACCGAGTTCATGGACAAAAATCAGAATGGAGAGGGCTAAGATGAATTGGAGAACTTTTGTTAGTATGATCATTGTTGCAATTAAGAATTAAGAATTTAGAATTTATAGGGTTTCGTCGGGACGCTTTTCGAAGTCGATGTATTCTTGGGGATTCACCGAGAGGCCGTTATGCCATAGCTCGAAATGGAGATGAGGCCCGGTGGTGATGGTGCCTGACTCGCCGATGATGGCGATGGCTTCGCCTGCTTTGACATAGTCGCCTTCTTTCTTTAATAATGTGGAGTTATGTTTATAGGCGGAGAAATAATTGTTTTCATGTTGGATGCCGATGGTGTATCCAAAGTCAGGAGTCCAGGAGGAGAACACCACAGTGCCGTCCAAGGTGGCTTTAATGACTTGGTTCTCCTTGGCGGCAATGTCGATGCCATAATGACGGTTGGCAGGGTCGTATTGCATGGTAATCATGCCTGTCAAAGGAGTGAAGAAGTTGGATACCCTGTAATAGTGGCTCTTGACCAAGTTACCCGGATTCACCAGATTGTAGAGGTTGGCTTGCTCGAATTCTGCGCGCAAGATACTGTCTTCTGTCGATTTCCTGATTTCAATTGTGTCAACATCGAACGGAGCCAAAGGCTTATAGATGTCGGTTTCGGCAGCGCTGTCGTTGCTGAAGTCATAGCCTTCTACGATGAGTTTCAGATTGTTGAAATAGACATCTTTGCGGTGCAGCTCTTCCTCGATGGAGTCGGCGCGCCGGCTTAGTTCATATACCTCGCGTTGAAGAGAGGTGTCGGTATAGCCAGGGATGTATTCGCGCAAGGGAGTGAATGCGATGATGACCGTGGTGACGGCGATGAGTAACACCGCAGCGGCAATGGCGATGATGATGATATTCATCAGGTTGACACGGAAATCCACGATGGGTTCCATGGTCTCCTCATGCGACATCAGGAAATAATACCTCTTGTTCAATTTCTTGAACGAGATACGTTGCCACCAGCGGCGCTTGCCGTGTTCTTTGTTCTTTGTTTCAGTCATCATTCCAATAAATCGGCAAAATTACACAATTATTGTGAATTACAACAAAAAAAGAGGGTGACTAAAAAGTAGTCATCCTCTTTTTTTATTTTTTGATAAGAAAAAAAATGGTTATCTTGTTAAAAAATAACGAGA
>CAMIWN010000042.1:0-28693 GCA_946402445.1 uncultured Bacteroidales bacterium
GTCTAAAAACACCATGGTCGCGGACGCGTCACGGCCATCCGCCAATGAGTCAAAAAAATCCCACCATTATTGACGGGATTGTTGATGATTCAAGAAATTAATAAAGGGGGATTCTCAATTCTTAACCCATTTTCCGCAGCCCAGTTTCTGGTCGTCGCGCCAGATTTCCCAGAGATAGACACCCGAGGGCCATCCACCCGCGTTGATGGTGGCCTGAATGGAAGTTACTGTAGCCATCCATGAAATTGGTGCTATAAGCACTTTGCCATACTGTTGAAATCAGCAGAGCCAACAGCAGTGCAAATTGTTTTTATTTGTAGTGTGTTGGTAAGGTGGGAGACGCTTTGGATGTGCCCGTCCTCCCCTCTACTTGCTCCATTTCGTGCAAGTGTGACAATTTCTCGGTGCCTTGCGCTGACCGAAGTTCTGCTGGCTGCGACAGCTAACCCAGAGCAATGAAGCAACCAAAATAGTCAAAACAATTATGATTCGTTTCTTTTTCATATTCTAACGATATTTAACACCTAACCTCACCCCCCGACCCCCTCTCCACAGTGGAGAGGGGGAGCGTTCTACCCAGGGTTTCTACCGAGGTTAAACCCCTAACGGGGTAGCTCCCTCTAAATTATAAATTCTAAATTCTAAATTCTCACCTCGCCAACCAAACCGACGGATTCAATGTGCCGGTACCTTGACGTAACTCGAAATGAAGCTCTGTCTTCCCTTCCGACTTGTCGGTATGTACCCTGCCGATTTCCTGTTTCGTCTTTACCTTGTCGCCTCGATTCACAAATACCTCATCCAATTGGGAATAGACAGTGAAATAGTCTCCATGACGGATGATAACACCAATGTTGGAGGCCGAGGGCTTTACCACACTCACTACCACACCCTCGAAAACACATCGCGCACGAGCGTTCTCGGTAGTAGCAATATCTATGCCGTCGTTGGTCACAGTGACTTTGCTGGAAATCGCCGACGCGTGTTTGCCGTAAGAACTCGCTATAACGCCTTTTTCCACCGGCCATGGTAATCTACCCTTGTTGGCAGAGAAACTCGTCGAGAGGGCCTTTTCCGAGGGCGTGAGAGCCATTTTATCAGCCTTTGTGTTCGTATTCTTCGAATTCTTGGCATTCTTCGCCTCCTTGGCGGCACGTTCGTTGGCTTTTCTGATTTCCTCAGCGATAATCTTGTCAATCTCCTTTTGGAATTTCTTGGCCTGAACTTGTTTTTCCTTGATGCTTTGCTGGATGCTCCCCTCTTTTTTCTTCAGCTGAGCCACTTGCGCGTTGAGTTCGGCCTTTTCGTTGACCAAGGTCTCCTGCTGCGACTTTTCGTCAGCCAACAAGGCGGCTTGCTGCTCTCGGTTTTTTCGCTGGGCATCAACTTCATCGCTGACTTTCTTCTGGGTGGCGGAGATCTGGTTCATCTTGGTCTTTCGTGCCTCCGTGAATTGCTGGATATAACGAAGCCGACGCATGGCTTGGTTGAAATCCTCAGCGGCAAAGATAAACTCCAGCTGATCGTAATGGCTCCGGTTTTTGTAGGCGAATTCCACCATCTTCGCATATTCCTTCCGCAGCTTCTTGAGCTCACCATTCAAGGTTTTGATGTTCGCCTCGCCTTTCGTGATACTGTTCTCCAACACCTGTATTTGCTCATTATAAGCATTAATCAGCCGTTGACGTTTTTTGATTTTCTTATCCATGAGCGACACCTGATTGAGTGTCACTTCCTTGCTCTTTGAAGTCTCTTTCAATAACTTGTTCGCAGTGGCGATATCTTTTTGCAAAGCTTTGACCTCCTTCTCGAGCGACTCTTTGCTGCGCTGGGCAAAACCTCCCACTGCAAAAAACAGGCTCAAGATGACCATCACTACATATCTACCTGTCATTCTCATAATTTGATCCTTTCATAATGTTGGTTGATTTTAATGGGGAAAGTAGTAGGTATGTCCCATTGAATATCCGTATAATGGAATTTGGCCGTAAAGGGTTCCCAAGGAATCGTGATGGTGTCGTTGTTGCCGCCACCCAATAACAACGTCTGTAGCGATGATGTGCACATCGTCGCTACATGGGAAATCGGTTCCATCAGATAGGTCCTTTCGGCGCGATTCACTAAAACGACAGAGTCGTTGGTAACCAATGCACGTATGGCCTCCACCCCCATCACCGAGGCAGAAAGCCAAATGGTACTGTCGCGACGCATCCGGAGCTGACCCGTGAAGGGATAGGTTGTGTGTTGTGTGTTATGCGTTAATTCTCCAGTCAAGTTGGCGGTCATCCACTCATAATGAACCCCATGCGCCACCGGAGAAACAAGCTTCTTCTTGGAGCCACACGACGACACGAGCAACAGCAAAGCCATCACCATCAACAACAAACCGATTCCCCCTCTCCTACTCATCTCGCAATCCCTTGGCTTTGTTACGGTATTCTTCCGCCTTCTCTTTCTGGTTCACTTTTTCGAGAATGTCGGCATAATGATGATAATAGGTCTTGTCGGGTTGTTTCAACAAACGGATGGCCTTCTCCATCTGGGCTTCAGCGGCTTCATACTCCCCTTTCTGATAAAGCACCCAAGCGTAGGTGTCGAGATAGATGGCATTGTTTGGCTCAAGTTCCACAGCGTGAAGCGACATTTCCTTGGCTCGGTCAAGACGTTCCTTGCGGAGGGCAAGATAGTAGGCATAGTTGTTCAACACCAAGGCGTTGTCAGGATCGAAGTTCAGCACCCTTTCGTAAGCGTCAAAGGATTTCTCAACCTCGCCCACGGCATGATAAAGGTCGCCGAGATAACTGTCGAAGTCGGCCAACAGTTTCTTGTCGGTTACAAATTTGCGACCTTTCTCAAAATAAGTGATGGCCTGTTCGTCTTGTTTGTCGAGGGCGTGCGACACCCCGGCAAACCAATAGAAGACCGGCTGCGTGGGATAATACTGCAAGGCCTGGAGCGAGTGTTTCATCAAAGAGTCGTTCTCCATCAGCGGCGCCTCACAAAGCACGGTGTACTGTAAAGCCGCATAGTTGCTCGGCTCATACTTCAGAGCCTTCAGCGCCATGTCGCGACAAGCAGCATAATCCTCGTGGTTGATGTGATAAGAAGCCAAAATGAGATATCCCATCTTGTCGTTCGGATAATTCGTGATAAAAGCCTGCCCCGCCCTAAAGGCTTGCTGGTCGATCTGCTTACCTGCTTGGAACTTGTTGAACCAATAGTCATAGATATTGGCTTTGGTGTTGAAGTCGAGATTTTTGTTGTTGATGGCAGCGATGAGCTCTTCAAAGGCCTTGTCGAGATCTCCTTGTTTCTCGTAATATTCCAATAAAGCGACGTTGATATAGGGATCGTTAGGGTCGATGGTTTTGATTTGTTCATACAACTTGATGGCTTCATTTTCTTTGCCATTTTCCATGTAATACTTGGCCAGCATGTTGTAATAACGGGTGTCTTCAGGGTTTTCATCCACCAACTTCTTTAACTCATTGAGCACATTTTTGTTCTTTCCCTGCCGTTTGTAAATCTCGATACGCTGTTCACTGATAAGGGAGTTGCTACCCAACTGCTTCTCTAAGAGGTTGAGTTTCTCGAGGGCATCGTCGTACTTCTCGGCAATCAAATACACCTCTATCAGCTCGCTAAGCATGTCAACGTCACCCGGGTATTTGGCGGTAAGGGATTCATACACCTCGATAAAGTCGTCATACTGCTCGAAGTTACGGTAGAAACGACCCAAACGCATTTGGTACCATTTGTTTTCGGGGTCGATTTCGGTGGCCTTTTTAATCATAGCGAAGGCATCCTCCAGCCTACCCACCAGGATGTATTGTCCACTTAACTCGTACATGCTGGCGGCATCGTCGGGCATGTATTTCAAGGCTTTTTCAAAATGCTCTATGGCGCCATTGACGTCATCACGGTATTTGCATTCGATGCCTTTGGAGAAACTCATGGCATTTTTACGGACATCGCCCTGAGCCTCGACATCAATTGTAACGGCTAACAGCGCTACAAAAAACCATCCAAATAATAATATCCTCTTCATAAATTTAATTGTTCTACCGAGATTAAACCCCTAACGGGGTATCCCTAACCTCTACCCTATCAACTCTTCCCCGTGTGTCCAAATCCACCTGCGCCTCGTTCGGTTTCGGTCAGGGTTTCAACCTGCACGATATCGGCTTGCTCGCATCGGGCGATGACAAGCTGGGCAATGCGATCGCCACTGTTGACGGCGAATGGCTGGTCCGAGAGATTGATGAGAATCACACAGACCTGTCCGCGATAGTCGGCGTCGATGGTGCCCGGCGAATTCAAGACGGTGATGCCGCTCTTGATGGCCAGCCCACTGCGGGGTCGTACCTGACCTTCGTAGCCTTCGGGAATCTCCATAAAAAGACCTGTCGGCACAAGACGGCGTTGCATCGGTTCAAGAGTAATAGGACCATCCGGCAAATAGGCGCGGAGATCCATGCCGGCGGAGTTTGGGGTCTCGTATGTCGGCAAAGGGTTGTTCGACTGATTGATTATCTTTATTTTCATCGGCGAATTATTTTGAGGTGTCGGCGAATTAGGCGAATTAAGCGAATTATTTTGAGATGTCGGCGAATTAGGCGAATTAAGCGAATTTTTTGAGATGTCGGCGAATTAGGCGAATTAAGCGAATTTTTTGGGGTTGGCGAATTTAGTGAATTATTTTTCTTTTTTTGAGCCAGGAGAGAACTCCGGCTACTAAGTCTTTTTCTTTTAGGCAAACGAAGGCAAAGAAGATGAACAACAAGAAGGTATTGACTACCAAAGTCCATGCCGTGCTTTCAAGGTGGATCTGTTTTTGGACGAAATAAAGGGTGATGGTGACAGCAAAATAAACGAAAGCAGAATTCAAATCGTATGGAATAGGAGCCTTTTTCTGCCCGACAAAATACGACAAAATCATGCAAGTGCCGTACCCTGCAAAGCCACCCCAAGCACAAGCCATGTAACCGTATTTTGGCACAAAGATGAAGTTAATGGCCAACAACACCGCACAGCCAATGGCGGAAAAAATGGCACCCCACCAGGTTTCATCGATGAGCTTGTACCAAAACGAAAGGTTGAAATAGATACCCATGAAAATCTCAGCCATCATCACGATAGGCACCACACGCAAACCCTCACGGTAATCTGCTCCCACAAGGTACTGCAAAAGAGGCATATACATCACAACGGCAAGGAAAGCCAACAACGTGAAGATTATGAAATACTTCATCACCTTGGCCTGGGTTTCTTTGTCGGCGGTGTCGCGCTTGCCACCAAAGACAAAAGGCTCGTATGCATACCGGAAAGCTTGGGTGATCATGGCCATAATCATCGCTATCTTCACACAAGCCCCATAAATGCCAAGTTGCTCCTCACCCTCCAAACCAGGAACAATTTTCTTGAAAACGATTTTGTCGGCCACCTGGTTAAGAATCCCAGCCAAACCCAAAAGCAGAATAGGCCAGGTGTATCGCAACATCTGTTTCAACAAAGGTCGGTCGATGCCATGACGCAGCTTCTTGATTTCAGGGACAAAACCAATATTGACAAGCGTGGTGCATATCAAATTGGCAATGAAGATATAACCCACCTGATAATATTCGTGATACCATCCCATCATGGAAGGGTAATGCTCCTTGAGGAAGGGAGCCAGATAAAAAATAAACAGGTTGAGCAACAGGCTCATGACGATGAATGAGAGTTTCAAGGTCATGAACTTGATGGGACGATTCTCATAACGGAGCCGTGCAAACAAGATAGACTGGAAGGCATCGAACGCTACGATAATCGCCATGATTTCCACAAACTCAGGATGCAGGGCATAATCTAAAGCACCTGCAATGGGTTTCAGGAATATCGAGACAAGAATCAAGAAAACCAAAGAGACAAAGCCAACGGAAAGCCCTGCCGTAGAGAAGGCCTTGTCGGGATCAACATCTTCCTTGTTGGAAAAACGGAAGAAAGTGGTCTCCATGCCAAATGTCAAAATGACAAGAAGCAGGGCGGTATAGGCATACAAGTTGGTCACAATGCCATAGCCCCCCGATTCAGCGGCCATCCGATGGGTGTGGATGGGCACTAGCAGATAGTTCAAAAACCTGCCGATGATGCTACTCAAACCATAGATGGCGGTTTGTTTCGCCAAAGAACCTAATTTGCTTTCTGACATTGAGAGTTGAAAATTGAAATTTGAGAACTGAGCGTTGGCATACTGGGATTAAAACGCAAATTTAGGATTTATATTTGGAATAAAGCGTTTTTTTATTGGAATCATGATGAAATTGCGTTTCGGGGCAACACGATGACGAAAGATGTGCCCTTCCCCTCCTCGCTCTCAAACGAAATGGTACCGCCCGCTGAATGGATAATGTTAAACGTCAACGAAAGCCCCACACCGGAACCGCCGGATTTGGTGGTGAAATTCGGCAAAAAAATCATCTTCTTGTCCTCCTCCTTGATACCCTTGCCATTATCACGAATGATGATACGGAAAATCTCCGGGGCCGCTTGAAGCATGACCTCTATTTGGCCGTTGGGTTTCGAGCCTATGGCTTGGGTAGCGTTTTTCACAATATTGCCTACCGCACTGTTAAGGTTGGTCTTGTCTCCATGAAAGGTAAAATCAGTGTGAGAATCATATTCAAAGCGGAAGCTGATGTTCTCAAAATGGTCATATAACCGAACCACATTCCCCACCAATTCGGCCAAATCCAAGGGCTGTGGATGGTTTTCAGGCAACTTGGCGTAGGTGGAGAAAGAGGACGCGATGTCGGAGAGGGCATCTATCTGCTCGATAAGAGTATTGGAGGTCCGCATCACCCGTTCGTTCACATCGTCGGCACCCCGCTCGATGCTGCGCTGAAGCATCTGCAAACTGAGACGCATCGGAGTCAACGAGTTTTTAATCTCATGGGCCACCTGGCGCGCCACACCACGCCACGCAGACTCCGTGGCGGTACGACGGAGCTCTGCAGCACTTTTCTCCAACTCCAGAACCAGCTGATTATATTGTTTAACCAAAGTCCCTATCTCATCGTTACTCGTCCATTCAAGCAACTCATTCGACTTGTTGAGATCCACTTCCCGCATTTTCACTTGCAGCTGCTCTAAAGGATAAGTCACTTGACGAGTGATCAGCAACACCGCGGAAAACACAAGCAAAATGATGAGCAAAATGATGTTGATATAGGCAAGCACAAACGTCACAATCTCGGCACGCAACTCTGAACGACTGGAAAAATAGGGGGTATTGAGATACGCCATCGCCTTGCCCGCATCATCTTGAATGGTAATGTAAGCCGACTGATACACCGCATTGCCTAATTGCTCATCGTGGAAATAATACAACAAACGTTCTCCATGCATATTTTGAAAGGCCTCCGCATTCATCAAAGCGGCTTGTAAATGCATGTCTTGTATCTCAGGACAAGTGGTTGCAAGGAGTTTCCCGTCAAGACCATATATGTTGATGTCGGTGAAAAAAGTCTCGGAATAATGTTGTATGATCCGATCCAACTCATAATGGAAACCAGGCTGCCGCAAAAAAGAAAAGTCAACTTCCGAACTGATGTCCCTCAAGAGGGATCTTGTACGTTCAAAATGAAAATCACTGGCTTTTTTTGCATAGCCTTGGTTCATATAAAACACCGAAATCGTACCTACCAAAGGGAAGGAGATACCCAAGGCCAAAAGAACCATCATCTGAAACTTACCACTCAGGGTCCGGGGAATGATATGAGAGCTTTTCACGCCGCTGGCCAAAGTGATGAGAAGCAACAACACCAACAGGAAAAAGAAGAAAAACACAAAAGGTGTAGTGGTGGCCATCGAACTTCGACGTTCCACAGTAACGGCTACCAGCTTAGAAGGCGCCGACTGATAAGTATAGTGTTTCATCCTCTTTCCATAGCTGAAATCATTGACACGATGACGATAATCTGTCAAGAAATTAGGATAGGTATAGGAACCGATTTTATACACCAACAAACTGTCTTGATAGACTGCCACCGAAGGATTCAAAATAGCATGAGCCGAACCAGATTGCAACAAACCTGGCAACCCAAAAACCTGTGGTGCCACCGGCTTGGAAAATTCCAAAAACAAGGTCAAGTCGGGGACGGTGTCATTCACAACAAGGTCTATCATGGAAAGGTAACTTGGATCGAGGGAATGATAGTCGAGAAAACACAATCCCTCGTTTAAATCGATCCCATGATTGCGCTCATACTGTTCTTGAAAATACCCACGGCAATCGGAAACCAGCCCCTCAGGCTGTACTTCCAATTCGGCACCAGGACCACACAAAGTGAGCTTCACATGATATTGATTCATCACCGAGTCGAATAAAAAACTCCGCATGTAATCCAAAGCAACCTCATCCATGATGTCGTCACTCAGCACAGCCGCAAAAAAGGCCGAGTCATGTTGCACGTCCTCAAGAAAATGTTGATACGAAAGCTCAAAATCAGGATCCCGCTCATCAGCCAACGAAACGGCAAAAGACTTGATTTCCTCATTCTCAAAATGGGTGTATTCTTGATCGTACAAATCTGTGAAAAGAACGCCCCAAAGCATGATTTGAACCACCAAAAACAACACATCGCCAATGAAACGAAAACGCGAAAACAGCAGGAACAACGCACCGATTAAAACACCCATCAAAGGAATCAACCAATGAAGGTGGAGTAGGAGGGAGGCCAAAACCACTGAAACAAGGTAAAACAGAAAAGGAAGCCAAACCTGTTTTTTGTGATAGAGGATATGGGTGAATAAAGCTTTCAACCCGAATAAGCATGACAAAAAGAGCAGAAGAACACCAAAATACAACAGAAAAACAGGGTCAAGAGAAATTGACAAGGGGATGAAAAAGCCCTTTGAGAAACCATAACGGTACAAGAAAGGAAAACCAAAAACAACGGCTAAAAACAATAAAAACAGCGAAATTATCGCAAACCATAAAGCAAAGGGATTCGACAAAGTATGCAATCGAAAACGAACAATCGCACGATAGAGCAAAAGATAGGTACAAAAAAACAAAAGCATCAAGCAACCAATCAACCATCCAAGTTTGCTAAAACCTAATGAAGAAGCATTCTCAGATACGAAATAGGCGATCACTTGACCAGAAGAGGAATACACAGGAGAGGCACCGGGTTCAGAATGAGCGAGAAAACGCACATCACGCGGACTATCAAAAGCCTGAAACTGATTAACAAAGAAGTGATTTTCAATTGGATAGTTCGTATTAATCAAAGAATAGAAATAACATTGATAGGCTCCATGAGCAGCAGAAGAAACAAGATAATCGCCACAACCAAAATGGATGAGGGTATCACAAAAAAGAGGAACCCGCTTGCGGACGACTTTAGGTTCAATTTGATTCGAGGACCAAAACAAAAGAGAATCCGAGGAAAAAATCAAAGCATCGATATCATCGGGAAGGATGGAAGAAAAAGATGTAAAAGTAAGAACAGAGTCAGTATCAAGGGAAGTAGAAAAAGATTCCATGGAACGATGAATAGCCTGACTTTGATGAGTCAAAGACTTTTGGACTCGCTTCACAAAGAGACGTTGCGAGACAGAAGTAAAAGAAAACACATGCACGCATAAAAAAGCAGCGACAAAGAGCATAATGCCCAAAATCAGAACACTAACCCATTTCTTTTTAAAACCGAATGACATAACATACAGTGTTTTAATTAATTACAAAAATCTTACAGGTAACGAAAAATCTTTGAAAAAATAACCCGAAGTTCAACAGAAGGAAAAAAAGCCGCAGAAAGCGAAAAAAAGGCCAAAAATCAAAAATAGAAAACTTATAGTTTTTGAAAACGATATACCAAGCTAGAAAATTGCCCAGAATGATAGGCATGAAGATTTGAGCAAAGCCCTACTAAAAAACCGCGCAGTAGGGGAATAGAATGTTTCATATAAGTCTCACTAAGGTAAGAAATATAATAAGAATCCCATTTAAGCTTTTGAATATCAATATCTTGAAAAGATTTGCTTTTAATAATAGAGCGAAGAGTATCCGATGAAAAATGATTTAAATGACGAGGAACATCCCATGCAGCCCAAAATTCGCGATAGACTTGCGCATCGTAAGATTTATAGTTAGGAACAGCGATAAGAAGACGACCACCAGGTTTTAATAACCGATACAATTCATCAATTTGATGATGCAAGTCTTCGACATGCTCAAGCACATGCCACATGGTAATCAAATCAAAAGAAGCGTTAGCAAGGGTACCAGAATGATCAGGGGGGATCGGCAGCGTATTGAGACGTTTCAAAGCTATTTTTTGGGCATCGCAATCCGGTTCAATACCCGTAACCTTCCAACCAGCTTGTTGCATACCACGAAGAAAATCTCCAACACCACAACCAATATCCAAGACAGAACCTACAGGAAGATCCTCTGAGGCCATACGAATTTTATTACGAAGATTTATCTTTTTCACCGATTCATAAACACGAGGGATGAATCCTTGAGTGTTTTCTTGATGACTGAAATACTTTTCGGATTTATAATAAGAACCCAGACGAGAAGGGTCAGGTCGAGGCACAGTAAAAAGCAAATGACAGTGTTCACAGGACATGACTGTAAAAGATTCTTGTGAAAGAAAATAATCTTGAACCTTCAAATATTCATGTTCAACAGGAGAACCACACCAAGGACAGGTACACATAATAGGACATGTTTTTCACGTGAAACAAAAAGCTATCTACCTAAGAATATGGCTAATACAGAGATGTCGGCGGGTGAAATACCACTAATACGGCTCGCTTGTCCGAGGTTTTCCGGACGATAACGATTCAGTTTTTCACGCGCCTCAAAAGATAAAGAATGAAGGGCATGATAGTCAAAATCAGCGGGCAGTTTCACATATTCAAGCCGGTTAAGTTTCTCAGCCAAGTCATATTCTTTTTGGATATAACCATCATATTTAATCAAAATCTCCGCTTCTTGAACACATTCTTTTACGAAACGGTCGTTAAGATCATATTTTTCTGAAAGGAAATCAATAGAAGAAATCATGTCGAACAAAGAAAGCTGGGGTCGTAGCAAGAGGTAACCCAAGCGCGTTCTCTGTCCGATAGGAGAGGTATCAAACGAAGACAGAAAAGCGTTAGCCTGATCAGGGGAGACAGAAGTACCATTCAAGAAATCAACAATTTCCGAAACAAACTCTTTCTTTTCCAAATAATGCTGGTAACGGCTTTCAGAGGCCAAACCCAGTTGATAAGACCGTGTTGTAAGGCGAGAATCAGCATTGTCTTGACGCAGTAAGATACGGTATTCTGCACGACTGGTAAACATACGATACGGTTCGTCAACACCTTTCGTGATTAAATCATCAATCAGCACGCCTATATAAGCTTCCGACCGAGATAAAACCAAGGGTTCCATGTCATGAAGCAGCAGATGGGCATTAATACCCGCCATCAATCCTTGACAAGCGGCTTCTTCATACCCTGTGGTCCCATTGATTTGTCCTGCGAAAAACAAACCATGCACCAAACGAGTTTCAAGAGAATGATGAAGCTGCACAGGAGGGAAGTAGTCATATTCGATGGCATATCCTGGACGGAAGATTCGGGCGTTCTCAAAACCTTCAATGGCACGCAAAGCCTCATATTGAATGGTGTCTGGCAAAGAGGAACTAAAGCCGTTCAGGTAATACTCATTGGTAGTCCAACCTTCAGGCTCCACAAATAATTGATGAGAGTCTTTATCAGAAAAACGTTCAATTTTATCTTCAATACTGGGACAATAGCGAGGACCCACGCCTTGAATTCTGCCATTAAACATGGGAGAATACTTAAAACCTTTCCGCAAAATTTCATGTACTTTCAACGAGGTACGCGCGATGTAACAGCTGCGTTGTTGTGCAACAGGGGTATGAGGAAGATATGAAAAACCAACCACGTCATCGTCTCCTTTTTGCTCAGCAAGCTTAGAAAAATCGATCGTACGTCCATCAATACGCATCGGGGTACCCGTCTTCAAACGTTTCACCTCAAAGCCTTTTTCCTTAAGTTGCTCCGAAATCCCCTTACTGTCGGGTTCACCGATACGGCCTCCGGCAAAATGCATCTCACCAATATGGATGAGACCGTTAAGGAAGGTGCCGTTGGTTAAAATCACAGCTTTGGAATATACATTGCCACCCATAAAGGCATGGACACCACACACACGGTCGCCATCGAACAACAAACCATCCACCGAGTCCTGCCAAAAATCAAGGCGTGCCGTGTTTTCCAACAAACGTCGCCATTCAGCGGAAAACATCATCTTGTCACTTTGACAACGAGGGCTCCACATGGCAGGACCTTTTGACTTGTTGAGCATCCTAAACTGAATCATGGTTTTGTCGGAAACCAGCCCAGAATACCCTCCCATAGCATCAATTTCGCGCACAATTTGACCCTTGGCAATACCACCCATAGCGGGATTACACGACATCGCAGCGAACAAACGCATGTCCATCGTAATCAACAAAACATGACTGCCCATGTTGGCCGCAGCGGCAGCAGCTTCACAACCTGCATGACCAGCACCTACAACGATTATATCATATTGATCAAACTGCATAGCTCAATGTTTCACAAGAAACAATTATGTTATTTTATTGATTATCAATTATTTAATATTTCCAAACAACGGTCTTCCATGCTACGCATCAAAGTACGAGACTCCTCATCGAGGTCATCAAAGCCAATCAAATGTAAAACACCATGTATAATCACACGATAAAACTCTTGATTAAAATCACGGCCTAAAACAAGGGCATTCTCGGCCACACGATCCAAACTTATATAGAACTCACTTGAAATCATTTCGTCGCAGGAGCTCAAAGGAAACGTCACAATATCCGTATAAAAATCATGACCTAAGCGTTCCTGATTAATGCGTAATAAGGTTTCATCATCACAAAAAATATAAAACAACTCACCCACACGAAAACCTTGCCCCTCAACCACGCCGACAATCCACGACCGGACGCGATCAGCGTCAAAATGAGGCATCATAACATCCAAAGTTTGAAAACGTATCATCTTATTGATTTTTCTTTAAATAATAATCGTTGATCTTTGTCTTATAATAAGGCTGGTACTGAATGGGCTGTTGCTGCAAGAAATCCATGCTCTTACGAAGACTACGCTCGTAGTATAAAGCGTCAATATCACGGTTGAAAGAAGAGCCTTTGAATTCATTGGACTTGCGTTTCTCGTCCTGGTCTCGCTTTTGTTGGGCCTTTTCCGACTCGAGCATCCTCGACATAATATCACGATTCCGCTCAATGGTCTTTTTGGAAATCCTTTTGTTGACAATGTCTTCCTCCAACTGTTCCATATCTTTGATTATCTGATTCAAACCATCATCCCCAATTTGGCCGTCTTTCTTCATCTGATCCAGCATTTGCTGCATCCCCTGACGAATCATCTCCTGCTCAGCGGCCATCCTGGCTAACTCCTCTGAAAGGCCTTGCATTTGACCATTAGGTTGATTCATTTGTTGCTGAAGCTGTTTGAGCTGCTCACCAAGCTGTTGCTGCAAATCTTTCATCTGCTGCATGCTTTTGCCTTTAGAGCCAGGTTTAGGCTTGCTACTACCCATGGCGGCACCAGAGCCTTCCATGGATTGTTCCATCTGCTCCATCGATTCAGCAAGCATCAAAGCTAAATTATTCATCGACTCCAAGGCAACTTGTTGACTCGAAATAGCCATAGGAAGGTAAAGACTACTAAAGTTCTTCAAGGCGAGTGCGATTTGCGTGTCGATAATATCAAGCTCATCGAAAATATAATTCTGAATAATCGGCTGGCGTAAGGCCATGGCACGAAGCGAATCTTTGACAACCACAAAGTTATCAGCTAATTCTTTTTGGCGTGAAAGCATATCCACAAGGGAAGGATCATCGGCACGAATGGTACCCAAAGAACGCATCAAAGATTCCTGCTGATGCGAAGAACGAACGACATTTTCAAGCAAAATACGTACTAAATGGGCATCCTCAGCCAACTGATCATCGGCGGAAGACATCATTTGCATCATCATGGAACCCGCCATCTGTTTCATCTTCTGACCAGCCTGTTGTTTCTTTTGCTGGGCATTTTGTTGAGGAGAGGGATTATCACCCGATTCTGAATTCTCCTGGCCATTATCCATATCAGAGCTATCTTCTTCACCAGATTGTTCAGATTCAGCAGCATCTTGTAAATCCTGTTCAATGGACTGTTCAAGAGCCTCATCTTTTTGAACCCCGAAAGGATCGTTTAACTTTTCGTTTTGTTTCAGAAGACTATCAAGGGTATGCATCATATCCTCAAAACGTTCCTTAGCTTCCTCAGCAGAAAGATTTTTCTCCGATTCATTGGTATTTTCAGCTTCAGGTTGTTTTTCAAGTGATTCACCAAGCTGGTTCAAATCATCCATCAATTGGTTCAGTTCTTTCTCCATACGAAGCTGTTCCAAAAGAGAGAGGTTACGATCGAGTAAATCCTGCATCTTCTGATTATCTTTCTTCATATCCTGGAGCATTTGCTGCATCTTGTCACGAGGCATCTCATCAAGAAGCTTTTCAATCTCCTCCATCATCTTTTTCAATTCATCAGGAATCAACTCTTCAAAAAGCTCATTGATTTGCTGTTGTTTTTTCAATAGCTCCTCATTAGCCAAATCATGATCCTTCATAAACTCATTGAGTTTTTGTTGCTCTTCCTGCAAACGATTCCATTCCTCCTGAATATCACTTTGTTTCTGCAGCAAATCTTTCATTTTCTCTTTGTCTGACCAATCTAATTCTTTCTTAGCAGCAAGATCCTGCAACATTTTTTCAATGTCATCTTTCAACTTACTAACTTCGTCAGCACGTTCGGTCATTTGATCCATAATTGCATCCTCAGTTTGCTCAGCAATAGAGTCGAGTGCTTCTTTTGAGGGCTTGTAATAGGTGAAGGTTTCAGAGCGTTTAGACTTGGGGCCATGGAAACCATCATTATCCCAAACCGTAAAATAAACCTCCATGCTTTGTCCAGGAAGCACCCCAAGACTATCCATATTGAAACGATAGAAAAAAGAAGTTCTCGTTTGTCCACGGTCGAAAACCACGGGTAATACTACTTGCCGCTCAACGGGTTCTTTTATGGAAGCATTAAAAGTCAACTTTGTAAAACCGTAGTCATCGGCGATAAGACCTGAATAATAAACTTCTGTAGCAAGCGACTCGTCATAGGATTCCACACGAATATCAGGATAGGCGTCAGGAAGCACATCAACCACAAACTTCAAAGGGTCGAATTTCGAGGACCAGGCATTGTTACAAGAGAAATCCATGGCACAGGAATTCCCCGCGGTGAAAGCATAAACAGCTTGACCATCCACGATAGGCAAGACCGAACAAATGGAATCCATCGAGACAAAAGCGCTATCGGCGTCACGCAAGAAAAAAGTAAATTCAAGTTTGGAACCCTGCGGAACCATAAGCCGGGTCTTACCTTCAAAAATCTCATTGGGACGATGAATGTAGGCGGGATAGCGCACATCACATTGGTAGGATAGCAACACAGGATTAGGATGAACAACAATAGAGACCGGAGCGCTTATATAGTCACCACCAAGAACCTGAAAAGAAAGATCATGGTAAACGTTTTTAAAGATATAAGTAAAATCGTTGATGGAGGATTGAAGCATCATTTGCTGACCCTGAGAACTCTTGACATAGAAAGCACCAGGAATGCGAGAGCCTTCAACATGAATGGCAAAATGCACATCAGAGCCTTGGGTGGCTTCTAAAGTCATGTCAGATAGCTCTACCGTAAAGGGCAGGGGCTTGTCAAAATGCTGCTCATAATTAAGGATTCGTTGTGCGGGCTGTACTGCAAAACGAGGAATAAAAAGAATGAGAGCCAGAAGAAGAAGGAACAAACCCAAAGCAACCCAGAGATATTTGAGATTAGCGCGAAGATCTACCGCATCGGTAAAACGAACAGGAGAGAGCTGAGCGGTACGCTGGTCGATGGCCGCCACTAACAACCCATTAGTGGGAGCGTTATCCAACTCTTGGGAAAGTTGAACGGTATTAAGCAGCTTATCTTGAATATCTGGGAAAAAACGGCCAATCAACAAAGCCGCTTGTTCAATGGACATCTTCTTTCGAAAGCGGAAAAGGTTGACAAGAGGGACTAAAAAATAAACGACAAGCACCGCGAGACTGCCGAGCACAAAAACCAAAAGCAAGGCAAGACGAATCTTGGAAGAAAACCAGGAAAAGAACTCGAGCGTGTTCAACAAAAGATAAAAAACAATCCACAGGGCAGCTCCAATCAACACACCTTGAAGAAGACGGTTGACATAAAACTTCCTGGTGAAACGCTCTATTTTATCAATCAAAAGACGCTGTGCTGCCATAATAAAAAATAAACAAGGTGCAAAGATAATGCATTTTATGCAAACCGACGAAGAAAAAAAAGCAAGGATTTTAAATCAAATTAATGGAAAATGAAAGTCGTAATATCGTAATAAATTCGGAGCTTATTCGGTCAAGACCGAATAAGCTCCGAATTTAAAACCAATATAATAAAATAATGAATGTGGAATTTTTCGCCAAAGAAAAGAATGAAAAGATGATTATCCAACAATTAATTGTATTTTTGCCAAAAAATAATAACATGGCAAAAGTCAATCTATTCAACGGCATGATTTCCGGAAAGCTTGGGAAGATGGTGATTGTAAATGGAAAGAACGGCGTCTATGTGCGATCGTTGCCTACACCAAACGACAAGAAATCGGAAGGGCAGCTCAAACAACGCAGCAAGATGCAGCAAGCTAACAGCTTTTTGAAACCGTTGAAGGACTTTTTGAAAATCGCTTTTGTGGAACGCAAGCCGAACCAGAACCCCTACCAAGCCGCGACTTCGAGTTTAATGCGAACAGCGTTCAACGGCAACGAAATAGACTACAGCCATGTCAGAATCTGCGAAGGCAGCCTATGCCCGCCTAAGAACGCCACAGCCAGTATCAGCGACCATGTAGCCATCTTCCGTTGGAATGACAACAGCGAGGAAATATCAGCCAAGGAAACCGACAAAGCAGTGGTGCTACTCTACAGCCCACAACAGCAAATCGCGGTCTGGGAGGTGAAAAAAGAAACCCGTAAGGACAACTATTGTTTACAGCTCGTTGACAACAGCCTCGAAGGACCTTTCCTGGCTTACATGGCTTTCATCAACAAAAAAGAAGATAAAATCAGCAACAGCGTTTTCCTGGGCGAAGTCATCCTTGAAACCCATCAAAACGATCCAGAGGCAGAAGATTAACCAAGATAATAGAAATATGAAAAGAAAACATTTATGGATGGCGGCAAGTTTGGCAATCATGGCTATTTGCTGCTTCTCTTGCGTAAAAACACCACAAATCGAACTCTCAAAGACAGCAATCACCTTCTCCTCTGCAGGTGGTACCAGCGCAGTGGTCGTCGAAGCCGACTGTGACTGGAACGTGGATTACAAAGGCGATCACGAATGGTACACCCTGAGCCGAATGTCAGGCACCAACCAAGGGGTCATCCTCGTCACCGTTGAAGAACAACACAGCCATTTTGAACGAAGCGCCTATTTCACGGTCACTTCATCCAATGGAAAAGTGTCGAAAAGCGTACAGGTCATCCAACAACCTATCGCCATCGTCGATATCCACAACAAAGTATGGTTCCTCCACGAATATGAACGCTGGGCTACTGACTACGCTGATGTTTATATCGACGATAGCTACAAACACTGGAACTATTATATCGATGAGAGTTTCGACAACTGGTTCTTCTATTTCATGGCCGACAGCACTGGATACCAGCTGCATACCAAAAACGGAGACACCACAGCCTTCGCCTATTCGTATATCTACTACCCGTTGGGTGACAGCCTTTATATCAACTTTGTAACCGATTCAACCGAGGTCGAAGACTACCATGCCACTATCCTTGAGCTGAATCAACAAAACTTTGTGTTCTTCGATGAATTCCTCCCTCACCAATTTGAAAAACTGTACATGGCGAATATCTCCACTAGAAGCCCCTTCACAGTATCACCTAATAAGATAAAGAAAAGAAAGGGCGGACCGTTGATTCCTATCGAAGAATAATGCCTGACAAACTCCAAAAGCATTTTTATCTACTCGGCATCGCCATCTATATGATGGCGTTGCTCACGGTCAGTATTTGTTTCAAAACATACGCCTTAAAACCTCTCTGGATGGTCTGGGGAATAGGTACGGTATGCCTGTTTTTCTTAGCAACATACTACTTCCACCAACGATGGAAAAATGACACCGAAAAGGCCTTTTCCAGAAAAATATTCTGGGTGGCTTTAGGCGTCCGGGCTGTATATGTGACCGCCATTTTATACTATTATTATTACCAGACGGGAATAGGCATGGAATACCAGGCAGCCGACAGTCTGGCGTACCACCGGACCGCTGCCTACCTGTCAAATATGGCCCGTGAAGGCCATATTAGACAAATCATGCAACTGCTCAACGCCAACACCATGGGCTTCTCAGACCAAGCCTATATCCTTTATCTAACCACCTTATACAGTTTGTTCGGAAAGAACATCCTGGGACCACGTCTGCTGAAAGCTCTCATGAGCGCTTATATGTGCATAGACATTTACAAACTCACCGCACGAAGCTTAGGGCAAAAGACAGGACGCTTAGCCGCCGTCATTGCAGTGTTTCTTCCACAATTTATCCATTACACGGGTACCTATATGAAAGAAACCGAACTCATCTTCTTGGCAACACTGTCCTTGGAACGATTTGACTATATCATACGCTGCAAAAAACATCTGCCATGGAACCTAACCCTCGTCATCGTCCTAACTGCCTTGACTTTTGGAATGAGAACTGTGGTGGGAATGATACTATTAGGAAGCTATACCGTATTCGTTTTGACCGCTGACAAAGAACTCATAAACCAAAAAACACGTTGGATTATTCTTGGAGCCTTAGGGGTAATGGCCGCCCTATTGTTCATCACCCCGATTGGCAGGGAGATGCGGATCATCTTCATGGTTAACTTCAAAGAAAGCGAATATCAAGTCTATAAATACAAGGCATTGGGACTTAAATATGCGGAATATGCAAGCTACAAGACCATGTGGCCAGGCGCATTTGTTCTGCCTTTGACCAATATGGTGGAAGTCGCCAACGAGAACCAAAAAATGATGAATGGCACTTATTTCATCAAAAATTACCTGGCGTTTTTTGCGATGTGGAGTTTGATAGTCGCCATCCGCGACAAAAAATGGAGAAGTTTAGGTCTCATCGGCAGTTACACGGTTGCATACATCCTGATGATAGCCTTTTCATTCGCGTTCAACAGTGAAAGGTATCACCTGCCCGCCATGCCAGGAATTATCATCCTGACTGCCTTCACCATGACAAGATTCAGAAAAAAAGATTTCCCATTTTATTATGCTTTCTGCTTCCTTTTGTGCGCCGCCATCATCACCTGGAATTACATAAAATTAAAGGGACGAGGAATTATTTTTTAGTAAAAGGTTGCGAATAAGGAAAAAAGATGTAACTTTGCACCCGCAAATGGTACCTTGCCCGAGCGGTTAGGGATCGGTCTGCAAAACCGGGGACGGCGGTTCGAATCCGCCAGGTACCTCACAAGCCCGCCAAAAGCGGGCTTTTTTTATGCCCCTATAGACTAAAATCGATGGATTGTAGTTTTTAAAGCAATAAGAGATTAAAAGCTATCATGAAGACGAAAAAAGGATTCGCAACACTCCTTCTCCTATTTTCCATCGCAATAAACGGAATCAACCTGCAAGCGCAAGAACAGGATTCCATCACTACTGAAAATCAGTTGAGAAAGAAACTGGATAGCTGTGAGTATATCCTAAGCAACTGCCAAAACAGAATCGACAGCTTGATGAGCAGTTTGACTTTAAGCGAAAACAACAACAAAGAACTGCAAAACCAACTCGCACTGCAAATCAAAGAAATAGAACATCTGGGCGAGCAAACAAGGTTATTAGAGCAAACCATTGAAAAAATGGAGCAGGAAGACCGTTTCAACAAAGAAAAACAGGGGATCTATAACGAAGCGAAAGCCAAAGAAATCGCATATTTGGAAAACCAGCTCAAAGAGCGAGACGAGGCATTGAGAACACAGAAAGAAACCGCCCATCGCTTAGCGGAAGAAAAAGAGCGATATACCACCATGGCAGATTCATTGAAGAACAGTCTCAACGAGGCTGAGAAGAAAATCATCAAAACCAATGAAGAGCTGAAATACACGCAACAAAGGGCAAGAGAGGCTGAGGCAAAAATCAATGCAGCGACAGCAAAAAAGAAAAAGGTGGTGGCCATCCAAGGCATCGCATTGAAAAGTTTTAGAACACCAAACTGGTCTATCGCTCCAGACAAAATTGAGGATGGAAGCATCAAGTACCGTATTGTAAACAAAAACGGAGGCAATGTGGAATTTGACTACACTGCCGGCGCGTCGGTGATGCTATGGGATCTGACCAAAAAAGGGAAGATGATGGAAAGCGACACCGTGTCAACCAAGTTAATCGATATTAAAAAATTCGACCAGGATTTCTCGTACAGCTTGGGACTCTATGTGGGATTCGGAGGGAGCAACCTCTTTAAAAATTTCTATGTAGGACCTTCGTTCAAATTCATGGACTTTTTCCATCTATCAGCGGGAGTCAACATCTGTGAATATGAGATGCTTACAGGAAACTTCAAGGAAGGCGACATCTTGCCCGCAGGCCTGTCAATCACCGACCAAATCTCGAAAGAATGGAAAGCTAAACCATTTGTCAGCCTGTCGTTCGACCTTGACTTTATCTCCTACATCAAGAAATAGTTTTCATGCAAAAAAAAGAGACGCCATAAAAGACGTCTCAAGCAAGTCCCAGGGAGCCACATGTCGGACTCGAACCAACGACCTACGCATTACGAATGCGTTGCTCTACCAACTGAGCTAAAGTGGCTTTGCTTATTTCAGGCTGCAAAGATAAGAAGATTTGAGTACATGACAATGATTTAATTAATTTTTTTCTCGGTGACCTCAGAATTATCCAGTTCCTCATCACCACCACTCATGTCAACCTGAATTTCATAACGGCAATCTTTCTTGTAGTTTTGTTTGGAGTCCTCGTCAGGGGTTTTGATAGTAATCTGCTCCTCCGTCAAACCTTTGACATGGATGAGATAGGCCAACAGAAGGTCGTTACGACGCTCGATATATCGGTTCACAAGCTCGGTAGAAGAATCGCCATAGTGGGTCAAAGCTACTGAGGCAACAGCTTTCTTGGAGCTCACCTTTCGGTCGGCGAGATTCGAGGCAAAAGCATATAAACCATCGTCGGTGAGTTTGATGGAACGTATCGCCTCATTCGTGAGAAAGTCGATGCCCACGGAATCCAGCTCAGGATGTAAAGAAAGATAGTAGTCACGCTGCAATTGAAGGTTACTGAACTGCTGAACCAATTCCTTGAAATTCACTTTTTGGTCCAGCACAATGGAAAACTCGGGTCTTCCTTGCATCATAGCGGCCATCTCGTCCAGTTGATTGTATTCTCCCGCTGTGAAGTCGGGCTGCAACAAATCAAAACTCAGGTATTGGCGGTCGCCTTCAGAAGAGAGTAAACGGAAAGGAGCGGTGGCCACCTTTACAAGAAGGTTGCCCAACACTTTCATGACCGCCTTCCGATAGGAGAACGCTGGGTCGCTGAGGTTTCCGCTGATAGGCAAGTCGAGATGCACCTTATGATCCTTGTCAGTCAGCAAGTAGAAGCCGAGCTTAAGAGGGATACGGCTCATCTGAGGCTCAATGTCTTTTCGTTTATCACCCACAGTAGGATTGGCAATCTGCACCTTATTAATTCCATTCAAGGAACCATTGGTGATGATGTTCTGACTATGGAACGACAGCGTGCCTTTTTCCAAAGGATAGCCGAACATCTGGAGACAATAGGGTGAGAAATCAGACAACTTGACATTATTGAGCATCAGCGTAAGATTCTGGTTTTCCATATCCGTGATATTCCCTTTCCAAATCACGTCTAACTTGCCCACTTGATTCAACAAAGCCTGGAGACGCACCTCATTGGGACTGCCAAGGACGAAATGATTGGCGTTGACGTTGATATTGGAAATCTCATATTGGAAAGGGTCGGGGAGGGTGCTATCAGCGTAGAAGAAATGCGTGTTGTTCAGGCAAAGATCCTCGACAAGGAGATGAAGGGGCTTTTTCTCCTGCACTTGGTCGATCTCAGCGGCGATGGTATCGCCAATCTTCTCAAAGACCGTGGTGTCAGTATGAATTTGCTTTTTCCCCATCACAATATCAAAATTAGTGGAATGGTCGGGATGGGTAATGAATTCAGAACGGATGCCAGAGAGATAAAGCCGTTCCAGGTCGAGATAGTTTTGGTTCATGTTGAACTTTTTGATTCCTGCATAAACGGTATCAATCATGCCAAGATGATAGCCTTCGGAGTCTTGAATCGAGAGATTGTGAAGCGCGATGCCCCCAACCATGTCGAAATCAAGGATATGCTCTGTGTTACCTTGCGCTTGCAGTTGGAGGTCAAGCCGTCCTTGTAGGGAGTCAACTGCCAACGACTGTTTTAGGTAAGGCTCTATGATGTCAAGTCCCAAATTCGCCAATTGTAAGTCAATTTCATAATTCTCCGCATTGTCGGAAAGATGGAACTGGGTGTGCAAGGTGGCACTGTCGCCGAGACAGAGATCCAGGCCCACTTGGGTCTTCAGGGTGGATAAATCGATGGAAGGAATGCGAATGGTGAGGTTATTCAGCAGAAAGTCACTCCCAATGGCGAGATCTTCGTAACGAATCGCACTGTGTTCCAGCAGGATATCATTCAGCAACACACCATAACCTGGACCCTTATTCTCGGATTTAGGCTCGTCCGAAGCGAAAAAGTCAATCAAACTATTAAAGTTGAACCAAGAGCGATCCTGCTGGATGCTGAGCTTCATACCAGAGAGCAGGATGCGTTTCACTGTGACTTGTTTACGGAGCAAATCCCACAACTTCACTTTGGTCTCGAAACGATTCATGCTGAAAAACGGCGTAGTGCCATCATCCTCATAAAGCACCAGATCTTTAATCTTCACCTTTCCCGCAAGGAGGTTAACCCGTAATTTGTCGATGGTCAGCTCCCTGCCTATGAGTTCTTTGTCGTGTTTCTGGATATAAGACTTTGCGATAGGGGAGACCAGGAGCAAGGCCACCAGGAGCAACCCCAAGAGGCTACCCAGCACAATAAGTGTGATTTTCAATGGCTTTTTCATGTCAATAACGTGCTTTTCTGTGTTGTTTCTTTTTCATGCCCTCAATAAGCAGTTCGAAATCCATTTGACGTTTCAAAAGATCCACTCCTTTGACACGCACTTTCACCGCATCACCCAGTTGAATGATACGACCCGACTCTTGACCAATCACACGGAAGTTGTCCTCGTCGAGATAATAATAGTCGCCAGGCATGTCTTCATAACGAACCAAACCCTCACATTTATTGCCAATCAATTCCACATAAAGACCCCATTTGCTCACACCCGAAATCAAGCCCTCAAAGACCTGTCCAATCTTATCCTGCAAATACTCCGCTTGTTTGTATTTCACGCTTTGGCGTTCCATTTCCTCGGCTTGTTTCTCCATCTCACTGCAGTGAACACAATAGTCCTCGTACTCCTTACGGTTGACCGATCCCTGATTCTGAAGTAAATAACGTTCAATCAAACGGTGAACCATCAAGTCGGGATAACGGCGGATGGGAGAGGTGAAGTGAGTATAATAATCGAACGACAAGCCATAATGACCGATATTATCGGTGCTGTAAACAGCCTTGGCCATGGTCCGGATGGCGACTGATTCCACGAGATTCTTCTCGCCTTTGCCTTCCACATCGTCGAACAACTTGTTGTATGACTTCACCAGCTTCGACCGCGAACTGATATCCATGGTATAGCCCAAACGTGAAATCAACCGGAGGAAATTATTCAGTTTCTCGGGATTAGGCTCATCGTGGATACGATAGACGAAAGTATAATTTTTCCATTTGCTATCATTTTTTCCAAAGGTCTCAGCCACGGTACGGTTGGCAAGGAGCATGAAGTCTTCGATAAGCTCATGCGACTCATTTTGCACTCTCACGTATGTGTCAATAGGTTTACCGTGCTCATCAAGCACAAATTTCACTTCTTCGCTATGGAAATTCAGGCTGCCTTCCTCCATACGTTTCTCGCGCAACTTGGAAGCCAGGTGATGCAAGGTGAGGATTTGTTCTTTATAATCCCCATCGCCCCCCTCAATCATCGTCTGTACTTCTTCGTATGCATAGCGACGGCATGACTTGATGGCGGTTTTGCCAATCCAGTGGCTCAATATATTGGCATCGTCATCCATCTCGAAAACCGCCGAAAAGGTATATTTCTCCTCATCGGGTCGAAGCGAACACAGGTTATTACAGAGTTTCTCAGGCAGCATGGGGATGGTACGATCGACGAGATAAACCGAGGTACCACGATTGTAAGCCTCCTGGTCGATGGCCGAACCGGGACGGACATAATATGACACGTCGGCGATATGCACGCCCACTTCCCAATGCCCGTTGTCGAGTCTTTGCAACGAGATAGCGTCGTCAAAGTCTTTGGCGTCAGCAGGGTCGATGGTGATAGTGAACACATTTCTGAAATCCCTCCGGCTTTTGAGTTCTGACGACGAGAGGCGGTCGCTCATCCTACCCGCTTCTTTTTCCACTTCCTCAGGAAATTCCAACGGGTAATCATGAGCCGCTAAAATTGACTCCATCTCCACATCGTTCTCGCCCGGGTTGCCCAACACCCTGATAATCTCTCCGAAGGGGTTGCCCGAATTCTCAGGCCAGTCCACCAGATGCACAACCACTTTTTGACCGTTTTTGGCACCTTTGAGATCCCCCTTGGGCACAAAAATATCAACGGGGATAGAGTTCATGTCGGGAACCACAAACACGTAACCATGAGAGATATGCAAGACCCCCACAAAATCCGTATGCTTGCGTTGCAACACTTCTATAATTTCCCCTTCCGGCTTTTTGTTTTTCCGTTTGGGGAACATCGCCACTTTGACGCGGTCGCCATGCAAAGCCTGACCTGTGTTGTTCGGGGCGATATACACATCCTCGCCAGCCTCATCGTCCAATATCACGTAGGCTTTACCCGTTGATTTCATATCCACTGTACCTTCGACATACTGCGTTTTGGGGCCGTAATCCTGCAAAAACTCGGGATTCAGCACATAACGGTAAGGACGCTCCTCCAAGAGTTTTCCCTGTTCAAAAAGGTCAACCAAGATGTTATACACCACATCTTTACCCGCCGCATCCTTAATACCTAAAATCTTGCATATCTGTTTGTAATTCATCGGCCGGAAGGGGTTCTCACCGAAGATACTGAGGATTGCGTTTGTAAAAACACTTAATTTATTTTCAAGTTTTTTCTTCTTTCCCATGATTATTGAATAAAAAGATACAAAAAAATTTCGTTCAAAAAAAATCCACTTGCAAAAATAATGAAATCAATTGATTAACATGTTGATATTTTTGTTGATATAAAAAACTGATAAAAAAAGTGAAATTGAGAACTAAAAAAATATACCTTTGCATCACAAGGTTCTTGAAGAAGATTAATAGGGAACTCTGTGAAAATCAGAGACTAAACCCGTAGCTGTAAGTTCTTTAACTGGTTCGACATCCACTGCCACTGTTGAAACAGAAAAAAACGGGAAGGCCGTTGAACCGGGGAACGAGTCAGAAGACCTGCCTTGGAAGACAACACCCCGCTCTCGGGATTGGAGCAGGCTGTTGGGTTGAGATACATATTTTATATAATTATTTGATAACAAGCACATTACATGAGCAACGGTGGGTTATACATTAAAAAAAGGGACGGTCGCGAGGAGGCCTTCTCGGTAGAAAAGATAAAAAATGCCATCAGCAAGGCGTTTTTAGCATCAGGCTTTTATGCCACTGACGATGACCTCAACGCGATTCTGAGCCGTGTGAGAATCACCAATGGCATCACGGTGGAAGAGATCCAGAATCAGGTGGAGACTGCCTTGATGGCCGAGCAATATTACACGGTGGCCAAGAATTACATTCTTTATCGTCAAAAACACACCGAAGACCGCGAGATCAGGGAGAAGATTGACTTTTTGAGCAATTATGTCAACGCCTCCAATGCCGCCACAGGGTCGAAATTCGACGCTAATGCCAACGTGGAGAAGAAGAACATCGCCACGTTGATGGGTGAGTTGCCCAAGTCGAGTTTCATCCGCATCAACCGCCGCATGCTTACCGACCGTATCAAGGAGGTATATGGCAAGGAACTCGCCGACCGCTACATGTATCTGCTCAACAATCACTTCATCTACAAGAACGACGAGACTTCGCTGGCCAACTACTGCGCGTCCATCACCATGTATCCTTGGCTCAACGAAGGAACCAGCTCCATCGGAGGCAACTCGACGGCACCCACCAAGCTGCGCTCGTTCTGTGGAGGCTTTATTAATATGGTGTTCATGGTGTCGTCGCAGCTCTCAGGGGCTTGCGCCACACCCGAGTTCCTGATGTACATGAATTATTTCATCGGCAAGGACTACGGCACCGACTATTACAAACGCGCCGACGAAGTGGTGGACCACTCCTTGAAACCAAGGACCATCGACAAGGTAATCACCGACTGCTTCCAGCAGATCGTCTATTCGCTCAACCAACCCGCTGGAGCCAGAAACTACCAGTCGGTGTTCTGGAACATCGCATATTACGACCGTTATTATTTCGAGTCGCTGTTCGGCAACTTCTATTTCCCTGATGGCTCAAAACCAGATTGGGAGTCGTTGAGTTGGTTGCAGAAGCGCTTCATGAAATGGTTCAATGCCGAGCGTCTGAGAAGTGTGCTTACCTTCCCGGTGGAGACCATGGCGCTGCTCTCGAAAGACGGTGATGTCATCGACAAAGAATGGGGTGACTTCACCGCCGAGATGTACTCCGAGGGACACTCGTTCTTCACCTACCTGAGCGACAACGCAGACTCGCTCTCGTCGTGCTGCCGCTTGCGCAACGAAATCCAAGACAATGGATTCAGCTATACCTTAGGGGCGGGCGGCGTATCCACCGGATCGAAAAGCGTGCTTACCATCAACTTGAACCGCTGCATCCAATATGCAGTGCGCAACAACATGCACTACCTCACCTTCCTCGAGGAAATCGTGGACCTGTGCCATAAAGTGCAAATATGCTACAACGAGAACTTAAAAGTGCTACAGTCGAAAGGAATGCTTCCGCTGTTCGACGCAGGCTACATCAACCTCTCACGCCAGTACCTCACCATCGGAGTGAACGGCCTGGTCGAAGCAGCCGAGTTCCTCAAAATCCCGATCACCGATAACCCCGACTATGAAAAGTTCGTGCAAGAGGTGCTCGGCCTCATCGAGCGATACAACAAGAAATACCGCTCCAAAGAGCTGATGTTCAACTGCGAGATGATCCCCGCCGAGAATGTGGGCGTGAAACATGCCAAATGGGACAAAGAGGACGGCTACGAGGTACACCGCGACTGCTATAACAGCTATTTTTACATCGTGGAAGACCCCAACACCAACGTGCTTGACAAATTCCGCCTACATGGCGAGAAATACATCAAACACCTTACCGGAGGCTCCGCGCTTCACTGTAACTTAGAGGAACACCTCAGCAAAGAACAATACCGACAACTGCTGCGAGTGGCGGCGCGCGAAGGATGCAACTACTTCACCTTCAACATCCCGAACACCATCTGCAATGACTGCGGACATATCGACAAACGCTATTTGAAAGAGTGTCCGAATTGTCATAGTCACAATATCGATTACCTGACCCGCATCATCGGTTACCTGAAACGCATCAGTAACTTCTCAGAGGCACGCCAGGAAGAAGCACATAGAAGGTACTACAGCAAAAAGGAGATCGACCGATGCTAAAATATGCCAACTTTGATATTGTCTTCCAAGAAGTGCCTGACGAGGTAACCTTGGCCATCAACATATCCAACTGTCCCAACAAATGTGTAGGCTGCCACAGCATGTACCTTTGGGAGGATGTGGGATATATCCTCGATAAAGAAGCGTTGGACAAGTTAGTGGAGCAGTACAAGTCGGGCATCACCTGTGTTTGTTTTATGGGAGGCGATGCGGAGCCATACGATGTGGCTAACCTCGCGATGCACATCAAGAACAAATACAAGAACATCAAGACAGCCTGGTATTCTGGCAAGAACGAGCTTCCTGAAGCTTTCCATGCAGAGACATTCGACTATATCAAGACAGGCAGATACGATGAAAAATACGGGCCTTTGAATTCCATCACCACCAACCAACGCATGTTCAAACGTTTGTCTGACGGTCGCGTAAAAGACATCACGAGCAGGTTCCAGAAGAGAGAGGAGAGGGATGAATTAAGAATTGAGAACTGAGAGGGAGCTCTGGGTAAAGTCGGGCACCTGCACAAACGGGTCGGGCGAGAAGAAGCGTCCAATCACGGGGTCGTAGAGCCATGGATACAAGGAGTGCCAACCATGGATTGGTCAAATGGAAACAACGAATTG
>CAMIWN010000043.1:0-26623 GCA_946402445.1 uncultured Bacteroidales bacterium
GTAATTATAATAGAGTTTTTGGTCATGAATCCTCAATTCTTGACCCACTTTCCGCAGCCCAGTTTCTGGTCGTCGCGCCAGATTTCCCAGAGATAGACACCCGCGGGCCATCCACCCGCGTTGATGGTGGTGCTGAAATCAAACGGACGGGCATCCCGCAGCCTGCCCTGGAGGTCGTAGAAACGGACGACGGCGTTGTCAACACCGGCGGACACTTTGACGTGGTCTGTGCCGGGATTCGGGAACACCCCCGTGACGTGCTCCTTGTTTTCAGGCTCCGAAAGATAAACCGGGGCTTCCGTGTAGATGTATCTTATCTCGAACTGGTTGACGTTGCCTTCATGGAAATACGTCTCGTAATAGTAGAAGCGCATGCTGTTCTGCTGCCATTTTTCGGCGGGGTTGATAAACAGGGGGTGGTTCGTGAATTTGTCACGTATCCATTCCTCACCGCTTTTTTTATAAAACGACACCACCTCTTTCATCCCTTCGTCGTCATACTCATAGACGGCCTTCCTCTCCTCCTCCCATGCTTGGTCGGACTCCGACCAGGAGCCGGAGGTCCATTCGGTGAGCCGGGATTGACCGTCATACTGCATCTTGACGAAGCTGTCGTTCGCCCAGCCGTTGGCCGTCAGGATTTGCGTTGTCTTCAGTTCTGGATTCCCGTCCTGATGGTAGGTGTATTCGGTGCGGCTTTGGCCGGTGGACTCGCCACCGTCGTTGAATGCCGTCGTCAGCTCCTCCACGAGGCGGTAACTCCCGTCGTAGGTTGACTGGGTTGTTTCGGAGAGCATTCCCTCATGTCCTATGAAGGGCACCAGGTAGTGAGACTCCGTCCTTTTGTGACCGTCCTCCTCGTAGTCGTACAGCCAGAATTCCCAGGTGTCGTGTCCGTCACCAAGCTCTTTTCGGACCAGTCGGCCCTCCCCGTTGTATTGGTACGACCAATACTGGTTCGACTCCATGAGACTCCAGGTGTGACTCATGGAGACCAGGAGGCCTTTCTCGTCATAATCGTAGTCAAGGCACTCCTCGACCTCAGGATACCCGGCCCTGTGGTAGGTGAATTCTTTTTTCATGAAATCACCGTCATAGTGGAAGGAGGTGCTTAACACATAATCGGGGAAGTCGAATTTTTTCACCTTGCCGTTCTCATGGTACGAGAATTGGGAGGTCAGCTCGTTGTCAATGTTTCCGGCGGCGTCGAGATGTCTTCCGATGACCTGTCCGGGTTGGATGATGCTGTCGTTAAGGTTCTCCGACAGGCACGTCCCACTCATGAGGACAAACGGGACAAGCATTACAAGATTGCGGATTGTTTTCATGGTAAAGTGTTTTTATTATTGTTTTAAATATATAGTACTAGGTTTTATTATTCCATTTGCCTTGGTTCATAATAACGGATGATAGAGAAAACCGCGTCACCGAACGTGTTAGAAATGACATGGTCTTTTGTGTTTCTTATGAAGGAAGGGAAGTTAAATGAGATATAACGGTTTCCACTAACACTCTGTCGGACTTGACAGAATGTTGACCAGGAGGTTTTTTCGAGTCCCGTTTCCGAGTCATACCACCTGATTTTGTATGTAGCGTTGACGGCCTGGTTTGAAATAGGGATGACAATGTTGTTATTGGTCGAACTGGGTGCGGGTTTTTTTAAAGCGTCCATGGTGTAAATATAGCCATTGGGATCAAATGGGGCACTGTCCTTGAAATGCCAAGGCATAATTGTATCGTTGCCGGGATAGACGCTGTCCGTCAGCCAGCGCAGGGACTGGTAACAGAAAGCAGTGTCTTGACACCATCCATAGATGGTGTCCTCTGTAGCGTTTTTCATGTAATAGGTTTCAATATTGTTCGGAAACACCAATAATCTGTTGTAATACACTTGCCCTGTCGTGTAACCCTGGAAAGAATCCGAAAGTATCGGAAGATTACGGCTGAATGTCAAGATGGGCTTGTATCTTCGGAAAAGACCTTGGCTTGTTTGATATTGCCACCACCATAATGCGCAGGTTCCCATCGAAGAGGAAAAAAATGAAGACCAGAGAGTATTGTGCAAGTCCACCCCATTGGGGTCTTTTTCGGTGTAAGACGGAGAGTTGTGCTGACCAAAACCGAACTCACCCATAAAAAAAGGTTTGGTGGGATAAACGGCATGGACGCTCTGGCAAGTGTCAAAGAACAGTTTTGACAGTTGTTCATTAGACCTGGCTTTTTGAATATGTCCATAATAATGCTGCTGAACATAGTCCATGTTGCTGAACAGCTCGGAATAAAAGCCGTATCTGTTTGATGGACTCCCCATGGATGTAGTCACACAATGGTTGAAAGGATCTATGCTGCGTATGAATGATGCCATCTCATTGTGCCAATCCACGACATTGTCTTCCAGTTGTTCCTTATCTGTGTTACACATTGAAAACACCTGGCTTACCTCATTCCACAACTCCCAGCCTACTATATTGGTTGCATAACCCCATCTGGCTATGATGTATCTTATCAAATTACGCGTGATGCGTTTTGCGTTGGAATCGGTGAAAAAATCGCAGGGGGACTGGAGTAAGTTTTTGAAAGGGTTATTCTGCCAAATATCCGGATCGCTTGGGTTTTGATGGTTTATGTCAGTAAAAGCTGCGCAGTTAAGCATGCTGATTAACACAGTAACACCATGATCTGCAGCATACTCCATAATGGCATCCAGTTCTGCGGCGTCCTTTTGATTGAGAGAGGAATCAAAAAACACGACCGGGACACGTTCCCCGTTTACCATTTCATGCATGGTATATTCTGGGCCAAAGAGACCGAGATGTCTGAACCTGTTAATGAAAACTCTCATGTAGTTAGCATTGTTGTGAAGGGAATCGATGTATTTTTCGTAGTGATAGATTCCAAGTGGCAGGGAGTCGTTCAAATAGTTTGAATACCATGCCACATTGGAGCCAATCGGGAAAAAGGAATGGTATTGCCTTTGCCCGTTTCGTACCACGTCCCTTTTCAGATACCTGGAGTTTGCCAGCGAAATGAATCCGTCGGCGTTGCGAACCGACACACAGTTGAACGAATACATGGTTTCACGCTGAGGATTCGGTTGACCGGAGCCACCCGCTCCGACAGTCCCCGTAATATAGAAACTCCAAGTCCCCACCATGTCGGGTGTGAAACGCAGTTTCCAACAATTTGCCGACGGATTCGGGGTGGCAACCTCATAACCTTCATGATTTTGGAAGCTATAACCTTCATAGTAAAAGCCGATGACAGTGTCTCTTTCATTGTCCGGGGCAATGAAAACACCGAGCACTGTGATGCTGTCGGGCTCGTAAGGGTTAAGCGTGTGCTCTCCGTCAAAAGAAACCTCGAACAAGTCAAAAAGATTGACGTTCTGAGGATAGGATACATTAAGGTAATTAAACGGCCTGCCACTACAAACGGCATCAGCCGCGCTTCCGACAAACAAAAGGAAGAGAAATAGAAATCTTTTTGTTTTCATAGTGTGTGGTTTTTTGATTGTTAATAATTTATTCAATCCGTCACCTCGAACTCGCCGTAGTACTCGTCGCCGTTGGGCAGGGTGAAGGTCACGACGTAGCTGCCGGGGTCGTAGATATAGACGATGTAGCCGTTGGGGGTCCAGATGTCCCAGTAATCCACGGTGCCGCCCGTGGAATCGGTGACCTCGACCTGCACGTTGCCGAGGTTCTCGGTGAAGACAACAGTCAGCGAGTGCCCGTTGATGGTGGCCTGGATGGTGGAGCCTTTGGGAACGCCTGTGACCTTAGCCTCTTTTATGGTAATCTGGCTGCCGTCTGAGTTATTGACCTCAAATGACGCACACCATTTTATTGGAATAATAAAGCAAAGCAATAAAACAAATAATTTTTTGTGTAGCATGATGTTTTTGTATTTGAAATATGCTACTAAAATATATGTTTTTTCCGAGAAAAAGCCAATATTTCTTTTTGCAATTTTTGCAACTTTTACATTTTTTCAAATAACTTACTGAAAATCATTATTTAAAGAGCGTTGACTTGATTCATCAAGAAAGAGGTTAACCCATATTTGCAATTGAAAGTTTGCTCTATTTTTATGATATGTCTTCTACATGTGAAATAGGAATCTTGAAGAAGTATGCACATACCCATTTTGTCTATCTGCAAAAATGATAGACTTAGATAGAGCCAATCCTTTCTGTTAAGGTTTAATTCTCTTTGTTTCCAGTTGCTGACCATTTCTGGAAAATACGACTCTATGGTTTTCAGAAGAGAAAATATTTGTTGGTTGGATAAAGCAAACGACTTGTACTCTTCAACCCTCAAGTCCGTTTTAAGCACCATGTTTTGTTTTTCAAGGAGGGTTGCGACTGTTTTCAGTATTTCCTGACAAATGGGAGTTTGCCTGAATTGTTCATACAGAGCCTTGCCGTCGGGAAGAAATCCGTCGTTGTGCACAGTCGGTTCTTGTTCCGCTTCAAAACGATTGATTTTTTGTAGCGCATCATTGAGGGCCTTGTTGCTTTCCCTTAATTTTCCCGACAGGGATTTCTTGTTTTTGTGATAAAGAATGGTGATGAAAGAGGTGATGACAAGAAGGGAAACGAAAATGGTCAACGCCCATTTTAGGTTCTCTTTTTTCATCTGTTTGAACGACCGTTCTTGTCTTTGTTGATGATAGGATTTATAGGACTCCGCTATTTGTGACTTGATTGGGCTTTTGTTTTCTTCCTGATTGGCAAAAGGAATCAAAAAAACAGAGTATTCATAGCTTTCATCCATCTTATTCTGCGCTTTGCAAATCTCAAACAACCATTCGGCAGCTTGTTTTTTGGAACCAAGACTCGTGGATTCTCGAAACACCTTATTCAAGTAATACCAAGCTGAATCCAAGTGCTGCTCATTGTAAAAGATTTCTCCTAACACTAAGTAACGAGCGGTAACTTCCCTGGGGTCTTGCGCCTTTGAAATAACCTGATGTAATTGTATAATTGAGGCATCCAACGGTCTATTAATTTTGTGATTTAACAGGATTTGGTGAGTGAGTATATCTCTATAAAGCATCTCATTCGTATCCCCTACGGTTTTGGCTGCTTTCTGATAATAATAGAGGGCACTATCTTTATTGTCTATCATATCGTAATGCATTCCAATCTCATCAAGAATCCATGCTAAATATGCAGGAGTCACCTCATATTTTCGATAATAACCCAATGCTTTTTTTCCGAAATAAAGAGCTTGTTCATGAAGGTATAAATTGGAGAACAAATCAGTCAAATGCGTACAGGTCAAAGCCATGAACTGCGGAGTGTGGCATTTTTCCTTTTCCAAACACGGGAAACCGTTCTCCATGATTTCCACGGCCTTCAAGTATTCCCCGCACGCCTCCACCACGCTGTCACGCTCGTAATAGCCCACCCCGTTCATGTAATGCGCGCGGGCGTCTAAAAACACCATGGTCGCGGACGCGTCACGGCCATCCGCCAATGAGTCAAAATAATCCACCGACAGCCGCAATTCCTTGCGGTTGGTCTGCTCGTAATCGTTCTTGTAGAGCAGCTCAGCCAGCAGCAGGTGGGCGTAATGCCGGTCGTATTCCGTGGCGGGTTCGGTGTCAAACCAGGGAATGAGCCGTGTCAACGCGCTGTCGGGTTGTTGCCACATCAGGCTGTCAACGGATGCCAATGCGGGGTCTGCCGACGGTGCATGCGTCGTCGGCACAGGATGGTGGCACGATGCGAAAACCATCGAAACGCAACACAACAGGCTCCATAAGACGGAACGGGGGCTCATTTTTTCATCCGTTTTTTTCGTTTTGCAAAGATAAACAAATCCCACCATTATTGACGGGATTGTTGAAAATTCAAGAAATTATTAAAAGGTCCTCCATAGACTGTCTCGTGGCTGACCGGGAGTTCGTCGGTTGCCGATGGGTGGGATGGCTCAATAGCAACGGGATAATTTCTCTTTTGTATGGCAGTGGCATTTATGCCGGTCGTATTCCGATATTATTTCTTCACCGTTTTTCGTTTGGTGGTGGCTTTCGGAGTGGCTTCCACCAGCTTCAGGCAATCCTCGTAAGTGAGCGAATGGGGATCCACGTCCTTGGCGATGCGATAGTTCTTCTTCTTATAAGAGACGTAAGGTCCGAAACGTCCGTTCAACACCTTCATTTCAGGGTCGTTGTCGAAAGTCAGCAACGTGTTCTCCACGTCTTTTTGACGTTTTTCACCGATAATCTCGATGGCACGCTCAATGTCGATGGTAGCCGGATTATCAGTCTTGGCCAGGCTAAAGAAGGTGTTGTTGTGTTTGATGTATGGTCCAAAACGGCCTACCGACACGCTGACTTCTTTATCTTCAAATTGGCCGAGGATGCGCGGGAACTCGAATAGTTTCAGCACCTCCTCCAACGTGATGCTTTCGATGCTCTGGTCCTTTCGGAGGCCGGCAAAACGCGGTTTCTCTTCCGACTCAGTGTCACCAATCTGGGCTACTGGACCGAAACGTCCGACTTTCACATATACGTTCTTTCCCGTGGCGGGATCTACGCCTAACAGTTTCTCGCCGCTGAACTTCCCTGAATTCTCTGTGGTGCTCACAATCTGCTTGTGGAAACCAGCGTAAAATTCTTTGATCATCTTGTTCCATTCGCATAGACCTTCCGAAATCTTGTCGAACTCCTTCTCTACGTTGGCAGTGAAGTTGTAGTCGATGATGCTCTCGAAGTACTGCAACAGGAATTTGTTGACCAAGATGCCAATGTCGGTAGGCAACAGTTTGCCTTTTTCGGCGCCGTAATTCTCTTTCCCTTTTTTCTCCGTGATTTTGTTGTTCTTCAAGGTGATGATGTTGAACTGTTGGGTCACGCCAGGCACATCGCCTTTGGAGACATATTCCCTTTTTTGGATTGTGGAGATAGTGGGGGCGTAGGTGGAAGGACGACCGATGCCGAGTTCTTCCATTTTTTTCACCAGGCTGGCTTCGGTATAGCGGAGTGGATGGCGGGTAAAGCGTTGCTGAGCCTCCATTTTTTCCAGTTCAAGGGTCATTCCTGTCTCGATAGGAGGAAGGACGCTCATCTTGTCTTCGGCGCGCTCATCGTCATAGCTCTCCATATACACTTTGAGGAATCCGTCGAAGAGGATGACTTCGCCAGAGGCGAGGAACCCTCTGCCATCCTTGGTTTCGGTGGGTTCAAGAGGAGTGATTCCGATGTTGACGTTGGTGCGTTCCAGTTGAGCGTCAGCCATTTGTGAGGCGATGGTACGTTTCCAGATGAGCTCATACAGACGACGTTCGTCGGCGGTACCTTTGATGGTATGCTGATCCAGATAGGTGGGACGGATAGCCTCATGAGCTTCTTGGGCTCCTTTGGTCTTGGTTTGATATTGGCGGGTCTTGACGTATTCGGCGCCATAGTTCTCGGTGATTTCTTTCTTGGCCATGCCGAGGGCAAGGGTGGAGAGGTTTACGGAGTCGGTACGCATGTAGGTGATTTTACCCGATTCGTAAAGCTGTTGGGCCAGCCTCATGGTGTTGGCCACTGAGAAGCCTAACTTTCGCGCGGCTTCCTGTTGCAAAGTGGAGGTGGTGAACGGCGGTGCCGGGTATCTGACGGCGGGTTTCTTCTCGATGCTATCCACTTTATAGGTCGCTTTGACGCACGACTCCACGAAGGCGCGGGCTTCCGCTTCGGTGTCGAAACGGTTGGGCATCTCGGCAGAAAGGGTGTATTCCTGTCCGTTCTGGATGAACGAGAACTGCGCGGTGATGCGGTAGGCGCTGGTCTGGACAAAATTCTTGATTTCCTCCTCGCGTTCCACGATAAGGCGCACGGCCACCGACTGCACACGACCGGCGGAGAGCGACGGCTTCACCTTCTTCCAGAGCAGCGGCGACAACTCGTAACCCACCAGACGGTCCAGCACTCGACGGGCCTGCTGGGCAGCCACCAGATCCATGTCGATGTTACGAGGGTTCTGAATAGCGTTCAGGATGGCGTTTTTGGTAATCTCGTGGAAGACGATACGTTTCGTGTCTTTGTTTTTCAGGTTCAGTGCCTCATAGAGATGCCATGAGATGGACTCTCCCTCGCGGTCTTCATCGGAAGCCAGCCAAATGGTCTCCGCCTCGTTGGAAAGTTTCTTCAGTTCAGCCACCAACGATTTCTTATCGTCGCTGATCTCGTATTCGGGTTCAAAGTCTTTTTCGATATTGACGCTGAGCGTGTTTTTGTTCAGGTCGCGGACATGTCCGTAGCTCGATTTCACAGTGTATTCTTTACCTAAAAAGCCTTCGATGGTCTTTGCTTTGGCAGGGGACTCGACGATTACTAAATTCTTTGTCATGGTTTATTGCTTGGTTATCAAAAGAGGATCGACCTCGTGAATTTCGGCGGCAAAATTAGTAGAATAAATGCGCATAAAGGCCAAAAATTGCAAAAAAATATTTTTTTAAGGCTTTTTATTATTTTTGCCTCATGGAAAAACTATTGTCTTTAGCAGTACAGGCATCCCGTTTGGCGGGTGATGCCATCATGGAAGTGTATGCCCAGCCTTTTGAGGTTTATACCAAGGATGACGCCTCTCCGGTGACCCAAGCTGACTTACGGGCTAGTAACCTTATCAAAGAGATATTAAAACCCACGGGACTGCCTTTTGTCAGTGAGGAAGACCTGCCGCCTGACCGTTCCAAGTTCGGACGTTATTGGCTGGTGGATCCCTTAGATGGCACCGCAGAGTTCGTGAAACGCAATGGCGAGTTCACGGTCAATATCGCCTTGATTGAGAACAAACGCCCGGTGTTGGGTGTCATCTACGCCCCTACACTCAATAAACTTTGGACCTCCCTTCCCTCTAACCTCCCATCTCTCACTTCACACGTTTCCCCTTTCACGGTGTTGGTCAGCCGTTCTCACCGTACACCTGAAGTGGATGCTTATATCAATAAGGTGTTGCGTCCACAGCATCCCGATTTGGTCATTGACAGCCAAGGCAGCAGTTTGAAGTTTGCCCGGTTGGTGGAAGGCACCGCCGAAGTGTATGTGTGTTACAGCAAGACCAAGGAATGGGACACCGCCGCTGCCGATGCCATCCTCACCGCCGCGGGTGGCAAGGTGGTGAGAATCAGCGATGGTTTGCCGTTAGAGTATGACAAAGAGGATTATCCCAATCCGCCTTTCGTGGCTTGGGCACCGGGGTGTGAACTTTTTGTTTAGTTTTTTGTCAACAAATAAAACAACTTTTTCACTCAATATAGAAGACTTCTAAAATTATTTATTGTATGATATTGGATTATTTTTGAACATTTGTTTTTAATCAGAATGTTTAATAATAATACTATCAAAAAATGAGAAAGTTAGTCGTCTTGTTATTAATGGGATTGTTTGCCATTGGAACTACAAATGAAGTTTTTTCACAATCCAAACTTGAAAAGAAACAACAAAAAGCCAAAGCCAAATCGGCTACAAAACTGGTCAAACAGCTGAAAAAGGAGGGTTGGCAACTTGATACTCAAACCAAGACCTTGGAAGAAGCCCTTTTAGACCATAAAGTGGCCATGGAAAAAGACGAGAACAATTACGAGATTGTCGGCAGGGTTTCAGGAGTTACTTCACGCAATGTGGCCCATGCCAACGCCAACCATAATGCTGCTATCACCTACGCTCAACTGGCTAAGAAATCCATGTTAAGAGGAGCTGAGGAATCAAACATTGGTAATCTTGGTGGAGAAGAGTTCGATAATTTTGTAGGTGCGTACGAACGTTTGGTAGCGGGTTCCATCGAAAAAGAAATGAAAGAGAGTTTTGCCATTTACAAAGAAGATGCGAATGGCAAAAAAGAATATAACGTTTATTACATTGTCAACGAGGAAAAAGCCATGAAGATTCGTCTGAGAGCGATGCAATCGGCTATCGAGGAATCCAAACTTGCGGAGGAATTCGCCAAAAACATTTCGGATTTTGTTAAGGAACGTTTTGAAATCGAAGAATAATGAAAAGAGCAAGCATTTTAGCAGCAGTGTTATGTTTCATGACACTGCTGTTGCCTTTATCAATAAAGGCTTCTGAAAAAGACGGGCGTCCTCGCTGGATTACCCAGCCACCGGTTGCCTCCAACAACACCTTTGAGTTCAGGGTGATTTCTATTGATGCCCACAGCTTTTCCGAGGCAAGGGGTATGGTTCCTCAGGAAATCACACATTATCTCGAAACAAGTAAAAGTGTGAAAATGGCTTCCAGTTCCACTGCAAAGGTGGTGAGTCATGGTAATGATGTGACCGAAAAGAGTTCTTTTGAGATGATGGCCGTGGTGGAAGGCGAGCCTGTCACCGTAGTGGCCAAAATCATCGACGAATATTACGAACCGGGTCGCAACATGGGAAATTATTTCTTCTTGGTGGCCGTGGGTAATCCGAAGGCTTCTTCGGTAAACTTTGACAGGGTGCAAGTCACTGACAAATACGGGGCATCAGGATTATGGCGTTCCGCGGTGTGTCCGGGTTGGGGTCAGATGTACAAAGGAAGCCAAACCAAAGGGGTGGCCATCCTTGGTGCGCAGGTGGCAGCATTAGGGGGTGTCGTCGCTTTCGAGGGAATGCGTTCCAGCTATGTCACTAAAGCCCAAAAGAATCCGAGATTCGCCCAGCAGTATTACGCGAAAGCCAGCAACTGCAAGAACATCCGCAATGGCTTTATCGCAGGTGCCGCCGCTGTCTATGTTTATAACCTTATTGACGCGGTAGCCGCTTCAGGTACTCGTTATGTGAAAACCTCAAGAAACAAACTTGCTTTCTATCCAACCATTACCACTGAATCTACGGGTTTTGCAATGACCTATAATTTTTAATACTTCGAATATAAATACTTATCTATATGAAAAAAACAACTGTATTTTTAAGTGTATTATTTGCTTCTATCTTACTGATTCTGAACTCTTGTGTCCCTGAGATTTCTGTAGGAAGTATTCAGGGAATTGTCACCAATGCCAAAAACAATGAGCCCATCCAGGGTGTCAATATCTCGCTCAGCCCCACGGGTCTTTCTGCGGTCACAGGCAGCGATGGACGTTACGAGTTCAACAACCTTCAAGAAGGTAACTATACTGTTCAAGGAGTGAAGAAGGGCTATGAGAGCAACACGAAAAACATCACGATAGTGTCAGGCAATGTTTCGTCGGGCGACATGACCTTAAATCCCGAGTTGGCCTCTTTCCGTCTCAATGTGGAATACCTCGACTTTGGCACCAACTTCTCTTCTTTGAATTTCAAGATTATCAACACCAGCACTTCATTACCCGTCAGCTGGAGCATTACCGAGAGCATGGCATGGTTGGAAGCCACACCCTCGTCGGGCAACCTTAATGCCGGCCAGGAGGTGGTGGTGATGGTAACGATTGACCGTGACCAGATTGAACAGAACACCACTGCTAACCTCACGGTGGCTGGTGCTGAACAAACCGTGGTTCTTCCTGTGAACGTGAGCGTTTCGGGGAGCAACGGCCCCAAGCTGCAACTGAGTGAGACCTCGCTCGACTTTGGCACCTCAGCCACAAGTCTGGCATTTTATGTGATGAACACAGGACCGGTAGGCACCTCGCTCAACTGGACTTGCTCCAATGTCAATGTTGACTGGCTGATGTTGTCGCCCACCTCGGGCAACACCGATGGCGGTTCCAGCACTCCAGTGATGGCTACCATCGACCGTTCCAAAATCGACGGAATGGTATCGACGTCGGTGACCGTAAGTGGAGCGGGTAACACGGAAACCCTCACCATCAGCGCGTCCACCGAAGGCACGGGTGCAGCCATCCTGCAACTCAGCGAAGGCTCTATCGACTTCGGTGAGACAGCGGTCACCAAGACCTTTTTTGTGAAAAATGTGGGTTCGGCAGGCACCGTACTCGACTGGTCCATCACTAAATTAAATGTGAACTGGTTGACATTGACTCCTATGACAGGTAGCACCAATGCCGGCAGCGGTACGCAGGTGACCGCTGTGATTGACCGTAACAAAATCAATGGCATGGTGTCCACTACCATCACTGTCAATGGGTCGAACAACAGTGCCAACCTCAGTATCTCGGCCGCTAACTTCCATCCTAACCTGGAAGTCCCCGTCACCTCTATCGACTTTGGCAAGATTGACACCCAAAAGACCCTTCAAATCAAAAACACAGGCGATGAAGGCTCGGTATTAGCTTGGAGCATAGCAGCCCCAACAGTCAACTGGCTTACGGTGTCGCCCATGTCGGGTAATATCAATGCCAACCAAACAAAAACAGTCAGTCTTAACATCGACCGTACCAAGATCACAGGTGATGTCTCTACCACCATCATGGTAACGGCAGGTAACCAAAGCGCCACAGTAAGCATCACAGCCTCTGAAGCGATAGCCACCATGACAGTTCCACTGACCGCTATCGATTTCGGCAAAATCAGCACTCAACAAACCCTTCAAATCCAAAATACGGGCGACGAGGGATCGGTGTTGGAATGGAGCGTCTCAGCTCCCTCGGTCAACTGGCTCACCGTCTCACCCACCTCGGGAAACATCAATGCCAACCAAACAAAAAATGTGAATCTCATTATCGACCGCACCAAGTTTGACGGCGATGTATCCACCTCGCTTCGTGTGACGGGAGGGGGTCAAACTGTAACCGTGAACCTCACGGCTTCCACAGCCGAAGCGGCTATGAGCGTTCCTGTCACCACTGTCGATTTTGGGAAATCCAGCTCGCAAGAAACTTTCCAAATCAGGAATACGGGCGAGACTGGATCATTGGTGAACTGGAGCATCGCCACGCCTTCAGTGAATTGGCTTTCGGTAACCCCGATGGCAGGAAGCACCAGCACCACTTCGCCCAGCACAGTCACCCTCAACGTGGATCGCAACGCCTTTGTAGGCGAGGAAACCACAAGTATCACCATTACGGGAGCTAATTCCACCGTTGAAGTTACCATTACCGTTGATAATTCAGTGATTGTCACTAACGGTTTGATGGCTTATTATTCCTTTGACGAGGGAACTGTTACTGATTGGAACGATAACTATAATGGATTTAACCAAGGTGCTGAGCCCTCGAACGACACTCCAAGCGGAGAAGGCCTTTCCATGGAATTTAATGGTAATTCTTCCTATCTTCAAATACCCTACACCATTTTCCCAATAAGTAGTGCATGGTCGTATAGTGTGTGGTTTAAGTGTGCGTTGAATGATAATTTATATTCAACTATTTTAGGGACTAATCATAATTATTGTGTAATTGATTTAAACGACAATAATATGGGCCGTTTATTTATTCGTACTAATTCTTATAGTTCAAGTTATAGCTGGCAACCTTCGGGTATTATTACGAATTTTCTCAATAATCAATGGCATTTGTTAACTATAACCTATACAGGAAGTGTTGCCTGTGTGTATATTGATGGAGCCTTATTTGAAACGACAAATCATGGCTCCTTACAATGGTGGACGGGTTATACTAACACTTATATTGGCGCTAATATAACATCCTCCAATAAATGGTATTTTAATGGCAAGATGGACAACATCCGCACCTACAACCGAGCTTTGACCGCAACAGAAGTCCGGGCCTTATTTAATGCGAAACAATAACAAGAAACAAAGATAAAAGAATCAACATGAAAAAGCTAAAAATCACTTTAGGCGTATGCTTCGCCATGGTTTTGTTCTTGATGAGCTCTTGTGTCAAGGAGACTTCGACCGGCAGCATTCAAGGCATTGTATCTAATGTTACCAACAGCGAGCCTATTCAGGGTGTCAACATCTCGCTCAGCCCCACGGGACTTTCGGCAGTGACAGGCAGCGATGGCCGTTATGAATTCACCAATCTCGCTCCTGGCCTCTATACCGTACAAGGGATGAAGTCGGGTTTCGAGACCAACAGCAAAAGCATCACCATCACCGCTGGCCAGATTTCTTCGGGCGATATGATGCTTTCACCTGATAACGCTGGCTTCAAGCTGAATGTGGAGTATCTTGACTTTGGCAGTGCTTTTTCACAACTGAATTTCAAAATCATCAACACTAGCACTTCCCGTCCCGTTAACTGGGCTGTCACAGAAAGCCTGAACTGGCTTACTGCCACTCCTTCAACAGGTTATCTAAATGCGAGTAGTGAGGTGACCGTGATGATTGACATTGACCGTACCAAACTCACCCAAACAGTTACTGCCAACATCACGATTTCATCCACTGAGGGTCAGACCATCGTTCTTCCTGTTCACGTAATCATCTAATTATCATGAAACGAGTTAAAATTCTTTTGGCACTAGCAGTCTTGTTCCTTTGCCTACCCACAGTTTCAAAGGCACAAATCTACTATTATATCGGCGTTGGATACCCAAGCATGAAAGGGAGTAAAACTTTTTCTAATTGTTTAAATGCCCGTTTGGGCATGGGGGGCAGGTCTTTGACAGGTGGTGTCAATTTCAAAAGCGACCTTAACAGAGTTATAAACAATGTCAAAGACATGGACGGTGCTATCTATCGTCTTTCACTTCTTGGCGAAATCAATTACATTCCTATAGCACACCTTGAGCTCACCCTTGCTGGCGGTTATGGCATGATAGGGAATTATCGAACCGACATCACACAAACCTATTATGGCGTGGAGAATGTGAGATCGGGAATTGAGGCGGGCGTAGGTGGATCACTATATCTGTTTTATCCACACTTCTCTGTAAACTATTTGTTTACCATTATGCCTGGTTTGGGCAAGATGGATCCCTATTTTGAAAACACGGTTGGATTCACCATTCGTTTCTAAACAAAATAAAAATCACATCCTATGAAAAAACTATTTTTCTTCGCATTACTCGCTTTGTTGTTCTCGGGTTGCACCGAGGAAGAGTACTCCTTGTTTGGAACCATTAATGGTATTGTCACCGACTTCCGGACCGGTGAACCCATACCTAATGTATCCATGACCCTGTCGCCTTCTGGCAGATCTGCCTCGACTGGCACTGACGGCACCTTTGAGTTCATCGACTTGGAGGCTGGACAGTATAAAATACAAGCCCGTCATGCCCTTTATAAGACAGATACAAAGACTGTGGTTGTTCTCGCAGGTGAAACCGTGCGTGGCGATATGCAATTGGTAGTAAACGAGGAATAACCATGAAACACTGTCTATTAACCCTTCTCGGCTTATGTCTCACGGCTTTTGCCGTGGGACAGACCGAGGATGACGAATGGAACCGGTTCCTGAACCAGTCGAACAGTGGCTTTGAGCAATTCAAACAAAAAAATGACCAGGACTACGAGGCGTTCCGTAAACAAATCAACGAGGAATATGCCCAGTTTATGAAAAAGCATTGGGACTCTTTCGATGCTAAACCCAAGGAAGACATCCCTTGGAAACCTGAGCCGCCTAAGCCCGTTGTCGTGGACCCCAAGAAACGCCCTACCGCTGACCCCATCCCGGCTAACAAACCTATCGCTCCAAAACCGATCGTGAAGCCGCAACCTATCGCCCCTATCAAACCGAAGCCACAGCCACAGAACACTCCTGCTCCTTCTTTGAGGAATGTGACCATGTTTGGCACACAGTATGGCTTCACTATCAACGACAAACATCCTGTGAAACTCCAGTCGGTGACAGAAAACGATGTGGCAGAACTGTGGGAACAGCTGAATGATGTGTATTTCGACCGCATCCTTGCTGAGTGTTTGGAGTATCGAGAAAAACGACAGATGTGTGATTGGGCCTACTATCAACTCACCAAAGCGGTGGCCGAAATTTGTTGTGGAGGGCAAACCAACGAATCGGTGGTGTATCACATGTATCTCCTTACACAGTCGGGATTCAAGGTGCGCATCGCTCGTTCCCAGGAAGGATTGATTCTGCTGTTGGGCTCGGATGAGTATATCTATAGACGTTCTTACTATAATTTGGCAGGGGGTCGTTTCTATGTGATGGACCCCTCGTTCAAAGGCCAAAGTCTCAACATTTTCGATCATGCGTTCCCTAAAGAGCACTCTTTCTCGTTGAGTCAGTCGCAGCAGGATTTCGCATGGGTTCCTGTTGGGAAACGTACGGTGACTTCCCGTCGTTATCCGAATGTCTCAGCCACCGTGGAGACCAACAAGAATCTGATTGATTTTTATAATACCTACCCATTGAGTAGTTATTGGCAGTTTTATTCGGCTGCCTCGTTGAGTGAAGGGCTGAAAAAGACGCTGTATCCTGTGCTTCGGGAAGCCATCAAAGGCAAGTCGGAAACTGATGCGGCCAACATTTTGATTAATTATGTCCAAACAGGCTTCGATTATGCCACCGATGACAAGCAATTTGGTTATGAGCGTCCTTTGTTTCCCGATGAGACATTCTTCTATCCTTACAGTGATTGTGAGGATCGTTCCATCTTGTATGCTAATCTGGTGCGTGAGCTGATGGGCTTAGAAGTGGTCTTGTTGCATTATCCTGGCCATCTTGCCACGGCAGTGTGTTTCAAAGGAAATGTGACCGGCGACTATTTGATGGTTGACGGCGTGAAATACATTGTGTGTGATCCCACCTACATTGGTGCTTCTATTGGCATGGCAATGCCTCAATTCAAAGAAGTTACTGCCAATGTGGTGAAGTTTCCTTGAGAGTATATTAAAACATGTTAAAAAAATCAGTATCTTTGGCTTCGCAAGAAAACCACCTTATGGAGGAACCTCACATCGGACATATCATCAAGCAGGTGCTTCAGTTGCAAGGGCGTACCATCATTTGGCTCGGCAAACAGTTGGGTTACTCCCGACAGAACATCTACAAGATTCTGAACCGTCCATGGATATATACCGACATGCTGCTGAAAATCAGCGACCTGCTGGATTATGATTTCTTCAAGTGCTTTTCGGAATACAGGAACTCCAAAAAACAAGAATGAGTTCACAAGTTTGTGGTCCACAAACTTGTGGTCCACAAACTTGTGAACTAATATAAAAAAAGGAAGCTAACTTTCTTATTGCTGCAACTGGTGTTCAACTTCCCGCATCAGCTCTTCCCCTTCCAGGTTACGGGCTACAATCACACCGTCTTTGATTAAGGCGTTTTGAGGGATGAAAGCGATGGAGTAGAGGGCACCGGCGGCATTACCCCAGCCTTGGAGGTCGGAGACATGGTTCCAAGTAAGGCCGTCTTTCTCGATGGCGGCAAGCCATGCTTCTTTGTTGGTGTCGAACGAGACACCCAAGATGTCGAAACCCTTGTCGTGGAACTTCTGGTAAGCAGCTACCACATTGGGGTTCTCCTTGCGGCAGTCGGGGCACCAGGATGCCCAGAAGTCAACCAACAAAAGCTTGCCATCGGCGAGTTGGGAGAGTGTCACAGGGTTGCCATCGGGGTCGTTCTGTGTAAAGTCAATCATCGGCTGTCCGGCTTGCACGCGTTCCAGCTTTGCCACATAGTCTTCGGCGAGTTTCAAATTACCCGAGGTAAGGGCAGTGTCGGCGTGATGGATGTTGTCGATCATCGTGCGCATCTCGCAAGGTCCGAAGGCCCATTTGTAACGGTAAAGCACATAATGCGCCACAGGGTCTTTGGGGTTTTCCCAAACATAGTCGAAGCAATACATCTTCTGTATTTCTTCTGCGTCTTCATACTGCTGTTTCAGCTGCTCGGCGAGTTCCAGATTGCCTGCGTCTTTGGCTTCCTGAAGTTGTTGGCCGATGGAGTCGAGCTTGGCATCCAACGCATTAAAGCCCTCAGTGAAAGTATCGAGTCGAGCTTGCGTCTCGGAACCTTTGATGGCGATGTTGTTAGGATTCTGTGCGTCGCCTTCGAGGTAGAGGTCTTTGTTGTCGGTGAAGAACGACACAGGACGGCGCCATTGCTTGAGCATGATGGCATACATCTCGTTGTCGGTGCGAATCGGGGTGTTGAACTCGGCATCCCAGTTCTGGATGACTGCCGAGTCGAGCACCTGACCGTCGCGTTGCAGATAGACGGTCTGCCCATCGGCGTTGGCAAGGTTCACCTTGATATTGAATTGAGGTTCTTTGTGGCTTGTGCAGGCGGCCAATACCATAATCATGGCTGCCCCAAGGAGTGATTTCGTTTTCATGATGCATCAATTAAGATGCGGCAAAGATAGTCTTTTTTATCATTGATTACGAAGTGCTTCAATCTCTTTTGTGATTTCCTCATCCGGACCAATAATCCAGCTGATGTCGCGGTTCCGTAATTCTATTTTTTTCAGGCGGTCGTCATCGTTGAGATGCCGTTTGTTGTTTTCTACCTGCATCACCTCCAGTTCTTTTTTGATATGGTTGCGGCTGATGCCGGCTCCGACAAACAAAGCGATGAACAGCAGCAGGATGCAGAGAGGCAGGATGAGAAGCGTTGTTTTTTGGTCCTTTTTGGTCCTTGTTTTACAGACCAAGCAATTTAAAAAGCAGGCAGCAAGCACGATGGTGGCTGCGATGACGCTATAGATAAGGGTTTTCATGGCATTCAAAGTTTTTGAATTAGACTTTCTTGGTGGTTTTGGTGGTGGTGGAGACGGTGGTCTTTCCTCCTGATTCCTTGGTGGTGGTTACTGTTTCTGACTTCAGGGTGAGGCCGAGGGTTTGCAGGGTGCCGCACCAGGTGAGTCCTGCGCAGAAGGCAGTCTTCATGCTTTCGGGCTCCATGATGAAATAGGCCAGTGCAGTGCCGATGAAAGGCATGAGCAGGGCATCGATGATGAAGTAGAAACGATCTGATTTGTCGGGCCACAGTTTTTTCAGGAAGGTCTTGCAGCCAATCATATCTGCATAAATGGAGAGCAGCTCAGAGATAATAGCTCCCGCGAATGTGATGAGTAATAGCACGTAATCCATAATGACGGTTTTTGTGTTCCTAAAACAAAAATCCTGCCAAGGGAAGGGCTACTCCGATAGGGGTTTAACCTCGGTAGAAGGAGAATTTAGAATTAAGAATTTAGAATTTAGAGGGAGACAGAGATACCCCGTTAGGGGTTTAATCTCGGTAGAAACCCTGGGTAGAACGCTCCCCCTCTCCACTGTGGAGAGGGGGCTGGGGGGTGAGGTCTAACTCTCAACTCGATTCAGCCACTGGCAAAAATCCTTGGTCTTCTTGAACTCATCCAGCACCCATTCCACGAGGTTGGGACTATAGAGGTGTTTGTCATCTACCTCTTTTATTAATAGCCAGTCGCGTTGTTTGAGGAATTCTGCGTAGGCGTGGTCTTTGGGATAGCCGTTGGGAACCCTTTTTAGGGCACTGTGGGTGTCCAAAGTGAATCCTTTGGCTTTTTTTATGGCTTTTTCAAGGGGGTCGCCGTTGTAAAGGATTTCTTCCCTGACGTTCTTTAATGTCTCAGGATAAGGCATATACATCCCGGTGCAGAGCATGTTGCCGCTAAAATAATCCTCAGACTCTCTTGGCTGTACCTGAAAGTAGTAGCCGCTGAGCATCGACTTCTTGCCGCCTTTGCACACAAACACCCCGAAATGGGTCTTATAAGGCCGCTTGTCTGATGAGAAACGGGTGTCGCGGTAAAAGCGGTAAGTGCAGTCTTTCAGCGTCAAGCCCTGCATGTCGGGGTCGAACTGTGCCACGCCTTCTATGATTTGCTCGGCGATGGTGTTGAACTTCGCCTGGGCGTTTTGGTATTCTTGTTTGTGCTCATGAAACCACTCCCGGTTATTGTTATGGAGCACGTTAGTGAGGAAAGTGATGATTTCTTCCATGATGAACTTTTTCGCTTACAAAGATAAATCATTTTCCGTAATAAAAACATAAACATCCCAAACGTGCCGAAGGCACGAACTCTCAGTAACCCCACACAAGCGATAGCGCAGTGTGGGGATCGCAGTGTGGGGATCGCAGTGTAGGGTAAAAAGGTAAGGACAAAACGAAATCCTGCCAAGCTATAACTCAATGAAAATCAATGTCTATCTACTTGGACATCTCAAAATGATAGGGACATTTCCCGCTATCTCTCCGTAAACCCCTTGACAAGTTGTTTTTCTCTTTAATTTTGCATCAACAACCATTCGAAAAATGAGAACACGACTACCAATCATCTTTTTGATCAGTGTTATGCTGATTGCTTGCAACACCCAAACCAAACGGGTGGAACACGCTCAGTCTCTTTATGAAGAAGGTGCCCGCTTGCGCGAGGAACGCCAGTCAGAGGAAGCCGCTGAAAAGTTTGTGCAAGGGCTGGAAGTATTACGTGGATGCGAAAAGACCACGGATGTCCTTCAGCTTGAAGGCCAGCTCTGCGATAACCTTGGAGCAATGTATTTCAAACACGGACTCTTCGAGGGTGCTTTTGCCCAACATCAACAGGCTTTGAACTGCTATCGCCAAACTGCCGACTCCACGGGCATGATGAACGCCTATCGTAACAGCGGACGGGCCGTCAGGGCACAGGAACAATACACCCAAGCCAAACAGTACTACGACACGGCCTTCAGCATCGCGGCATTGATTCATGACCAAGTCATGCTGAGCGACCTCTATCTGGAGATGGGCCGTGACTATTATATGGAAACAGGCAACTTCACCAAAGGTATCGAGAGCGTGAACAAGGCATTGGAAATCGGCCTTAGCGACACCGATACCGACATCGCCCACATGACCTTGGGCATCCTTTATTATTATTTGGACGATGTTGAGCAGGCCAAGTACTTTTTGAACGAGGCGTTGCGCAGCGAACGTCCCGGGCTGAAGATGTCAGTCTATCAGACGCTTTATGCCATCGCCTACAACGAAGGCGACTATAAACAAGCTGTTCAATACCATAAGCTGTTCTCGACAAACTTATTGGAATCTGAAAAGGAACACTCCAGCGAAGTCATGCAACGCATCAAGTCGGAATATGAATTAAAAGCCCAGCAAAGTGAGCTGGAAAGTCTTCATCGTAACCGCGACCTGAAACTATATTTGATTATCGCCTTAGCTGTGATAGCTTTGTTGGTTATCTTGTTGATTGTAAGGAAGATCGTTAGCGACCATAAGTTGAAGATGGAGCAATTTGGCCGTCAGGTGGAGCGCGACCAGAACCGCATCCACGAGCTGGTGAGCGACATGGAGACCTTGATCCGTACCAACGACGAGCTGCGGCGCAACCAACAGACCCTTTCGCAAAAAGAGCTGATGATGACCCAGAAGATTATGGCGCGTAACAAGGTGATGGTCACGGCACAAGCCCTCAGCGAACAGGTGAATGCCGACACACTCAATTTTGAGCTTGGCGACAACGACTGGACGGACTTCATCAACCTCACCGACTTGATCTTTGACGGCTTCTCACAACGTTTGCTCCAACTCTTTCCCAAACTTGGAAAATGGGATGTGCGCATCTGTTGCCTTTCCAAGAACGGATTCTCCAACCAGGTGATTTCCATCTTGTTGGACACTCAGACTGACTCTTATTACAAACGCAAAACAAGAATCAAACAGATGAAAATGAACCTAGGCGACGACAACCGGAGCTTCGAGGAAATCGTAAATGCGGTATAAATCAGCGCCTCGGAGAGGCGCGATTTCAGTAACCCCACACAAGCGATAGCGCAGTGTGGGGAGCACAGTGTGGGGAACACAGAAACAAACAAAATAACACATATATCATGAAAAAAGTAATATCAATCATCATCCTTTGCCTGGCTTGCGTATGCGGCCTTAAGGCACAAAACTTCTGGGAATTCATCAACCATCCCGCCACTTTATTGGGAGTATCCCCTGAGGGCAGCCTGTTTTTCTATGAAGGCAACAACGGCATTAGCCGGATGCAAACTGTAAATGGTCCTTGCACCATTGTGATTGGTCCTGAAACGGGCTTCAATTTTCTTTTTAACCCGCATTGTTTCTGCGTCAGTCCGGAAGGTAGAATCTTCCTTTTCAACAACACGTTGAATGCTGTAATATTTTCTGATGACAATGGCGACATCTGGCAACAAATGCCTCAGGTTTCTTCATGCGCTATTGAAGATGTTGCGGGTTTGTATGCGCCAAGTAATGAGACCGTTATTGGATGGGCATCCACTGGTGAAATCTTTTGGACCACTGACAATGGTGTCACTTGGGATGGAGCTATTCCTGGGTTTATGATTGCGAACAACGCTCCGACCATCGGTGATCTTTTGGTCAATGAGAACGGTGATGTATATATTGGAATTAGTACCATTGATATCAACGAAGGAGGAGGCATATATCATTTAATGCTTTCCGATATGCAAGATGGGGAACGTGTTGCTGGTGTAGGCGTGAACATTCGCGACATGGCTTTTGACCCCGAGGGCAACGTGGTGGCTTGCGGCTATAGTGGCGACGGGAGCAGTGTTGGCTTCCAGCATATCCCAGGCTTTTATCTCTTTGATGGGACGAGTTTGGCCATTAGCAACAGCGGTGTGGTTTACAAGCCCACTTTCGCAGGCTATTCGGCTGTTCTCTCATATTCCCTTGACCATGGCGAGACGTTTGTCGATGTAGGCGAGGCCATTCCCCTTGTTGACATTGCTCCTGGCGACGGAAGTGGTTATCTCTTCAAAGGGTATGATAATTACTTGTATTTTGTCACGGGAACAGAGTACTGGAAAAGCATTGTGAATGCGGATGAGATTCCCACCTTGAATCCCTTGTTAGGCGTGAAGTTTTATGACGAAGCCAGCGGCTTGTATTATAACATCACCGGCAACAACACGGTGGAAGTGACCTATACTCCGGACTTGGAAAGCACAGGCTTTAATAGTTATGTAGGTGATATTGCAATTCCTGAGACTGTTGATTATGAGAATATTACCTATACCGTCACTGCTGTGGGTGACGGGGCGTTCAAAAATTGCAATGGTGAACTGAATTCAGTGGTGGTGCCCAACACGGTGACCGCCATCGGTGAGTCGGCGTTTTCTTCATGCTCCTACCTGCGTGTCGTGGTGTTGCCTAACTCGGTGGAAACCATCGGCAACAGGGCTTTTGCCGACTGTTGGCCGCTTAACTCGGTACGTCTTCCAGAGGGAATCACGGTACTTCCAAAAGAGTTGTTCATCAACTGTCAGAGTCTTAATTCCATAGAGATTCCTTCCTCCGTAACGCATATCGAAGAACGTGCGTTTTTGGGGGCTGGCTTGACCTCCATCGACTTGCCTGAATCGGTGACGCATCTTGGAGACAGCGTGTTTTACTATTGTTCCCATCTCTCTTCGATAGATGTCCCCAACACAGTGGAGGAATTGGGTGCCGGCGCTTTCGCATATTGTTATGAGCTTCGATCCGTCCATCTGCCTGAAAACCTTACAGCGATTTCGGACGACTTGTTTAATAATTGTCAATTATTGGATTACATCATGATCCCTGAAACGGTAATTGAAATAGGAGAAAGAGCGTTCCTACAATGCTTCCATCTGAAGGAGGTCAATCTTCCTGCCTCGGTGACTTCTCTTGGCTCAAGCGCTTTTAGAGCTTGTGTGGGACTGACGTCGTTTACCATTCCTGAGACGGTGCGTCAGCTCGGGAATTACCTGTTCCAACAATGTGACTGGCTGAAAACCATCACCTTGCCACAGGATTTGGAAGCCATTCCCGCGGGCATGTTCGAGGAATGCTCACGCTTGGATTCCATTGTCATCCCTGAGACGGTGGCTTCCATCGGCGCGTGGGCGTTCGCCTCTTGTTTCGCCTTGAAAGAAATCGTGATTCCTGACAGCGTGAGGTCCATTGGCTCCCAAGCATTTTACAACTGCCGTAATTTGTCAAGGGCAGAATTGGGAGTATCGGTCTCCGACCTTGCGGAAGGGGCGTTCCGTAGAGAAGACGGAAGCGTGAAATTAACTATGGTTTGCCATGGCACCACGCCCGCGATGTGTGGCTTAACCACGTTCCCAACAGCGAGTTTACAGGAAAAGTTGATTGTGCCTTGCGGCTGTGAAAACCTTTATCGGGAGGCATGGGAAAGTTGGCAAAGCGACATCGAAGAAGACTGTGGCACGGCTTCCAATGAGTGGTATTATGAGATTTTGAATGAGGATGGAAGCATCACCTACCAATACCTCCGTCAGGCTAACGACACCACCATCAATGACAAGGAAAAGATTCACGTCTTGGTGCGTATTAACACCCTGTATGACAAGGGTGAACATATCGAGTTGAGCCATGAGTACATCTATGATGAGGAGGATGTAGTCTATTGGTGGAATAAGGATTTGCAAGCGTTCACCGTGCTTTATAATTACAATATGGAACCTGGCGACGAATGGGAAATCAAGGTGGGGACCGAAAGCCTCGTGATGCATGTGGATGCCGTGGAGCAGTACGAATATGAAGGTCGGTTGTTCAAGATGCTTCAGGTGAGTGATGCGAATCACGTCTTCAGCGGCACCATCGTCCGCGGCATTGGCCACTTGACCAGCTTCTTCCCCGAAAAGCTGATGAATAAAGGCAGAGGCTACCGTGTGGAGGGCATCCGTTGCTTCTGGAAAGAGAATCGGTTGATGTTCAAATACGGCGAAAAGGACTGTGACGAGGTGTATGAGGAATACCATGATTATGGCGTGGAAGAACCCGTTTTGACGGAAGGATTCCAGGTTTATCCCAATCCAACAACAGGTCTCATCACCGTATCAGGCGTCCAGTCCGGTGAGTACCGCATCAGCAATACGATGGGTCAAACCCTGATGACGGGACGTATCGATGGTGAAAACACCCAAATCGATGTTTCAAAATTGCCCAACGGACTGTATTTTATCAGCGTTGGGGATGTGACACGGAAATTTGTTGTGCAATAAGGAGGGAATCGTTAACCTAATATAATCGCTTCAGGGCGGCAACCGAGCACCCGTGACAGTGCGAGGACCGAGCGCACTTCCGCTTTGGTGATGTCCTGGTCGCCCTGTTCGTAAGCTTGGATCATACGAAGAGAAACCCCCGACAAGTCAGCCAACTGCTTTTGAGTGAGACGAGATTGCTTGCGGATGGCTTTCAGGGGGTTTTTCCGGTGTTGGAGACCTTGCTCGATTATCGCATCGGCCGTTTGTACGAATTTGGAAAGGTCGGCCTCATGCAAGGTTGGATATAGCGAAAGCAAGGTGTTGATGTTTAATCCATTGCTTTTAAGGAATGAAAACGACCGAGCACGATACCATTGGTAATAGGCCAAAGCCCAACCGACCCAATATTCCGGGGTGCGGTCAAAAGGTGCGTAAGACAGGACAGACACCGTTTTGTCAGAGGTTTTATCCAAAACCAGTTGCATCAGCTCCATCCCTGATAGTCCTGACAGGTAGCGAGGATTGCCCGCCTCGATTTGTGAGGCGACGCCGCTTGACAGAAACATCTCGTAAAACAGTGTCAGGTCGCAATGCGCGACATGGACGGCGCAGTCGAACATGGTGCCGAGGTTGTTCATCACATCTTCTAGATACAAAGGATTATAGGCGCGGGTCATCTTGGTTCCAATTTTGTCTGAGAATATCGATTCTATAAGGGATTTGCTTTGCGATAAAAAACAGGATGATTTTACATTGTGATGGCCTGTAGTTCTTTCCCCAAGGCATGCAAAGCATTGATTATTTTTTCGCTTTGCGGTTTGCGAGGCTTGCTTCTACCGCAGATGTAGTGGCCAAGTTGACGTTGGTTGATTCCCGTCATTCTTGATAATGCGGCTCGGGTAAGGATCTTGTCGTAGCAGTACAGCAGACTTTGGATGTCCATTTTGAAAAGCAATTGGTAGCTGGTGTCAAATACGGCAGGATAAGGTTCGTGGTCGGTTTGTGCGCAATCCACATAAAAATCAATGCTTTCTTGAACGTAGTTGACAAATTCAGAGAAATTGCCTGTAAATGCTACGACCCATCCAGGAAGCAATTCGCAGCTGGCACTGAATCCGTTTTCGGTTTTTGACGTTGAAATGATCACTTTTTCCATGATACCTCTGTTTAAAACGTTAGTCCCGATTGTCGCTCAATGCTTTTCAATTCGTCTCCCCAAGTATCATCACTGGGTTTTCCATTCACGGTGACCTTCCCCTTTTTAGTAGGATGTCTAAATTGCCGATGACTACCGACTTGATGGACAATATACCAACCATCCTTAGCCAATAGTTTCAGGATTCTACTGGTTTTAACGATCTTCATTGGTGGATCGGTTTTGCAAAAATAGTAATTTTACTATTATTAACGCCTTTTTTCGCAAAAAAGATCTTTATTAATGGATGTGATTTCAATAGAATCTATTTTCATAATGCGTTGTATTTAATAATTTCGATGCAAAAATATACATTATTTTAATAATGTCAATACTTTTATTGTTGAAACTTTGGACACAACGCATCTTTACTGATGAAAAGCGGCCTTCATCGGTCTTGGCTGGACGGAATCCTCGTCAATGACTGATCATAGTATTGAATAAACAAGAGTCCGAATGCCTCGCTGTAATACCAGTCGTAGATTAGCTGGCCGTTGTATTGACTGTAGAGGATCTCATGATGGACATTGGTGTAATCGATTCCGTCCAGGGAGGCGTATGGTTGATAGCTCAGGAGGTTGCCGTTAAGGTCGAGGTCGTTTCCAAAATAGAATATGAGGTCCTTGTCGGGACGGATGGTAAACCCTAAGCTGTGGTTGTTTTGTTCGCATTCGAGAATCACCGTGCGGGCGTAGCAGTAATAGT
>CAMIWN010000044.1:0-26159 GCA_946402445.1 uncultured Bacteroidales bacterium
CTCCTAACGAAAAAAACTTTCAAAAAGTCATTGCCAATTCATAAGAATAAATAGGAAAAAAGAAGTATCTTTGCAAAATAAATTAAACTTGAAAAACACAAGAACTCATGTCCGAAAAAGAAATCAACGCATATCGTTTAACCTCAATGGAGGAGCCCACAGATGAAATGCTCGCCTACATTATGCACGAGGTGGCTGAGGAGGCAAAAAAGAGCAATGAAGAGGCTTTGGCGAGATTCTTCAAGGAGATTAGGGAAATGTATCAGCAAGAATATGGGACAAACTAATGATTGAACGAATCAGGAGAAACTCTCCTGAGTAAGGCGGTGGATCATAGTTTTTTACCTTGACCTTTTTGTTATTTTAGGGTCAAACCCAAAGTAACAAAAAAATATTACCTTTGCAGTCCAAAAAACGGCTATAGTGATCTACCCCGAAAACTACGAACAGAAAATTGGCTTCAACCACATCCGCGAAGCCGTCAAAGGGCACTGTATCAGTGCCATGGGACTGGAACGCGCTGAACAAATGAGCTTCAGCTGCGACAAGAACGCCATCGAGCGAAGCCTCGACCAGACCGTGGAATTCATGCAGCTGCTCCAAAACGGCGTGCCTTTCCCCATGAGAGACTACCACGACCTGCGAGAAGAGTTCCAACATATCAAAATACCGGGAACCAGCATTAGCCTCGAAGGACTGTTTGCCATGAAACCCTCGCTGAACGCCTTGAACTACATCCTGAAATTTGGACAAAGCGAGAACCGTGAGGAATATCCGGAGCTCTGTGCCCTCACTGACGGCATCGAGGTGGAACCCATCGTGTTCAGAGAAGCCAACCGCCTCGTGGACGACAAAGGCGAGATGCCCGACAACGCCTCTCCCGAGCTGGCCGAGATCCGAAGCGACATCCGCCGCAAATCAGGCGGCATCGAGCGACGTATCCGACAGATTATGAGCACCGCCAAAGACTCGGGCTGGGTGGATCCCAAAGCAGAGATCACCATACGCGACGGACGCATGGTCATCCCTGTCAAGGCTGGTGACAAACGCGCCCTCAAAGGCTTCATCCATGACGAGTCCGCCACTGGCCAAACCGTCTATATCGAGCCTGCCGAGATTGTGGAGACCTCCAACGAGATCAAGGAGTTAGAATATGCCGAACGCCGTGAGGTACAACGCATCCTGATGCAGTTCACCGACCGCATCCGCCCTTCGCTGCCCGAGTTGCTGAAAGCTTGGGACCTGCTCGGGCAACTCGACTTCATCCGCGCCAAAGCCCTGCTCAGCCAGCATCTCCACAGCGTCAAGCCTGTCATCCACGACAACCCGTGCTTCCGCTGGATCCAGGCGCGACATCCCGTCCTGGAACAGAAGCTACAGTCGCAAGGCAAAACCATCGTGCCCCTAGACCTCACGCTGAACCAAGACAACCGCATCCTGGTCATCTCAGGCCCCAATGCCGGCGGCAAGTCTGTGTGCCTCAAGACCACCGGCCTCATCCAATACATGCTGCAATGTGGTTTGTGTGTGCCCATGCATCTGGACTCGGAATGCGGACTCTTCGAGAGCCTTTTCATCGACATTGGCGACGAACAGTCCATCCTCGACGACCTCTCCACCTATAGCTCGCACCTCCGCAACATGAAAGTCCTGTTGGAAAATGCCAACGAGCGCTCCTTGTTCCTCATCGACGAGTTCGGCACTGGCACCGAACCCCAGTTGGGCGGCGCCATCGCCGAAGCAATCCTCTTGGAACTCAACAGGAAGAAAGTCATCGGCATCGTAACCACCCACTATGCCAACTTGAAACTGCTTGCCGATACGCACGAGGGCATCATCAACGGAGCCATGCTGTTCGACACCAAGTTCATGCAGCCCATGTACCTCATGGTCACGGGAAAACCCGGCAGCTCCTTCGCCTTCGAAATCGCCAGGAAAACAGGATTCCCGAAACGAATCCTTGACGAGGCTTCACACATCACCGGAGAACAACACCTGAGATTTGAGCAACAGCTGCAACAATTAGAGGTGGACAAGAAAGCCATCCGCAAAAAAGAACGCGAACTGGAAATCGCTGACACCCTGCTCAGCGAAGTGGTGGCCAAATACAAAAACCTGCTCTCGGAACTGGAAAACAAAAAGAAACAATACCTCCGTGATGCCGCCAACGAGGCGCAGGAACTCATCGACAAGGCCAACAGCCGTATCGAACTCACTATCAAAGAGATCAGAGAAGCTCAGGCAGAAAAGGAACGCACCAAGGAGATACGTAAAGACTTAAACAAAGCCAAAGAGGAGATTGTGAAACAAGCCCTCACCGCCCCCTCCAGAAAGAAGGACGTGGCATCTCCCCTCCCTCTGGAGGGAAAGGGGGAGGCGCTTAAAGCCGGCGACACGGTTTGTATCGACGAGATGGAGATTGTGGGTGAAATCCTAAGCATTAGCGACACCGACGTCACCATCCAGTTCGACACGGTGAAACTGCGCACCACCCCCGACAAGCTACGAAAAGTGAGCCGCGCCGAGGGACGCAAAGTCCAGCGCAAATGGCAGTCGGGCATCGCTGATGACCTCAGTGAGAAAGCCGAGCATTTCGACTTGACGTTAGATGTAAGGGGAAAACGCGCCGAGGAAGCCCTCGATATGGTGACCAAATACCTTGATGAAGCCAAGCTCCTCAGCATCAAGGAAGTGAGCATCCTTCATGGCAAAGGAAACGGTATCTTGCGCAAACTCATCCGTGAGATGCTGAGCCACGACCACGAAGTGAAACATTTTGCCGATGCCTCACTGGAAACCGGAGGAACAGGGATTACGAGAGTATCTTTGAATTAAGAATTAAGAATTAAGAATTTAGAGGGATTTGCGTCGAACCCTCTAAATTCTAAATTCTAAATTCTAAATTCTAAATTAATTAGTTCTTTTTCTTAAATAAGGAAAGAATAAAGAGCAGCAGCACAGAGCCGCAGGTGCCAACGAGAAGCTGGCCCCAAAAGTTGGAGCTGGCTTGCAAGCCAATCAAGCTGAATACCCAGCTGCCCAACACGCCGCCGACAAGACCGACGAGGATGCATACGAGAAGGCTCATGCCTTTTTTCATGATGAGACCGGCGAGAAGACCGGCAAGTGCTCCGATGAGCAATGATACTAAAATACCCATGTGTTTAGTTTTTAAGTTGTTTAGTGATTAAATAGTTAATTAGTTTTAATTAATTATACATTATTGTTATAACTTACTAACAATATCCAGTTTTCAAAGTCCTTTAGTCTTAAGGTAATTCTCCAGCTCAAGATTCTGTTGTTCAATGAAATCGAGAAGTTCCTCACGACCCTGCTTGGTCTCAGCCGAGGTGACAAAGATTGGAGGCAGCTCCTCCCAATCCTCGAGAAGACGTTTTTTATAAGCTTCCACGTTGGTGTTCAGCTCGTTATTACTCAACTTGTCAGCCTTGGTGAAGACGATGCTGAAAGGAATCTGGTTCTCACCCAGCCATTCCATGAAACCGGTGTCGCTGTCTTGAGGCTCTATGCGGGAATCGACAAGCACAAAGGTGTACATCAGGTTGCGCCGGCGAGCAATGTAATTGGCCAGCATGACACGCCATTCTTCGCGCGACTTCTTGGAGCGTCTGGCGTAGCCATAACCAGGCAGGTCCACCAGATACCATTGACCGTTGACCACAAAATGATTGATGGCGATGGTCTTGCCCGGGGTGGCCGAGGTCTTGGCCAAGCCTTTTTTTTGGACCAAAGCATTGATCAAGGAGGATTTACCCACATTGGAACGCCCGATGAAGGCATATTCCGGCATGTTGTCTTTGGGCAACTTGTCGATTTTGCTGTTGCTACAGAGGAAATGTGCGTCTTTGATAATCATAATCAGCTCAAGTGAAGAGGTTTCTCATTCGGATCGTAAGTGGCGTGTCTTTGGAATTTCTCAGGATAGATCTCCGCGATGGTAATCATGATGCCTGTTTCCTCCACCTGGCCAAAAGGTGCGTTAAGGGCGGTGCCAAAGGAGCGCATGGTGGACGAAAGGCTCATGTAAGCATTGACCAAGGGAGGCAATGCAGTACCACGTTCACGAGCGTTTTTCACCAAGATCCGGTAATTCTCATTGTAATTGCTTCCTGTGAAGATGGAGCGTAGTTTCTCCTCTTCCATCACGATAGGCAACTCCAGTTCCGGCCAGGGACTGACCAGACGGTCAGGATCGGGGAAACAGCTCTTCATGAAGTAGAGGATGAGGTCACGTGTCTCCCGTTCCAATTGGGGATACATGGTCACCTTGCCGAAGTAATATTTCGCTTCGGGATAAATCACGCAAAGATAAGCCAACCCGTCCCAAAGGTTATCAAGGGAATAGATACCCTTTGACAAGCTCTTAGAGGGTTGATAATCAGGCTGGACGAAGGAACGGCCAAGCTCAATAGTATAAGGTAGGTATTCTCTCACAAACTTCTCGGAGTAATGGAAAAGCTCCGAGGTGGGTGTGTCAACCTGTCCCTTGTCATCAGTCTTCAATCGGTCGCAATACAAGAAACGATAACCGCCAACGATGGCGCGGTCATACGGGTTCCATACGATAAGTTGCTCGAAAGGGTTCTCCCCTTCCGTGTCAAACCGGTCCAAATCACAATCCAAGCCCGTTCCACCGCCAGAGTCGCGGAAGCTGATCTCCCGCAATCGGCCGATCTCTCGCATTACATTCGGCGCGTTGGAGGCATTCAAAATATAAATCTCGTTTTTCCCATTATTGGTTTTCCTCTTGAACTTGTCAAGGGTCAATTCCTCAAGGAGCGTGTCAACCGGTATGGGATCAATGATCTTTTTCATAAAAACATCTTCTTAGTGTATTCAAGGAATCAAGTAGGTTTTCTCAGGATCGAAAGTCTGGTCTTTGTCAAGGGGTAAGTTATACGAGAAACAACGCAGTCTTTCTGCCCATTCGGCATCGGTGTGAAGACGGTCAAAGGTTTGATAAGGCACCGGCTTCCCAAAAGTGATGGTGAGGGTTTTGTTCCGTTGCTTGAAAAACTCGTCAACCAAAAAGGCCATCTCGATATTCACTTTGATATTCAAACGTTTGCGAAGTCTCGCCAAATTATAAAAGAACTTGGTGTTCTGACCGTCGATATGAGTGGGGATAATATCGCGATGAAATTCTTTTGCCTTGCTGATAAAGGTCTTTTTCCATTCAAGGTCCATGATTTTCCCATCTTTCACTTTGCGGGAGCACAGACCGAACGGGAAATAGCAGATAGCATGCTCACCCGCGAAGGTCTCATTGAAGAGTTTTACGTTTTCTTCGCGGTTGGCGACCCCCTTCCCCGCCTTGTTGACGGGAATGAAAATGGGTTGAAGGTTCTTGACAAACATCAGGAAGTCGTTGACTGGGGTGACTGGGTCGGGGCAATAGGATCCCACGGTTCCAATCAGTGCGATGCCGTCAAGTCCGCCCAGAGGATGGTTTGAGGCCACCAGGATACGTTCCGTAGCTTTCAGGTTCTCAGCCCCTTCCACCACGATGTTCAAGTTAAAATCCTTAATGACTGCCTGCACGAAATCAACCCCTTGAAGATGTCCATAGCGGCTCAAGATGGTGTTGATATCCTCCTCATGAAGCAGGCGCTGGATCCGACGGAACAGCCAGTTAGGCATCCATTTCATCAGTTTGGGCGCCTTGGCTTCAAAGATCTTACGCAGATCTATCAGATTACCGTACTTGTCCTCCATATTCAAAAACAGCTGTATTGATGGTGCAAAGGTAAAATTTTATCCTTTCACTCCCGCTTTTCTTCTGTTTTTTCTGTTCAAAACGAACAAAATGTTCATAATTACGGCTCAAAAAACAAGCATAAAGAACTGATTTTCAAATATGTTAACATGTATTAACATGCCTGTTGATAAAATTGTTGATAAAAAAACAATCCGAATATTTCAAAAAATGTGGGAGAAAGTGGAGAGATATGGGAAGAAATGCATAATTTTGTATCGTTAAAAAGAAGTGAAGAGAATGAGCAATCCGACCGGTACATTCACCTGCAAATTAGACTCGAAGGGGCGACTGATGCTTCCTGCGGATTTCCGTGAGCAGTTAGGGAGTCAGGCCGAGGAAGATTTCATTTTGAGGCCCGGTCTGCACGGCCAATACCTGGAGCTGTACACCATCAGCGACTGGAACCGCCGCAGAGAGATCTTGATGCAGGTGAACACATTCGATCGGAGAAAACTCGACATCATGCGTAAGTACCTCGATGGTGTCAAACGCGTCAAGCTGGATGCCACCGGGCGACTTCTGATCCCGAAGGAGCTGCTTGAACGCAGCGAGCTCTCCAAAGACGTTGTCATCGACTCCATGTTCACCAACATGGAAATCTGGGACAAGGCGAAGTACGAGGAGCGTGTCAACGAAATCGATTCCGAAGCCCTTGCACAAGGTGTCGAAGAACTCTTCTCCAACCTCTCTTTCAACTAAATCTAACTTGTAACTTCTGAATTCAAAAAAAATGTATCACGTTCCGGTGTTATTACATGAGTGTATCGAAGGGTTGCGCATCCTTCCCGAAGGCACCTACGCCGATGTCACCTTCGGCGGGGGCGGCCATTCACGCGCCATCATGGAACGACTCACCACCGGACATCTCTATGCGTTCGACCAGGACGAGGATGCCGCCGCCAACGTCATCGACGACGAGCGGTTCACCTTCATCCCGCAAAACTTCAGTTATTTCAAGAACTTCATCCAGCTCTACCACCACGACAAGATTGACGGCGTCATCGCCGACCTCGGGGTCTCGTGGCATCAGTTCGACACACCCGAGAAAGGCTTCTCCACCCGTTATGAGGGACGTCTCGACATGCGCATGTGCCAAAGCAGCCCCACCGACGCAGCCAGCATCGTCAACAGCTACGACCATGCCGACCTGACCCGTATCCTCAGCCGCTACGGGGAGCTGAACAACGCACACCTCTTCGCCTCTGACATCATCATGGCTCGCGACACCCAGCCGATCGAGACCACAGAACAACTCAAGGCGGCAGTGCAGTCACGACTGCCTCGCGGCAAGGAGAACAAAGTGCTCGCCCAACTGTTCCAAGCCCTGCGCATCGAGGTGAACCACGAGATGGAAGCCCTCACCAGTTTCCTCTCCCAATGCGCTGACGTGCTGAAACCCGGCGGACGCCTCGTGGTACTCTCCTACCACTCCCTGGAAGACCGCCTCGTGAAGAATTTCATCAAAAGCGGCAACGCCGACGGAAAAGAAGAGAAAGACTTCTTTGGCAACCCGCTTACACCTTATATAATTATTAATAGGAAGCCCATCATCCCTGACGAACAGGAGGTCGAGGCCAACAGCCGCGCCCGCAGCGCCAAGCTGAGAATCGCAGAAAGGAAATAAACCATGAAGACCGAACGCAAGACCACCTCATCCAAAGGCAGCCGCACCATCATGAATATCTTAGGCGGCAACTTCCTCACCAAAGAGGACTTCTCAAAGATGTTCCCCTTCTTGGTTTACCTCACCGTGCTGCTGATGCTCATCATCACCAACGCCTACATCGCCGAGAGCACCAGCCGCTCCATCAAGAAAAACACCAACAAACTGCGCGACCTCCGCGTGGAATATATCTATGTGAAATCGGCTTTCACCAAAGCCTCCACCCAAACTGTCATGATCGACAAACTCGCCGACAAAGGAATCAAAGAATCACTTGAAACACGAATAGTCAAGAAACAATGAACCGTGATCCGAAAACAAATAGTCTCCTGAGAACCGCTTTGGTTTACTTCGCGGCACTGGCTGTTGGCGTCATCATCATCGTCAAAGCCGTGTTGGTGCAGACCAAGGAGGGCGACGAGCTGCGCAAACTCGCCGACCAAGTGGAGACTCGTTTCGACACGCTTCAAGCCTCACGCGGCGACATCCTCTCTGACGACGGCAGCCTGCTCGCCACCGACGTGCCGATCTTCGAGGTGGGCATCGACCCGCAAGTCATCGACGACAGCTTGTTCAATGCCGACATCGACCTGCTGAGCCAACAGCTGGCTACCCTCTTCCCGAAACGTAACGCCGCGAAGTGGAAGAAAGGACTCATCGAAGCCAAAGCAAAAGGGAAACGCTATTTCCTTGTCGGCCTCAACGTCACCCTCGGCGAGTACCGTCAACTGGAACAATGCGCCATCCTCAACCAAGGCAACCTCAAGGGCGGCCTAACCAAGTCACAGCCTAAGTTCAAACGCATTCACCCCTACGGCTCCCTCGCCGTACGTACCATCGGCTATGTCAACGACAGCCTCACCGTAGGACTTGAAAGCGCCTGTGACACCATCCTCAGAGGACAAGACGGACATCATCGTCAACGCCACCTGCACCACGGCGTGTGGATCCCCATCGAAGACGAGAACAACATCGAAGCCGTCAACGGAAACGACATCGTGTCCACCCTGAACATCGGCATCCAGGACATCGCCGAACGCGCCCTGCGCAACGCCCTGGTGGTGAACAAAGCAGAACAAGGATGCGCCATCGTCATGGAAGTGGCTACCGGTGAAATCAAAGCCATCACCAACCTGCAACGCGACAAAGAAACCAACCGATGCCAGGAGCTGTACAACTTCGCCATCGGCAATGGCATAGAACCCGGCTCGACCTTCAAACTCGCCTCGATGCTGGTCCTCCTGGAGAGCTTCCCCGACCTGAACATCAACTCGCATATCAACATCGGCGGCGGACCTCTGGTGTTCTCCAACAAAAAGATGTATGACGACCACACCATCCACGCTGACGGACGGGTCACCATCCGTGAAGTCTTCGAGCAATCCTCCAACAAAGGCACCGCCAAGCTCATCACCGATTATTTCGGATCCAATCCCGAACGCTATGTCAACGGGTTATACAGCCTCGGCCTCAACGTCCCGCTGGGAACAGGCATCGCCGGAGAAGCACGTCCCTACATCAAACACCCTATTCTCGACAAGACCCATTGGTCAAAGACCTCACTCCCATGGATGTCAATCGGATACGAGCTGCGACTCCCCCCCCTGCAAATCCTCACCCTTTATAATGCAGTGGCCAACGGCGGCAAGATGATGAAACCACAGTTTGTCAAAGAAATACGGAAAGAAGGCATCACCCTCAAAACCATTGAGCCCGTAGTGCTCAAAGAACATATCGCCAGTCCCCAAACCATCGACTCCATCCAAAGCATGATGGAAGGCGTCGTCTTAAGAGGCACAGCCAAGATGCTGAGAGGAACCGAATACGGCATCGCTGGAAAGACAGGAACCGCACAGCTCTACAACGTGAAGAAAAAAGCCTACAAATGGGTGAACGCCGATGGACGCATCGAGCGTGACTACAACGTGACCTTCGTGGGCTACTTCCCCACCGAGAAACCACTATACACCTGCATCGTGGTCATCAGCAAAGCCAAAGGGCAGTTCTATTCAGCAGGCAAAGTGGCCGCACCGGCATTCAAAGAGATCTCGGACCGTATCTATGCCACTAAAATCAAAGGCATGATGGAAGCCGGACAACCAGAACAGAAAGCGGTTGACAGCAGCATACGACATCACTCAGAGATAGTGCCTTACCTCGACGGCATCGGCATTGAATATACCGACTGCTCCACGGGAAGCGAATGGGTGAACACTGTGTTTTCAAAAGAAGACAACCATTATCTCATTGAACCCATACAGTTCGACTCCCTGCGGGTGCCAGAGGTGAGAGGCATGAATGTCACCGATGCCGTTTACCTGCTGGAAAACATGGGATGGAACATCGCCTTCGAGGGCTATGGAACCGTTCAACAACAATCGGTCAAAGCAGGCGACACACTACAGCCAGGAAGTCTCATCACGCTAACCTTAGGAAAGAAATGAAACTAAAAGAGATCATAGTAAACTGCAACCTCATAGAAATCCAGGGAAACAAAGACCTGGATATCACCACGATAGCCTTCGACTCCCGTAAGGTAGAGCCGAATGCCCTGTTCTTTGCCATCAAAGGTACCCAGAACGACGGGCACGTCTTTATTGACACGGCCATTGAGAAAGGAGCCATCGCCATCGTATGCGAAGAGCTTCCCAAGATACTTCAGGAAGATGTGACTTATATCAAGGTTGACAACAGTGCCCTCGTGCTGGGCATCGCTGCCGCCAACTTCTACGGCAATCCATCCAGGTCGTTGAAACTCACCGGAGTCACGGGCACCAACGGCAAAACGACCATCGCCACCTTGCTTTACCGCCTGTTCACCGACGCGGGATATGCCTGCGGACTGCTTTCCACCATCGAGAATATCGTGGACCGCCAAGTCATCCCGGCCACCCACACCACCCCCGACCCCATCGAACTCAACGCATTGCTGAAACAGATGGTTGACCATCACTGCGAATACGCCTTCATGGAAGTCAGCTCCCATGCCATCGACCAAAACCGGATTGCTGGACTGCATTTCGCGGGAGGCATCTTCACCAATTTGACCCACGACCATCTCGACTACCATAAGACGATGGCCAACTACCGCGACGCCAAGAAGAAGTTCTTCGACAACCTGCCTCCCGAGGCCTTTGCCCTTACCAACCTCGACGACAAGAACGGCAGTGTGATGGTCCAAAACACCCGTGCCCGCAAGATGAGCTACGCCTTGAAACATGATGCCGACTATAAAGGCATGGTCATGGAAAGTCATTTCAACGGGATGCTGATGAAGGTGAACAACACGGAGATGTACACCCGTTTGGTAGGCAACTTCAACGCCAGTAACATCCTGGCCATATACGGAGCCGCTTTGGCACTGGGATTCGACAAAGACGAACTGTTAGTGGAGATCAGCAAACTGCAAGGCGCCAACGGACGATTCGACATGGTACACAGCGACAGTGGCATCGTCGGCATCGTGGATTACGCCCACACACCCGACGCATTGGAGAACGTACTCAAGACCATCAACGATGTCATGAGAACCACTAACACCCAGCTCTCAACTCCCAACCCTCAACTCATCACTGTGGTAGGCTGTGGCGGCAACCGCGACACCACCAAACGACCCGAGATGGCCGCTGTAGCCGTCAAACTCAGCGACAAGGTCATCCTCACCAGCGACAACCCTCGTGATGAAGACCCCGAAGAAATCTTGCGTCAGATGAAAGCAGGAGTGCCTGACGAGGAACGACGCAAGGTGCTTTCGATCACCGACCGCCGCGAAGCCATACGAACCGCCGTGGCATTGGCAGAGAAAGGCGATGTCATCCTGCTCGCCGGCAAAGGCCACGAAGACTACCAAATCATCAAAGGGGAGAAACGCCATTTCGATGACAAAGAAGAATTAACGAACGCATTAAAAGAGAAATAAGACATGCTATACTATCTGTTTTCATATCTGGACAGCTTACACTTCCCCGGCGCGAGGGTGTTCACCTACGTCACCTTCAGAGCCGCGGTTGCCATCATATTAGCCCTCATCGTCTCGGTCTGGTTTGGCAACTATTTCATCAAGTTGCTGAAACGCAAAAAAATCGTCGAGACACAGCGTGACGAGGCCACCGACCCCTATAACACCCAGAAAAAAGGCGTGCCCACCATGGGTGGCGTCATCATCATCGCCGCCATATTGATCCCTGTCTTGCTGATCTGCAAGCTGCACAGCGTTTACACCATCCTCATGATCGTCACGACGCTTATCCTCGGCATCATCGGATTCTCTGATGACTATATCAAGACATTCAGAAAACAGAAAGACGGCATCAAACCCGCGGTCAAGCTCGGTGGTCAGATCTTGTTAGGCCTCATCGTCGGACTCACCCTCCGTTTCAGCCCTGCCGTGCAGATCAACGAAAACATCCATGTAAAAATCAAAGACAACAAGGAAATCGTCGTCAAGAGTCCCGACGTGAAATCGACCCGGACGACCATCCCATTCGTGAAAAACCATAACCTCAACTACGCCGACCTGTTCCGCTGGGCAGGCCCTAAATGGATGTATAACCTCGCTTGGGTCTTCTTCGTGCTCCTCACCGTCTTCATTGTGGCCGCTGTCAGCAACGGCTCCAACCTCAACGACGGCATGGACGGCATGGCCTCAGGCAACTCCGCCATCATCGGCTTAACCCTGGTCATCCTAGCCTATATCTCAAGTAACGCCGTCACTGCCAGCCACTTCGACCTGATGTACATCCCAGGCAGCGAGGAACTGGTGGTGTTCATGGCAGCCTTCGTCGGCTCGTTGATCGGTTTCCTGTGGTTCAACTCCTACCCTGCCCAGATCTTCATGGGCGACACCGGAAGCCTGACCATCGGAGGCATCATCGCAGTGTCGGCCATCATCATGCATAAAGAGCTGCTGCTGCCTCTGCTCTGCGGCGTGTTCCTTTTCGAGATTCTCTCCGACCTCGACGTGAAACACTTCGTCAAGCACGGAAAGAAACACAGAATTTGGAAGAAAGGCCCCGTCCATGACCATTTCAGGACCAGCTATAGCGATTTCAAGAAAGCCTGGCCCAACAGCACGGTCACCTTCAAAGGACATGGCGAAGGATACAACACAGTACACCATGAAGTAAAGATCACCATACGCTTCTGGATAGTAACCATCCTGTTAGCGGCATTCACGCTGATCACGTTTAAGATAAGATAGAAGTAATAAGAACAATTAAGTCGAGATATGAGATTTTTATTTGAGAAAGCAGAAAACCTAAGGAAACCCAGACCGGAGAACATGGCATCCAGCATCACATCAAAGATCCTGGAAATCCGGAAAGAAAGCATCAAGAAATGCATGGGTGACTTGCAGACCATGAGCCATCGCCAACGGTATGTGGACACGGTCAATGGCGTGATGTATTATGACGACTCGCAGGCCGAGAATGTCAACGCCACCTGGTTCACCTTCGAGAACATCGTCAACCCCGTCATCTGGATTGTAGGCGGCTCATGCCACAACAACTACAGCGAGCTTATCGACACCGCGAAAAAAAGCGTGAAGGCCATCATCTGCCTGGGAAAAGAGAAGGAAAACATCCAGATGACTTTCCAAGGCGCGGTACAAGAATTCTATGACGCTGCCACCATCGGGGAGGCCGTCAACACCGCGGCCACCATCGCCCAGAAAAACGATGTCGTCTTGTTCTCCCCTGCCTGCAAGGACTATGACATGGATTATTCCGAACGGGGCGACACCTTCGTAAGAGAAGTACAGAAACTGAACGCTGAATAACCAAGGAACCATGAACAGGATCAACAGACTTTTGAAAGGCGACCGGGTCATCTGGGTGGTGGCGCTCCTTCTCGGGGTGATCTCCTTGCTGGCGGTGTATAGCGCTACCAGCTCTGAGGCACACGTGAAAGTAGGAGCCTACAACGAGATGGTGCTGATGAAGCATGCGGCCACCCTCCTGGGCGGCTTCGTCATGATGTTCATCGCCTCGAGGATCGACTACCGCCATTATTCCCGCGGCATCGAGCTCGTGTTGCTGTTCTGCTGCATCCTGCTGGTTTTCACCTATTTCTTCGGAAGCCGCATCAATGGTGCTTCAAGAAGCATCATGGGCTTCCAAACCAGCGAGTTAGCCAAGATTGTACTGATCACCTATCTGGCGAAATACATCGTGGTATGGAACAGTAAGGACTATAAATTCAAGAATCTGGTCGTCCCCATGGTACTTCCAATCTTCCTCATCGTCGCGCCCATTTTCCCTGAAAACCTATCGACCGCAGCCATGCTTTTCTTGGTGTGCATGATCATGCTTTTCATCGGACAAATCAAGTTCGGCTACATCATGTCCATCATCGGCATAGCAGTTCTTGGCATGGGATTGTACATCTTGACTGACGACATGGTCGCTAACATTCGTCAAGGAAGATACGAGAGAGTGGTGGCTGCCGCGGAACAACATCCCGAGGATGCCAAGTTACAGGAAAAAGCCAGAAAGAAGCCGAGGGTGAGCCGTGTGAAGACCTGGCAGGGACGTATCGAAGCAGCCAAGTTAGAGAAGGAAGCCAAAAAGGCCTCGGGCGAAGAGAACGGGAAAGCTCCACTTCAGATTGATGACCGCAACGCGCAAAAGACCTACGCAAAGATTGCTGTCGCCAAAGGAGGACTCTTCGGCAAAGGCTCCGGGAAAAGCACGCAACGCAACTTTTTGCCGCAACCCTTCTCCGACTGCATCTACGCCATCATCATCGAAGAATACGGGCTTGTAGGCGGTGTGTTTGTGCTCCTGCTTTACATCATCTTGCTCACACGAGCCACCAAAGTCGTCAAGAAACGCCCCCTCAGCTTCGGAGCCATGATGGCGTTCGGCATCGCCATCATCATCGTCATGCAAGCCATGATTAACATGGGCGTGTCAACAGGACTGATGCCAGTCACCGGACAACAGCTGCCCTTCATCAGCAAAGGTGGATCGTCGATGCTCATGACAGGATTCGCCATCGGGATGATCCTTAGCGTGACAAGAAGCGTGGAAGAAGACAGCAGCGAAGTCTATGAAATAGATAATGAACAAGAAGAACAACAACTAAATAACTAAACAACCATGAAAGTCGTCATCAGCGGAGGCGGAACAGGCGGGCACATCTTCCCGGCCATAGCGATTGCGGATGCATTGAAGAGAAGGCAGCCGGATGTGGAGATTTTGTTTATAGGAGCCAAAGGAAGGATGGAGATGGAGCGCGTGCCTAAAGCGGGGTATCCGATTGAAGGCCTGTGGATCAGCGGATTCACCAAAAAGCCAGAGACCCTTCTCCTGCCCATCAAGATTATTGACAGCCTATATCGCGCGACAAGGATCCTGAAAAAGTTCAAGCCAGATGTCGTCATCGGCGTGGGGGGCTTTGCCAGTGGACCAACGCTGAAGGCGGCCAATTTCCTGGGGATCCCCACCGTGATTCAGGAACAGAACTCCTACCCGGGCAAGACCAACCGCAACGTGGGACAGAAAGCCAAAGCCATCTGTGTGGCCTATCACGGGCTTGAACGATGGTTCGACCCGACGAAGCTTCACTTTACCGGCAACCCATTGAGAGGCAACATCAACGGGAAATGCGACCGTAAAGAGTCGGCAGCCTATTTTGGAGTGGATCCCCAACGACCCGTGGTCCTCGTCGTTGGAGGCAGCCAAGGTGCCCTGGGAATCAACAAAGGCATCTCCGCACAGATTGATAAATTCAGTGACGGCAGCATGCAACTCATCTGGCAAACCGGAAAGTTATACTACGACGAAGCCCTGAAAGAGGTCAAGGAAAGACACCTTGAAGACTACGTCAAACCCACAGTCTTCATCGACCGAATGGACTACGCCTATTCAGTGGCCGATGTCGTCATCTCAAGAGCTGGGGCCATTTCAATTTCAGAATTGGCCTTGGTGCAGAAACCCGTCATCTTTGTCCCGCTGCCCACCGCAGCGGAGGATCACCAGACCAAAAACGCGCAGCAGCTGGTCGATGCCGGCGCCGCTTTGATGGTCAAAAACCAGGAAACCGAGCAGGTGCTCATCCCTGAACTGCAAAAGCTGCTCAAGGACAGTGCCTTGCAAGAGGATATGAAAAAGAACATCGCACAATTCGCACGTCCCAACGCGGCGGACGATATCGTAGATGTAATATTGAAGGCATTTTAATATAGTTAGGTAATGAATAAGCAGGGGAATAAAAGCGTGTATTTTGTAGGTATTGGCGGCATCGGCATGAGCGCCTTGGCCAGGTATTACCACAGCCAGGGTGCACAAGTGTCAGGCTACGACCTCACACCTTCCCCATTGACAGCGGAGTTGGAAAATGAGGGCATGGCAATCCATTATGAAGACAATCCAGCCTTATTGCCTGCCCTCATTGACATGGCCGTGTACACCCCTGCCGTGCCCAACGACCTCAAGGAGATGGAGGCCTTGCGCCAACGAGGCATCCCCATGATGAAACGCGCTGAGGCATTGGGAGCAATCTCAAAGACACGATACACCATCGCCGTCGCTGGCACACACGGAAAGACCACCACCACCGCCATGGTAGCCCACATCCTCCACAAGAACGGAGTCGATATGACTGCCTTCATCGGTGGCATCGCCAACAACTTCGGAAGCAACCTGCACATCGGACGCACCGAGGAATCAGTCCTCGTGGTGGAAGCCGATGAGTTCGACCACTCCTTCCTTCAACTCTCACCTGACATCAGCATCGTCAACTCCATGGATGCCGACCATCTCGACATCTATGGCGACAAACAACAACTCATTGCCGGATTCAACGCATTTGCGCGACTCACCTCACGCTGCGTCATCAGCAAAGAGTCACTGCCCCTCGAGACCGACGGGACACTTCATTACCATTTCGGACTCCAAGAGCAAAACGAATTCAGGGCGGTCAACGTCATACAACACGAGGGAGAGACCGATTTCGACATCGAACACCCGGAAGGCCTCACCCACGTGCATCTGAAGATGGCTGGAACACACAATGTGTTGAACGCCACCGCCGCTTTCAGCGCGACACTGGAACTCGGACTGGATCCACAAGACATCGCCGAAGCACTGTCATCCTTCACCGGCGTGAAACGCCGTTTCGACATCATCGTCAAAAACGAACGGCACTGCTACATCGACGACTACGCCCATCATCCAGAAGAAATAAAATCTTGTCTGTCGGCCATCAAAGCGTCATTCCCTTCCAAACGGGTGACGCTGGTCTTCCAACCTCATCTCTTCACTCGTACACGCGATTTCATGGAAGACTTTGCCGCAAGCTTGGCAATGGCCGACGACCTGATTTTACTCGATATCTATCCTGCCCGGGAAAAGCCCATCGAAGGCATCACCTCGCAGGCCTTGTTAGAGAAGATTGCCATGAGCAACAAATGCATCTGCCCCAAAGAACAACTGCTCGACGTCATCGCCGAAAGGAAACCCGAGCTGCTGGTCACCATGGGTGCAGGCAATATAGACCGTCTTGTTGAACCCCTCAAAAACATGATTAGCCAATGGTAAAGAAAATCCTAAGCATCGTATTGTGGGTCATCACGGGAGCCGCGCTGGTCACGCTGTTCGTCTTCGGACGCAAGTGGTACCTTGACACCCCGTTGCAGGGCGTGGTGTTCCAGCTGGACCGTCATGACACGAGGGGATTCGTGGAGAAAGACACCATCATCGCTTACACGGAAGCCATCTGCGGCATAGAGCATCATGCCTCCATAGGAAGCATCGACATGATGAAAATCAAACGCTTGCTCAGCGAAAATCCATGGATCGAGAGCTCCAGCGCATTCATCAGCCTTAACGACACCCTTTTCATCAAAGCCAAAGAACACAGCCCGGTGTTGCGCGTTTACAACAACGAAGGACATTCCATTTATGTCACCGAGGATGGCAACATCATCCCCTCAAGTCCTGTGTTCACCCCACGGCTAATCATCGCCAACGGAGATTTTCAGTTCCCCGTGAGCAAGGACAACGCCAACCTCAACGACACGCTGTACGACCAATCAGGACTCTCAGAAGCCCTGGCCATCGCACTGGCCTTGCGTAACGACCGGTTCCTCAACAGCAATGTCGGACAAATCTATAAAAACAAAAACAACGAATACGAACTAATGGTCAACAACCTTTCAGCACGGGTCATCATCGGTGACACCATCGCGGTAAGCACCAAGTTGTCAAGACTGGGAACCCTGTTGGAGAAATACAGTGGGACAGATGCGCTGAAAGACTACAAGACCTTGGACTTAAGATATAAAAATCAAATTGTGTGTACAAAAAAATAAAACTATGAGTGAAGGAAAAATCATTGTCGGATTAGACATCGGCACGACCAAGATCGCCTGCATCGTGGGCAGGAAAGCCGCCAACGGCAAAATCGAAATCCTGGGATACGGTAAATCCGAATCCACAGGGGTCAGCAGAGGCATCGTGACCAACATCGACGAGACCGTCAATGCCATCAAAACCGCCGTCGATGAGGCATCGGCACAGTCAAACGTTGACATCAAATCGGTCAACGTCGGCATTGCCGGACAGCACATCAAGAGCTTGCAACACCGCGGCGTGATGATGCGCGACAACCGCGACGTGGAGATCTCCGACGAAGAACTGGAGAAACTGCGCCAAGACACTTTCAAAATCAACATGGTCCCTGGCGAAGAAATCATCGACGTCATCCCACAAGAGTATTATGTGGACGGTGAAATCGGCATCACACCCAAAGGCATGCTTGGCAGCAAACTGGAAGCCAACTTCCATGTGATCATCGGCCAGACCGCAGCAGCCATGAACATCTTCAAATGCATTGAGAAAGCCGGGCTGGAGATGGATCACATGATCCTGGAACCCATCGCCTCAGCAGAGGCAGTGCTCGACGAGGAAGAGAAAGAAGCCGGCGTCGCACTCGTCGATATCGGTGGCGGAACCACTGACATCGCCATCTTCCACGAAAACAAAATCTACCACTCCGCCGTCATCCCCTTCGGTGGCAACTGCATCACCGACGACATCTGCAAGGGATGCGCCATCATCAAACGCTACGCCGAAGACGTAAAAGTCAAGTTTGGATCGGCCGTGGCCAGCGAAAACAGCAACGACGAACTGGTAAGCATCCCTGGAATCCGTAACCGGCCTCCCAAAGAGATCTCATTCAAAAACCTGGCTAAAATCATTCAAGCCCGTATGGAAGAGATCTTCGACCTCACCAACTACGAAATCCAAAAAGTCAACTCGCAACATCAACTGATCGCTGGCATCGTGCTTACCGGCGGCGGCGCCATGATGCGACATATCCAACAACTGGCCTCGTTCAAAACAGGACTCGACGTCAGAATCGGCTATCCTAATGAACACCTCTCTGACGACACCGCGAAAGAACTGGCAAGCCCCATGTATGCCACCGGTATCGGACTGGTCATCGAAGGCATCGCCCGCGCCGAACACCAAGAACGACTTGAAAAACTCAAGAAAACACAACCAGTGACCATCATCCCGAAAGAAACACAACCTATCGAGACAGAAGAGCCTATAGAAGAGGAAGAAGAAACCAGCCGCATCCGTAGAAAACGCTCCAAAAACGGGAGGACCAAGAAAGGATTGGACCTCACCCAAATCATCACCAAGTTCTTCTCAGCAGACGAAATAAACGAATAAAAAAATAATAACAATATTTATATGGAAAACTATACAAATAACGATATGTTTAAGCCGCTCTGTGAGAAGCCGTCCAACTACATCAAAGTGATCGGCGTCGGCGGCGGTGGCGGCAATGCTGTCAACCACATGCTTGAAGAAGGCATCCAAGGGGTGGACTTCGTGCTCTGCAACACTGACTACCAAGCCCTGACACGTAGCGTGGTCCCCACCAAGATACACCTTGGGAAACGCGAACTGGGAGCAGGAAACGACCCAGCAGTGGGACGTGAAGCCGCACTCAGCAGCGAAGACGAAATCAACAAAGTGCTCGACGAACACACCAAGATGTTGTTCGTGACCGCAGGAATGGGCGGCGGCACCGGAACAGGAGCCGCACCAGTAGTGGCACGTATCGCCAAAGAGAAAGGCATCCTCACCGTTGGCATCGTGACCATCCCCTTTGAATGCGAAGGCCGTCGCAGAAAACAACAAGCCCAAGCCGGCATCGAGGAACTGAAGAAAAACGTCGATACCCTGATCATCATCAGCAGTGACAAACTACGTGACTCTTACGGCAACATGAAACTCACCGAGGCATTCAAAAAAGCCGACGATGTACTCACCACCGCAGCCAAAGGCATCGCCGAAATCATCACCGTCACCGGATATGTCAACGTTGACTTCGAGGATGTCAAGACCGTCATGAAAGAAAGCGGCAAAGCCATCATGGGCACCGGACGCGCCAACGGAGAAAACAGAGCCGAAGAAGCCATCAAGATGGCCATCAACTCACCACTGCTCAACGACTCGAACATCGAAGGCGCCAAGAACGTGCTGCTCTATATCACCTCTGGTACCGACGAGGTCTCGCTTGACGAGGTGGTGGAAATTACCGAATACGTACAGAACATCTGCGGTAACTGCTCCGACGTAATCTGGGGTAACGGCGTGGATGAGTCACTTGGCGAAGACATCAGCGTCACCCTTATCGCCACAGGATTCGAGAGCGGAAGAAAGACAGAAGAAAGAAAGCTGGAGACGGAAGAAAGAAGACCCAAAACAGAAGACAGAAAGCCAGAGAACGATGAAAAGCCGAAGGTAGTGGTACATTCTCTGAACGAGACGGAAAACAAGGAGCCTGTTACAGAAGACACCGCCCCAAGCAAACCCACTCCAGAAGTGAATCCGCAACCCGAAGTGAAAGTGGAAACCACAGAAAACGGCAAACACAACAAAGTGGTTCATAAACTGGATGAAAGCGATGATACCCCATCTTTCAACATCCCAGTGTACAACCACGAAAAACCCGCGGTTCACCAAGTCACAAGCAATACCCCAGCCCAAGAGCCAAGACCCACTGTGAAGGTTTTCGAGAACCCATTCGCCAATAGAAACGATGATGATGACAGCTTCGAAATATCCAACCATGGCAAGACAGCAGCGAAACTCCAACAAGAAAACGCTGAGGTAGAAACCATGGTGATGGAAGAACCCAAAGTGAAAACATACGACCCAAAAGAAGAACTGAAACGCAACCGTCTCAGAGCCCTGAGCCTGAACTTCAAGACACAAAAAGGCCTCGAGGAACTGGAACGCCAACCCGCCTATATGCGCAGGGATATGAACTACGAGGAGATGGAGCCGGAGGACGAAGTCTCTCGTTACACCACAACGTCGAAGGGAATCAGTTCAGAGAACTCATTCCTGCACGATAACGTTGATTAAATCTAAAACAATTCCTCTCCAAGGTCGTCGACGAAACATCAGCCCTGACAAGTAATCGACGACCTTTTTCAATTATGGAAAAAAAACTATCTTTGCAGTCTAAAGTCACGCAAAGCATGTCACAGTTTTCCAAAGCAAAAACAATCAGTTTAGCATTCTTTCTGTTTACAGTCCTCACCCTCCATGCTCAAACCTACCACAATGACTTTGAGAATGGTTACACTTGGTACCCGCCCTGGCAAAACATCGTCATACAAGCAGACAGCCTCACACTCGACAGCACAGCCAGCGTGATACAACACTATTGCTTATGCGACTCCACCATGGAGTTCGGCTTGGGATTCAACTTGCCTCTTCACGACAGCCTGACACACCAAAACCTGCATTTGCATTATCAGACAGACTACCGATACGCTGGAACCACAGGACATGGAGAGATAGTTTTTGCTGTCATCAGGGAGGGGAAAACCATCGTCTGGCAAAGCCACCCCTTTCCCGAACCAAGCCATGACAGCACACAATGGCACCCATTCTCAATGGATATCGACCTTCCCGCCGACTATCTGCCAGGCAGCACGCTCAACGCTTACCTATGGAACCCGAAAAAAGAAAGAATTCTCATCGACAACAGCACCCTCACCCTCACCTCTTGGCAACTGCCCACCTTCCTACCCAACCTCCCCCTCTCAACGCTCAATTCTCAACTCTCCATTTCCCAAGACACAGTTCCTCTCACCTACGCCATCGGTATGCTGACCGAATACATCCTCGACGATGATACCCTGACGGATTACCATCCATTTCAAAAAGACAATGACACCCACTGGAGAGCAGAAAACGAACTTCTCACCACCCTATTGGAAGTCGATACCTCTCAGCTTTCGCCACTCACCTTGCAACTCATTACATCGTTTCACAAAGAAGCCAAGTTGTTGCGGCATGCTATCGTCATTCCTTTCATCGACAGCACTTTAACTCTCTATCGAAGAAACATGACTGAAGAAGTCATTATCCATTCACCATCCATCCCTCAACATTTCCAGTCAGCGTATTACTTAGACCGTGAAGGCTTTAAAATAGGCGAGGGAGAACGAAGCATCATCTCCTATCACCAGTTGGGGCTCTCTTCCACCCAATTCGACGCGGAACACCAAACCGCATATTTTAACCTTGACTATTGGCGCGACCATCCCATGATACATTATCCTTTGTCAGACAGCTTAACGGACTATTTCGAGGATCACTCCTATCAGCCCATTCACGAAGGCATGCAATGGACTCACAGTCTCAAGCTCTACATCGGCCACGACATTCAACATCTACCTCGCATCATGCCCATCCCTTCCGGTTACGAAGCAGGCATCATCTTCACCGAACATGCCGACTGGACTGACATCCGCACCCATCGCGCCGTTCTCTTTGGCAACGAGCATATCACCAAAGCAAAAAAAGCAACGGGAGGCTTTGTCTATTATGGCATTCCTGTGACCAAAAGCGTCTTTTACAATAACCCCGATCAGATTACCAACTACGAAGTCAGTAAAGGCAGTTTTCCCGGACTGCAAGCCACCCTCAAAAGCGATCAGGAGTTTGAGAAGTTAATAAAACAACTTCATAAAATCGGTTTCGACATCTGTCTGCACACCCCGGAACAATACACCACCACACCGAGCAATCTCAAGGAAGCCTTGGACTACATGCAGCGGAATTTCAAATCGACCACCTGGATCGACCATGGCTACAACAACGGACCTGAGAAGAACCGCGAGGACATGGTCTGCGACGGTCTTGACCCAAATGCGAATGCCTATGCCGCTGATCAATGGGAAACACACGGCATCAAATACCTGTGGAACGCCTATTATGAAGAGAACCGACTTGAGCAATGGTATTTCGACAACAACCTCATGCAACCCTATCCAGGTTTCGGCGACGCTTTGCCCAACCGCCAGATTACCCTTTTAGCCCCTCCCACCTCTCACCTCACCACTTGGTGTACTCCTTCCACGCTGGACGCACACACCGACCTTGACTGGGATTACTATTTCAGCGAGGAACGATTACAAAGGCTTGTGGATCATCACAGCGTGTATATCAACCACACCTATCCCGCCTGGGTCAAGCCAGGAAGAACCTTCTGGGTTTACGACGAAGACAGCACCATCGTCGCACTGCCAGGCATGAACCGAGCACTCGCCCGAGTCGCCGACTTCAGAGACAAGCACCTGATTCTCCCTATGACTGTGAAAAGCTACCTTGACTATTATTGCAGCCTGTTACAGGTTCACTATGAAATCATTGACTCAGAGCACATCCTTCTCACCAACCGAAGCGGCAAAGATATCAAAGGATTCACCCTGCTTTGCACAGCCCCGATCCAATTTGAGGACAACAGGTATTATGAGTTCAAGAAGACGGGCGAAGGATACCTAGTATGGTTCGACTTAAAAGCCAATGATAAAATAGTTATCATAACCCAATAGCATAAAAATCACCAAATTCTTCATTCAAAAATACTAAACTAATGAAAAGGCTCTCCGTTTTTGTTTCCGGTAATGGAACCAATCTTCAAAGAATCGCTGAATATTTTAAAGACAGCGAAGAAGTTCAAATTGTGAACGTGGTATGCAACAACCCCAAGGCCTATTCCATCGAGCGAGCCAAAAAGTTAGGCATCCCAGTACGAATGGTCAACCGTGAGGTATTCAACAGCCCGGAGTTCATACAAGAGATGGTGGATTTGAAACTGGATCTCATCGTTCTGGCTGGTTTCCTCTGGAAAATCCCAGAAGGCCTCATCCAAATGTACCCCAAAAAGATCATTAACATACACCCTGCCCTGCTCCCCAAATACGGCGGCAAGGGTTTCTACGGTGAGCATGTCCATGAGGCTGTAGTTGCCGCAAAAGAGGCCTTTTCAGGAATCACCATCCATTATGTAAATGAAATATATGACAGTGGAGAAATCATCCTTCAGGCCTACACCAAATTAGACCCAAACGAGACCCCCGACAGTCTCGCAGCAAAAATCCACAAGCTAGAACAAACCTATTTTCCTGTGGCGATAGACTACTTGATTAAGAATTAAGAATTAAGAATTTAGAATTTAGAGGGAAACAGGCCAACTCTCAACTCTCAACTCTCAACTCCCAATTCTCAACTCTCAACTCACTCCGTCGGTAGCGCCTTGAAGCCATTGCCCATGATTTCGGAGCTTTCAATCACATTGACGAAAGCATTCGGGTCAAGAAAACGGAGGTTGGCTTTCAGCTTGACGAGGTCGGAACGGTTCAGTGTGACATAAATCATCTTGCGTTCGGCACCTTGATAGAGGCCGCTGCCGGCAAACACGGTGCCGCTGCGGTCGAGGTCCTTGATGATAAAGTCGCGCACCTCATCAATCTTGTCGGTGACGATGAATGCCGTCTTATAACTCTTCACGCCTTCCACCACCAAGTCGATGATCTTGCTCTCGATGAAAATCAAGATGATGGAATAGATTGGGAGACGGATATCCTCGAAGGCAATCAGCGTGGTGAGTGAGATAAGGCTGTCAACAATCAGCACAAGGGTACCCAAGCTAATCTTGGTATATTTATGGATAATCATGGAGATGATGTCGGAACCTCCAGAGGTAGCACCCGAACGGAAGATTACACCGATGGCCAAACCATAAATCAAGCCAGAAACAACGGTATTCAGGAAGAAGTCAGGCATGAAATAACGCTGGACTTCACCGTCCATGAAGAATAAAGATGACTGTGTCTCAGCATCAAAGAAAGCCCCGTCATGAATCAGAGGTGCATAACCCCACCATGTCTCCAGGATATAGGTAAATACAGGTATCAAGATGACAGAGATGATGGTCTTAATGCCAAACCGAGGGCCCAGGATGATGGTTCCAACAATCAACAGAGGAATATCCATGCAGATGCCCGACAGGGAGATTTTCCATCCCCACAGGGCGTTGAACACGTTGGCGAGACCATACACACCGCCAGGTGCCAAGTGATAAGGGTTCACAAACATCACGTCGCCAATGGCGAACAAGGCCGAGCCAAGTACCAAGTAAAGGTACGCCACAATTTGCTGTTTCAGTTTTTCGTTTTTCATGGCATGAAAGGTTTTGAAACCGCAAAAGTACAAATTTTTCGACTATAAAATCAAATCACCTCCTGAACTTTAAATACAGGGCAAAATGTTCGTCTCGGAACTCCTTGGTCAGCATATTGGCCGCCTCGCCAATAATCACAAAACGGGTTGTGTTTTAAAGTACTCAGCGATAATCTGTATCATTGTTTGGCTATCCAAATAAAACCATTTTTTAGCAAAAACATTATCAAGGAATCTCCAAAACAAAGAATGGCGAGGAATAGTTTCCCCGCCATTCTTTGTTTCAGAAGTCTTCCTGCAATTACAGCAGCTTCTTCTTCAGTGTCTCAATCATATCGACCGTCATCTTATCGAGGTCGTATTTTGGATTCCATCCCCACTCCTTACGGGCGCAGCTGTCATCCATCTTGTTCGGCCAGCTGTCGGCGATAGCCTGACGGATAGGATCGAACTTGTACTCCATCTCGAAGTTCGGATAGTATTTCTTGATGGCGTTGTAGATGATTTCCGGGTCGAAGCTCATAGCGGTGACATTGAACGAGTTACGATGCACTAACTTGCTCGGGTCAGCCTCCATGATATCCACCATGGCATCCAAAGCGTCAGGCATGTACATCATGTCCATATAAGTGCCTTTGCTGATGGGGCAATAGAACTTCTCGCCCTTCACGGCAGCATAATAAATCTCCACGGCGTAGTCGGTGGTGCCACCGCCAGGAAGCGTCAGGTTGCTGATCAAGCCTGGGAAGCGGACGCTACGGGTATCCACACCGAAACGGGTGAAGTAATAGTCGCTCAGCAACTCACCTGTGACCTTGGTCACGCCATAAATCGTGTTCGGACGCTGGATGGTATCCTGAGGCGTGTTGTCGTGAGGTGTACTGGCACCAAATGCACCGATGGATGAAGGCGTGAAGACAGCGCAGTTGAAGATGCGAGCCGTCTCAAGGCAGTTCACTAACGAGCCAATGCCGACATTCCAACCCAGCATGGGATTCTTCTCAGCCGTGGCTGAAAGGATGGCAGCAAGGTTATAAATCGTGTCGATGTTGTAACGTTTCACCACATCAACAATTTGCATAATCTGTGTAGAATCAATCCTTTCAAAAGGACCGTTTTCAGCGATTTCGCCAGTCAAAGGGCGAAGATCCGAAGCCACCACATTCTCGTTTCCGTAGGTGGCACGGAGCTTCTTCACCAATTCTGTTCCGAT
>CAMIWN010000045.1:0-24999 GCA_946402445.1 uncultured Bacteroidales bacterium
TTCGACACCCTGACCTGCGACTCGGCGGCGGAGAGGCTGCTCACGTCGGGGATGACCTTCACCACGGCGATGACCTCGCCCTGTTTGACGGGTTGTCCGGGCTCTTTGAGGATCTCAGAGATGATGCCTGACACTTGCGGTTTCATCGCGACCTCGTCGCGCGGGTCAATTTGTCCTGTGACTACTGTGGTTTTCTGGATGGTGTCGATGTGCGCTTCCACCACCTCATAAACAATGGTTTCGGGTTTCGATTTCTTGAAGAGATAAATGAATGTCCATACGACACCGATTCCTAACAAGATGAAAAACAAGATTTTAAAAAATTTCTTCATGGTATGATTATTTTAATTTGTTTTTTCCTTTGGCCTCACCCCCCGACCCCCTCTCCACGGGAGAGGGGGAGCATTCTTCCCTGGGCCTTTTCTACCGAGATTAAACCCCTAACCTCACCCCCCGACCCCCTCTCCATTGTGGAGAGGGGGAGCGTTCTACCCGGGGTTTCTACCGAGGTTAAACCCCTACCGGGGTAGCTCCCTCTAAATTCTAAATTCTTAATTCTCCTTCTACCGAGGTTAACCCCCTACCTGGGTAGCTCCCTCTAAATTCTAAATTCTTAATTCTAAATTCTCAATTCCCCCTATTCTTCCCTAATAGCGTCAATGGCTTTGATTTGAATGGCTCTCCAAGCAGGCAACACACCTGCCAGAAGGCCAGAAACGATGACTATGATAGTAGCCGCAACCGCAGCCTTGAAGCTCATATAGGGATCTTGGAACATGGCATCGTCAGTGGGCATGTTGGATGTAATCATTCCCACAATAGCCATGATGCCTACACCGATGCACAGGCCTACCAGTCCTGCTAAGGTGGTGAGTAACAGGCTCTCCGAAAGTACTTGACCGATGATGTTCTTCGGCTTGGCACCGATGGCGCGTCGCACGCCGATTTCACGGGTGCGTTCTTTCACGGTCACCAGCATGATGTTACTTACGCCGATGATGCCCGACATCAAGGTGCCCAGACCCACAATCCAAATCAAGAGATGGATGCCAAAGAACAAGCCTTTGAAGGCTTTGAACATCTCCATGAGGTTGAAGGAATTCATGGCATCAGTATCGGTGGGGGAGATGTCGTGCCGCTGTTTGATAAACTGCATGATATCCTCCTCGATGTCGGGGAGAGGAGTGTCGTCGTCGGCCACCATTGCAAAGAAATGGATTTTGTCGCCTAAAGCGAATACTTGTTGCATGGTGGTGTAGGGCAGGATGACCGACTCGTCGATGGTGCCGTTGATATTGACATTCTCTGTGTAGGAGCGAACCACACCCACCACTTGGAAATAGATGCCATTGATTTTTACCATTTTACCCAAAGGATTCTCACCTCTCTCAAACATGGTTGAATACACTTTCTTACCCAGGATGCACACTTTTCGGTTATTGGCAATGTCGGTATTGTTAAGGAAACGCCCTTTCAGGATTTTCGATCGTTCGATTTCGTTGTATTCAGGCATCACTCCTTTTACCGAGAAGCTGCCTCCTCGGTTGCTATAAATCACGTTCTTGTCCTCGTTCGACCACACTGTGGCTTCTGGTGAGATAGCCTTGATGCAAGGGAAAGCATCTTTAAGTGATTTTAAATCATTAAGTTGCATCGACCAAGAGCGGCCTTTTTGATAGCCTTTGTAAGGTTCGCTTGTTTCATCGGTGAAGAAGAATCCTGTGTTGGGTGTGACGCCTTCCACTTGTTTCATCAGTCCATTCTCGAAACCATTGCCCGTTGAGGTGAGTACCACAAGCAGGAAGATGCCCCAAAACACGCCAAAGGCCGTTAACAGACTACGGGTCTTGTTGCGTGTGATGGTTTGCCAAATCTCATGTATGCCGTCGAAGTCGAACATGGTTTCAGAGTTTTATCGGTAATTCATTGCTTCAATAGGTTTGATTTTCACTGCATTGCGAGCAGGGAAGAAGCCGGCGAAAACACCGCATACGATGAGCAAGGCCGTAGCCATCAGCACAATGCGGATGTCAATGCTGGGCACGATGTTCAGCGAGATGGAGTTGCCTTCCTGAATCTTGCTGAGGAGGCCTCCACTGGCTTCAGCCACCACCATGCCGAGCCACATACCGATGTAGCCAAATATCGTGGTGATGATCATGGATTCGATGACTATGGAGGTCAAGATGGAACGTGACTTGGCGCCGAGTGCCTTGCGGATGCCAATCTCGTTGGTGCGTTCCTTCACGGTGATGCGCATGATGTTGCTCACACCCACGATACCCGAGATGAGCATGGCGAAACCGATAATCCAGATGAAGAGTTGCAAAGTACGGAAAATCTTCATGGTTTGGAGGTACTCCTCTTGTCTGCTGCGGATGTAAACAGCAGAGGTGTCATCGGGGTCGAACTCATGCAAATGCGCCAGTTGGGTTCGCAGATAATCGGTGAAAGCCTCGTTATCTTCTTTGGTTTCCAAGCCTTGGACGGTGAAATTCAACATCCAGTATTTGCTTTGTCGGGTGATTTTTTTTAAAGTGGAGAAAGGCACATAGCCTTCGCCGCTTTCGGAACGTCCCCCTCCTTTGCAAACTCCTACGACATTGAAAGCCATGCTGTTGATGATTATAAAATGTCCGAGCGGGGAGCTGCCTTCCTCAAAGAGCTTGTCGCGCAGATTCTCGTCGATGACGATGAACTTCTCGTTGTTTTTTTCATCCAGCTCATTGATGAAGCGCCCTTCCAATATTTTGACGTTGTTGATTTCCTTGAAGACAGGTCTCACGCCACTCATGAAAATGCTGCTTGATTGGTCGTTGAAGGTGGCAAAGCCATTGGAATAGATTCGGGGCGACACCTGTCCCACTTGCCTCATTTCGGTTTCCAGAAAGCGTATATCTTTGTCGTTAAACATGATGGAGCGGTTGGTGCCGTGTCCCTTGTAGGGTTTGGAGGTCTCGCCGCTATAAATCATGTAAACGTTGATTCTCTGGTCGCTGAACTCCTCGCTGACACCGTTCATAAGCCCGTTGCCTGCGGCGAGCAACACGATGAGGATGAAGATGCCCCATGAGATGGAGAATCCCGTGAGGAAAGTCCTCAACTTGTTGCGGCTTAATGCCATGAATATCTCGCGCCAGAAGTCCATTATTTGATCTCCGTGTTAAAGTCGATGAGTTCAGGGTTGTTGATTTCTATATTCTCGATGACACCATCTTTCAAGTGGATGATTTTGTCGGTGCGCAAGGCAATGCCTTTCTCGTGGGTGACGATGACCATGGTGATGCCCGTTTGGTTCACCTCACGGAGAATCTGCATCACCTCGGCGGAGGTCTTGCTGTCCAAGGCACCGGTGGGCTCGTCGGCGAGGATGACTTTAGGTTGGGTCACCAAGGCACGAGCCATGGAGACACGTTGTTTTTGACCGCCAGAGAGCTCGTTGGGGTAGTGGTCGGCCCATTCTTTCAGTCCAAAACGCTCCAAGTATTCCATGGCGAGTTGGTTGCGTTTCTTGCGACTCACATTCTGATAATATAAAGGCAAGGCTACGTTTTCCATAGCCGTCTTGAAAGGGATGAGGTTGAACGACTGGAAGATGAATCCAATGGTGCGGTTGCGCATGTCGGCGGCCTCGTTCTCGCTGAGGTTCTTCACCAGCTTGCCGTTGAGGTAATAGTCGCCCGAGTCGTAGTTGTCCAAAATACCTAATATATTAAGTAAGGTGGATTTCCCCGACCCTGAGGCTCCCATGATGCTGACCATCTCACCCTCCTCCACGTTGAGGTTGATGCCTTTCAACACGTGAAGTGGTTGGGCGCCAAAGTAAGTCTTATTGATGTCTTTTATTCTAATCATCTCAAGAAGTTCCTTTTACCTTTATTATAAGACTCAAATTTTGTCTTTTTGTTACATCTTTTTAAAACTTTTTCAAAAAATATAGTGTATTAGTTTACTATCACACTGCAAAGGTACATGTTTTTTTGATATGTGCAAGAAAAAAAATAAGAAACTATAAACAAAAAATCAAAACAGCTTCTTAACTTTGCCCAAATTTCAAATACAGTATGGTTATCATGAAAAGAGTTCTTCTATCACTTGCCATCCTTTTATCATCTGTGATGGCCTTTGCTGGAGAGGGAATGTGGATTCCGATGTTGCTTCAGCACAACGAAAAAGAGATGCAGGAGATGGGTATGCGCATCACTGCCGACGACATTTATTCTATTAATCACAGCAGCTTGAAAGACGCCATTGTGCTTTTTGGTGGCGGTTGCACGGGCGAGATTGTCAGCGACTTGGGCTTGTTGCTCACCAACCATCACTGCGGTTTTGACCATATCCAGAAACACAGCTCGGTGGAACACGACTATCTCACCGATGGCTTTTGGGCATACGATCGCTCTCAGGAACTGCCTTGTCCCGGCTTGAAGGTCACCTTTTTAAGGGAGATGCGCGAGGTCACCGAAAAAGTCACATTCAACGTGAACGATGACATGGAAGAAGCCGAGCGTCAGAAGCTGATTAACGAAAATATCAAGAAACTTGTCGCTGATATTGAGAAACAGACTCCTTACAAGGTTTCTGTAGTGCCCTATTTCCTTGGAAATGAGTATTATGTGCTTCTGAATGAGGTATATACCGACGTGCGTCTGGTGGGTTGTCCCCCGAGCAATATCGGCAAATTCGGAGGCGACACCGACAACTGGGTTTGGCCCCGTCATACTGGCGACTTCAGTATCTTCCGTGTGTATGCCGACCAGGACGGTCATCCCGCCGACTACAGTGCCAACAACATCCCTTATAAACCCGCCAAACATCTGGAAATCTCGTTAAAAGGCGCCGAGGAAGGCGATTTCGCTTTTGTGTTCGGTTATCCCGCCCGTACCAGCGAATATCTCCCTGCTGTGGCCGTTGACCAAGAAGCCAATGTCATCGATCCCATCGCGGTGAATTTACGAGGCAAGATTCTCGATATTTACAACACCTACCAAGAAAAAGACAAGAAAGTGCGCATCCAGTATGCCTCCAAACATGCTGGTTTGGGCAATGGCTGGAAGAAATGGATGGGAGTCACCGAGGGTATCAACCACTTCCATGGCGTGGAGAAAAAGCGTTCTTTTGAGAAAACGTTCCAAGAATGGTGTAATGCCAGCAGGCAACGTTATCTTTATATCAACTTGCTAAAGAATTTTGAAGAGAGTTACAAAGAGTTAGAACCTTATCGCGTGGCTTATACCTATCTCAGTAACGCGGGTTTGAACATCGAGATTTTCGACTTTGCCGGGAACTTCAACCGATTGTCGCAAGTCACGAAAGACACCCCGCAGGAAGACATCGACAAGATGATTGCCTCGCTGAGAAACACCACGAAGACTTTCTTCAAAGACTATTATCAGCCCATCGACAAAGAGGTGGCCCGAACCATGCTCACCGAGTATCTGTTGCATCAGCCCGCCGATTTCCGTCCCGATTTCTTAAACGACATCAACTATGTGAACGGCTATGTGGACGAACTCTTCGAGAAATCGATATTCGCATCAGAAGAGAAGGTGAATGCTTTTTTGGATGAGTTCAAAGTAAAGAAGGCCAAGAAGTTACAAAAGGATCCCGCCTTACAAGCTTATCAAAGCATGATGAAGTTTTACCTCGAGAAACTCAATCCGGAGATGGCTCCTATCAATGAGAAACTCGCCCGTATGCAGCGTCTTTACATGAAAGGACAGATGCTCATGGAACCTGAACGCCGTTTCTCGCCTGATGCCAACTTCACGTTGCGTGTCACATACGGCAAAGTAGAGGGATTCAGGCCACAGGACGGAAAGTACTACCGCCATTTCACCACGTTGGAAGGTATCATGGAGAAAGAGAACCCCGACATCTATGACTATGTGGTGGAGCCGAAGCTGAAAGACTTGTATCGCAAGAAGGACTATGGCCGTTATGCCGATAAGGATGGCACCATGCATGTGGCTTTCACCGCCAGTGTGCACACCACAGGAGGCAACTCGGGCAGCCCGATTCTGAATGCGGACGGTCGGCTGTTGGGATTGAACTTCGACCGCTGTTGGGAAGGCACCATGAGTGATTTGGTGTATGACCCCGACATCTGCCGTAACATCTCGGTGGATATCCGTTACGTGCTTTTCATCATCGACAAGTTCGCCGGAGCGAGAAACTTGATTGCCGAGATGGATATTGTGGAATAGGGATTTCTTAATTTTTGAAAAAAAACCGCTGGATGACATGAAACATCCAGCGGTTTTTTGTTACACACAGGAAACACAAAACAGATACAAATGAACCATTTTGATTTTCCTGAGGCAAGGAGCATTGTGGTTGTCGGTGACATCCACGGCGATTTTAACAAGTTGATCCACAAATGTTGTCTGCGTTACAAGCTCAGAAACACTTTGATTGTGGTGGCTGGTGACTGCGGCATCGGCTTTGAGAGAGCGGGGTATTACGATTACGTGTATGAGCGGAACCGCAAGTATTTGAGCGGCATGAACTGTTGGCTGGTGATGTTTCGCGGCAACCATGACAATCCTGCCTATTTCAACGGGCCTCACCGCATCAAGCATGAGCGTTTCATGACGATTCCCGACTATGCCGTGTTGACGGCTTGCGGTCATGTGATGCTGTGCGTGGGCGGTGCGGTCTCGTTGGACCGCGCGTTGAGGAAGAACAGTCCGTTCTACCATGTTACTGACCATTCGGAACCTCTGGAGCGGAACGTCTATTGGGAGGATGAGGCTCCTGTGTTCGACCGTGGGGTGATGGAAGAGATTGCCAAAGAGTATGAAATCGACACGGTGATCACGCACACTGCCCCTATGATTTGTGACCGCGTCATCAAGCAGGGCTTGTATTATTTCTCTGTTGATGACGACCGACTGCTTGCCGATGTGGAGGCGGAACGCGAAACCTTGGAAAGGCTTCGAAGATGTTTATTGGATCAAGGACATCCATTGTGCTATTGGTTTTACGCCCATTTTCATCAAAGTTGGCATTACGAAATCGATGGAGTGATGTACAATATGTTGGATATCATGGAGTTTAGAGAAGTTCCTAAAAACGAGATGCTATGAGTCAGATACAAGATGTCAGGGTCTTTGCCCTTCGGTTATATGATATGGTTTGTGATTACCTGAACGGGTATTACGACGACACGGATGTGATGGCCATCAGTGTTTGTGAAGGTGATATCACGGTGGATGCCGATGATCCCTCAAACCTTTTGTTGAATGAGACTACGGTGACGTACAGTTTTAAAGATCTGGTTCGTATAGGAGACATCGGTTTCCTGGAGCCTGATAGCGACAAATTGGATGTGATTGCTAACGGTTGGGTGATTTAGATCACTGTTTCTTGATCCTTTTAGCCAACCCTATGGCGCCGACGGGACAAACGAGGCGGCAGAGGTGACAACCCACGCATTTAGTTCCGATGATGTGGGGCTGACGGGTCTCGCTGTCGAAGTTGATGGCTTGGTGGCCACCGTCGCTACAGGAGATATAGCAGCGTCCGCAACCGATGCATCTATCGCGGTCAATGGTAGGGAAGACTTTCGTGTCACGGTCAAGGTCGGATGGGAATACGAATGATGGCAGTTGCTCGCCTACCAGGTCTTCAAGATGTTCGATGCCGCGTTCTTGCATGTAAGTCTGCATACCTGATACGAGGTCATCGATGATGCGGTAGCCGTATTGCATCACGGCGGTACATACCTGCACGTTGCGGCAGCCGAGTTGGATGAACTCTAACGCGTCGTGCCAGGTCTCGATGCCTCCGATGCCGCTGAGCTGGACGTTCTTCATGATGGGGTTCTTCGCCATCTCGAGGATGTAACGCAGGGCGATGGGCTTGACGGAGCGGCCACTATAGCCCGAAATGGTCCATTTATCACTCACCTTGGCTTCGGGGTTCATCGTCACGCTCTTGATGGTATTGATGGCTGAGATGGCATCGGCACCGGCGAAGTAAGCGCCCATGGCAGGTTGGTTGATCTGCGTGATGTTGGGTGTCATCTTCGGGATGACGGGGATTTTCACGTTGCGTTTCACGTAGGCCGTGTAGAAGGTCACCAGCTCGGCGTCTTGTCCCACGTCGCTACCCATGCCGGCGAGGCGCATCTGGGGACAGGAGAAATTCAGCTCCACAGCGTCGCAGCCCGCGTCTTCTGCCATCTTGGCCAGCTCGATCCATTCTTCTTCATATTCGCCCATGATACTGGCCACCACGATTTTCGTCGGGTAGTTTTTCTTCAGTCGGCGCAGGATGTCGAAGTCCACTTCGTAGGGGTTTTCGCTCAGCTGTTCCATGTTGCGGAACCCGGCAAACGACGAGCCTTCGCGTATGGCATCGAAACGAGGCGACACCTCGCGAATATCTTGCTTGCAGATCGTCTTGTAGAAGACTCCGCCCCAACCAGCCTCAAAGGCTTTTGCCACCATCTCGTAGTTGGTGCAGATAGCCGACGATGCCAGGAAGAACGGGTTCTCGCAAGGAATCCCGCAGAAGGTGATGTTGAGGGAAGGGGAGAGGTGAGAGGATAGAGGGGAGAAGTGGGAGGTAGCTAGTTTTAATTCGGCGATACGAATAGGACGATCGTAGTGTATGCAGGCTTTTTCTGCCCGTTGAAGGTCGTCATCGGAGCAGTCGCTGAGCCAACGCCAGGCATTCTTTGCGTTGTCGAAACGGATGGCACGAATTGCCCGTGCTGGGTCGCCTTTGCCACTCGCTTTCGAGCAAGGAGCGTCCTTGCACAGCAGGCAGCGTGCCGCCTCATCGTGGATGAAAAGTTCGTTGTGTTTCATGGTGCGAAAATAAAAAAAAACAAAACAGCTTCAAAATACATGACAAAAATTAAAAGATATCTATATTTGTTTGTCTATCCATATAATTCGCTATCTTTGTCCGATGTCTTGAAATTAGAATAGAAAAGATGAAAAACGACGAAGAAACTCTAGATGTCATCATGGCTCGCAATAACTTCAACAAGGACGTTTTGTTGGAGAATGCTAAAATTATGGGATATAACACGGGTCATCAATGGGACAATTATGGGGTGGAAAGAATCAGAAAAAACCTGGTAAATGAAATTCTGGCTAATCCAAAAACCATGTTACTTCGGCTTCCCATGGAGGATCTTCAGGTTCTGAATATCTTGAAAGATGCGGATCCGGGTATGAGTGGGGCGTTTCGCGTGTCGGGGCGATTTTTTGCATTGTCCCTGTTGGGCTTGGCAGAGCAATTGACAGCTGAGGAAGGGGAGAACATTTTTATTAGTGAGGATTTCAAAGAAGCCATCCGCCCCTTTATTGATGAGGTGCTCGATGATGATACGGTGCGATTTCGCATCTTTATCGAGCAATTTCTTATGGGAGCCTTGAACCTTTACGGCTTGTTGACTCGTGGTGATTTGAAAAGACTATTAAAAGAAGGGTATGACCTTGAAGATGATGGTAGTGGTCTTTTTAAACATATATATGAACAATCTATCGGCCTTCAACTTTCGGTTTACTGCGAGGACCGAGAAGACGAGGAGTGCTGTTTTACTTCGCCTTTCCTTGTCGATATTGACTTTGTTGAAGAAGAGAGGGAAAAACGGCACTTGACGATAGATTTGAATCTTTTTGACCAAAAGACCATTATGGAGGCGGGGTCAGGGTTTGTTCCGATGATTCCCAATCCTGTCAGTAAGAAGCTTCTTAAGACTTTAAAGAGAAAGTTTGGTTTCAAGGAGACGGAAGCTTTATATTGGCAATTCAGGTTATGGCTTGATGTTCAGGAAGAGGAATCAGTCAACACAATAATCATCCAAGAGCTTTTAGATGCTGCGGGAGAGCACAGCAGGATCAAAGGCACAGATGATTTGAATGAGGCGATGGATGTAGTGATGGATTACATAAATCATACGCCTCGATGGATATTGTATGGCCAAAGTCCTATTGATTTGATGGAGGATATGCCCCTTAGCCCTTCAGCGCCCCGTATAGAGATAGGTCCTAACATGCGGGCTATGGGTTATCAGCAGGAGGAAGTTCAGCAGGAGGTTGACAAATTATGGAAATCACCGAAAGTTGGCCGTAATGATCCTTGTCCCTGCGGCAGCGGGAAGAAGTATAAGCACTGTTGTGGGAAAGGATGATAAAACCACGAGACCCATCGTTTATTTGTTGCCTAGCCAACTGGAATTTTCCAGTTATGAAATAGTGTAAGTTTTTTTCCGATTTCTCTGAGTTCATTGAGAAGGGTGAGACGCCTAAACCCATCAAGACCAACATTTGGCATCGGGCGGAGCATGCGTATTATGAAGTATTATGCCACAGGCTCAACAAAGAGGAGATGATATGGTTGTTGCGAAATTTGTTGGAAAGGTATTCGTTGGGCAAGAATGAAATCGTATGAAGTAGTGTTTTGGAGGTTTGTTGAAAAAACGGGGAGTTATATACCTGTTGGCACAAATATCACACAGATAGAGTGTGAAGTTTTAATATTGGCATTGTTTCAAGTAAATAATCACAATATTCAATATAATCTTCTATAGTTTGTGTCTTTTCTGATTGCACAAGTGTTCTTTTCGCTTCGCAAAGTGCTTCATACCAAGAAGGTACAAGTTCGTTAACCCCATCTTCTTCATGGGCTCTATATATGTTTTCAATAATAATCTTGTGCCATCATGTACATAGTTCCCCAAAAAAATGGCAAAGTCCGCCAAATTATGTTAGTTTTGCAACATGTCCGAACATTGGGAGATATATGCTGACTGGAATCCGTGGCATGGTTGCACCAAGATCAGCCCTGGGTGTAAATACTGTTATGTATATCGGCAGGATAAGATGTATGGCAGCGAGATTTCCAGCAGTGAATGCCGCAAGACGGGTAATTTCAATCTCCCATTCAAACGGAAGCGCGACAAGTCATGGAAGATTGAGAGCGGGAAGGTCGTTTTCACCTGCTTCACCTCGGATTTTCTGTTGAAAGACGCTGATTTGTGGCGACCTGAATGTTGGCAGATGATGCGTCGGCGAAGCGATTTGTGGTTCTTTTTCTTCACCAAACGCATCGACCGTTTTATGGAGTGCATTCCCGACGACTGGGGTGACGGCTATGACAATGTCATCGTTGGCTGCACGGTCGAGAACCAAGAGATGGCCGATTACCGTTTGCCCATCTTCCTGTCGTTGCCCATTAAGCGCAAGAGCATTATTGCCTCGCCTTTGCTCACGGCCATGGATCTCACTCCTTATCTGAATGACACCATCGATGAAGTGTCGGTGGGAGGTGAGTCGGGCGTGGATGCCCGTCCTTGCGACTACGACTGGGTTCTTGCCCTTCGGGAGCAGTGTATTGCCAAGGACGTTGCTTTCCGTTTCCACCAGACAGGTGCTCATTTTATCAAGGATGGCAGGATGTACCGTGTGCCTCGTTGCTACCAGCTCAGCCAAGCCCACAAAGCCAACATCGATTACAAAATCGGCAAGTACCTTGTTCCCGAAACGGTGAAATTCCAGTGGAGGGATGAGGATTATCATGATTAAAACAATGGAAGGAAGATGCAAAAACTTAGATGTAGAAGGTTGGCATCACAACACACCAATAATGATGTTCCATACTAAAAACCGCAGGAACTTGCCGATGAGGAGCAATGCCATGGTGCCGAACGGCTTGGCTTTATAGAAGCCCAGTGCCAAGGTGATGATGTCGCCCACGATAGGCACCCAAGCGAGGAGGGCGAGCCAGATGCCATAGCGATCCACCTTTTCTTTTTGTTGTTCCAGCTTTTCGGGCTGGACTTTGAACCATTTTTCAATCCATTCCCAGCGGCCTATTCTTCCTATCCAGTAGGTAGAGACGCTTCCGAGCCAATTGCCAAGGGTACCCACGATGAGACAGGCCATGGGATTCTTTGTGGCCACCAGCACCGCGATATACAGCGCACTCGAGCTGATCGGCACGATGGTCGCCGCCAGGAAGGTGCCTATGAACAAGCCCAACAGACCGAGACTTTCCAACCAGGACATGGGATGTGATTTTAGGTGCAAAAATAGGGGAAAATGTTCTGAAAAATTGCTATCTTTGCTTTTTTGAAAACCACAACTTTTTTCATCATGACACAGATTGAACGCATCACCCGGATGGAAGCACTTCTCGACAAGAGTGAGGAGGTCATCAAAAGATTGGAAACTGCCCTTGAGGATTTTAATGATTTACAGCCAGATATTGCTGAGTTGGACGATTATTGCGGCTCACCCGATTGGCGCACCGACTACGAATCAGACGAGGCGGGTCTGTTGCCCGCCGACCTCAAGCGCGGTGTGCTCAGCGAGGATGCACTTTGGAACCTATTGGAGGATTACCAGCGGTTGATGGAGAAGATTTCGAAGTAGAGCAACGTAATAGAAAGGTGAAGTAGAACATCGAATTACACTAATAAAAACACGAAACCTCTTGTCTCTTTCGGGGTGACCCCCAAGGTCGAGAACCTCGTCTGAGAATCGCGTATTTCACGGCGGCCTCGTATCTCCTTTTGAATATAAGAAGAAGATGGCCGCGTTTTTCACTCTCAAATGAAGAAGCTTAAGGATTATTTATCTCTTCTTTTTCGTGTAGTAGATATTCATACTCTGTGCCTATCAGGCTTTCCGGATCGTATTCCTTTCGGTAATCCATGATATAGAAAGCTATTGATTCGGGATAGATCTTCCAATAGGCTCTGCACACTTGTTTGTATAGTTGCAGCATTCTTTCATCGCCCGCAAACATCAGGAGCCAGTCGAGCATTCGCTCCACCTCGTTTTTTGTTGCCATGCGGTTGCATAAATCATCTACCAAAGGGGTATATACCACAACTGCTTGATCTTGAATAGTCTTCATTTGCTGGATTAGCGGTTCCAGTTGTTTCACCAAGTCGTCAAATTTCGAGTCTGCTTTTTCTTTTGGATTTTCCATTGTCATCATGTTTTTGTATTCAGCTAATTTAATGTATATAGAATATCATAAATGTTTCATTGAAATAAAAAAATATATTAATTTATGAAACATTTTAGTATTTATTGATACTTATAACTGTAATTGAAATAAATCATAAGGAAACCATGACACCAACTCGTAAGAATAACTGGTTAAATGGGATTGTTGAAAAATAACAACTTAATTGACAAGAAAAAATTTAGATGTATTAAGAAAATGTTGTATTTTTACAAATTAAAATAGTTTAAAATGAAAAATACTAACCATTTGAAAACCACTAAGATATCTTCTTTTCCGAAAGAAGAAGGGTTAGTATTGACCGAAAACAAGGGAAGGCCAACGGTTATTGATTTGTTTGCAGGTTGTGGCGGCTTATCTCTTGGCTTGTATCAAGCCGGATGGGAGGGTTTGTTTGCCATTGAAAAGAACGCTTTTGCTTTTGAGACATTGAAATATAACCTCATTGATAACAAACACCATTTTAATTGGCCCGACTGGTTGCCTCAAACGGAACATGAGATAAATGAGGTATTGGACAAATACCCAGAACAACTGAAATCGTTAAGAGGCAAAGTGGATTTAGTGGCAGGCGGACCGCCTTGTCAAGGATTCTCCATGGCCGGAAAGCGAGTTGAGGAAGATGTCCGTAACCAATTGGTGTTTTCTTACATTAAGTTTATCGAGTTGGTGCAGCCCAAGATGATTCTTTTTGAGAACGTAAAAGGCTTCACATACGCTTTCGATAAGAACAAGAAAGACGGCGCCGAGCCCTATTCACATAAAGTGATTTGTGGATTGGAAAAATTGGGGTATAATGTAAAGCCCCATGTCATAGACTTTTCCAAATATGGTGTTCCACAACGCCGCAAACGTTTCATTTTAGTTGGTGTCCAAAAAGAAATTAGTTCTCCAGAGTGTTTTGAGAAACTTTTGATGGAAAACCGCGACAACTTCTTGTCGCAAAAAGGATTGAAGCCAACCGTAACACTAAAAGAAGCCATTTCCGATTTGTTGCGTTCCAACGGAGAAGAGCCGAGTCCAGATCGCAAAGGGTTTTATTCAGGAAAATATGGCAACAAGAAACTGACGGCATACGAGAAACTGATGCGTGGGGATTATCCTCAAACGCATGAGATAGCAGATAGTCATAGTTTTGCAAAACACAAACCGGAGAAGATGGATTGTTACAAACGATTGTTGGCTGAATATCCGCAACGCGGCAAACGAATTGACGGAAAAGCTCGAGAGCCATGGGGGATTTTGCAGCGTGGAATTACAGTTTTGGATCCGGATGCCGTTTCGCCAACCATTACCGGACATCCAGATGACTACTTGCATTACAGCGAACCCCGCATCATGACCGTTCGTGAGTGTGCCCGCATCCAATCGTTTCCCGATTGGTATGAGATTAAGCAGAAATACACCACCGGTGGCAAGATGCGCAAGGTGGAAGTGCCTCGATACACACAAGTCGGCAATGCTATTCCGCCGCTGTTTGCGGAGCTGGCGGGGAAAGTGGCAAAGAATTATATACAACAAACTACATCTTCCATGAATACTTTTTAAAATGAACTATATAAGTTTTGATAGAATTCGGGAAAACAAAGGATGGGCATTTGAAAGTGTTCGTTCTACGGAGCAATGGTCCCATGGCTACCATAGGTATCCTGCAAAGTTTTTACCTGATGTCGTGAGAAAGATTATTGAAGATTATGCTAAAGACAGCAATCTGATAGTTGACTTGTTTGCAGGCTGTGGAACCACATTGGTTGAAGCAAAAGTTCATGGTATTCCTTCTTTGGGAACAGACATTAATCCTGTCGCTCAACTGATAACCAAGGTAAAAACGACTCCGATAAATCCTATTCTGCTTCAACAATCTTATGCTGAATTGGTATCAACTTTCACAGAATACCAAGAAAAGGATTATCTTGAAATAAAAAAACACGAAAGAATCGACTATTGGTTTAATCCTTCTCAAAAAGCAAAAGTGGCTTTTTTATACGACAAGGTAACTAATGCCAATACGAATAACGACATAAAAGACTTCTTCTATGTGTGTATTTCTCACATATTAAAGAATTGTTCATGGTGGCTTCAATCCGGCACAAAGCCTCAAAGGGATATGGAGAAAAACCTGGCTGACCCGTTAGAAGAATTCAAAAGACACTGCAATAAGATGATTGGATGGAACGAGAAGTTCTATAACGAATTGATGCAACGGGGTAATCTTGCCGTTCCTTGCGAGATTCGTTTGGAAGATGCCCGTCATACATCTATCGCCAACGAGTGCGTGAGTGCCATCATCACCTCTCCGCCATACGTAACTTCGTATGAATATGCTGACATTCATCAGTTAACAGCTTATTGGATGGAGTATATTTCTGATATTCACGAGTTTCGGAAAAAATTCATAGGCTCTTCCTATTCTGGCAATATATCGTTGGAGGTTCCGAATTGTGAACTGGCGCAAAACATCGTCAATGATTTGGCTGCGAAGAGCAAAAACATCGCCCATAATGTTGCTCAGTATTTCAATGATATGCAAGATGTTGCAAAAGAAATGGCTCGTATTCTTGTCCCCAATGGCTATGCCTGTATAGTTATCGGGAACACAAAGATAAAAGAAGTACAGATAAAATCTGCCGAGGTGTTTTTTGAGTTTTTACAAAATGTCGGCTTGAAGAAAGTTAAAGTTATCAAACGAAGCATACCCCACAAGTTAATGCCGACACTACGGGATAAAAACACTGGAAGGTTCACAAAACAGGATAACCCGAATTGCAAGAAGGTGTATCCAAATGAATATGTTGTAATAATGAAAAAGTAAGTTGACATGGATAAGACACTGAAAATACGGCCGTATGCTCGTTTACTTACCATGCTTGGTGAACAACTCATCAAGAATGAGCAAATCGCTTTGGCTGAACTCATTAAGAATTCATATGATGCAGATGCAGAATGGGTAAAAGTTAGTTTTGTGGATTTTGGTTATGATGAGAATAAAAAAGAGATTTTTAAAACAGCGAACTCAAAAATAATAGTGGAAGACAATGGTTGTGGTATGACTTTGGACATAATCGAAGATAGCTGGATGAATCCTGCAACCCCAAACAAAAAATCTCGTGATGTCAACGAAATAAAGACAACACCTAAAAAACACCGTATTATACAAGGAGAAAAAGGCATAGGTAGATTTGCCATCTTAAAATTAGGTAGAAATATTAAAATCACCACAAGACCAGAAGGTAAAAACACAGAATATGTGATAGACTACAACCTTTCACAATATGATGATGACTTTTTGACGAAAAAGGAAAAGGGAAAAGATGGGAAAGAAAAAGTAATAGAGGGGAAAATATATATTGATGACATCAATATACCTGTTTCAGAACAACATCCGTTTTACTTGGTACAAAGAAAAGTCATCGTTAATAATTCTATCTTTGAGAACGACAATGACCATGGTACAATAATAGAAATCTCAGATTTAAAAGGGGAATGGAGCTTTGAAAAGATAAAGGTTGTTAATTCCGAATCTCAAAAACTCGAATCAATTTTTGAGAAAATCTTTTCAGAAAAGAAAAAAGAAGACCAAATAGAAGTTGGATTTGAGTGTAATGGTCAAAGATTGCTCTATTCTGATGAAACCATTAATGAATTAGCGTCTTTGTTGAAAAGCTCCGCTGTTCTCAAAATAACTGAAGGTTTATATTTGGAGAATGAACAAAAGTTTACTTATAAATTAAATGACATTCCGTATGTTTTGTTGCTTACTGACAGTCAAATTTCAGGACTTACATTTTTTAAAGAACGTTTCGCAGGATTAAACTTATTTGGTGAGACAGAAATACGAAAATCAACATGCGGAAATTTCAAATTCAATTTTTTCGTTTTTGATTTCGCTGCAGACAGAGAAAGCAACTACTCTTTGGACAAAAAGGAAAAAGAACTGGTAAAAGAACATAGAATATATTTATATCGCGACCATATTCGAGTTGCGCCTTATGGAGACCCCGACAATGATTGGCTTGAAATAGACAAGAAAAGAGGTGTCGGTCGTGCAGGTGATTATTTAAGCAACGACCAAGTTGTCGGTTTTGTGGATATTTCAAAACAAGGGAATCCAAGGTTAAAAGACAAGACGAATAGAGAGGGATTGATAGAGGAAGGAACGGCCACTCGGGATTTCATCGTTTTGTTGCATTCGTTTTTATTGTTTATTCGCCAACATGCTTATCGGCAATATCAAGAAAGAGTAAAACAGCAAAAAGAACAACAAATCAACAAACTGAAAATTGTTGACAATCAGTTCTCGCAGCTCAAAGAAAGCATCGGGGAAAACACGAAAGCACTATCGGCTTATAACGATTTGTATAGATCTTATCAAATCGAAAAGAAGTTTTATCAAAACAGGCTGGACAACACAGAAGATTTGGCTGCGGTAGGACTTTCCGTAGAAACTGCCTCTCACGATATGTCAATGATGTTGACCAAAGGAGTGGATGCTATAGACAATCTCATAAAAGACATTGACGGTGGCGTTTTGACAGACGAACAAATCGAAAACGAGCTTCATTCCATCAGGGGAATGTTCTCTTTCGTGAAGGACCAAATGAGGGATATTCAATTGATGTTCAAGTCCTCAAAACAAAGAAGAAGACCGATTCGTTTTGAGGATTTACTTGAAAAAGTGGAGAAAATCTACAAACGGACCTTGAACAGAGAGCACATAGATTATTCTGTAAATAAAATCGGTTCACCAATTATTGCCAAATGTACCGATGCTGTTATATTGCAACTACTTATCAATTTGTTTGATAACGCCGTATATTGGTTGGCGATGCCCGATATTGTGGAAAAAAGGATTACCATAACACTTGATGGAGAAAACCAACAAGTTATTTTTTCCGACAACGGACCTGGTATCCGTGACGATGACAAACCATATATCTTTGAGGCTTTTTATTCTGGAAAAGAGGATGGCCGTGGCTTAGGTTTATATATAGCAAAACAACTGCTGCAAAGAATGGGCTATTCCATTTCTTTGGCAGAAATCCCTTCCGAGCAAATCCTCTCTGGAGCCAATTTTGTGATCAACTTTGTAAATTCTAACGAAAATGACTGATATTGTCCAACTTTTTTCAGGTATAGGTGTTGTAATTGATGAAGCAATCGACGATGATAATCAGACACCTAATGGCATTCAAAAAATTGTTCAATCTATCGAGAGCAAACACATTCCTCTGCTTCAATTTGAGGACTTACCTGATGATGAGGTTATTTCAAAACTTTATTCTATCAGTTTTTTGATTTTAGACTGGAATCTTAGTGGGGTGCAACCTATACCAAAAGCTACAATTGATGACAACATTGTATTTCTTAAGAAACTGAAGGAAATTTGTTTCATCCCTTTGTTCATATTTAGCGATGAAGACCCGCACACAATAGAAGTTACTCTTTCGGAAAATGGAATTACAGCAGAAAACAGCCCCATTTTCATCAAAAAGAAAGATGAATTAGATACTGTAGAAAAACTTTTCGGAGAAATAGAGTCTTGGCTGAAAACAACACCCTCTATATATGTGTTAAAGGAATGGGAAAAGGCAACGGTAGAAGCCAAAACGAAAATGCTATGGGCATTAAGCGCAACTCATCCTGCATGGCCTAAAATACTGATGACTTCAATAAAAAAAGATGGCGGCAACCAAGAAATGGAGTTGATTGATATGTTACAAAGCAACCTCAAATACAGATTGTCATATCCAAGTCTTGACATAAACTTGATAAAACAGCAAAAGACTGATGGAATAACTCGAAAAGAATTAAGACAAATTTTGGAATGTGAACGTTTTATTCCATCATCATCTTTACCAAATCATCCTTTTGCTGGAGATGTATTTATTATAGGAGATGTTTATTATGTCAATATTCGTCCAGATTGCGATATTATTCGTGATGCGGAAAAAGACAATAAAAACATGTATTTACTTTCATGTAAGATTGTAGATGAGACAAAAATAAACGCAGATGTAGAAGATCGTATTGTATTTGATAGCGGTGAGTTCATCGAGAAGAATAATTGCTGTTTTATTGCGTTTGTGAAAGGAAATATATTGCAATTAAGTTTAAAAGAGTTAACGACACTTCCTTGGAATGATATCAAAGACAAGCGTATTGGTAGAATTCTACCGCCATACATAACAAAAATTCAGCAGAAGTATTCTGCATATTTACAAAGACAAGGATTGCCAAGAATTCCCAAAGAAGCAATTTGTTGATTATGCCAAACAAAAAATATACATTCATAGACTTGTTCACTTGCGTAAATAAATAAATAAACCATTATGCCTAGACGACTTTGGACACGGGACGAAATGATACTGACGTTGGCACTGTATTTTCAGTTGCCATTCGGGCGGTTGAACCATGCTACGCCGGAGGTCAGAGAGTTGGCCAAGCTGATGAACAGGACAGAAAATGCCGTTGCTTTGCGGTTGGTGAATTTTGCCGCTTGTGACCCTTACATTATCAAAAGCGGACGCACAGGAATGCCGGGCGGACTAAGCGTGTGTATGCCTTATTGGGATGAATTTGCCGGAGACAAAGAAAAACTGTTCTTGGAAGCACAGCGGATAAAAGCCAATCTGTTGCATCAACCGATAGAAGAGACATTGCACATCACATCTAAAGAATTAGAGGGGGAAGAAAAAGAGACCGTAATCAAGCAAAGAGTCAATCAATCGGCTTTCCGTTCGATGATTCTTTATAACTACGAGGAACACTGTGCTATTACAGGAATCAGTATTCCAGATTTGTTGGTTGCCAGCCATATCATCCCGTGGGCAGCTAGTACACCCTCACAGAAACTCAATCCTGAAAACGGCATCTGTTTGTCTGCTTTATACGACAGGGCTTTTGACCGTGGATTGATTACCATTTCGCCGGATGATTATACGGTATGTCTATCATCCGCTTTGCGAGAATACGAAACACAAGATTATTTTGACAAACATTTCGGCAGCATTGCTGGGCAACAATTGATTATGCCGATAGAGCATCGTCCGAACCGCGATTTCCTGGCATATCATAGAGATAGAATTTTTATTGTATAAAGAAACTACACGAAAAAACATAGATATGCAACAAAAACAAAATATACCAAAAGTACTGGAGCTGGATTTATTCAGCGTGTTAAATGAGTACCCTAAAGAGATTGTCAATCATCAAAGTGACTCTTATCACTTTGATGATTTGGACATGTCTAAGAACGTGCTAATTTGTAATGTCAAGAAAGACAACATGGAGCACTTTTTGGATGGAACTGCTAAGATATACTATACTGGCAAGCGTTTCCCTGACTCTATAGCTCTGAATAAGTTGTACTATTTCATTCCGTACATTGGTAAGCAGTGTGATTTGGATTATCACGGCATCCGAGATTTGTACGTGATTAAAATTGCTCGTGTCGGTTCACGTCGAGAGGGCGAATTGGATAACGACCCTAACGACTTGCGACTTGTTTTTGAATTGCAATTTGTTAAACATTTGTACGACCAATATAAGCCGATACGTTTGAACATTTGGGCCACCTTTACTGATACCACGTTGCAACAACTTACCGAAAGGCAAAAGAAAACGCCTAAAGCACACAACCGCCTAACTTACGTTAGTCTTTTTAGTAGTGCCGGTGTGGGTTGCTATGGTTTCAAGCAAGAGGACTTTAATTGTGTTGCTACTGTTGAACTGATAGAACGTCGTTTGAACATTCAGCGGTATAATCACAAATGTGCGTACGAAAGCGGTTATATCTGTGGTGACATTACTCTGCCACAAATTCAGCAACGAGTATTCGACGAGTTGCAGATGTGGAAACGGAGAAACGCGCTTGCGGATTTGGATGTTCTTATTGCGACACCTCCATGCCAAGGAATGTCGGTTGCAAATCACAAGAAAGGCGATGAACTCAAACGTAATTCATTGGTGGTTGAATCCATCAAGTTTATTCGTGAGATTAACCCGCGTTTCTTCATCTTTGAGAACGTTTCTGCTTTCTTGAAATCTATTTGTACAGACATTGACAGTGTTGACAAACCAATTAAGGAAGCCATTGAAACAGATCTTGCAGGTCAGTATAATATAGCTGCTAAGGTCTTAAACTTTAAGGATTATGGAAATCCAAGCAGTCGTACTCGTACTCTTGTAATAGGCGTACGTAAAGACCAAAAGGAAATAACTCCGCTTGATTTATTCCCAGACCGTCAAGAAGAGCAAACATTGCGTCAAACAATTGGTCATCTTCCGCATTTGAACTATATGGGAGAGATATGGGATCAGGATATCTATCATACATTCCGCCCTTATGCACCTCATATGGAAGAATGGATAGAGAACATCGGTGAAGGGCAATCCGCATTTGACAATGAGGATCCTAATCGTATTCCTCATAGTGAACGAAACGGAGAAATCGTATTTAACCAACGCAAGAATGGAGATAAGTATACTCGTCAATATTGGGACAGAGTACCACCATGCGTACATACGAGGAATGATATTTTAGCGAGCCAAAATACGGTTCATCCAACAGATAATCGTGTGTTTTCAATACGTGAGGTAATGTTGATGATGTCTGTTCCTGATACATTCCAATGGAGCACTATCCCATATGAGCAACTAAATGCGCTACCATTGGAACAGAAACAACAATACCTCAAGAAAGAAAGCGTAAACATTCGTCAAAGTTTAGGCGAAGCAGTGCCTACCATTATCTTCCGTCAAATTGCGCAAAAGATAAAAGAAAAAGTTGCCGAAGTAGAATTAAGTGATATTGAAGTGCAGAATATAATTGCAAAGAATAATCTTACAAACCAAGAGAAATTATTGCAATATATTCGTCGTCATAGAAGTATGGGCTTTATCCGTTTAGCGAAAATTGCAGAATATGCAAATGGTTTAAGAACGGAAACCGCAGCATACTATACACGACAGGACATCTGTTATTCGGTTATCAAGAATCTTCCGGATTACCCGGATAATAAGATTCTGCGTGTTCTTGAACCGGCTACAGGTGTTGGTAACTTCCTACCAACTCTGTTTAAAAAATACGCAAACGTTGAGGAGTTGCATATAGATGTAATAGACATCAACGCTGATAGTTTACAAATCTTGCGTCAACTTATGCGCACTATTCTTATGCCGGAGAACGTAAGGCTAAATTATGTAAACGCTGATTTTTTATTGTGTGATTTCCAAAAGCACTATGATATTGTTGTCGGGAATCCACCATACATGAAAGTAGCAGACAAGGGGTTGTTGCGTCAGTACAAACAAGTAGTACATAATACGGATACCAGCAACATTTTCTCTTTCTTTATTGAGAAAGCATTGCAGATAGGCGATGTGGTTTCTTTAATTGTACCTAAGAGCCTTATCAATGCACCAGAGTTCGGTGGCACTCGTCAAATTATGAACGCATTGCCCATTACTCACATTACAGATTTTGGTGAGAAAGGATTCAAGGGCGTTAAAATAGAGACGATAGCGTTTACCATAAATCAACGAGTACCACGTAACATAACAAAAGTTGAGTCATATATCACCAATACTATTGAGATTAAGAATCAAGATTACATAACAGACCCGCGTTATCCTTATTGGTTGATTTACCGCAACTCTGAGTTTGACAACGCCGCGAATAAAATGAAATTCGGTATTTTTAGAGCCTTTCGCGACCGCACATTAACAAAAGCAAACACCAAACAATCTGGTAGGATACGGGTTCTAAAATCTCGCAACATTGGTAGCAATGCCATACAAGACATTCCAGATTACGATACATACATCGATGATGCAAGCGCATTAGAGGTGGGTAAATATATGAATCAGACAGGTTGTGTGCTTGTGCCTAATCTCACATATTATCCGCGTGCTTGTTTTATGCCACAAAATTGCATTGCAGATGGATCGGTCGCAATCCTCACGACAATAAATAACGAAGTGGTAACACCGGACGATTTGGCGTACTACGCAACCCCCGAATTTAAGGCATTCTACAGCATTGCCCGTAATCGTGGAACTCGTTCACTGAATATTGATAATAATTCCGTTTTCTTCTTTGGTAAATTAAAAGCAGAACAAAATGATACAAGCAATTAACAACTATCTGAATCAATTTGATTTGGATGTACGGAAACTGCATGACGCTCGATTCATGGATCAAAAGTGTACACCAGATGTAGTGTGCTTTATAGCGGATTGTCTTTTGAATTTGAACCCTAAGGGAGAATTCACAGTACAAGACATCTGGGACATGCAGTATTTTATAAAAAGCGCCTCTGCAATATTCGGGAAACCGAATCCAAAGAATGAATCTGCGCACCATGAGTATGACAAATTTATTCAACAACCTCTTCGAATGCTTGCCTATGCCCACGTACTAGATATTGAGAAAAGAGGTAATGCTAATTTCTATACAGTTGAGAACTGGAACATTCTAGAGTATATTGCCACAAAAGAGCGCAATGCGTATAATTTCTTGTACAACTATATCAACAAGGTGCTTGCCGACAGTAATATGTTGGGATTCTTTGAATCCTATAAAGATAAATGTAAAAGGGGGCTAGTAACTCAATTGGACTACAAGGAATTGAAAGATAGATACACGAGATTTATCATTGGCAACACTGCTATAAATGGAGAGATTGAGGTGTATCGTATATTCACAAAAGTGATAAATGTATACGCTGCTGAACACGGAATTCAAGGAACGGAGAGAGGTTTCCTGTCAAAAGATATTATTATTTTCTCAGACTTGATGTACAATCGTAAGAATTGGCGCGATGTAGATAAGGCCAAAGCCGTGACTCGTCAAGAAGCAGCTTCCGTCGAAGAACGTACTCAACAAGAGGCCTATGATTCGTATCAAGTAACTAAAGCTATGAATTTGTTGCGTAAAATACAAATTGATACAGAAGTGCGCGACCAATATGGCAATGGGGAAGCGACACAAGTTCATCATATATTTCCGAAATCAGAGTTCCCACAGATTGCCCATTATCTGGAGAACCTTATCAAACTGACAGCAACGCAACACTTTACTAAGGCTCATCCTCGTAATAACACTCAAATCATCAATAAGGATTATCAACTTGTGTGCTTAATAGCGAAGTCAAATACGATTGAAAAATCACTGAAACTATACGGAGACAAGTATTATCGCAAAGAGTCTTTCATTGTGGTAATCAATACGGGTCTTAATAAGGATCTAAGCATGTCTCTGAACTTTGCGGAAATTCGCACACAGTTACGTTTTATCTATAATAACATCTAATATCTTTGCATTATGTATAAATCTTCTTTTGGAACATCGGGGCAAGTTCAATTTGCCAACGAACACGAGTATTACAAATTTTTAGGCTATCTTGCGAAGTCCGATGGTAGCACGTGTTTGGTATGGGAACATAATGAGGAACAAGGTGCGTGGGCTAGCGAAGGTAGGATACAGATTTTACGTCCCTTACCATATCCTTTTAATTTATCTCTAACAGCAGGTGTTGGTAATATTATTGCACGCGTGAATTGCAATGAATTTATTGAGAATATTCGTGCAAACCATAATTTTATTACAGGTACTAGTCAGAATAGTGCAGCGATTCGTAGCACTATTCCCCCTCAATATCTGCAAGATTTTGATGATGGAATGGCACTATGATTAGCATTAAAATTTCTATCTACCCCCAATCCTCTAACCTGTTGGACTAGATCCTGATGTGTTGTTTGGAGAGGATGAACAAACTCTACTCCATGTTACCGCTCCTACGATAGATGAAAAATACAGATGTATCATTGAAACACTTGTCAGAAAGAGTGATAAGAATAATGAAAATATAATGCATGAGAAGCCAAAGAGTATATCATGGAGTCGGTTCAGGCGGTTAGTCTGATGAGTATAAAATATATGATACCTATGGTTTTCTGAGTTTTTCAAGAAATTGTACCTAAAATCCGTAATTTTCTGAAAATAAA
>CAMIWN010000046.1:0-21546 GCA_946402445.1 uncultured Bacteroidales bacterium
TTCTACCCTGGGCCTACCGAGGTTTAACCCCTAACGGGGTAGCTCCCTCTAAATTATAAATTATAAATTATAAATTCTCCTTCTACCGAGATTTAGCCCCTAACCTCACCCCCCGGCCCCCTCTCCACTGTGGAGAGGGGGAGCGTTCTACCCTGGGCCTACCGAGGTTAAACCCCTATCGGGGTAGCTCCCTCTAAATTCTAAATTATAAATTATAAATTCACTTCTTCCTTCCACGGCGTTTAGGAGAATAGTAGGATGGCTCCTCGTTGCGGGCGGCGCCACGACGGCCACGACCTGATTCTTTCGTGGAAGTGCTTCTGGAAGACGAGCCTCTTGAGGAAGTGCTTCTTGAAGAAGTGCCTTTTGAGGAAGAGCCTCTCGAGGATGAACCACGCGAAGGACGGGGACCGTCGATGTCATAGTCGCTGGAGCGGAAGTCAAAGCCGCCGGACTCTTTCCTTGAACGCGATCCGCTGGAACGAGTCTCCTTTTTCGAACTTGAAGCTTTCTCTTTCTTTGAGCCTGAACCCTTCTCTTTCTTTGAAGTGGAGCTCTTTTCTTTCTTGGCACCAAAGCCTCGTTCTTCGTTGCGTTTCTTGCGGGATGGACGGGTGTCTTCTTCATCGAGGAACACCTCTATGTCATCGAGTTTGTCACGCCAGTCAGGATCGAGCCATTCATGGCCGTCACGGGAACGTTCCACCTTATATATAGGCTTGTCGTCGTCGAGCTCACGGTTCTTCTTTTTCGACTTCTTCTCAAACATCTCCTCCAGCGTGAGGTCATCGTGCTGTTCCGGTTGCTCGGGACTTTTGTCTGAGTGTTCTTTGCGTTCGGTGTTTTTCTTGTTGCGTTTCGGCTGTTCCTTGGCCACTTCAACCAGGATGCCTTTGGGGTTCTTGCGCGGGTCGGAGAAGCACTCGAGAATCATGGGGACGAAGCTCTCTTCCACATCGACGTAGGAATAGTCGCCAAAGAGGTCGATACGTCCAATCGGGATGTTCTTGGAACGGGTCACATCGTTGATCTTGCCGATGATTTTCTGGGGAAGGATATGGTCGTTTTTGCCCATGCCGAAATAGAGGCGTTTCATCGTTTCGTCCTGATGGTCGCGCTCTTTCTTACGATCCTTACGGTCTTTCTTCTCGTCTTTCTCATCCACGTTGAGGTCAACAGCGTCTTTATAGTAGTCGAGGAACCGGTTAAAGTTCAACGCTACCATGCGGGTGATCAGCTCTTCGCGCGACATCCATTCGAGTTTCTTGAAGATAACGGGCAAGTAATCGTCGATGTCCTCGCGGTTGATATCGACATGTTCAATACGGTCGATATGGTTAAAGAGCTGTTTCTCACATACTTCTTTACCTGTGGGGATGATGGCTCTTTCGATGGGGCGGCCCACGATTTTTTCGATTTGTTTGATTTTGTGTTTCTCACGGAGATGCACCAGGCTGATGCAGATGCCCCGTTTGTCGGCACGTCCGGTACGACCGCTACGATGCACGTAGGTCTCGATGTCGTCGGGGAGGTTATAGTTGATGATATGGGTCAGCTCTTTGACGTCGATGCCACGGGCGGCCACGTCGGTGGCGACGAGCAGCTGCAAAGAGCGTTTGCGGAAGTGGTCCATCACGTTGTCGCGCATGGCTTGTGAGAGGTCGCCATGGAGGGCGGCGGCGTTATAGCCATCTTGGATGAGGCTGTCGGCAATCTCCTGGGTCTCCAGCTTGGTGCGGCAGAAGATGATGCCATAGATGGACGGCGTGTAGTCGATGATGCGTTTCAGCACCGAATAACGGTCTTTGGCTGCCATCATATAATAACGATGATCCACATTAGCGGTACCCGAGTTGCGTTCACCCACTGACACCTTCACCGGGTCGGTCATGTATTTGTTGAGGATGGCTTCCACCTCTTTCGGCATGGTAGCCGAGAACAGCATGGTGTTACGTTCCTTGGGCATGTACTCAAGGATGTCGTCCACTTCTTCCTGGAAGCCCATGTTGAGCATCTCATCAGCCTCGTCGAGGATCATGGTCTTGACGTTGGTGAAATCGACACGGTTACGGCGGATCATGTCGCGCAGACGACCCGGGGTAGCCACGATGATTTGCGGCTTACGAGCCAGGTCCTTGAACTGCACCTCGATGCTGGCGCCGCCATAGACTGGCACAATGAGGATTTCAGGGATGTACTTCGCATAGTTCTTAAGGTCCTTGGTGATCTGCATACACAGCTCACGGGTAGGACATAGGATCAGCGCTTGCACGCAGCGCTGTGAGGCGTCAATCTTCTGGAGCAAAGGCAAGCCGAAAGCAGCTGTCTTGCCCGTACCCGTCTGGGCAAGACCGACAAAGTCGGTGTCGCGGTCCAACAACACAGGAATCGTTTGTTCCTGAATTGGCATAGGATTCTCGAACCCCAGCTCCCCAATAGCCTTCAACAGAGCGGAGTCCAATCCAAAATCTGTAAATTGTGACATGAAATTAATTTGATGATTGAAAAGTGCGGCAAAATTACAGATTTTTTCTCTATTTTTGACATCTTTTTTGAATATGAAGGTAGTATATAGAATACATATTTATATATTTATAGCTTTATTAGCTATATTAGAAAGTGGTTGCGGAGGCTGTCGCAGCCACAAGGGCAAGCTTGACGGTGCTTTGCCCGTGGATTCATTGTTCACAGACTTAGGGAAAGATGTCTTAGAGCGTCGCACTGCCATGGCAGAGCGGACTTTCGACGCGTTGTATCGCAACCAGGAGCTGAACGGGGTGGTTCTTTATGCCGAAGGTGGGAAGATTCTGATTGAGAAAGCGTTGGGGTGGCGAGATTTGGTTCATCGCAAGGACTCCTTGCAGGTAGATGACCAGTTTCAGTTGGCTTCTGTGTCGAAGATGTTCACCGCTGAGGCCATCATGGTGTTATATTCCCAAGGCAAGCTTGACTATGACGACGAGGTAAAGAAATACATCCCCGAGTTCCCATACGAAGGCATCACGATACGGCATTTGTTGAATCATCGTTCGGGGTTATCGAGATACGAGACGTTGGCTGATGACCATTGGCCAGACCGAGGCATTCCGATCAGCAACGATGAGGTCATCCAGCTTTACGGGAAGCATCAGCCAGTGCCTTATTACCAGCCGGATTACACTTTTCACTACACCAATATTAACTATGCGTTGTTGGCGAGTGTCGTCGAACGGGTCACAGGCCAGTCCTTTGATGTATTCATGAAAGAAGAGGTGTTCAAGCCTCTGGGCATGGAACACTCTTACATTTACACTTTGAAAGGGCAAGAGAGGTTGAAGACCTATATGGACACCAAGGTTCAGGGGCATGACCTCTACCGCAGCGGGCCGCAGCGTGTCCAGGACGATTATCTGAACGGTGTCATGGGCGACAAGATGATGTTCTCGACTGTAGAGGATTTATACAAGTTCAGCGTCGCCCTTGAAAACGGGACGTTTCTTCCTGACAGCATTCAGCAGGAGGCCTTCACGCCAGGGTCACTAGAATGGAAAAACGGTGACAATTACGGTTTTGGATGGAGGTTAAGCGAAAGCCATCCTGGTACCGTATTCCATTTCGGATGGTGGAAAGGCTATCGTTCGTTTTTCATCCGTGACCTTGAGCGAGGGCGTACACTAATTCTGCTCACCAACACTGACAACGGAGCCATTGGTGAAGCGTTGTGGGATTTCATCAGTGACACCACGGTTCAGCTGCCCGCGGCATCAGTCCTCATAAAATAAAGGTCAATCTTTGACAACCAGCTTGAAACCCACACCGTGGATATTCACCAGTTCCACATCCGGTTCATCTTTGAACAGTTTGCGCAATTTTGTGATGTACACGTCCATCGACCTGGCGTTGAAGTATGAGTCTTCATACCAAACCTTGCAAAGGGCGGTAGTACGTTCCAGCGTTTCGTTCATGTTCTCACAGAGCAAGAGCAACAAGTCGGCTTCTTTGGAAGTAAGCTTACGGCTTTCCTCGCCCCTAATCAAAAGATGTCGAGGTGCGTCAAACGTATAGGAACCCAGTTTAAAAGTGGTTGGTGAAGGAAGGTCTAAACTGGCTCTGTTAAAAACAGCGTGAATACGCATCAGCAGTTCATCCATGCTGAACGGCTTGGTGATATAATCATCTGCGCCTAATTTAAAGCCTTCGATAACATCCTTTTGTGTGGTTTTGGCGGTTAAAAAAATAATCGGGACACGTTTATCGATTTTCCGAATCTCTTTCGACAAAGTGAACCCATCCATGAGAGGCATCATCACATCAAAAATACAGAAATTGAAATCGCCTTCTTGAAATGCTTGAAGCGCTTCCTCTCCATTGGAACACAAGGTAACAGCAATGTCCTTGGCCTCCAAATACTTCTTAAGGATGACACCCAGATTTTTGTCATCTTCTGCTAACAAGCTATTTATCTTCTGTGCCATTTAAGTAGTTAGTTAAAAATATAAAAAAACAATTAGTATTAAAATCTATCGTTAAAAACTATATAATAAAGTGAAGTTTTCTCATTTCAGTGGCAAAGATACAACGAAAGTTGTTCCCTTCGACAATTCACTCTCAACTTTTATTGTCCCTTTATGATAATTTATGACCTGCAAAAAGTAGTTCAGTCCCAAACCAAAGCCTTTTATATAGTGTTCGTTCTCGATATTGATGCGGGAGAAAGGCTCGAAAATAAGCGATTGGTTCTCTTTGGCGATGCCTATCCCGTTATCTTTAAACTGGATTTCAATAGTATGGTCCACCATTTTGGTACTGATATCAATCACCAGGTCTCCGTTACGGTATTTGATGGCGTTATCAACCAAGTTAGAGAAGCCATGGGCAAGGTAGGAAGGGCATCCCAACACCAAGTCATTCTCAGCCTGTAAGTCAAAGTTGACCACAGCATGGCATTGGTTCAGCTGAAGTCTAGTGCTATCGACCACATTTTTCAACAAAGTATGAATCCGCACATCCTCCATAGGCTTCATCGGCATTTTCTGGGCGCGGACGACCGTGAGCACCTCATCAATCATCGACAAAATGGTTTTTGACTCCTCTGAAATCATCGACAAATACTCCTGAGAGGAGGCCTCGTCTTTCTGTACCGACTTATCTTGTAGAAACTGACATGCCAAACTAATCGTAGTGATAGGAGTCTTGATCTCGTGCGTGATGTTATGAAGCATCTGAACACGCAACTCATTCAGTTTCTGCTGCCGTTGAACGATGTAAACAAAGGTGAAAAAACAATAAAGGAGAATCAGAGACAGCAAGAGGATTAAGATATAGGCTATGACTAAATCCTTATGAAAACGATCATATAATTCAGGGAAATAAAAGTACAGACTGTCCGAAAGAATCTTACCTTCAGGATTGATGGATACCGTAGGGTATTTGATACCGTATTCAAGAAGATGTTTTGCATCCACGCCTTCCGATAGACAATAGAATTTGTTATCTTGGGTGGAATAATAGCCTGTTTTACAATCATCAAAGATATAATAGTCGTGGAGATGCTTTGTAATCAAGGAATCCATCACATCACAGTCCAAAAGACGATAGTCCAAGCTGGAATGTGTTTGCTGGGCAAAACGGAAAAGATATTCTGTTTTCTCATAAATTCTTTCCACATTCCGAAGAAAGATGAACGAAGAATCCACCGAAATCGATCCATGCTCCATTGGAACAGCCATGTGATTTTTTCTAGACCAATCCTCGAAAGACTCACTGTGATAAAAAGTATCAAAAGCCTTCAGATCCAACGAGTTAAATATCTGTACGACAGCCCTATCTAACTTAACACGAAAGGCCTCTTGATAACCTTCAAAGACATGTTTTGCGAGGGTAAGCTGTATGACATTCAAAGAAATCCATATAACCACCATGATGATGGTCAAAATGATTAAATTTCTGCTGCCTTTTTCCATCTAAATCCCTATTGTACACTGTTATCAACCTACAAAAATACAAAACAAATAGCGTTTTGCATCCAAAAAAATGGTTTTTTGTAACATTTTTCGGCTTTTTTCTTGCATAATAAAAAAAAGTTCGTAAATTTGCAACGGTTCTTATCATAATAACCTGTCAACACTTCCACAGTGTTGACAAATAAGGTTTCATAAATTTTGGTTTTTGGTTCTAGAAAATCCCGGCTCTCGCTGGGATTTTCTTGTTTTTTGCGGTTTTATTAGGATATTGACGATTGTTTGTTATCTTTGCACCAAATCTCAATCGTTATGAAACTTGAATTAGAACACACTTATCCATTCGTCAGCAAAGATGCCATGCAGGCATACGAGACGAGAATCGCATCCACTTACAACATCATCTACAACAAGACGGGAGCTGGCAACGACTTCCTGGGTTGGGTAAACCTACCTTCCGAGATTGACGAGAGTTTGATTGCCGACCTCGAGAAGACCGCCGCTGAGCTGCGCCAGAAGTCGGAGGTTTTCGTTGTCATCGGCATTGGTGGTTCCTATTTAGGTGCCCGTGCTGTCATCGAGGCCTTGCAAAACCACTTTGCTCCTTTGAGTGGTGAGAAACCTTTGGTCGTTTATGCGGGTCATAACATGAGCGAGGACTACCTGACCGAGCTCATCGCCATCCTCGACAAGAAGGACTACTCCATGGCGGTCATCTCCAAGTCGGGTACCACCACGGAACCAGCCATCGCTTTCCGCATCTTGAAACAACACATCGTCAAGAAATACGGTGAACAAGAGGCTGCCTCGCGCATCATCGCCATCACCGACAAGGCAAAAGGCGCCTTGAAGCAACTGTCCAATGTGAAAGGATACAAGACTTATATCGTCCCCGATGACGTGGGAGGACGTTTCTCCGTGCTCACCCCTGTGGGGCTTCTTCCCATCGCCATGGCAGGCATCGACATCAGGCAGCTCATCGCGGGAGCCGTCGAGATAGAGAAAATGTGCAGAACGAACCCCGCGCTGAACGGCAACATCGTTTCGGAATATGCCGTGATGCGACACCTATTATATAATGCTGGCAAGACCAACGAAATCATGGTCAACTACGAGCCTCGCCTGGTTTATTTCTCCGAATGGTGGAAACAACTCTATGGCGAGAGCCATGGCAAAGGACACAAGGGCATCTTCCCTGCCTCAGTCACCTTCAGCACCGACCTCCACTCCATGGGCCAATACATCCAGGACGGCCTGCGCAATCTGTTCGAGACCGTCATCTCGGTGGAAAACGCCAACCATGAGTTACGCATCCCGATGGAAGACGAGGACCTCGACCAGCTGAACTACATCGCCGGAAAACGCATCTCCGAAGTGAACCACAAGGCTGAACTTGGCACCATGCTCGCCCATGTCGATGGCGGCGTGCCCGTGATGCGTATCGTCATCCCCGAAGTTTCACCCCTCGTGCTCGGACAACTGATTTACTTCTTCGAGATGGGTTGCGCCCTCAGCGGATACCTGTTGGAGGTGAACCCCTTCGACCAACCTGGCGTGGAAGCTTACAAGAAAAACATGTTCGCCCTGCTGGGAAAGAAAGGGTATGAAGCTCAGACAGAAGCACTAAAAGAGAGGTTAGAGGGAAGAATTGGGAATTAAGAATTGAGAATTGATTAACAAACATTTAATACATTAATTAACAAACATTTAATACTATGAAAAGAATTTTACTTATTGCTGTGGCTTTATGCTGCATGATAGCTGTTTCAGCTCAGGAACAAAACAGAAAACAACTCTCACTGAAAGAAAAAGTGCAGAGAGTGGAGACACTCAACCGTCAGTCTCATGCCGTCACACAAAAACTCGACAGCATTGTCAATGACGACAATTCCAAACTCGTCTTCGAATATGACAACCATTTTCGCAGAACCAGCATGAAGACACTCCTGGGAAACGTTGTCTTTGTTGACCAACAGTTCGTTTACGATAATAACGGTCACCTCAGTTACACCACAACTGTAACTCCTTTCTATTCTGATAAGTATGAGTATTCCTACAACGCCCAAGGACTGGTTGCTGAAGAAACTGAATATGATCGGCATGGAGACAGTTGGGATCCGGAATATAAAACCAACTACGAGTATGATAGCCAAGGTCACTTGACCGTCGCCATTGAAAAAGAATATGACGAGGGCAACTGGATCAATTACAAGAAAATGGAATATTCTTACACTGCTGGAAAACTTACCAAAGTCCTTGAATACTCATGGGGTTGGGACGGTGACGAATGGTGGGAATCCGACTCGGAGGTGTATAGCTATGATCATGCTGGAAACTGCATCAGCCTCCTCGTTACTTACAGATATCCCAATACCGACTGGATGAATCTTACAAAATACGAGTACGAGTATGACAGTTACGGAAACTGCGTTAAGGAAAACAACTATGAATACTCTGATTCAAAAGAATGGGTCATTGAGGAAGTGATTGAATACACCTACGATGCCTCCATCCCAAGCAGCTCCATCGCCAGCTACGACGAGATTTTCGGAGAATTGGTCATCAAATTAAAGAGCAAACTGTTGAAAGTCGTGGATAGCTCATACGATGATGGTCAGTTGGATGAGACGACCACCTCTATCCTTTACTATTCCAAGGGTTCACAAGTAGCTGATTTACAAACAGTCACGTTGACTGTCAGTCCTAATCCCGCTTCCACGTTCCTCGCTATCCAGGCAGAAGACCTGAGACAAGTGGAGATCTTCAGCATGGACGGCAAGATGGTGATGTGTCTTGAAAAAGGCTTTGAGTCGGTTAACATCAGCGCCTTGGCTACTGGCACCTATCTGCTGAAAGCCACGATGAATAACAGCAACGTCATCACAGAGAAATTCATGAAACAATAATCGTGAAGAAAAACATTGAGATTATGGCTCCAGTGGGTTCGTATGAAGCCCTGGCAGCCGCCATACAAGCCGGTGCCGGAAGCGTTTATTTCGGCATCGGCAAACTTAATATGAGGTCGCGTTCAGCAAAGAACTTCACGCTGGACGATTTGCGACAATTAGCCGAGACCTGCAACAACAACGGCGTGAAGAGCTACGTCACGGTGAACACGGTGATTTACGACGAGGAGATGGAAGAGATGCACCAGCTGCTCGACGCCATCAAGGCCAACGGCATCTCTGCCATCATCGCCTCCGACCAAAGCGTGATTCAATACGCACGACAAATCGGTGTGGAGGTCCATATATCCACCCAATGCAACATCACCAACTTGGAGGCGGTGAGATACTATTCCCAGTTTGCCGATGTGATGGTGACTGCGCGTGAGCTCAACATCGACCAGGTGAAGCACATCACCGAGGAGATTGAGCGTCAACAGATTCGGGGGCCTCATGGCCAGTTGGTACGCATCGAGGTGTTCTGTCATGGTGCCTTGTGCATGGCCATCTCGGGTAAATGCAACTTAAGTCAAGACCTCTACAACGCCTCCTCAAACCGTGGTACCTGCCTGCAACTCTGCCGTCGCAGCTACGACGTGAAGGAACGTGACGATGGCTATGAATTGGCCTTGGACAACGAGTATATCATGTCGCCCAAGGACCTTTGTACCCTACCCTTCCTGGACCGCGTGTTGGATGCCGGCGTGGAAGTCTTGAAGATTGAGGGCCGCGGACGTTCACCTGAATACACCAAAAAGACCGTGGAGGTCTATCACGAGGCGGTGAAGGCCATCCAAGAAGGCACCTTCACCCAAGACAAGATCGATGCATGGATGGAACAGCTGAAAAGCGTCTATAACCGTGGCTTCTGGGATGGCTATTATTTAGGTCGTCGCACCTTCGAGTGGTCAAAGCAATACGGTTCGCAGGCCACACAGACCAAAGAGTTTATCGGCACGATCACCAACTATTTCAGCAAAATCGGTGTCGCCGAGATCCGCATGGAGACCCACGAGCTCAACGTCGATGACCCTATCATGATCATCGGTCCCACCACGGGGGTCTATGAGGACAGCATACGGGAAATCCGTTTGGACGACGGGGCGGTGCCGAGAGCCGTCAAGGGCGATATTTGCTCCATTCCCGTGAAGTCGGTGGTCCGTCGCGGAGACAAAGTCTATAAGGTTGTGGAGAATTGAGAATTTAGAATTTATAATTTAGAGGGAGCTACCCCGTTAGGGGTTTACCTCGGTAGGTCTAGGGTAGAACGCTCCCCCTCTCCACTGTGGAGAGGGGGTCGGGGGGTGAGGTTAGGGGTTTAACCTCGGTAGAAGCAAAAATGAGAATTAGAGACTATGCAAAAATTTAATATTCATACGCACAGCATTTATTCTGACGGCAAATCTACTCCACGGGAGCATGTGGAGGAAGCCATCCGTCAGGGATTGGTGAAACTCGGCTTTTCGGAACACAGTCCCCTACCCTTCGACAACACCTTTTCGGTGAAGAGCGAGCGAATGCCCGATTATGTGGCCGAAATCGCCGCCTTGAAAGAAGAATTCAAAGACCAAATCGAAATTCTTTGCGGTTTGGAAGCGGACTATATCCCCGGTGTTTCTGAGACCTTCGCCGTAACCAAGGAAAAATATCATTTGGATTATTTGATTGGCGGGGTACATCTGGTAGGGCATTCCGCCAACCCCGAGGAATTATGGTTTATCGATGGCCCCAAATGGGAGATTTACGATGAGGGGCTGATGAAGTTCTTCGATGGTGACATCCGCAAAGGGGTTCGGGCTTTCTTCGACCAGACCAATCAAATGCTTGAACATGAGTCATTCGACATCATCGCGCATTTCGACAAAATCAAGATGCACAACCGCGACCGGTATTTCCACGAGGACGAGCCATGGTATCGCAAGCTGGCGTTGGAGACCCTTGACCTGATCCATCAAAAAGGCATCATCATGGAAATCAACACACGGGGCATTTACAAGAAACGTTACAACGGCTTTTATCCTTCGCCTTGGCTTTTAGCGGAAGCCACAAAGATGGGCATTCCGACCATCATCTCGTCCGATGCTCACCATTACAGTGAGATCACCTTGGAGTTCGATTCCGCTGAGGAAGCGATAGCTGCCATCAGGCGATAGTTGTCCTCCCTCTCCCTCGGGGAGAGGAGCCAGGGATAAAGGTACAAAAAAACCCCACCGGCGCATACGTCCGGTGGGGAAAAACAATATAAAGATTATGAAAAAAATCCGTTATTGCTTGGCAGCCATGACCAGCTTTCCTTTGTAATAAAGGTCGCCGTCAACATAATATGCTCTGTGATAGACGTGCATGGTGCCAGTTACTGGGCAAACTGCCATTGTGGGGACTTCAGCCTTGTAATGCGTTCTTCTCTTTGCGCCTCTGGTATGAGACTGTCTGCGTTTAGGATGTGCCATTTTAGTTCTATTTTAAAATGTTAATACCGTTTGTTTAATTATCTTCAATCTTAATATCCTTCAACGCCGCCCACCGCGGATCCGTTTCGACTTCATTCTCTTCCGAGGGCTCCTCGTCATGAGAAAGGAGTGCCAGCACTTGCGGATTACATTCACCTTCGGGATGAACCCGATGGATCGGTATCGACAGGATGATGTATTCATAAACCAAAGAACGGATATCGTAAGCGTGCTCCTCAGCAGGCACTACGACCACGTCGTCTGATTCCTCGACTTCTTCGGCACCGAGTTTGATGTAGAACACCTGCTCGCTCTGAATCGGGATGTAAAACTCGTCAGCGCATCGGTCGCAAGGCACCAGGACCTTACCTTGGATGTCGAAGGTCAGGGTCATCATGAACTCTTCCCTGTTGACATTGAGTTTCACCGTCACGTCTCCTTGTTTCACTTCGGAATACTCCAAATCGGCAAAAAAGTCATCGTGGATGTCGAATGTAAACTCATGGACACCAAGCGCAAGACCGCTTACCGGAATCAAGAATTCGCTTTCCTTTTCCATTTTCACCTTTAAATCGGGCTGCAAAAATACAAATTTTATCTTGAATACGAATTATTTTTCTGATTTTTTTTCATCGTTCAGCACTTCCATGGCTTTTTGAAGGATATCGTCCATGGGTTGATACAAGGGATAAAAGCCTTCGTCGTCAAAGAGGTTGCGGGCGATGTATGCCTTTAACAGGATGTTAGATTCCTTACGAGCCACTTGTTTCTCCTTCTCACTGCCCTTCACGCCTTTCTTTTCCGCCTGGGCTACCAGCTCGTTGAACATACGGTCCGAGACCTTGAAAGACTTGTCGAAAGCATCGACCGTCTTAAAAGCAGCCAGTTCCTGGCGGTTTCGGTCACAATAGTCGAAGGCATACTGATACAAGATGCCAAGGTTGACGATGCGGTTAAAGAAATACTCGGTGCTGTCGTTGATCAGAGGCACATAGACATCGGGCATGATGCCGCCGCCGCCATAGACAGTTTTGCCTTTGGGAGTGGTGTATTTCAGCGAGTCGGCGAAATGGATGCTATCGACAGAGAAGAGCTCACCGTTTTCATAACGGTCATACGACTCAAGGAGGTAGTCTTCCTTATTGCCGTCGAAAGGTTTCTGGATGCAGCGTCCTGTTGGCGTATAATAACGGGCTACGGTAAGGCGGATGGCCGACTGGTCGTTGAGCATGATTTGTTCCTGGACCAGGCCTTTGCCGAAGGAGCGTCGTCCGACGATGGTGCCACGATCGTTATCTTGCAAGGCGCCGGCGACGATTTCCGAGGCACTGGCCGACTCACCGTCGATGAGCACTGCCACTGGCATGTCCTCCAGATGACCTTTCTTACGTGCGTTGAAGGTAGCACGGGGACGGCTTCGGCCTTCGGTAAACACCACCAGGCTGCCTTTGGGCAGGAACTCGTCGGCGATGTCAACAGCCGCGCTGAGATAGCCTCCAGCGTTACCCCTAAGGTCGAAGACCAGCTTCTTCATCCCTTGCTTTTTCAGTTTCTTCGCCGCTTCAGCAAACTCTTTATAGGTAGTGGCGGAGAACTTGCTGAGTTTGATATAGCCAGTCTCTTTATCAAGCATATAGGCGACATCCACGCTGTAGGTAGGGATGACATCGCGGGTGATGGTGAAGTCGAGCAGGCCATCGATGCCTCTTCGGTAGTTTTTAACCTTTACCTGGGTGCCTCTCGGGCCTTTGAGGAGGCGCATCACCGAGTCGTTTTGTATTTTGATGCCAGCGATCAGCGAGTCGTTCACAAAGACGATTCTGTCGCCCGCCATGATGCCGACACGTTCGGAGGGGCCGCCTTTAATGGTGTTGACGATGGCGACCGTGTCATCCACGATACGGAACTGCACGCCGATACCCTCGAAGCTACCCAGCAGCGGGTCGTTTACCGCGTTGAACTCCTCCAACGAGATATACTGGCTGTGCGGATCCAGTTCGTCCATCATCGCCACGATGGCATCCTCCTCGATGTCATGGACGGCGACGGTGTCAACATACATGGTGTTGATGTAATACATCACCTCGTCGAACTTACTCGCCGCAGCCACTCGGGCGCGTCGTTTCAACTGAATATTCTCCCTGACCACGCTGATTAAAAAACCTACCAATAGTCCCATAATCACCATCCAAAAGATGGAGTGAGAGTTGTTCGTGCGACCCATAACGTCCTGTGATGAAAGAAAAACACTAATTAGTCAGCAGGCTTCTCGATAGAGGCGCTTGACATCTGCAAATTACGGTCAACCTTTTTAAACAAGCCTTGAAGCACCGTGCCGGGACCGACTTCCACGACGGTATTGACGCCGTTAGCAATCATGTTGAGCATGGTCTGTGTCCAGCACACGGGTGAGGTGAGTTGTGCGATGAGGTTCTTTTTGATGATCTCCGGGTCGGTAACCGACTGGCCAGTCACATTCTGGTAAATCGGGCAGATGCCATAGCTGAACTTAGTGGCGTTGATTGCCTCGGCGAGCTCCACACGGGCCGGTTCCATCAGCGGGCTGTGGAAGGCTCCACCCACTTTAAGAGGAAGCACCCTCTTGGCACCTGCTTCCTGGAGTTTCTCAGTAGCTTTGGCCACCCCTTCTATCGAACCCGAGATGACGATTTGTCCCGGCGAGTTATAGTTGGCAGGGACGACTACGGCATCATGAATGGAGGAGCACACGCTTTCCACCATACTATCTTCCATCCCGATCACGGCGGCCATGGTACCCGGTTGCAATTCACACGCCTTCTGCATGGCATTGGCACGTTTGGCCACCAGCTTGAGGCCATCTTCAAAGGTCAACACTTTATTGGCGACCAGTGCGGAGAACTCACCCAGCGAATGGCCGGCAACCATATTCGGCTGATAATCCTCAAGAATAGAGGCGAGGATCACAGAATGCAGGAAAATGGCAGGCTGGGTGACTTTGGTCTGACGAAGGTCATCCTCAGTGCCATCAAACATCATGTCGGTGATTTTAAAATCTAAAATTCTGTTGGCTTTGTGGAACATGTCCTTAGCTTTCGACGAGGCATCGAACAAGTCTTTTCCCATTCCCACAAATTGCGCTCCCTGACCAGGGAAAACATAGGCTTTCATCATAAAACAATCATTTATTTGGTTGTGTAACATTTGGTTGTGACATCTGGCACTTTCCAGTAAAGACAGCACCTACTTCTATCAAAAGCTGTTTGGTCAAGAGTTCCACCTCGACTTTGGAAGTGGATTTCAAGGCGGTAAGCTCCTCACATTTGAGGATTCCTTTCACCATGCCTGAGATATCCGCTTGTTTACAGGTCAAGTCGCCCTCGACCACACCGGTTTGACCAACAACAATTTTCCCGTTCGATTTCAGTGAGCCGATCAGACGACCATCCACACGGATATCACCGCTGGACTCCACATCACCTTTGATAACGGTGCCTTTTCCTATTAGATTTCTTGCTGGAGCTTCCATTGTTTTAATTTATCGTTTTTATTCCTTATTATTGAGACCTTTCTTAGACTTTTCTGGTTTTGTTTCGAGACTTTTGCTTGAATCCCTATCCGACAACTTCCCTGGCTTTGTACCTGGGGCTATTTCTGTTTTTTTACCTGTTTCCATGTCTGGTTTAAAGCCTGGTTTCAAATCGAGTTTTTCAGGTTTATTGCCTGGTTTTATTTCGGCTTTCTTCCCGTTGTCCATCTCAGGTTGGTCGCCCTTGCCCTCTGCTGGTTTAGGACGGGATTCCTCTACCTTGTTCGGGTCAATCGTGGTAACCATGGCTGTGTTCCCGTGTTCCTGAAGGAAGAGCACATATTCGTTCAACAGCTTATCTTTGAAGAAGATAGCATAGTTTTGAACTGAAATCGGAAACACGGAGAAGTCATTTCTGTCGAAACCACCGAAGATATAATCCGTAAGGAACATGGAGGTGATATAGTCATTTGCTTCAGCCTCATCTTGGTAGGAAGACAAGGTCAGGAGCATATACGAATCATTGAAGACCAGGTTGCTCATCTCGTAGGTTTTCAGCCGGTGTTCTTTTTTGTTGAAATCGCTGATACGCACTTTCAGAGGTTCCACTCTAATCTTTTTGGGGTTAAACACGACCATGACGAGGTGTTCCGATTGAGGTTCGTAGGTGAAGGGTGACTTTGGCTTTGTTTCAGCGACCGTACCTTCGGGGGTAGGCAGTCCACCCAGATCGATGCCGATGTTATATTCTCCGTTGATATTCCTGAGGAGCTCCAAGGCATAGTTACGTATGGAGCTGTTCGGGTAGGTATGGACCACGTTGAGGAGGGCATACGCCATGGTATCGACGGTTTCGAGTCTTCCTCTGGCGATGGCGTCGAGCAGGGCGAAGCGGGGTGCCAAGGCTGTGTCAGCGGGATAAAGTTCAAGAGCTTTCTCCGCGTTCATTCTCACGCGGTAGAACTGACCTTGTTGATAAGCCTCGAAGGTCTTGGAATAGAGGTCCGAAGCTTGTTTCGACTCTTCCAGAATCTTTTTGTAGAAGTCGGGGTCCAGGATGATGCTGGCATAGCTTGACTCGGGGTATTTCTCGAAGATGAGGTTTTTATATTTCAGTGCTTTGTCGGTTTCGTTGAGGTCGTTATACATTTTATATAAGGCATACCACGAAGGCAGTTCATGCTCATTGCCCGGATAGCGGGTGTCCAGTTTCTCGTAGGACTCGATAGAGCGTGGATAGTCGGAGAGTCTGTCGAGATAGATAAAGCCCACATTATACAAGGCTTCAGCGATTTGTTGGTGTGCGGCTTGTTGTTGTTCTTCAGTCATAGGCAGATCGAGCATATAGTAGCCCCTGTCATGATTGGTGAGTGAGGCGGCGAGTGAGTCTCTTTCGGGGTCGTTTTCTTCATCCTCGAAGCTGTCGAAGCCATCGGCGATGCCGCTGCTGATGTTTCGTTTGTCGGTGATACGCCAGTTGTCTTCGAGTTTACGCATGCCCCATTTTTTGGAGAATTCATTGAAGCCGTTGCGGAGGGTGGTCTCGTTATAGAAGTACCATGCTGTGCTGGTGTTACCCATTTCCATCGTCTGGGCGGCAGATGTTTTTCCGACAGTGCTTCCCATGAGAGCCATCTGTTCCTCATAGCGGCGTTGTTCCGCCTCGATACGTTCTTGTTCTATCACCTTGGCAATGATCTTGTCGATGAAGGCGTTTCTCTGGAGGGAGTCCATATTGGCCACCATCAGCAAGCTATCTTGATCCCGAACGATGCTAAGGTTGGCGACCAAGTCATTAAGTGTTTGAGAGATATTAAGGATGCTGTCGTAACCCACGGTAGTCTTCCTGTCCATGGCGTTGACCGCGGTGTCGTAATAGGCTTGTGACAGTTCATATTCATTACGGTCAAACAAGATGCTGGCCACTTTGAGGGACGAGGTGGCGCGTTGTATTTGGTTGTTTGACGAATTCGCGACTGATTCTCTGTAGTATCCTATTGCTTTGTCAACATCGCCTTCTCTCATCGCCAGTTCAGCCATGGCATAGTAGATACGGTCGAGGAACTCTTCGTTTTTGCTGTCATCGAGCATTTTTTCCAACATCTTGTAGAGTTCCTTAGCGTTCCCGGAGGAGCCCATCTTGGCCATGTTCATCTTGGCTTCGAAGAGCATTTCGTAAGGAGGATTCCGTTTGACGACCTTTTTAAATTGTTCTGTGGCGCGGTTGGCATCGCCCAGTTCCATATAGACTTGGCCGAGGATAAACAACACACGGGAGCGAAGGTCGCGGCTGTCGGCTTGGACCAGGCCTGCTTTGAGGTAGTCGATGGCACGGGCATAATCCTTGGTGGCGATATAATAGTCGGCCACGGTAAGGTCGAAGCTCCTTTGAATCTCCTTGGGCAGTTTTTTGCGGTCGGAGATACGGCTTTGCAGCTGTTCGATCATGGCGATGGCCTTGGGATACTGTTCTGTCTTGATATAGGTTTTGATCATCCAGAGATTGGAGACCAGGGCGATGTCACGATCTTTGAATTCGGTGCTGACGAAGTCGAAGGTGCGCCGTGCGGGGATATAGTCTTGTTTATAGAAATGGGCTTTACCCATGACGAGGTAGGCGTCGTCGATCCATTTCACACGTTCCTTGCCGTTGAATTTCATGGAGTGTTTCTGGACGCAGACGGAGGTCTTTTGAAGGGCGCGGTCCATCTGTGAGTTAAGTGACATGGCTTCTGCCTTGGTACCGTAGTTAAAGACGGGCAACACCTTGGAGTAATCGTCCTTGGCGTTCTTTTTGAGTTGTTTGTCGCCTTCCATCAAGCTGTATTCGCCATTCCAATAGACGTTGTAATGGCTGGTGAGGTTGTGATAGGCCCGTCGGGTGAAGGTGTTCTTTTTGGTGGAGCAGCCAAAGCAAAGGACTGCCACGACGGCCAGGGCGGCGACAACAGATAAGTTATGCTTGTTACGTATCATCAGATCAATGTGTTTTTTGGAACCATCGGTTTGCCAAGTCAAACATAAGCGAGTCGGAAGGCTCGGTCACTTCGGCTTTCATTTGCACGGCGACGCTGTCGGTAGCTTGTCGGAACTCCGTCATCAGCAAGGCATCAAAATCATGTTGTCTGCTTTCGTTGATGGCCGACTTTTGAGCTTGGAGGGCGGTCATAGCCTTCTCACGGAGGCTGTCCATGCGGAAGAAAGGAGCCAGCTGTTGGCAGAAACGGATGCTATCATCCTGCCAGGACTGTGGCACTTGTATCGGTTCGTTGATGGAGACGAGTTTGTATTTCTCACACAGGGCTTTGGTTTCCGCGTTGATTTTGCCCATCTCGTGACTGAATTCCGCAGCGAGACGTTCCGCTTTTTCCACGCGATTCTTTTCTATTATTTTAGGAACATAGATATAGGCAGCGGTGCCAAGAGCGGCCAGAATAACGAGCATCAAGAGGATTTTGATGACGGAGAATCCCTTGGTAAGCAAAGAACGTACTTCAACAATATTGTCGAATCTTTGTTCTCTTGAAAACTGAGTACAGTGGGTAGCCACGCTGGAGAACTGGCTCAGCAAGTTACGTTCTGAGATAAACTCGATGATTTTACCCAGAGAATAGACATCAGAGCGGGGGTCACATTCCTCGCCTTTGATTAGTTCTGGGGCGATGAACTCGTTTTCTTTGATAAGCAGTTCACGGTCGGTCTTGTACTCTGTTTCGGGCAGGCCGATGTCGATGACTTTGGCGTGATAGTCGTTGTTAGTGACGATAACATTCTCAGGTTTAAGGTCACAATGGATGATCATGCGCTGGTGCATATAGTTCAAGGCGTCGCAGATGTCGATGAGGACGTTCTTGATTTGTTTCTCGTTGAGGGTACCCACGCGCACATGTTCAGCGAGCGACTTACCATCGATAAACTCGAGGATGATGCAGTCGCCGAGGCCTTGGATGGTCTCGAATGCGAGGGCTTTACGGATGCATTTATGTTCCAGTTCGCTGGTCAGCTCATATTCTTTCTTCAGGTTTTGGCGGCATTTGGGGTCGTTGGCGTGTTCTGCTTTGAGGGTCTTTATGATCACCTTTCTGCCATTGTAATTGGCGGTAAACAGTCTGCTGTTGCCGTATGTGGAGGCAAAGAAAGGCTTGATATTCTCATAGTCTTTGGAGACAATCTTCGGCTCAGCCTTCGGCTTCGCCGAAGCGCCAGAATCCTGGAAACCATTATTCTGAGGAGTTCCAGCTCCATCGACCTGTTCAAAATTCGAAAAGATGTTTTCAGACATTTCTCATTAATGTATTTGGGAGCAAAGGTACGGCTTTTTTCCCAATTATTATGAAAAATGTGTGAAATTGTTTTTTAAACACCCCTCCTCTCCCCTCTCCCGCGGGAGAGGGGGCGAGGGTGAGGGGTTATCTCGGGTTTTATTCAATAACTACCTTCTTCATTGCATATCCTTCTTCTGAACTAACCTTGAGCATATAAACACCCTTAGCAACTCCGTTCAAATGGAGCATCGTCTCGGTATTGTTGACTTCCTCATCAAGGATAGCCTGGCCCATCAGGTTATACACCGTCACCCGTTGGATCACGGCGTGGTCGCTGACAATCTTCGCGTCACCGTTGGTCGGGTTAGGATAGAGGTCAACTTGGAGTTCTTCGTTGACGGTGAATCCCTCGAGGTTGGCCATATTACAAACATCCTTGTTATCCACTACAGAAACATGGAAGGCTTCGGAGGTGAACTCACAAAGATCTACACCATCGAAAGGAGTCGCGATGCGGATGTCATCGACATTAAGTATGAAAATATCAGTGCAGTTGAAGTGACGGATAGCCACATAACCGGTTTGGCCAAAATAATCTCTTAGGTCAACGGTGTATTGATACCAGTTGTTAATATTAAAACGGTTACCATTGTGGGTTGCGTTAGCAGTAGCACCAACGCTCTTGGCAGTCATTGTCCATTCTTGGATAGTGGTGAAGTCTGAAGCACTGGTATTGCCTGAGGTGGATACTGCCACGCCGAAGTGCTCAGCAGCATAGTTGGGGTCTTGTGCGCAAGCATAGAAACTTATGAAGCCTCCAAGAACTATTTGAGGTGACACAAGGTAGTTGTCAGGAAGGAGAGCAGTCTGGGTGTTTTCGTCATAGCTCCTTGAGAACACCATGTCGGAAGAGTTGTTGTGGTAATCAAAAAGATTAGCATCGGGCTGTGATGAAACTAACAACCAGTTATTACCGTCACCGTCGGCATCAATGGTGGTCCAGCCTTGCATGGTGTGGTCTTCGAAGTCGTAGGTAAGGCCTTCGACAGGGATATCCGGGTTGAGATGATGATAAGTCACGGTGTAGTCACCCTCATCACTCAATTCACAACTGTTTATGGTTAAGATAGGGTCAATAGTAGTGGCTATTTCCGTTCCGTCTTTAAACCATTGGAACGTTCCTCTAAAGCTATTGAATGTGGAAGGGGTTGGAACCACCGAAAGTGTGATACTTGTTCCCAAATTCGCGACATTGTTGGAACACTCGATGGCGATGCTTTCCGGAGCCTCATAAACTTCGAAGGTCTTGGTTACGGAATAGAAAGTACCGTATGCGTTGGTGATGGCAACACGGTAACTCCATTCTCCCGCCTCGTCGAACGAGGTGTCATCCGTCCAGTCGTCCAAGGTCATCCACTCGTCGAGATGCACTTGGTACTCGTAGTTCATTTCATCATTTTTATCGAAACGGTTGTTGCCAAAGGAGATATCGTCAACGCACAAAACGTATTGGTCGTAGCAGTTGAAGTGGCGGATGGCGATGTAAATGTTTTGACCGGCGTAGTCGCTGAGGTCAACGCTGTAGTTGTACCAGTTGCCAATTTTAGCACCTTCACCGTATTTGGCAGTCATCGTCCATTCTTGAAGCATCGTTAATTCGGAAGGGTCTGGAGTGGTAGTGGAGACAGCAACTCCGAAATGTTCGGAAGACCATAGATTGCTGCCAGAAGCAGCCCAGAAGCTGAAGGTTGTACCCTTAGCAGGTATTACTTGCGGAGAGACGAGGTAGTCGTCAGGAGTGATAGCACCAAAGAGATAAGAAGCACTGCAGATGGCGCCGTTACCGTTGTGACACCAGTTGAGGCTCTCGCTTGAAGAATAGGAACCCCAAGTCGATGGGACATCGCTTGTCAGACACCAAGTCCGGCCATCGTTGTTGGCATCAACGATGGTCCAGCCTTCTGGAAGCCCATTCTCGAAATCAAGGGTCCAAGAATTGGGGATGTCGAATGCAGGAGTCCCTGGGGAAGCTCCCAAACAGACACTGGGAAGATCTTCAAGTTCGATGGCCTGATAGAAGCCAGTCACCGTGACGTCACTGTCAGGCATCGTGAAGGTTGCCGTGTTGTCAGCACCGGGGGTCACAGGCACGTCGGTGTCGCCGGCCTTGACCATAATACTGTTCAGGATATAGCCCTCAATATTGTCGCAGCCGATAGTCATCTCGAAACCGCATTGGCCTGAGCCGGTAATGTTGAGGTCCACTACGCCTGGATAATTCGATTGGAAGGTGATACTATGTTCATTGACAGCCCATTCAGCGATAACATGCACATCGTATGCGGGCATCTCGAAAGTGCATTCACCGGAGGTCTCTTCGAAGAAGGAAGTCACCATCACGCTATGGTCACCGGTCTTATAGACGGTGATGTCGGTGAT
>CAMIWN010000047.1:0-21546 GCA_946402445.1 uncultured Bacteroidales bacterium
TTGCCGAAGGCGATGTAATGGATGGTGTCTTCGTCGTTGAGCGACTTGTCGAAATCGACCAGTTTGTGGATATCCAGTTCGCGGATTTCGCCCAGCCCTGCGCATCGTGGACAGCTGCCTAACGGGTGGTTGAACGAGAAGATGTCGGAATACCCCACGAAGGGCTTGCCCACACGAGAGAAGAGTAGTCTTAATAATGAATATATATCTGTGTAAGTTCCTACTGTTGAGCGGGAGTTGTTGGCGGGTTTGCGTTGCTCGATGACGATAGCGATGGGCAGGTTCTCGATGCTTTCCACATGAGGCCTTCCAAATTTGGGAAGGTACTGTTGCACAAAGGAAGGGAAGGTGTCGTTGAGTTCGCGTCGTGACTTGGCGGCGATAGTGTCGAGGACCAAAGAGGACTTTCCTGAGCCAGAGACACCCGTCACCACAGTGATTTGTCTTTTGGGAATCTTGAGGTTAAGGTTTTTAAGGTTGTTCTCAGAGGCTCCTTTGATGAGGATGAAGTCGTTCTCCTGAGGCATGAATAGCTTGGTTTTGGGTTATCTCCTGCTAGTACCCAAACTGATATAATAAATCAGCGTGGCTAACGAGGACAGTGCTGCAACCACGTAGGTGCTGGCGGCCCAAGTGAGGGCTTCCTTGGCTTGTGAGAGTTCCGTCTCGCTTAACGAGTTCGATGATTTCAGCCAGGCCAACGCGCGTCGTGAGGCGTTGAACTCCACGGGAAGGGTCACCAAGCTGAAAAGCAACACCATGGCAAACATGGCGATGCCAATCCAGAACAAGGCGGGGAATGTGTTGATGACCAAGATGCCGAGGATGATCACAATCATGGACAGTTTCGACGAGATGTTGACCGCTGGCACCAGAGCACTACGCAGCCTCAACGGTCCGTAGGCTTCCTTGTGTTGTACCGCGTGGCCGCATTCGTGCGCGGCGACGGCGGCTGCTGAGACGCTGTTCATCTTGTAAACGTCGCTGCTGAGGTTCACCGTCTTCTTTGTCGGATCATAATGGTCCGTGAGTTGTCCTTGAATGCAGGTGACGTTGACATCATAAATGCCGTTGTCATTCAACATCTTCTGTGCGATTTGTGCCCCAGTGAGTCCGCCAGGGGAAAGGACTTTTGAATACTTTGCGAAAACTCTTTTGAGTCGGAACTGCACGAGCATGCCGATGAGTCCGACGGCGATCACGAGGATCCAACCTCCCATTGATGTCATAATAGTGCGTTTTTATAGTTTTGTGCAAAGATACACATTTTATGTTTAGTTGGAGGTGAGGATTTATTTTTCTAACGTGGTAAAGTCTAAGGAAGTTTTAATCTTTAATTAACATCACATCATTCGGGCCGCAGGGCATGGAAATGATATTGTTTTCAAAGTTCATGGTAGGTGATGACACCTTGTATTTGGTATTTTGTAGTGGGGAAGGAATAACAATTTCAAAGAACCCCTTTGCATCAGTCATCCCCCTTGCTAACTCTATGGAGTCAGAAATAATGATTTCACTATGAGGAACAAACGATTCTTGTTCGCGATTCCATAGTTTGAAATGAATATGTCCGTATATTTCAGGATTTCTTTTGATATTGAGCGATATCTTCTTGGCAAGTGGCATGATAGTGTCTATGTCGAAATAGTCTCTGAATGAGACTTTGATGCCTACATCTTTACCAAACCGATGGCGAGGGATTCTTTTAAAACAGGCTTTCCCGTTCTCTAAGCTGATGGTGTCAGTTAAGACTTCGTTGTCAAGGTATAAGGTGACTACCCCGTCATTAGAAGGTAACTTCCTGTTTTTGCAGAGGTCATCCACTTTTATTTCAGCTGTTACTGGAATAAATTGCCTAATGGTATAAGTCCAGATAGCAATCATTGCTATACTTCCCAATGTCCAAACCGCGATTTTTCGCATCAACATCCGTTTGTGCCTTTGCCAGATGGCATCGAACTCCACGCCGAGCAATTTGGAGATGAGTTGAACGTATGCGCGTTCACGGTTGAGCCAAGGCCAGCGGTAGATCTTCTCGTGGATGTTGGCACCGAGGATTTCGGGTAGCCCGAGGTGCTCGATGACGGGATTGAAACATTCTGTGTCGGGGTTGCCGCTATGGGGTGTTCCGTCCACGATGAAGAAATGGATGTTTTTCGCGCGTCCGAGGCTGTTGAAATACTCGATTTCTTTGCCTACCCATTCCGACTTGGCCGAGTTGGGCGAACAAATGACGATTAGGTTTTTTGAAGACCTCAGCCGTTCCTGTAATTCCTCGGTAAGTCCACCTGGTTGAATGTCAGTAGGGGCGAAGAACACGGGGTTGATGGGCTTGCGTTCCCAGTTGTGTTCGCTGCATAGCGTGGAAGGCATTCGGTAATGTTCCAGTTTTTTTTGAAGCTTCTTGCCCCAAGCAGTGTCTTTGGAGTTATAGCTTATAAAAGCAAAGTATTTATAATTATCATTCATAAATATAGATAACTATTCTTTTTCTGATGGTTTTAGAATGGAAAGTATTTGTAATGAAAGCTCATAAAGGGTTTGGACATCGGGATCGTATTGGATGGCTTCCTGTGACAATTCAACTGCTGCCTCCAACAATGGAATGGCTTGCTCGTTGTCGTCCCGATAGAAGTTGATGGTTCCTAATTTGAACAAAAGATTCACGAGGGCAGGCTCATAGAATTTGGGGTCAGTGGCCCTCCATTTATCAAAGATTTCCAAGGCTTCCCATGAGAGTGCTTCACACTCATCGTAACGTTCTTCATCCCAGTATTGTAGGGAAAGTTGGTAAAGGGTCAAAGCCATCTTTTCTTCATGGCCTTTTGGATTGCTGCTGGTTAGCCGCCGAAGGATATCGATGGCTTCTATGAATAGTTCTTCACTCTCCTTGTTTCGCTCTTCCACTGCCAGCTTGGAGGCAAGGCTGGCCAGTGTGTTGGCGAGATCTCTTTCATATTCATCGGGGTAATCTTGCGCTAACCGTCTTCGTATTTCAATGGCTTCACGGTACATCTTCTCGCCTTCGTCTGGCCTATCGGTGTTATAATAGAGTGAACCAGAATTCATCAGTGTTCCAGCTAACAGAGGTTCGTAGAGTTGAGGGTACTCCTCTGTCCATTCCCGACTGATTGTCAAAGCCTCTTGTAGTAATTCCTCGCAGTCATTGAACTTTTTCGTGATGCGGTACAGATTGGCGAGGTTGTTTAGTGACAAGACAACATTATAGTTATACCAACTCGGATATTCTTGTGCCAGTTTCCAGCTTATAGCGAGTGATTGAAGGTGCATTGTCTCACATTCTTCATAACGCTGTGTATTTAAGTAAATGAGAGCGAGATTGTTAAGATAAATGGTGTAATCATGTCCGTAGGTGTCTGGATCCTCTTCCGCCAAGGGCTTGATGACAGAGATGGCTTTTTGGTAATAACGTTCAGCTTCCTCTAAGTCGTTCTGTGAGTAACAGAATTGGGCATATTCGTATAGGTTATCGTGATGTTCTGTCTCGTTGGCGATTCCTTTCAGGAGTTGGCCGGCTTTTTCCCATTCGTTTTGCAACTTGTAAGCAGCTATTTGGGTACTCAGGCATTGAAGGATTCTTTCTTGTTCTTCTTCGGTTTGGGCTATGCTTTGTGTTATTTTTTCTTTCAGTTTTCCCCCTTGTTTCAAGGCGCGGTTGGTCTCTTTCAGTTTTTCAAGATAGTTGCCTTGTTCATATAGGCTCATGGCTTCCTCCACGCGACCTTGGCTGAGGAGTTCTGAGGCTTGTTGCGCGGTGGTGTCGATGACGCTTTGGTCGATGCGTGCGAAGAAGTCGGCATATTCATCGATATGCTGACGCAGGTCCTCCAGTTCTTCGTAGGCTTCGTCAAGTGCGGTTTCATATCTGTCGCGGTCAATTCGGCTGGATTCTAACAGCTGTTCCAGCTCCGCTTTCTGCCGGTTGTATTTCTCTTCAGCTTGTCTTCTGCCGATGTTGATCAGTTGTTGTTTTTGTTTTTCAAATTCGCCAGCATCGCATAAGATAAGGCACAAGGGTTCGTTGCGGACGCTCCAGTCATCGACGGCTTGTTGGTTGAAGACCATCATCTCGCGTTTCTTCACGGCCACTGTCCCGAGTCGGTCGCCCATCTTTAGTTTGTTGAAGGAGAGGGTGAAGGCACCGGTGCTGTCGCTCAGCACAGTGTTTGTGGCCGAGGCGCATTCGATGGCTACGTTGGATAGTGGCGTGCGCGGTTTTTTGCCATTGTAACGGTAGGCTATGCCTTGCTGGAGTACCGTTTGGGCGGCAAATGGCACGCATAACGCCATGAGGACGATAAGCAGCAGTTTTTTTCTCATGGTTTCATTCGTTGAGTAGTTGTTTGATTTTTTCCACGTCGTTGAGGCGGTCATTGGGGATAATCCCCGCCTCCTCAAAATCGCTGAAGTCTTGTAAGAAACTGTCTTTCAATTCTTCCTTAAATTGGCGGTAGATGGCTTCTGCTTCGTCGTATCTGCCTTGAAACAGTAGAGATGCAGCTAGGTTGAGACGTTTCTTTGGCTTGGTGGGGTCGATGCTGATGTTCTCTTGTGCCAATCGTTCCGATTGCTCAAACGCTCCCATGAAAATGCTTTGATAGGAGAGATTTCCTAAGATAAAAGGATATTGACTTTCGGTGTCTTCTCCATTTTGGTGACGGGTTTTATAGATGGGAAGCAACTCTTGGTTGACTTCATACAATTTCTTGTGCTCGTTTTTGGGGTACAGGAGGGAAAGAACCAAAAGTGCTATTTCATAGTCCTCTTGTTGGGAAAAGGAAGGGTTGGGGTTCTTTTTTGACAAGAACCAATACTCTTCAAATAGTTGAAGTGCTTCCTGTTCTTGTCCTTGTTTGATGCACATCCCTCCTAATTTGTAGAGTGCTGCCAGAAGATCAGACTCGTATGCTTTGGGGTTATCCTTGGCCAGTCTTCTTTTTATTGCGATGGATTCCCTGCGCTTGGTCATGCTTTCCTCTGTTCGATCTGAATTCTCATATAATTCCGCCAGATTGTCAAGAGTGCATGCCACGTCGGGCTCGTGTTCCTGAGGGTCTTTTTTTGCCAGACGTTTCCTGATTTCGAGGGCTTCAAGGTATGCTTTCTCGCTTTTCGATGGACGCTCGGTGTCGGAATACAATACTCCCAAGTTGTTTAGAGCGGTGGCCAGATGGACCTCATATTCCTCAGGGTTGGACCTGGCTTCAGCTCTGTCGATTTTCAGGACTTCTTTGTACAAGGTCTCACTCTCCTCAAAGGAATCATTGGCATAATACAAGAAAGCGAGATTGTTCATCGACACAGCTAACATGTATTTTAGGTCTTCATCGTCAGGATTTTCGGAAGCCATTTTTTGGTAAGTTTCCACCACGGTTGAAAGCAACTCCATGCTTTCCTTGAAACGTCCGGTGGCTTCGTAGAGCAGAGCTAGGTTGTTCAGCGTGATCATCTTGTTTCTTTCATACAGGCTTGGGTCATCTTGAGTTTGCTTTTCGAGAATTTCCAACGCTTTATGATAATAGGTTTCTGCTTCTTCGAATTCGTTTTGTCTGGTGCAGAATGAGCAGTAGTTGAGGATGTCGTCGAGTTCTTCGGTCTCATCAGCGATGTTTTTCATTAGAGTGCCAATCTTATCCCACTCGTTTCGCAGTTTGTAAACGGCAAGTTGAGCTTGCAAGCTTTGGTAAACTTCCTCCTGATCCTCCTTCAACATTATGAGCTTTTGTTCGGTGGAGGCTTTCTGTTCTTTTTCTTGTTTCAAGTTTTGGTTTGTTTGTTTCAACTTGTCAAGATAATGGCCTTGTTCGAAAAGCCTTACGGCTTCATCAACCCTCCCTTGGTTGAATAATACGGTCGCTCGTTGTGCGGTGGAGTCAATCATGCTCTGGTCGATACGGGCGAACAATTCGGCGTATTCGCCGATGTGTTGTCGCAAGTTTTCCAGCTTTTCGTACGCCTCGTTCAATTGCGCCTCATAATGAGCCATGTCGATGCTGTTGTTTTGCAGTTGTTGCTCCAATGCTGCTTTTTGTTGGTTGTATTTCTTCTCGGCTTCGCGCCTACCTATGGCGATGAGTTCTTGTTTTTGTTTTTCAAATTCACTGGCATCGCATAAGATAAGACAGAGAGGCTCATTGCGGACGCTCCAGTTGTCAACGGCTTGTTGGTTGAAGACGATCATCTCCCGCTTCTTTACCGTCACTGTTCCGAGTCGGTCGCCCATCCTCAGCTTGTTGAAAGAGAGGACGAAAGCGCCGGTGCTGTCGCTCAGCACGGTGTTGGTGGCCGAGGCGCAGCTGATGGCGACGTTGGATAAAGGAGTGCGGGGATTCTTCCCGTTGTAGCGATAGGCCATGCCTTGTTGGAGGGTTGTTTGTGCACGGGAAAACAACGACGCGACAAGGCAGAGAAGTAGTAGGAGGCGTGTCATGGTAGTAGTTGTTCAAGACGGTTTATATTTGTTTTGCTAATTTAATCACTTTTTCCATGATGTTAAGCACGTCTTTGTCCTTTTCTTTTTCTAAGTCGCTCAAGTCTTGATAGGGGACAATGCATTTGTGGATTTGGTATTTCTCGCTTTTGAGATTCAACTCGTGCAGGTCGCGATAGCCAGTGATGCTTCGCTCGGCGCACCAGCGGTAATGCTCTGTCTGGTACAGGATTTCGGGATGTCTCTTGAACACGGATTGGTAACGCTGGTAGGCGTGGTAGATCTCCGTTTGGTATCGGTTTGCGAAACGCTTGTCCTCATTGAGTGAGATCCAGTTCTTTAAGGCTTCTCTCCAAGTAGCGTCTCTGTTAGACTCCATGAGCTCGAAGAAATTCTTGGAGGATCCCAAATCGTATTTAAAATGGTAATGTGCGGCGATGATGATGGCCATCTTGTCGTTCAGTAACTCGTCGTTGACTCCGTCGTCTAATGTGCCGAAAATCTTCACATTGAAGAACTTGCCATTTTCTTGTTCCAACAGGTTAGCTAAGCCGGAACGGATTTCTTGGCGTACCAGGATTTCGGTGTTGATGTTGGATGTGATGGTTCCGTTTTCAATGGTATAGTACAAGGAGTCGGGGAGTGTGAGTGCTGTGGAGAAGCTGGTGTCGGCATCGTAGAAGCATATTGCCACGGTGAGTAGTGTGTCGGGGCATCTGGCCAGCTGGTCGAGCTGCGCGCGAATCTCAGAATCCTCGATGCGACAGTTTTTGAATTCAACCTCCACATCCACAATCTGTTTCAAGTAAGGGTATTGTGACAGGAAACGAGGAAGCAGGTCCTTCATCTTCGGATCGACAACGGTGATTTGGGTCTTGTTGGCTCCGGTCTCCTCATTAAAATTGGGGTAGTGGCAAACCCTCAAAGCCTCCAGGAGGAGTGCGGTGCCCATCTCGTTGAAGCCGGCGATGACCAGATGAACGTGATGGTTGTCCTCATCCGTCATCATGTTGCGGTCGAGAGGATCGTAAGTGTCGAGGCGGAAAGTGCCCCATAGCAGCCTGGCCCAATTTTCGTAGAAGTTGAAAGGCCTGATATAAAGGATTTCCTGCTTGTCGTCATTTTTGTAATAGTCCTCGGGGATGGTGATTCTCTTAATGGTGGAGTAGGAGGCGGGCTTGTCGAATTGCACGTTCACTGGAAGTGTTTCTCCAGCGTTGGGGGTATTCCGGATTTCTTTGATGAGTTTGGCGCATTCCAGGTTCTTTGAGTCTCGTCCAGGCTCCTTTTCTTCGCCCAGGATGAATGCCTCTTTGGCGTAACTTAGGTTGAGACGCCTCAGCTGCGTCATGGAGTTCATGTCACCAGAATACACGACGACATGCTCTTCGAGCGACGGTAGCTGTGTCTGGATGACACGTTGAATGCCTTCTGGATTCTGACTTGAAAGAATCAGAAACATAGGGGGAAGGCCGTTTTTATTCCTATTGCAGACATTGCGGATGATGGGTACGCATAATGGGTTGAAACCTACTATCACGACGTGCTGCTTGATGTTCCCGTAGGTGTTGGTGCCCATGTTATAGCGTTTGGCCCTCGTCGTCATGAACGTCGTGATGGTAGCAATGAGAAGACCGTTGAACACCACTAAACCCAACAAGTAAATGATGCCGTATTTGAAATAGTCTGACCGTTGCTTGTAGATGGCAGGCTTCTCCACAAAGGCAATTTCTTCTACGTTAGGCTTGTATTGGATTGTGTCGAACACAATCTTTACTTCGTCATCCACCTCCTCCGAGATCATCTTGAAGCTGATGAAATTGGTGAAAGTCATACGAAGGCTTTTTCCAGGGAAAAGACACAGAGCAAAATCAAAACAGATGGTGAAGATGTATAACGCCAAAACTAACTGTTTGCTTGGGTGTTTGGCGAAAATCCTGTCAACAAACAATAGCGGACATTTCAACCGGATGCCTTGAATGGTGATCAGCAACAAAGTCGTGCCGAAAAATACCCATCTCAACCAGTAGGGTTGGATGTTGTAGAAAGAAATGAGAATCAAGCCGAGGAGTAAAAATGTGATTAATAGTTGTAGGATGATGGAGAGAGGCTTGCTCGAAGTGATGGGATGCTTGTGTTGTTTCGAGTTGTTTTTTGTTCTCATAATGAATTTTTAAAACAACAAATTTAGACTTTTTTCCAAAATAATTCCTATTTTTGCCCGTTTTTTTGAAAATTTAATCACAAAATGAATATGGATTTAAGTAAAATTGTATCAATATCAGGCAAACCGGGACTGTATCTGATCAAGTCCCAGGCCATTGGGAGAATTATTGTTGAATCATTACTCGACGGGAAATGCATTCCCGCTTTTGCTCATGACCGCATGAGCTCATTGGAGGAGATTTCCATCTTCTCTGTCGATGAGGACCGTCCCCTGAAGGAAGTCTTCAAGATGATTCACGACAAGATGGGCGACAAAGTGGATTTCGACTTCAAGAAGGCCTCTAATGAACAGCTTTGTGCCAAATTCCTCGAGGTGATGCCTGATTACGACCAGGATGCAGTATATCCTTCCGATATGAAAAAGGTGTTTGCCTGGTATCAATTGCTTATGGATAAGAATCAACTGGACTTTACGGAGGAAACCGATTCCGAGGCAAAGCCTGAGGCAGAGCAGTCTCCCGAAAAAGAACAATGATTTTCAAATTAGGATGTTATAAAAGCTGCTTCGGCAGCTTTTTTTGTTTATTTTTGTGTCGTTTTAAAGCTTAGCATTTATGACAAAACAAATCACAGACTTCACATTGGTCGGGATAAGTGACTATGGACGCTCGGTGATGTTGAGACTTCGTAGTGAGCAGTCTTTGCCCGACATCATGCCTGGACAGTTTGTCCAGGTACGCGTTGACGGTGCTCCATCCACTTATCTGCGTCGCCCCATCTCCATCCATGATGTGGATCTTCAGCATAACGAACTCTCGTTGCTGGTTCAGCAGGTGGGCGAGGGTACCCGCCAGCTTGCTAAATCCATAGTGGGTTCCACCATTAATTTGGTGTTGCCGCTTGGCAATGGCTTCAGCCTCCCTGAGCAAGGAGAGCGGTGTTTACTGGTGGGCGGTGGTATCGGCATCGCTCCTCTGTATTATTTCGCCAAAACGTTGAATGACATCGGTGTCAGGCCTTTCATGCTGCTAGGTGGAAAAACCAGGACTGACTTAATCCGTTTATCGGATTACCAGCGGTTGGGGACGGTGTTCGTCACCACTGAAGATGGGTCGTTAGGAGAGAAGGGATTTGTGACCATGCACTCGGTATGGCAACAGCAAGTCTTTGATAAAATTTACGTTTGTGGTCCTAAACCTATGATGAAGGCTGTGGCGAGACTGGCCGATGAAAAAAACATCTGGTGCGAGGTCTCGCTCGAGAACTTGATGGCATGTGGCCTTGGTGCCTGTCTCTGTTGTGTAGAGGATACCGTCGATGGCCATGTCTGTGTGTGCAAAGAAGGACCGGTTTTTAATATAAGGAGGTTGAAATGGTGAACATGACAATCGATTTGGGTCGCGGATTGGTGCTGCGTAACCCTGTGATGACGGCTTCGGGTACTTTTGGTTATGGTGAGGAGTACATCGATTTTGTGGATCTTTCTCAGTTGGGTGGCATCATCGTGAAAGGTACTACCCTGCATCCTCGTGAGGGCAACCCTTATCCTCGGATGGCGGAGACTGCCTCTGGAATGCTGAACTGTGTCGGACTGCAAAACAAGGGGGTAAAATACTTTGTCGATACCATCTATCCTCGTATCAAGGACTTCGATACCAATGTGTTGCTGAATCTTTCGGGCTCTACCTTGGAGGATTATGTGCAAGGTGCAGCGCTGATTGATGCTTTGGAAAAGATTCCTGCCATTGAGCTGAATGTCTCTTGCCCTAATGTGAAACAAGGTGGCATGGCTTTCGGTGTGACTACAACAGGTATCGCGCAGGTGGTCTCCGAGGTGCGTAAAGTGTATCATAAACATCTGATGGTCAAGCTCTCGCCGAATGTCACTAACATCGCCGAAATCGCCTTGGCAGCTGAGGGTGCTGGTGCCGATTCCGTGTCGTTGATCAACACCTTGATGGGTATGGCCATTGATGCTGAGAAGCGCAAGCCTAAGCTCTCAGTGATTACGGGTGGTTTGTCGGGTGCTTGCGTGAAGCCAGTGGCTTTGCGTATGGTGTGGCAAGTCTCGAAAGCCGTGAAGATTCCTGTAGTGGGCCTGGGTGGCATCAGCAACGCCACCGACGCTGTGGAGTTCATGCTCGCCGGTGCCTCCGCCATCGAGATTGGCACGGCTAACTTCATCGATCCTGCCGTCTCCATGAAAGTTGTGGAAGGCTTGAAGGACTATTGCGAGCGCCATGGGTTCAGCGAAGCAAAGGAGCTGGTGGGGGAGTTGATAATTGATAATTGAGAGGTTAGAGATAGCCCCTTAGAGGTTTTTTTAATCTATCCAGTTAACCTCTGCTTGGATTTGAATCCCGAATTTCTCTGCAACAGATTGCTGGATCTTCTTGGCTAATTCCACAATGTCATGTCCTTTGCCGCCTCCATAATGCACCAAAACCAAGGCTTGTTTCTCGTAAACCCCCACATGCTCGTCACGCCAACCTTTCCATCCAGCCTTCTCAATGAGCCATCCCGCCGGGACTTTCACCATGCCATCCTCATCAGGATAATGGGGTATGTCAGGGTATCGCTGTTGAAGGTCGTTTAATTGTTCTATGCGGATGACAGGGTTCTTGAAGAAACTTCCCGCATTGCCAATCTGTTTCACATCAGGTAACTTGGCGTCGCGAATGGCACAGATGGCATCATGAAGCTGCTGCAAAGTGGGTTGTTCCATGCCATGCTCAGCTAAATAGGTCTTGATGTTGCCGTATTCCAACTTCAATACCCCTTGTTTTGATAATTGGAAATCAACATGTGTAATGATATATTTTCCTTTTAACTCCTGCTTGAAGATGCTTTCACGATAGCCGAAACGACACGCCTCTTTGGTGAATATCATAGTTTGACCAGTTTCTATGTTGATGGCTCCGCATTGCAAGAAGCTGTCTTTCAGCTCCATGCCGTATGCTCCTATGTTCTGCACTGGTGCCGCGCCTACCTTGCCCGGGATGTGAGCTAGGTTCTCCACTCCGTAAAGTCCTTGCGAAACCATTTGTTTCACGAACGATGGCCAGTCCTCACCGGCTTGCGCACGGACAATGACATCATCCTCGTCTTCATGGATGATGTGGATTCCTTTGTTGTTGATGTGAATGACGATACCGTCAAAGAAGTCGCTCGTAAAAAGAATGTTGTTTCCTCCGCTGAGGATGAGATGGGGCTCTTTTATGAATTCAGGGGTCTGGATGAGTTGTTTTAGAGCGTTGATGTCGTTAATCTCCACGAAATACTTCGCAGTGACGGAGAAGCCAAAGCTGTTATATTCTCTAATGTTAATATTTGTATTCATCATGGTTTGTTAAATCTGCCATATTACCTATTGGCAAAAATAATCTATTTCGGATTATTCTCAGAAGCTGTCTTGTTTTTTTTGTAAATTTGCCCCATGAAACGTGTCATCGTATCGGTCATCAACGACCTGGTCACCGACCAAAGGGTTAACAAATCGTGCCTCACCTTGCGAAAGATGGGGTATGAGGTGCTGTTAGTGGGTCGCAGACAACGTAAAAGTCCTCCGATGGATCAACGCACCTACGATACACACCGGATGAAGCTGCTTTTCGAGAAAGGACCGTTGTTTTATGCGGAATATAATATCAGACTGTTTTTCTTCCTGCTTTTTCATAAGGCTAATCTGCTGTTATCCAATGACCTCGACACCGCATTGCCGAACTTTTTTATCTCAAGGCTGAAGGGTATCAACATGATTTACGACAGCCATGAGTATTTCACTGAGACCCCAGAGCTGGTGGGTAGGCCACGGGTGCAAAAGGTATGGAAGCGTATCGAAGGCTTTGTGGTGCCACGTCTTAAAGAGATGATCACGGTGTGTGACAGTATCGCCGATTTGTTCCATGAGAAATATGGCGTGACATGTCATGTGGTGCGCAATATCCCGCCGAGGGCAGCACTGCCTGCCAAAGGTGACAAAAAGGCATTGAATCTTCCTGGAGACAAACATCTGCTGGTGCTTCAAGGATCGGGTATCAACATACAACGCGGTGCTGAGGAACTGGTGGAGGCCATGAAATATTTAGATGATTGTTACTTGATGATCATCGGGGGAGGAGATGTGTTGCCTGTGCTGAAACGGATGGTCGGTGAGATGCATATCGATGACAGAGTGTGTTTTCTGCCTAGAATGCCGTACGTCAACATGATGGCTTACACCCAGTTGGCTGAGCTTGGTTTTATCCTCGACAAGGACACCAACCTGAACTATCGTTACTGCCTGCCTAACAAGCTCTTTGACTTCATCCAGGCAGGCGTGCCTATCGTGGCTTCGCATCTCGTTGAAATTGAGAAAATCATAAAAAAATACCATATCGGCTTGTTCATTCCAGACCATCAACCTACATCGATTGCTGAGACAATCAAGGCTGGCCTGAGCGATGCTTCCTTGAGGGCTGTTTGGCAAGAGGGCTTGGCGCAAGCTGCCGAAGACCTCTGCTGGGAGAATGAACAACAGACGCTGATTGAAATCTATAAACACTATGAATGATTCTGATTATCACCTACATGTCATTTCTTTCGACGTGCCTTATCCCGCCAACTACGGTGGGGTGATTGATGTGTTTTATCGGGTGAAAGCCCTTTCGGAAGCCGGCGTGAAGGTGCATCTGCATTGTTTTGAATATGGCAGGGGAGAGGCTGAAGTGCTGAATCGTTGTCATGAGGTAAAGTATTATAAACGTGACACTTCTGTATGGAAACAGCTTAGACGTGAGCCGTATGTGGTGGCTTCCCGTCGTTCGGAAGCCTTGATGAAGGATTTGTTGAAGGATGATTATCCCATTTTGTGTGAAGGCTTGCATACCACGGCGGTGCTTACCGACAGCCGCTTCAAGAACCGTAAGATCTTTGTCAGGGCGCATAACGTGGAACACTACTATTATCGGTTGCTTGCTGAGTCAGAGCCTGTCTTTTGGAAACGATGGTTTTATAGGATGGAAGCGCACAAGCTAAAACGCTATGAACCTGTGTTGAAGAAAGCCGCTGGAATCTTTGCCATCACACAAAAAGATGCGGATTATTTCAATGCCCATTACGGACATGCTGTCTTAGTACCGGGTTTCAGTGCGTTGAGCCGGGTGTGTTCTGAGACGGGTAGGGGTGACTATGTATTATATCATGGCAACCTCTCAGTGGCGGAGAATAAAAAGGCTGCGGAGTGGCTGGTGGAGAATGTCTTTGCCGAGTTGGATGTGCCTTGTCTGGTGGCGGGCTTGAATCCTTCGGATGAGCTGCGTGACTTGTGTGGCCGTTATCCTCACGTCAGCTTGAAGGCCAATCCCGATGATGCAGAGATGATGGACTTGTTGCGTAATGCTCAGGTCAACGTAATGGTGACAGATCAACCCACGGGATTGAAACTCAAGTTGTTGAACGCCTTATATAATGGACGATTCTGTTTGGTGAACGACGATATGGTTCGTGGCACTTCGTTGGACCGACTGTGTGTGTTGGCCGATACGCCCGAGCATTTCATCTCCGAGATCAAACGTCTGATGGAAGAAGACTTCACCGACGATGACATCGAAGAACGCGATGAAGCCTTGAAGGAGCTTTATCAGAACGAAAGGAATGCGCAATTGATTATTGGTAACGTCTTTTAGCCATTTACCTCTCACTCCACTCTTGAGCAGCTGACCTGATGGTTTTCACATTTGATGATGCGTCCGGGATATTTTTGGATGAGGCCATAGTTGTGAGTGGCCATGAGGACAGCAGTGCCGCTGTCGCTGATGCGTAGCAGCATTTTAAGGACATCGAGGGCGGTCTCAGGGTCGAGGTTGCCGGTAGGCTCGTCGGCTATGATCGCATCGGGGTTGTTAAGCAAGGCACGGGCGATTGCCACGCCTTGACGCTCGCCGCCAGAAAGGTTATAGGGCATGCTCTTCCTCTTCTCCCTTAGTCCCACCTTGTCTAATGCCAAGTCGATGCGACTGCTTATCTGGTCTTTGTCGTACCATCCTGTGGCTCTGAGCACAAACTCGAGGTTGGCTTCCACGTTACGGTCATCGAGAAGCTGGAAGTCCTGGAACACAATGCCCAGCTTCCTCCTGAGGTAAGGGATTTCCTTGCGACGAATCTCGGTGAGGTCGTAGCCTGCCACTTTCACGGTGCCGTCGTGGGTGGGAAGCTCCGCGTAGAGGGTTCTCAGCAGCGATGACTTGCCGCTGCCAGTCCTGCCGATGAGATAGACAAACTCCCCCTTGCCGATGCTGAAACTAACATCGGAAAGGACGAGTTTGTCGCGTTGGTAGATGTTGGCGTTTTTCAGTTCGATGATGGCATCCATGGCATAAGGTTTAGTTGTGCATGGGTTTCAACAAATCGTTTACGGTCTTCACAGGGTTGAAGGTCTCAATGGGCACCTCCACGAATAGGGTGATCCAGTCAGCCATGGCCCCGTTCCACAAACCTGGCAATTCCAAAGCCTTCAGCTCGCGGCCATCCTTCGATTTGTTAGAGACGAAACCAGTGGTGGGGTCAACATATTCGGTCAGGTTGAATGCCTCGCCCTTGAAGTTCCAGCACCCGCAGACCAGGTCCACTGGGTTGAAATGTGTGGAGGCCCTGAAGATAACCTCTTGGTCATCTTTGCCATGGTCAATCTGAGAGGATTCGATGATCTGAAGCGACACCTCGTCGTTGGCGTTCTTGACCCAGAATGGACCACCGCCAGGTTCGCCTTCGTTTTTCACCATGCCACACACACGCATCGGACGGTTCAGGATGTCATAGAGGAAGTCGGTCTTCTCGTAACGGTCGTATTGCTCCACAAACACTGGGATGTCAATCATCAGTTTCTCACGTGCAAAGGTGATGATCTCGGAAAGCTCATCGTCGGTCACATCGCCACCATCCAGTATATTGAGATAGTCGAAAGTCTGCTGCTGCAAACGCAACAAGAGTCCGGCAAGCACCTTTTTGTAGGTGACCGTGGTTTCAATACGGGTTTCCGGCACGATGTTGTCGATGTTCTTGATGAAGACAATCTCTTGTGCCAGGTCGTTGAGATTCTCGATGAGAGCACCGTGCCCCCCTGGACGGAACAACAGTTTGCCATCGCTGTCGCGGAACAAATTGCCATCCGCATCAATCGCCACTGTGTCGGTTGATGGCTTTTGGCAGGAATATGTTATATTGTATTGTATATTATATTTCTGTTCATAAATACTAATCAACTTCTCCACGGTGTCTTTGAAAGGCTTTTCGTGTTCGGGGGAGACTGTGAAATGCAGATAGGCGGTGCCATCGTTATTGGAAGCATAGAGGGCAGCTTCCACAAGGTGTTCCTCTAAGGCAAGGCGGTTAAACCCGTCATAATGGTGGAACTTAAGCAGGGCTTTGGGAAGCTTGCCATAGCCTAGTCCCTCGTCGAGCAATAGTGCTTTCACCACATCCACTTTGCGGCCCTCTGAAAGCATTTTGTCGATGTCCATGCCGTATAGCTTAGTGACGGCTTGGTTCAGGTCCTCGAAGAAGGCGAAGCTGTGGATATGAGCAAAGAAGATTTCAGTGAATTTGCTGTCCACCCCGTTTTCGATGAAGGCGAAGAGGTCTTTGAACATACGTGATGCCGCTCCTGAGGCAGGCACAAATTTGGTGAAATGGTAATATTGTTTGTCCTCGTCGAAGGCATGGTTCATCTCCTCGACTTGTTCATTGCTCATCCTGAGGATGCCATCGTTGATAGTTGCGGGACGAATCAGCTTTACGAAGGCAGTACCACGTTTCAGTTGTGCCACTTGTCGTTCCACCTGTTCTTCTGTGACGTTTCGTTCTTTGATTTGTTCTAAATCTTTGTTGTTCAGCATACTATATTGTTTTTAAATGATTATTTCTTGGTTTATTACTTTGTTTTCCAATCTCAATTTTCCCATCCCTCACAATTCTCAATTTTCTATTTTCAATTCTCCATCACCAGCTTCCGCTCGCGCCACCTCCGCCGAAGCCGCCTCCGCCGAAGCCGCCGAAACCACCTCCGCCGAAGCCACCGCTACTGTGACCTCCACCAAAGCCTCCACCAAAGCCTCCGCCCATCGGGATCCATATCGTGCGTGTTCCTCCGCCCGAATAGTTTTGGTTGTCACTGCGTGAGATGATGATGACGAGGATGATGATAAAGATAATGAGCAGCCAGAGAGGTGCATTGGGCTCGTCGGTGTATTCTTCCGCGGTGAACTTTCCTGAACAGAGATCCATGATGACCTTGACGGCTTTCACGATGCCGCCGTAATAATCGTTTTCCTTGAAAGAAGGAATCATCTCTTGTTCGATGATTTTCTTGCTGGCGGCATCCGTGACATATTGTTCCAATCCATATCCGACGCTGATGGTGGCCTGTCCTTTCTGGGTGCCAGTCTTGGGCTTCACCAAGATAACCGCGCCGTTGTTTTTCCCTTTCTGTCCCACGCCCCAGCTGTGGCCGATCTCTGTGGCGTATTCATGGATATCGTAGCCTTGCAGATCACCCACCACCAGCACGAGGATCTGAGTGGAGGTCGTGTCGTTGTATTTCACCAGCATCCGTTCCAGATTGCTGACTTGTGACTCCGTCAGTGTCCCTGTGTAGTCATTCACCAGACGCGGTGGAACAGGCTTTGAGGGAAGTTGGGCTTGGGAGTTAATGACGAAGATCAGTAACAATAACAATAAAGCAAATCCTTTTGTGAGGATGGATATTTGTTTCTCGGTATTATGATCGCAGCCCATAGTTCAGTTTTAATCTTGCAAAGATACTTTTTTTCTTTTTATGTCACAACAGAAAAAACAAAGCCACACCGATCATGGTGATCAAGGTTCCGATGATTTCTTTGATGGAGATTTTCTGTTTATGGATGAGTGCGTAGGGTAGGATGATTAGCACAGGAGTAAGGGCCATCAAAGTGGAGGCGATGCCTGCCTTGGCGTATTGCACGGCCATCAGCGACAGCGACACGCCGAGGAATGGCCCGAAAAAGGTGGTGAGTCCGGCGAAAAGCATCCCTTTTTTGTCGTGGATTGCTTTCCCGACCTGCGGCAGCTGTTTCATCAAAGCCAGGATGAGGAAGAATCCGACAAAACCGGCCACAGCACGGATATAGGTGCCTGCAAACGGCATCATGGTGGTGATGGATGATGGAGCTTCGGCAGGGATGGCTTCTGCATAGTGTTCCAGTCCTATCTTGCTGAGTACGAGCCCAACTCCTTGTCCAACTCCGGCTCCGATGCCAAAGAGAACGCCTTTGAGCGGTAGCTTTAACATGAGTTTGTGGTCTTCACCGCCTCGGGCTAGGATGGAGATAGCGATGCCTGTCAAGGTGACAGTCATGGCCAGCCAGGAATGCCATGACATGGACTCGCCTAACATCATCCAGCCGGCGATACCCGCCATGGGAGGGGCTAAGGTCATGAACAGCTGTCCATAACGGGAGCCAAAAACGATATACGAGTTGAAAAGACAATAATCGCCAAAGACATATCCCACCAGACCAGATAATGCCAGCCAAAACCAAGCCTTGCTGTCGGCGTACATAGGGTAGGGCGTGCCGGTGATGATCCAAAGCATGACGGACAGAAACAGCCACGAGAGCACCATACGGATGAGATTCAACGGCAGTGAGCCCAAACGATGACTGGCCACATCGGCAAACAATGCCGTCGCCGTCCATGAGATGGCGACAACAAGTGCTATGATTTCACCAAAATATGGGGTGGACATAAGGAGTGTTGGTGATGTTTTCTAATCTAGTGAAAAATCAGTTGTTCTCGTATGAAATGTCATCCGGAATCTCGTTGACATCATCAGACTGGTAAGGGAAGAAAGCTTTTAGTTTCTCCCCGCAGCGCAGGATGCCTTGCTCCAGCCCTTCAGTGAAGCGCCCTTCTTTGAAGTGACTTAACATCAGGTCTTTCACATCGCACCAAAAGCCATCTTCCACCACTTTGTCGATGCCTTCGTCACCAAGGATGGCGAATTTGTGATCCTTCACGGCAAGGTAGATGAGCACCCCGTTGCGTTGTTTGGTTTGGTTCATTTTCAAATGCTTGAAAATGAACAAGCTTCGCTCTTCCACGTCGCCTTTGCAACGATTTTCAATATGTACTTTGATTTCGCCTGAGGTGTTTTTCTCGGCTTGTCGGATGGCCTCTACAATGCGTCGGTCTTCCTCTTTGTTCAGTATAGTGATGGCGTTTGACATGTTTTCTGCTTTGAAAGGCAAAGATATAAATTTTTTTTGTTTCTTTGCCAACTAATGAAGAGAATGGCTATGAACAGATTTTTAAAGGTGTTATTAATACTGATGATGGCTGTTACGGGTTGCAACAAATCAGATGAACCGAGTCAAAACGGTGACAATGTTGTGGAAAACGACAGTGTTGTGGATCATGGCGGAATTTTGGATGGCCATGCATACGTTGACCTTGGCCTGTCAAGTGGAACGCTATGGGCCACATGCAATCTCGGAGCCGATTCGCCGGAGGATTTTGGTGATTTCTATGCTTGGGGTGACACCGTGCCAAAGGAGATTTATGATTGGAAAAGTTACCGATATGGTAATTACATCCCTGAACGTTATCGTTTTGAGGTAAATAAATACTGCACCATTCCTTTTTTTGGGGTGGATGGATTTGTGGATAATAAGACTGTTTTGGAACCCATTGATGACGCTGCGACATATAACTGGGGTACAGACTGGCGTACTCCAACCCACGAGGAGTGGGAGGAGTTGACTTTGGAAACGACTTGTGAGTGGGACACCCTGAACGGAGTCAAGGGAAGGACCTTTACAGGTGTGAACGGCAACAGCGTTTTTTTCCCCGCGGCTGGTTTTTATCTTGATGAAGAGCATGTGGGTTTTGAACTCGGCATTTACTGGTCAAGTTCCCTTTATACTGGGAGTCCGGAACGAGCCTGGAGCCTTCACTTCGATTTAGACAATTACCATGTCTGTGGAACCTACGAACGCAGCCGTGGACAAGCAGTCAGGGCAGTGCGTTGCCCTCAGTAAAGCAAACCGAACATCCACAAAGGGATTTTGTTTCCAAAGCCCCAGTCGATTTTCCCGAACAGGTATCGTTTGAAGTCAGTAGAGGTGGCTTGCAGCTTCCTGTCCAAGACCTTTTGCAGATATTCAATTGAGTTCATAGCGGTTGTATTATGCCGCATAAGGTACAAATAATATTTCAAAACACAAGTATTTTGCTGAAAATAATGTTTAAAAACACTAAAACAGTGTAGAAAATAATGTCTGAAAATACTAAATTAATAATAAAAATAGTGTTTGAAAACACTAATTGTATAATTCTGTATGGCAACCTTGCTAAATCACGCTTTTTTTTGTTTCTTTGCAAAGTCTAAACCAATAAAAGATGAACAAATTCATAAAGGCCATAACTGCCATGATGCTAATGATAGCGTTGATAATGATAACGGGCTGTGAAAAAGAAAATATGTTTTATAAACATGGCTTTTATGACTTGGGCCTGCCAAGTGGTAATTTGTGGGCTACATGTAATGTGGGTGCTGATTCACCGGAAGAATATGGAGACTATTTTGCATGGGGAGAAACGAACCATAAGGATTTTTACAATTGGACGAATTATTTATATTGTGATGGTAGTGAAAGGACTTTGACAAAGTACTGCAATAATCCGAGTTTTGGTTTGAATGGTTTTGTTGACTCATTGGATGTTCTGGAGACTGTTGATGATGTTGCGAATACTCGTTGGGGTGGTGATTGGCGCACACCAACGGCGTATGATTGGTACGAGCTATTTCAATATACTACTCATCATTGGGCTAATATGAATGGAGTGAACGGAGTACTATTTGTGGGGGAGAAAGGTTTGGGAATCTTTCTTCCTGCTGCGGGTATTATGATGGGTGATAGTCTGATAAACGATGATGTCTATGGTTACTATAGTTCCAATCAGATAGAAACCATCTTGGATCCCTCGTGCACTATACAGTTTGTTATTGGTGCGGATGAATGCTTCTATGGGGGAAACTACTTTCGCTTTTGTGGACGAACCGTTCGCCCTGTGCGTTCCACAGAATGATTGATAAAGGCTTTTATTATGTCAATTATAGTTTCTCAACATTTCTTGTTGACGGCCTGAAAGGCCAAAAGCCAATAGTCCAGGGCAACGCCCTGGGTAAATGATGCGATGCCACGACGACCGTTATTGGTTTTAGGTTTCGCCCTGAAAGGGCAACAGCAAAATCAATCAGTCGGACAATACATATCTTTCATCGTATTCAACCTTGTATAGTTTCAAAAAAATCAGATACTCTTTTCGAAATGTTATTTTTAGGTGATGCGCCTTTTGATTTTTCACATAGTTTATTGTTTTGGGAATTACCGATTCGCTTACAGAGAAGGCAGCATAACCACCTTGCCATGCAAAATGCTTATATCTGCTATCAATGGTCTTGATCCAACGGCTGCTGTTCCTTTTTATTTCTTCTACAAGATGAGCGACGGTTTCATTTCTTGATAGTTGACAAACTATATGAACGTGGTTGGAAACGCCGCCCACAAGCATCGTTTGACATCCTGTGTTATTGATAATTTGCCCGATGTAGGAATGAAGACGTTCCCAATGTCTCTCTTGAATGAGTGGGCTGGTGGTTTTGACATGGAAGATGATGTGTAGATAAATTTTACAAAGCGATTGTGACATGATTTGATTGTTTTGTCCGTTACCTCCTTTGGGTCGGTGACCTTTGGGGGATTCGGGGCGTTAATAATTACGTGCCATGTTCCGCAGGGCGTTGCTATGCGGCTGCTGGCTGTTGTTGTCATGGTTCAATCGTTCTCGTACCGCGGGGCGTTGCCCTGGGCTGGTAGCTGTTGCCCTTTCAGGGCGACGTTGTGGTTCATTTG
>CAMIWN010000048.1:0-21396 GCA_946402445.1 uncultured Bacteroidales bacterium
ACAACAAACCTATTGGTCAAATTAAATATGCGCTACTTTAATTCCGCCAACGGGTCCAGGGAATAAACAACCAGGTGGCTATTGACTTTGAAAACAACACCATTACCACGACCAACACCACGGGCAACATCTCACTGTACCCCGAAACTCCCACCAGCCGCTGGGCCATCCTGCTTCCCAATGAAGACTCAGTGACCGTCACCGTTAATGCCGTAGGTTACAATGAAATAGATATTACCATTCCTCCTGTCAATAAAAATGATTTTCTGCATGGCGAGAATGCTGTCAGTTTTGAGTTGACGGCTATGGAGGCCGACGACCCGCTGACGATAGAGGCCGCACCTTTTACGAATGGCTACATCAGTGTGATCAATCCGCTGCAGGGAATGAAGTACTCGAAAAACACTGGCGAAAAGATACCCATAGAAAGCGACATCGAAATCCACCTTGAACAATTCGACGTGGTGCGGTTTTACGGCAACGGCACAGACTATAGCGGTACCAAGATTGTCAGCAGTATCAATATGTCATTGTATGGCAACATCATGAGTTTAGTGGACGAGGAAAACTTTGCGACGATCACCACAATGGAAGGTGCTTCTTTCGCAGGTCTTTTCGCTGGAAACAAATGTGGCTTCGAGGCAAGCGGTCTGCTGCTGCCAGCCACGACGCTGAGCGAAAACTGCTATTCCGGCATGTTTGCCGGGTGCTCCGGAATGTCGGACACTCCCGTCGAGTTGCCCGCCTTAACATTGGCCCCTGGATGCTATTCTAACATGTTCGAGGGGTGCGACATGATACCGGCTACTCCCCATCTGCCCGCCACGGAATTAGTCGATAGGTGCTATGCTTCTATGTTTTCCGGATGCGGTACCATCGAACACGTGACCTGCTTAGCCACCACCATCAATGGCACTGACTGCACCACAGACTGGCTCAACGGAGTGAAACCTTACGGCACATTCACCAAGGCCAAGGGTGCATCCTGTTGGTCCTCGGGTAGCAACGGTATCCCTTGGGGCTGGGAGGTCAACGAATACTAACCCTACAACAATCGTCAGAACCTCTTCTCCATGGTCAGCCACAGACAGATCAATCTTTCTTCATAGCTCTTTTGTAACCCACCCAAGCGTCCATGATATCTTCAACACGATATTCACCATTAAAAAACGTTACTTGACAATTCTCATTGAAAGGAAACCAGTTGCCACATACTATGCCATCACGAACGACAATGGGGCGAAAGATACCATTGTTGCTGTGGGCATGGTGACGATGCTCCAAAGACAAAACAATATCACGACTCTTGTAGCCGATCAGGTATTCGTCATAAGGGGGAATCAATAGGAACTTACCTTTTCTGAAACCTCGTGTGCGACAATCGTCGGTCAGGTAAAAGGCCCGACCTTTCCAGCGCACCACATGGAGCGTGTCGCCCAAAAGCGCCATACCTCTTCGGCAATCACTGATGTTCAAACCCGACCACCACACAAAGTCCTCTAACGTTGCGGGTTGCCTGCTTTGGAAGTACTTGCGCGTCAAACGCATCAAGGCTTCATCACGATCCACCTTCACCCTAGATCCGACTTTGTCAAGAGTGAGTGCGTATGAGGCTTTCATCGGCAACAAGTCACCGCTACACAAAACCCCAGATAACTCAGCTAACCTAATATGGTACGACAAGCGATGTTCATCCATTGAAAGACCTTTATCGGACAAAGATCTGACAAAGTCTTCCTTTGTCACACTCCCTTGATCACCGGCCGTTCGGACAAGGATTTCCCTAATCCGTATTAGTTCCTCATCAGAAATGGAGATGTTGTTGCTGCTCATCCATCCTTTGGTGACTGCAATAGCCTTAGCCGCACAAAGATCTATCATCATCCAATAGTCTTCTGCGGTCACAAGCTGCCAGGTACCTCGCATCAGGTGAAGTCGGATGATGTTTCCATTGTCAAAGGCATCCTTGAAAGCTTTGGCTGAAGGCTTCTTGATTCGCATTGAAACCGCCCAGCGCATCATACGATATTCTTGAGCCTGTACGGCACCCAGATGACCGACCACCTCGACGAGGTCATCAAACTCAGGAGCAACCAGTTGTTGGTTTAGAAGACGGATGGCAATAGGATTCATGAGTTATTATTTAGTTTACGAGGAATTGAACAGAGATAAAGGTTGGTTGAGAAACTAATGTTATTATGTTCCACGAAGATAGCGTTTTTTGGGGAACCGCTCAGGGTTATGGGAAAAAAAATATTCGATTTGCAAAGGCTCCTTTGGAAAAAACTATGGCCTTTTCCATACCGTATTCTGGGCTCTCCAGGAACTTGAGTCGAAACGAGAGCTATTGCGAGAACTTGTTTTTAAAATAATCATCATTTGTAACCAATAAATATGAACAAACAATTATTTGATTTGTACCGTTCCTCTGAAAGGGGTAAAAGTGTTATCGAATTATTCAAAGTTGAGGAAACGACGGATGTTGTGACCGCAATTGATAAACTCATCAGCAAGGCACGTGAGTGGACGTGCGATATTCCTAAAGCAAATCATTGGCAGAGAGGTTGTGGCTTCACTGGTGCATGATTGAGCAACTTTTACGACGGGACATCCGTCAAGCAGTTTGTCGGACATACAAGGGTGAAGGAAATCTGCGAGGTGGCGGGGGTAATCCTGGTGGACTGCCTGGATTTGGTAGAGGAGACCTATAAGGTTAAGTGCGCCAACCGTCATCGCCGAGTATAGGTGCGGTTCTTATTGCCTCCCCTTGCTTCAAGGTAACCAAACTCGACCAGCTGGCGCAAATAACGTTTGGCGGTAGTGGCAGTGAAACCAAAATGACTGACAATGGTTTCAGTGGTGAATTCGTCTTTGTCGGCCACATACTCAAGAACACCGGCCAGTTTTTCGGCCAAAGTGGGTTTTATCGACCATTTATCGACCATTTCCTGCTTCAAAACCGTTTTATCGACCATTTTCTGCGATGTGGAGTTGAGATATTGGTCGATATCTGCCTTCAAGTGTTGTGCATGCAACTCGGCCATGCAATTCTGGAAGATGCCGATGTCTTCTTTCTCCCGTGTGTCGATAAGGGCCTGGATATAGGTGGCTTTATCCTCTTTCAGCACCTTGACGGGAAGCGCATCAAACTCCATCTGCAGCAGGTTCATCAAGAGACGGCTGGTACGCCCGTTCCCGTCGGCCCAGGGATGAATGGTCACCAACTCGTAGTGTGCCCAAAAGCTGAGATCATTGCAAAAATACGTATTTTTCAACACAGAGCGCACAAAAGACGGGTTTCAATAATATTAAGTCCTGCGATAGAGAGAATTAACGGCCACAAAAGTACGTTTTTTTTCATAGCATGAACAACCTTTACGACAAAGATGAATGATTCCATTTTCATCTTTTATTATTTACTTATACGGTTTCCAATTCAGGTAATATTACGGCATCCGTGTCGGCCACATCCTTCTGAAGGAACATACAATAATAAATGGGCAGATACGTGACACCCTTCTTTTGATAAATCCGTCTTTCATTGGAAAAAACTATGGCCTTTTCCATACCGTATTCTGGGCTCTCCAAGAATTTGGTCAGGGCACTGTGCTCCGTGTAGTCCTTACCCGACTTGATTTCCAAAGGCAGCACTTGAAGACGATTGTCATCGTCAATCAAAAAGTCAACCTCACCTTTCTTCTTGTTGTCATAATAATGAAGCGGGAAACCATGGGCATGAAGTTCTTGCGCCACCACCGACTCATAGACCGTTCCAAGATTGATGCTTTTGATGTCTTGCAGCACCGCGTTGACATTGAGACCATAAAGCATGTATGTCAACAGCCCAACATCGTTCAGGTAGAGCTTTATCAACCGCTTTTGCTCCGATTCCACCAGAGGGAAACGCGGATTGCTGATAGCCAGCACATCAATGGCCACACCCGAGTTGGTCAAATACTCAAACTCGTCCGCATAGTCGGCGAAATGCTTCCCCTTCTTGTTCTCTATCTGCTGATAGACGACCCGTTTCTTCTTGTTTTCCAGATTGCTAGGTATCAGGTCGTAAATGCGCCGTATCTTCAGCTTGCGTTCCTCATCGTATTGCGAGGCATCGATGCGGTACAGGTCGTGGACGTCTTTATGTACCTTGCGCACCCGCACCATATTCCTGTCTTCCATGTATTTGTTAATGGCATCGGGCAAGCCGCCCACAAGCAGATAATACTGAAAGCGCTTCAGCAGCAAGTTATGTGTACTCTCGTCAAGCGGTTCCTCTTTAAGATAATGCTCCCGGATGTCGGCAATCCATTCCTTGCCGATACCTGTCGCCCAAAGGAACTCCTCGAAATCGAGCGGATACATCTGTTGGATCTCGACACTTCCCAAAGGCACGGATGGCGTCTCAGAAAGCGCCACGCCCAATTCAGAACCACTGGCAATGAAGCGATACCTCCCTTCCTGATTGAAGAACTTGAGCATCGTCATCAGATGGGGATAGCTCTGGATCTCATCAAGAAAGACGAGCGTGTCCGACTTGTCGCCAAGAGGCTTTGAATAGTAGTTGCTGAGACGCATGTACAAGTCGTTGGTGGAATGCACGGAAGCAAACACCTGATCGCCCTCCTTGTCCTCCTTCAAGTTGATTTCCACATAATGTGTAAAGAGATGCTTCCCCACATAGCGGATCAGATAGGACTTTCCAATTTGGCGCGCTCCGTTGACCAGCAAAATCTTGTTCTGTTGTTCCTTGAGAAACTGTTCAAGGACTATGGTAAACTTTCTTTCCAGCATGGCAAAATATTAGAAACCAATGTGCAAAGATATATCTTTTCTCGGAACAAATCCAAAAAATAACCACTTATTCCAAAAATATTATCATAAAAATATCCACTTATTACCTAAATTTTATACATGAAATAACCATTTATTCCTTTTTTGGGAGCAACAATGTGTTCATTAATCTATCCCACTTCAATATTCAATATCAGCGCCTTCATCGCCTCGTTGAAGGTCGGGTAATGCTTCTTGCTATTTTTCACAGACAATCTCTCATTCCTCATAGGGGCCATGTAATAGTAACCTCTATAGCCATCCCTTTGGGCAACCGAAAGATAAACACCAAATTTTTTCTCAACACAACGCCTGATTTCGCTAATCGTCATAGGTTCACTTGCTTCCTCACGAATCAAGTCATAAACTGAATCGTCCAGTGGAATTGGTTTATCCAACTTGAGTTGAACATCCGGCTCCCAATCGGCAAGTTTTACGATTTCATCGTATTGTTCACGCGTTAACTCGCCCTCTTTATCACAGTCTTCCACATAAGGCAGTCCTATCACACCCTCGTCATCGCCACCCTCTAGATAATCATGAAAGGTAAACGCGCAAATGCGCACCGTGCCCGATTCCTCAAGGATATGCAGCAGATTCTCAGCATCGTAGAAAACAAATGGCGACCCGGTTTCGTATAGCGCCATCGCTATCCTCAATCCTTCATCAGCGTATGCCGAATAACTGATGCCGAAAGTGATAATCCATTTGCCGCCAGCATAATAGTTGGTCGCACCCACATTCATTCTTGAAAGACCCAGTTCCCCATAATGATCTTGTGCGAACTGTTCAAATTCCTTCTCACTATCCAGATTACATCCTTCCAATCTATCGTGAAGACCGTGATGGGTGTAATATTCAACGTCATCCTCAATATTGACAGCCTTTTTTGCCCGTACAGAATCGGACTTTGACCAGAAAATGGTATCTGCAATACGATAATACTTGCAAAACCTGCGGATAGACATCGTTTCGAAGGGAACAGGGACTCCTAAACCATCCCAATCAATGGAGGTTTTGCTTTTGACTGATTCATATATTTTTTCTCTTTTTATCAATTCCCTCATGACTTGAATGCATCGCTCTCGATTCTCGACCTGCATCTTTCTTTCTGGAATGATCCTGTTCAATTTCCTGCTTTTGATTCGACCCGAACGTTGCCGATAAGGCACATTTTCTTCTATATATCGGTTATAGGCTTCGGGATCTTTCGCAATTTGAGCCACTCGATCCTTAACCAACTTAAGCAACGGCTCAAAAAGCCATGCCATATTCATCGGATACGCCTTCTCGTCAAGAGCCCTGTTGCTAAAAACGACATAACGATGGACTCTGTCCGAGATCTTCAGAAAAGTATTTTCACGATAGGTCGAAGTGACAAGAAACAGCCATTGAGTTTCACGAGGGAAATCCTCATCCAACGCCTCCTGATAACTGGCAAGGTCATCATCCTCGTCATCGTAGCACCCACTGCGCTCATCATCAAAAGCCTTCCATTCTTCCGCCGTACCTCGTGGTATCTCCAGCCATAATTTTCGCGCTTCGTCGTCTTCAATGGGCTCAAAAACAGAGAGTGTTTTCTGTATTTCCAACAAAAGTGCGAATGATTGGTCATCAACACATCGGTCGTTTTCAAGCGTTCCATGAAGCACACTATTGATAATCGGTTGTGTAATCCTATTCATAATAATCATTGTTTGGGTTTAACTTCACCCCATAAGTAACATTTTAAGTAGGAATGTTTCATGTTTGAGAAAAAAATTTCAAAGTGAAACATTTGGCTTTTTCTTGGTACTTACTGGTGACAAACATTCAAAACAAGCAACAATGACCAAACAGATTTACAAATTCGACCCAGATCAAGTCTGGTTTACCTCTGACACCCACTTTGGACATGAGAACATTATCCGTTTCTGCGGACGGCCTTTGTCTTCCATTTGGGTGATTTCGCCCATGGCGGATCGCGTCTTTGGAATGACATGATTTGTGCCCTCACTGGCCGTAAATACCTCATTCTGGGAAACCACGACATCAAAAACCTACGACAGGGTTTTATGAACCGCTTTGAACTCGTCACCCAACAGATGACCATTCGTGTTGGCGGACAAAATATCGTCCTAAACCACAACCCTTTCCTCTGTTACGGAGGCTCCTACCGTGATGTCTGGCAACTCTTTGGTCACGTCCATAGCGGCCCCTTATCTCATACGGGATTGGACCATCCCAGATTGAAAATGCTATTCCCGTTACAGTATGACGTGGGCGTGGACAACAACAACTTCCGACCCGTTTCATTTGCAGAGGTCAAATCGAGCTAGGATTTGACTTGGGCGAGTATTTCAGCGTACAGACCTATTCACAAGAGGAATGGGACGCCTTACGCTTTTTACCCTATTATAAGAATGTTGAACAAGACAAAATCCTATTGGTATGATCATCCCGTTGGGCGCCCATCAGACACAGATGATACCCTTGTTTCACAAGTTGTTTGGCTTTCGCTTTTTGGTCTATTGCTTCGTTTGCTTCGATAGTGGTTTATCCTTTTAATTGATTGATATTCTGTTGTTAAAATGGCACATCCTCATTTTGTGACCCAACCATCGAATAAGGTAAAAATCCGTCTTCCTCAAAGGCCTTTTCGCCTTCTCTCCTATTGTAGAATTCCAATTCAGCCTTGGCTTCCTCATGGCCTCGCTCCGCCGCTTTCGCGAACCATTCAACGGCTTTCTTTTGATCCTCGTCCACGCCGGAACCGTCACGATAGCATTCACCCAAACAGTACATCGCTTCAACGTTTCCCTGTTCTGCCGCTTTCTTAAACCATTTGACCGCTTCCCGTTTCATTTCCTTATTACGGGTGCCCCAGTCAACGGTTTCATACCATTTCCCCAATTCGCATTGCATATCAGGGTAGCCGTATTCTGCCAAAATCTTCAGATAGTCCAAAGCCTTGTCCTCGTCCTGCTCCACGCCCAATCCATTAGCGTATGCGACAAACATCCAATGGATGGCATCCTGGTTGCCCTCCTCACAAGCGGGCAGCAGCACATTGTTGATAACAGTCTTCAATTGATGCTTCTTCTTTCTCGTCAAAGGACGACATTGCTGATGATAACGTTGTATGTTTTGGAGTATTTCCTCCTCCGTTTTTGGCAAGCAGTCAAACAAGTATTGGATTGCTTCCTCAAGTGGGGTATGAGGCTCAGCATCTTTAGAATAAGGAAAATAAGTGAGGGTGAAATTACCCTCAGGAGTGATGTTGGGATTTGTTGTTTTCATACTAAACTAATAACAGCAAAAATAGGTGTTTTTATGATAGTGAAGCTGGTACTTTTCAGTACATATAATTACTGTCATGATTAAAAGAACAAAGACATGACCAAGCTAATAACAGCGATTACACCAAACACGATAGCAGCAATAACAAAGCACCCAGGCCCATCACTGCCACCCCCATCGAAATCACCTGTTTTTGGATTATATTCCCAACCCATAAGTGTAAGTATTTAAAATGATTGTAATAGTTCCTCAAATTCATCTCCTGTATCCAGCAGGATCTCATCCTTTGAACAAACAGCGCAATCATCCCGTCTACTGATATTGGCCCCGTACCAACGCATGATTGTAGGCATTGGGCCTGCTTCTGGCAAGATGTGCCAATTGGAGAATTTGCGCTCTCGCCTGTTTGCCCAAAGATAGTAATTGTAAACAAGTTCCTCTTCCAGACAGGAGATGCCCGAGGCCTCCCCTTTTGACAATTCCACCAAGGCCAATTTGACCATCATGTTACAGATAGGCTCAATATCCGTCGACAATCCCACCTGAACCATGGCATCTGCATCCTGGGCTGAAACGTATGCGGGAATTATGCCAGTCTGGCGAGCCGAACCCTCGTCGGTAATCTCTTCTTGGACAACTCCAATATTCCCCACCAAACAGCTGTAGCAGGCCTGACCTGGATGATAGATAAATACATCACCACCTTCAGCTCGAGTAAAAGCCCTTCCAAAGATACCAACTTTCTGGAAATCGACCAAAGCCTGCGACAAGGCAAAGCGGCTCGGGTTGTTGTCGGTTGCACAAATCACTAAATCAGCATAACACAAAATTTCTTCAAGTCTATGGTTGTTTTTGTTGATATCCAAGGGGTATTTGTGGATTTTTGTGTAAGGGTTTTTACCGAGAATAGATTCTTCGACGGCATCTGTTTTCAGCCTTCCCAAATCTTTGATGAAACAAGTGTGGCGGGCAAGATTATGAAGTTCTACCCGATCATAATCCACCAAAGAAAACTCTCCCACTCCAGCTTTTGCCAACTCAATGGCAATCTGTGACCCGAAACTACCTAACCCAATAACGGCTACATGCTTTTGTTCCAATATTCCGACTTCCAAAATACCTTTACTTCTGGAATACAAATTCTCCTTCGATGGTATCATTTGGAATTCCACCCGTTGAAGCTCATTATCAGTCTTAATGAACACCTGTGGGCCGTCACCTCCGACAAAAACACACCAAAGAACATCATTCAAAAATGATACAATTGGGGCGGCCTTTGAGAAAAAGCACTTTGAAACCCTACCGAAGGCATGTGCCAAAGGCTGAGTATGGAGATGCACCACGCCCTCTCCTTCCCATTCGTAAGCATAGCCACATTGAGCTTCTGCTTCACCACTAGCAAAAGCATCCAACTCCTCTTGTGAAAGATAGACAATCATGCGAAACCGTCCTTGGTCATGTCGGTAACAACCTCACCAGCGCTATGGGTGATACCCATTGGGGCTTCCTCAAACTCACCCGTGTTGGGATTGAATACTAAATCCGTAATGGTGTTTCCGTTCTGCGTGTCTTTTACGACTTTGGCGATTTTGTTTGTTTTCTCTTCGCTCATAACTAATTTATTATCTGGTTATTATCTCTTTAAATAGTTCTATTTTTTCTTCTTCTGTTAAATGTAAACCAATGCGTTCATAGAAACGAATAGTGTCTAATGCCTCTTCCTTTTTTTCATTATATCTTCTTGCAATTTCATTTGCGACACCTCCTATCAATTCCTCCAAACTCTGCGGAGGTGTTGGAAACAAAGAATCCGTCAAACTATCATTCCCACCCTTATCTTTAGCACAAGAATACTCGAAATCGCCTGTTCTTCCATTATAGACCAAATCGAACCAATCATTGTCATCCATAATATCACGCTTTTAGATTAGCTTTGATGTTTCAAATAATAACCGATAGGCTCGCCTGTGCTCAAATGTGCCTCATACATTTCAAGCCACAGACGACACTTGATATAAACCTTATATAGGGAAACCCTATTGGTCCATGAGGAAGTCCCATAATGGCAAATCTGGGTACACCCGTTTTCGCTATTTAATGTATGCATAGAAGAACTCGGGCTGTCGAGTGGGTTGAGGTTACGATCATATAACATTTTGGTTACAAACACCTTGGGAATATTTTCGGGAAACATATCCAACTCAATTCTCAAGGTATAGATATTCCCTCTATTGGTACGTGCAGCCATTACCAAATACGGCTTTGACGTATTCATATTCATGAAACGATAGATGTTGGAAGGCAGTTTTGCTTCCAACACTTTTGTTTCAGCTTGAAATCTGCTGTATTTCATCATAATCTATGTAGTTTATAGTATTCAATAAATGATTGTTCGGTTTCTCCTTCAATAGGTTGCCAGCCCAACCTAGATGCACATAAGCCTTCTGTTTCATAGATAATCAGAGGAGACCGTTCGGGGAATCCCATTGGGAACAGAATATCAGTTGTAATCGCTTCTTCTTCGTTTTTTACAAGGATATGAACAAGGCGGTTTTCATCAAGTGAAACACTGCAATCCATATCCTCATGCTGTTCTTGAACAAAATCAAGCATCTTTTTTAGCACCTTGTTATTGCTCTTGTCGTTCATCCAATAACCTTCGGGGTATTGTTGTTTCACTCCTTGAACGTTCGTGGATTTGTATTTCATCCCGACCAGCACAGGAGTTTTGGTGCAAGGGGGCCTCAATATCCATTTCAAACGCCTGTCTATCACTTTTCTGAAAGGGCTTTCCATAGGCAGCACTTCCCATTGGGATTCTTGATAACGTGGCGTGCTTTCGATGAAATTAAAGGCATTGACAGTCGATGTCGTGTTGGTGCAGTTCCCTATACAAAGCAAGAACCACCGCAAGTGATGGCGGAGCATGTTTTCGTATATCGTGCGGGCATCATGGCCACTGGGGTGCGCCAAACCCAATTGATGGTGGGAGTGCCACTCGCCTATATGCTGTAGTCCAAATTCACGAACGAGGATTTCGCCCACTGTTTCAAGATAGTCAAGGTCTTGGTTGAAGAAAGTGGGCTGATGGTTGGCGTTGTCGCCAGGACCAATGGCGTACAACACCACGGGGACACCTGCCGAAGTCCAATAGCCGAACAGCTGTCCGCCAGTCTCAATATGCGGATAGTCCAGGATGCACCGCGAAAGATAGTCCAATTCGCTTTGATAAACAAGAACCGTTTCGGCAGACTTCATGGCGTATGTTTTTATCTTTGGTGAGCAATGATAATTTGTCGCATTTGAATGGCTTCCGATTTCAGGAAACCATGAATGGAAACCTGTGTCCCGAAAGCATAGAATGATATGGTGGAGAAACCGATGATGGGTGTTTCGATATGCACCGACGAGATACAACTGTAAGGTATGTAAGTCGATTTTTTCGGCATCCGCTAATTATTTAATTCTTTATTAGTTTGCCTCCGATGATTAATCCAAGAACCGCAACAATGCTTCCAAGAACAGGCATGTCAAGTTTGACAATAAAAAAGCCTCCGGCAAACAAGGCTGCAAAGCCAATAATACCTCCTAATATTTTCATAATAATAGCCCTAAATACGTGTCGGGCGCAACTTCCAATTCTTCGCCTACTCTAAAAGCTTTTCGGCTTCCGCTTAAACAATCATCTAAAAAGACGTATAACTGCTTTTGCTGTCATACTTGCGGATTTGTCCGTTCGACAACTCGACAATCAAATAATCGCCTTGCCATCTGGCAGCAACGGCATTGCCGACATACACAGTTTCGTAATAACCATGAGGAAGATAGAGGTTTACATTGCCATTTACAACCTTTACAATTCCTACTTCAAAATACCTTGAATCCCAAGCCATTGTTTCATACCCTTATTCGTGCCGGGCGCAACTTTTTATTATTGCCTACTCTCTCTCAGCTTTTCGGCTTCCGCTGCATCGTTCGCGTTTGGGGAAAAGGCAACAAAAAAAGCCCGCACCCCAATCCTATCTTGAAGTGAAGGCTCTCGCATGCCCGAAACAAAGATAAGGAAAGCAGTGCGTGCTTTATGGGCACACAGCGCATCCGTCCTGCCTTGTTTCGTTCAAATTTGCGAGATTCTCACTTTCAAGCAGGTGGTATCGCTACCGAGATTTTCTGATTGCAATAAACACATTATCTCATTCCGCAATGAAAAAAAAGAGACTTTGCTCCAAAAACCCGGCACTGCTTTTCCCGTTACAAAAGTAGTGGATTTTGCAATACTAATGTTGGTACTTTTCGGTACTTATTAGAAGAGAAGAAAAAATCAGTTTTCCTAAGGTGTTCCATTTCAACCGATAAAAAAGGCCTCCCACAAAGGAAGGTCTTTATTACAGATTTCGAGTCGTTGTATTTCTTTATGAAACTACCGAACGATCGCTTCCTTCTCGAACAAGACGATTCAAAAACGCCTGAAAATGATCTATGCTGTAATCAAACCATTTGGCAGCCTCCTCACGGTCTATCTTCACCCCATGCCCGTTACTGAAAGCCAACCACAACAAAACCCTGGCTCTCTCTTTTTCCACCTCAACATCATAGTTCTCTGCCACGTTTTTTAAATACCTTACCAGCATCCTTCCGTTGTCATGCTCTTCGTTCAAAATGCCCCATTCATCATAAAAGCCACTCAACTCGTTTGCGATATAAAGCTGGCAGTGCAGATCGCCCTCTTCGGCCAACTTTTCAATTTGATCTTGTATCTTTTCAAACGCTTCATCCACTGCTTCGCCATTCATTGTCAGCAAACACTGCACGGCTCCTCTGTTTCCTTGCAATGCAGCTGGGAGTATTTCTGTTTCCACTGCGGCCTTTACTTGCTCTTCGTCAAACGCCGGGTTGCCAAACCACACACCGTATTTGTTCCTGACGAGATACTTGTTGATGAAATAGTGTTCTGATTTTTCCATGGTTGTAAATTTAGTTTGTTCCGCCGCAAAAGTAAAGGTTTTGAGAATACCCCGGTTGGTACTTTTCGGTACTTTCTAATGATAGGAATAGAGGACAAAGAATCAGTTTTTCTTGAATTTTTGACTGGACATCTCATTCAGCCGTTGAAGGTTTTCCATTTGCTTGTCAAGCCCAGCTTTATACGCTGCCTCCAGCTCACGCAAAAGAGCTTCGTCCATCACCACCTGATAAAACGATGGCAGAGGAGCGCACAAACCTTCGAGTTTGGCCAATAACCTTCCGTATTCGGTGGTGTAGTCGTTTACAAAAACATGTTGCAAACCGTCATCTTCGGGTATCATTTCAAGGTATTTCGCTTTCATCCCATTGGAGAAATCGTAAAGATGAAACTTGGCGAATTCAATGTATTTCAAACTGCTGTCGGCTATACCAGTCGTTATGGCATTCTCGCACTGGTCATACAACGACTGATAGACCTGATGAATGGAATCCAAATTCAGCTGCGGCTGGGCTTCAGCCTGTATGGTCTGTTCCGTTTTTCTCTCTTGGCGAGGCCAAACCCATACCGCCAAAGCAACAACCAAAGCCGCCAACGCCAGCCATATCATCTGGTCACGCCAGCCAACAGCCTTGCCCACTTCCGAAACCCGTTGATACCTTTTCTCGGTTTCTTGGGACTGGCATTTGCGGACAACCGAACCGTAACGATGGGGGAACAACGCCTTGATAATGAAACCCAAGGAATAGATGTCGCTCGTGACATCTGTTGTTTCCTGACGAACCAACTCAGGAGAAGCATAGGCCTTTGTCCCGCCAGTGGCTTTGTCAATATTGGAATCACCATCGGCGTAACCGAAATCAATCAACTTGACATTGTGCCCGTTACGGGTAATGAGAATGTTTTCGGGCTTCAAATCGTTGTGTACAATTTGGCGCTTGTGGATAAAATCTAAAGCATCAAGCAATTCATTGAGAATGCGTTTCTTCTCTTTGTTTGAGGGATTGGTTTTCAGGTAGTCAGTCAGCGTCTCGCCATCAATGTACTCCATGACAATACACGGCCCGACTTCGGCATCCTCACGCCAATCAATACTCCTTACAATATGCTCATTTCCATACAGTTGTTCAAGGATCCTGTATTCACGCTGCAACCTCGCAAGGTTCTCCGACGAGGCTCCCTGCTTCTGGTTCAAGGCTTTCAGAAACAGTTTGCGCTCCCCGCTGAGCACGGTAAATAACACACTATAGCCTGCCCCTTGGTATGGCATCCGCTGATAATCATGGAACTTGGAATAGCTATCCTCCATTTTTCCGAACGAACCCGATGTGAAACTTTCTTCCATTGACGGCCAATAATTGATGCAAAGGTAGAAATTTTCTGCCTTATCCGATAGATTATCGTACTTTTGCCAGCCTAAGCCAAACCTCAATCATGACAAAAACTTCCGTTTCAAGAAGCACAAAAGAGCTTGAAAACCTTCGCAATGACATTAGAGAACTTGCTGGTTTTCAAGATAAAACTTTGTCGCCAGGTGATTTTGACCTGCTCGAACAAAACATAAAAAAGAAACTGCCGCAGTCAGCCATCAACGCCAAAACCCTGAAACGGCTGTTCGGATATGACAGAACGAACGAGGAATCTTTCATCCGACTTTACACCTTGGATGTCCTGTCAAGATATTTGGATTATGAAAACTGGAACGCCTACCTTGAACACCTACATCTATTGGAAGGCAGCGGATCGGGGGATTTCAAAGGCGAGGAAATCAACGCAGAGGATTTGAGTATTGGCGACACCTTTCAAATCGCCTGGCAGCCCAACCGAAAAAGCACCTTGAAATATCTTGGAAATCAAAAGTTTGAAATCACCGAAACGGAAAACTCAAAGTGGCAGGTCGGCGACACCTTTTTGTGCAAGCACTTCATGATGGGCAAACCTCTTTATGTCGATAACTTGACCAACAAAGACGGTGTATTGAAATCCGCGATGTTTGTTGTTGGGGAGAAGGGAGGAATCAGCTTCTTATCGTTATAATAAACCGCTATATTTGCCATCAACAATAGCAAATCAACCCATGCCCACCTACAACATCATCGGTGACATCCACGGACAAGACTCTTGGAAACGTCTCGTTGATGAGGACTGCATCAACATCTTCGTCGGAGACTACTTCGATCCTTATCAAGACTTCACCGTTGAAGAACTGGAGCGAAACTTCATGGAGATTGTCGAATACAAAAGGAAGCACAGGAAAAACACGGTGCTCCTGTACGGCAACCACGACATGGACTATCTTCCCGGCATCTCCGAACGCAACAACCGCTACGACGAAGAAAACGCTTTCTGGATACAGCAGCTGTTCGCCGCCTCGGAATGGCTGTTCCACGGTGTCGCTTACGCTATATGCAACGGTTACCTGGTCACCCACGCCGGGGTAACTAAGGAATGGAAAGAAACCTACCTGCCAAGGGTAAAGAGCATCCGCCCCGCCAACATGGCCAAGGCCATCAACAGCCTTTGGAAGAAGGACAAGCGTCCTTTCACCTTTGATCCCAACTCAAACGGGTTCGACTACTCCGGCAACGATCCACGCCATTCACCGCTCTGGGTGCGACCCGAATCACTGTGCCTGAACAACCTTTACGACGGGACATCCATCAAACAGATTGTCGGACATACAAGGGTGAAGGAAATCTGCGAGGTGGCGGGGGTGATCCTGGTGGACTGCCTGGATATGGTGGAACAAACATATAAGGTGACACTACCTTATTGATTTTTGTTCCAATGGCGAGTTTGCTTTCTCCTCATTTAAGCAACATAATAGATTTTGACTACCTTTGTCCCAACATTTAATCGCATGAAAAGACGAGAATTTATCAAAGGCGTTTCGGCAGCAGCTTGTGCCATGACCTTGCTCCCCGCTGCCGGTAGTTTGGTGACAGGATGCAACCGTCTTGACACCCCTGAAAAACCGATCCTTGGAGGGTGGGACTTCGACGAAATGGTTGACCGGTCAGGAACCTGGAGCATCAAATACGGAAGGGCTTCTGAAGGGCAGCTCCCGATGTGGATTGCCGACATGGATTTCCGGACGGCACCGGCGGTGTCAGCAGCCTTGAAAGAAAGGTTGGACCGGGATGTGCTGGGCTACACCTTGACTCCCGAGGCGTTTTATCAAAGCATCCTCGGCTGGGAACAAGAGATGCACCTATGGCAGGTCGAAAAAGAATGGGTCGCCTATTGTCCTGGCGTCATCACCTCCATCAACCAAGCCTATCTCACCTTTACCGAACCTGGTGACAGCATCGTCGTCATGCCTCCCGTTTACAACCTCTTCCGGCTGTACGCCGAAAGGCTGGGGCGCAAGGTCATCGACAACCCCCTGCTTTTCGACGGAGAACATTACCAGATGGATTTCAACGGATTAGAGAAGATCCTCTCCACTACGGATGCCAAGATCCTTGTCCTTTGCAATCCCCACAACCCAGTTGGCATCGTCTGGGACCATGATTCACTGGAGCGGATCGCCACACTCTGCCGTCAAAAAGGCGTGCTCGTCATCTCCGACGAGATTCACGCCGACCTCACACTTCCGGGTCAACAACACATCCCGTTTTGCAATGTCAGCGAGGATGCAGCTGCTGTCGGCATGGTCTTCGCCAGTCCCAGCAAGTCTTTCAACTTGGCAGGACTCTCACCGACCGCTTATTGCGTCATTCCCAACAAAGCGTTACGGGAACCCTATCTGAAGCATCTTGAAGACCTGAAACTCGACGAGGCTCCCATTCCCAGCCTGGTAGCGACCATCGCCGCCTACACCCAGGGAACACCATGGCTACAAGCTCTTCGGGAATACCTTCAAGGCAACATCCAGGAGGTCCTCGATTTCTTCTTCACAAACGACATGGGCATCAAGGCCATCGCGCCCCAAGCTTCCTTCTTAGTTTGGTTAGACTGTCGTGCCCTAGGCCTATCCCAAGAGCAACTCATGCGTTTTTTCACTGACGAAGTTGGGCTTGTGTTAAGCAACGGTGCCGCTTACGGTCAAGGCGGCGAAGGGTTTGTCCGCATGAACATCGGTTGTCCCCGAAAGATCGTGAAGGAGGCGTTGGGGAGGATCGCTACTGATTATCACCAAGTTCAAACAGTTTTTTCTCAGCTTCCTTAGAACCCAACGAAGCTGCTTTCCTAATTCTATCAAGGGCTTCCTTTTTGTTAGGCTTCACTCCTTTGCCTTCAAGATAGCAAACACCAATAATGTAGAGTGCTTCTTTATCCTTGCTTTCGGCCATTTTATTGTACCATTTAAAGGCTTCTTTATAGTCCTGCTTTACGACCTCGCCTTCTTCATACATTTCCGCAAGTCGTCTCTGCGAATAAAGATGACCTCTTTCACCGGCTCTTTTATACCACTTGATGGCTTCCATGTAGTCTTGATAAATCCCATCGCCATCAAAGTAGCTTTCAGCAATATCACACAGCTCTCCTTCTCCTCTTGGATTCTCCATCAGAATACGGCCCGCCTTCTCATACCACGATGCCGCTGTTTCATCGTTTTGCTCCACGCCTTTCCCCTCGTGGTAGCACTGTCCCAACCGTTTGCACGCACGCCAAGTGGCAAGATTGAAACCCGACCAGTACTCTAACCAACTACCCCCTTCACAGTCATGCCAGCCTTCTGAATGATTGGCTGCTTCCAAATACCATTTGGCCGCCTTATCGAAGTCTTGTTTCACTTTTTTCCCTTCGAAGTAAAGGTCTCCCAACATAAGTTGAGCTTCAGCGTTGCCTTGTTCTGCCGCTTTCGTGAACCATTTGACGGCTTGTGCATAGTTTTTCTTCACACACACGCCAGAGGAGTAAAAGATCCCGAGGTTTTTCTGAGATACCGCATCACCTTGTTCGGCAAACCTCTTACACAATTCGAAGACTTCTTTCCGGGTGTACCATTGTTCATCCCAATCTCCATCCCAATCCACATAGGGGAATCCGATTTTTTCTATGTAATAATCAGCATGTTGACCTCTGTTCTCGATATGGTGCATTTGCTCGAAAAGTGCCTCCCCTTTGTCCGTCTCGACCTTCTCTCCAAATTCAGTCTCAAGCAAGTATTGAGCCGTGTCATCGCCTCCTTTGGCCGCCTTTCTGAACCATTTGACCGCTTCCTCATGGTCCACATCACCAATACCTACGGCAACAATTCCATCATTATAGTAAACTTCAGCAAGTGTTTCTTGAGCTTGAGCATCACCAAGTTCGGCAAATTTCCGCAGGTATTTCATCATGGTTTCGCCATCGGCGTCTGGGTGATTGGATTGATCGCAATCCAACAAAATGAAAATAGCATAGGCGACCTCCTTTTGCGCTTTTAAGTATCCTTCTCTAGCCCATTTCCACCGAGACCTGTAAAGCTTCACATCGTCATCTCCAAAGCCACAACCACAAGCAATCTCGTAGTCCTTATCCACTCCGATGATGCCGATGCCATTACCCGAGTCAATATCTGCAAGTTGCTCAAGGCGCAGTTTGGCTTCTTCACAGAAATCTCCACCGATTCTAACAACGGTTTCGAAACACTTGGCCGATTCTGCAAGATTCTTCTCAACCCCTTTCCCTTCGTAGTACAAAAGAGCCAGAAAATAGAATGCCTCCGGACAGTCTAATGCCGCGGCCTCTTTGTAGCATTTCGCAGCCTCCTGATACTTTCTGGATTTATGCAGTCTCCAACCCTTATTGAAAAGGTCTAACGCTTTTGTTGCTTGATTGTTTGTGTTGTTTGTCTCCATGATTGTTGTTTTTTTGTTTAGAAATGAACTCTTTCACTAAAAAGGATTCTCCATATCCATCTCAGGAAGAAAAGGAAAAGATAATAATTCGTCCACTTCTTCCCAAGTAAAGGAGAAAGGATAGTACTCATCTTCGCCGTTTCTTAGCTTGGTGGCTTTGTCGTGCATCCCAGCCTTTTCGTACCATTCGGCGGCAACGTCAAGATTTTTTTTGGTACCGACCCCACGTTCATAATAAAAGCCGAGTTGCGGAAAGGCTTCCTCAAAGCCTCTCTCGGCTGCTCTCTTCATCCATAGAAAAGCTTTTCTGTAACTACGCCGGACGCCAAACGTATTCTCATAGCAATCTCCCAAACAACACATTGCCTCCACATTTCCCTGTTTCGCCGCTTTCGTAAACCATTTTTCTGCTTCCCGATGCATTTCCCTTTCACAGGTGCGCCAATCAATGCTTTCATACCACTTCCCAAGCTCACATTGCATGTCAGGATAACCGTATTCAGCCAATATCTTCAAGTATTCAATGGCCTTTTCGTCATCCTGTTCCACACCCAACCCATAAAGGTAAGCGAGAAACATCCAATAAATGGCGTCTTGGTTGCCTTCTTCGCAAGCAGGCTGCAACACATTGTTGATAACAGTCTTCAATTGATGCTTCTTCTTTCTCGTCAAAGGACGACATTGCTGATGATAACGTTGTATGTTTTGGAGTATTTCCTCCTCCGTTTTTGGCAAGCAGTCAAACAAGTATTGGATTGCTTCCTCAAGTGGGGTATGAGGCTCAGCATCTTTAGAATAAGGAAAATAAGTGAGGGTGAAATTACCCTCAGGAGTGATGTTGGGATTTGTTGTTTTCATAGGATTTTCAGTTTTCTAAGGTTTCCTGGGTGTCTGCCAGGCAGACACCCAGTGTGAACATTTAGGCAGCCAGTTTGTTCTCATTCGATCGATGAGGCAACTGAGTAGCTCTCTTTGACGCCACGCATCGGGCATACGACCTTACCTGACGATCAGCGTAAGTCTTTTCCATTCTAGTCACAGGGACCAAACAGTAGTAAACAAACGAGTTGCTTTCATAGATGAAGGCACAAACATTCCCTAACGAGTCCTTCAAGCGGGAAGGCTCATTATGGGCTTTCACAAGCAACGCATCACACACCATTTTCCTGAGGGTCACCAGCTTGTGCTGATACACCACCTCACCATCCGTCAGTTGCTCGAACCAGAAGTTGCCGTTGTTGACAATTTGATAGGTTACGGTACCGATGGCCTTGGCCACCTCAACAAACTCAGTTTTGTTTACCTTTTTTGTTTCCATGTTTATAAAGTTTTAGTTAATAATAGGATTTTTGTATTTGTTTTCTATCTGATTGGCTTAATTATTAATAATGTATATAATGGCGATGATGAACACTACGACACCCACGACGGTGATGATGCCATAGATACCCGCTCCAGCAAAGAGGGCACCGACTTGTTGGAAAAAACCGCAAAGCAGTTCGAACAGTCCTTTGAGGATGCTGCTGACAAGGGCGATGATGAATGCAACGACAGCGACGACGACAAGCATAATAATAAAGAGCTTTTCCATGTTGTTTTGTTTTAGTTGGTTTATGAATTAAAGTATATTATACATAGTATAATATAGTGCGACCCTATTTCCGTTCTTCTTTCCATTTTTTCCGTTGTTCCTTCCATTTTTTTCGTTGTTCCGGCGGCAAAATAACGAAAAAGGTGTGCAATTAAAATACACGGGATGAAAATTTTAAAAATCCCATTGGGATTTTTTATTTTTTCAGGTGTGAAAAACAATTGCACATATCTTTGCTTTCTTTGCGGCCTCGTTCAACCGCCAAATTTTTATCATCATGCAAAATTCACAAAAAAGACTCAGCCCCGTTGTCAAAGACCCTTATCTGCTTCCCTTGGAAACGGAGCCGACCACCATCATCGAGGCCATGAGCCTCATCGTCGAAAATGCCCAAAACACCGGGCTTACCCCAAATCTCTACTTTTACTTGGAGAAGCCCATCCGCTATCTTTGCGAAAGGCTCCAAATCAACGAGGTGCAGGCCGTCTTGCTCTCCGTTGTCACCGAGATAGGTACCGACAGAGACTTCTCCCTCACCGATATCAGCCGTTTCTTCAACTGCACCAACCTAAAGGCCGTTTCGCTCGTCAAAGAATTGGAGGACTTGGCACAAAAGAAATTAGTTGAAGTCGAAAAGCCCTTCGGGTCAGATTGCAACAGCTACCGACTTCCCTGGGGAGCCGTGGTCGCCTACAGCAACAACCAAGTCTACATCCCAAAAGCCCAACGTTGTGAGGACTGCGAAGAATTGCTACAAACGGTGGAATCCTACTCATTCCAACATGGGAACGGCTCGCTCACATGCCGCGAATTTCAAGACCGAATGCTCTCCCTTTTGCGCGACAATGCGCACCTCGACTTTGTCAAGACCCTCGAAAGCCACCATCTCGAGACAAATGACACGGCTTTGGTTGTCTATGCTTGCGTGCTCTTGTGCTGTCAAG
>CAMIWN010000049.1:0-20200 GCA_946402445.1 uncultured Bacteroidales bacterium
TCGCGACCCCGACCTTGGCAAGGTCGTGCTCTACCAACTGAGCTATTTCCGCATTGCGGAGCGGAAAACGAGACTCGAACTCGCGACCCCGACCTTGGCAAGGTCGTGCTCTACCAACTGAGCTATTTCCGCTTGCGAATTGCGGTGCAAAGATACAACCTTTTTTGTTATCCGCAAGCTTTTTTGAAACTTTTTTTGCGAATAGCTGACAACTAACTGCTAATAGCTTGTTATTTAAGCAGTTTCTTGATCTCATTCAGCTTCATCAACGCTTCCACAGGTGTCAACGTGTCAATGTTGGTATTCAAAATATCCTCCTTGATTTGTAATAATAACGGGTCATCTAACTGGATGAAACTCAGCTGCATGGGCTCTTCTGGCTTCAAGGCCGCCTTGTCCACCTGGTCGCCAGTGTGTGACTTTTCGAGCATGGTCAGTAACTTCTCGGCTCGTTCCACCACTTTGCGTGGCATACCCGCCATGGCCGCCACATGGATGCCGAAGCTGTGGTTACTGCCACCGCGTTTCAGCTTGCGCAGGAAAACCACCTTGTTGCCTACCTCTTTGACCGTGACATGGTAGTTCTTGATGCGGGCGAAAGAAGCCTCCATCTCGTTCAGCTCATGATAGTGGGTGGCAAACATCACCTTGGCGCGGCTTATAGGATGGTCGTGCAAAAACTCAGTGATGGCCCAGGCGATGCTGATGCCGTCGTAGGTGCTGGTGCCTCGCCCGATTTCATCCAACAACACCAGACTCCGCGAGGATACATTGTTAAGGATGCTGGCCGTCTCGTTCATCTCCACCATGAAGGTCGATTCGCCCGATGAGATGTTGTCAGAGGCCCCGACACGGGTGAAGATCTTATCCACCAGGCCAATCCTGGCCGATGTCGCGGGGACAAAACTGCCCATCTGGGCCAACAACACAATCAAGGCGGTCTGCCTCAGTAAAGCCGACTTGCCCGACATGTTCGGCCCCGTGATGACGATGATCTGCTGCTTGTCTTTGTCAAGATACACGTCGTTGGCAATATAAGTCTCTCCTGCCGGCAGCATCTGCTCGATGACAGGGTGCCTTCCGTCTTTGATATCCAACACGTAGGAGTCATCGATGCTCGGCCTTACATAATTGTATTTCAATGCGATATCCGCAAAACTCACCAAACAATCCAATCGTGCCACCAACGAGGCATCCAGCTGAATCGGTTCCACATATTCCGACACTGCCGCCACCAGCTCCGCATAGATCCTCTGTTCGATGCTGCTGATCTTCTCTTCCGCTCCGAGAATCTTTTGTTCATATTCTTTCAGCTCCTCCGTGATGTAACGTTCGGCGTTGGCCAGGGTCTGTTTGCGGATCCATTCCTGGGGCACTTTGTCCTTATGGGTGTTGGTCACCTCCAAATAATAACCGAAAACATTGTTGTAGCCCACCTTTAAGGATGAGATGCCTGTGGCTTCGGTCTCTCGTCTCTGGAGGTTCATCAGGTAGTCTTTGCCTGACCGTGACAGGTTGCGTAGCTCGTCCAGCTCAGGATCCACGCCTTCGCCGATGATGTTGCCTTTGGAGAGCAGGGCAGGGGCTTCGGGATTCAACACCTTATTAATACGTTCTCTGATGCTGGTGCAGGGGTTCAGTTGCTCGGCATAAACGGAAAGCGCTTCGTTTTGGCTTTCGGCGCAAAGCGTCTTCAGGATCTCGATTTGTTCCAGGGCTCTTCCCACTTGCAGCAGCTCCCTCGGGTTCACCTTCGAGAGGGAGACCTTGGAGATCAGTCGCTCCAGGTCGTTGATGGCACGGATGGCGTCTTGGAATTTCACGATGTCCTCATGATGTTGCGTGAAATACTCCACTACGGTGTAGCGCGTCTCAATCTGTTCTTTGTTCTTCAGGGGCAGGGCGATCCAGCGGCGCATCAGTCGGCTGCCCATGGGGGAGACGGTCTTGTCGATGACGTCGATAAGGGTCTTGGCGTTGGTGTTGGCGGTGTGCAGCAGCTCCAGGTTGCGGATGGTGAACTTGTCGAGCCAGACAAACTGTCCTTGGTCGATACGGGAGAGGGCCGTGATATGGTTGATTTTGTCGTGTTGGGTCTCGATCAGATAATGGATGCAGGCTCCCGCGGCCACGATCCCTTTCGGGAAGTCGTCCACTCCAAAGCCTTTGAGGGAGGTGGTGTTGAAATGACGGTTGAGCACTTCGTTGGCATAATCCTCGCTGAACACCCAGTCGTCGAATACCGTGAGGTAGTGTTTCCCGCCAAACAGCTCTATGAACTCGCGGCGTTTGTTGCGTTGCAGCAGCACCTCTGATGGGCTGAAGCTCTGCAACAGCTTGTCGATATACTCGTTGTTGCCTTGGGTGAGGTAAAACTCGCCGGTGGAGACATCCAAGAAGGCCACGCCCGACACGTCTTTTTCAAGATGCACCGCGGCTAAAAAGTTGTTCTCCTTTTGTTCCAGCACGCTGTCGTTGTAGGTGACGCCAGGGGTCACCAGTTCGATGACACCGCGTTTCACCAGCTTCTTGGTGAGCTTGGGGTCTTCCAGTTGCTCGCAGATCGCCACTTTCAGTCCCGCCCTGACCAGTTTGGGCAGATAAGTGTCCAGCGCATGGTAGGGGAAGCCTGCCATGGCCATGTCAGCTGCCGCTCCGTTGGAACGTTTGGTTAACACGATGCCCAACACTTCCGAGGCTTTCACGGCATCGCTTCCGTAGGTCTCATAAAAGTCACCCACTCTGAACAACAGCATGGCGTCTGGGTATTTTGCCTTGAATGCGTTGTACTGTTTCATTAATGGGGTTTCCCCCGGGTCTTTTGCCATCTCGATTTGTTTTGTTTGACAAAAATACGAAATTCTCATACATCATGGTTCTTTGCTTGTTCCAAAATAAACTTTTCTTATCTTTGTGTACTATTAATATAATGGTGTGTCTATGCGAAAACTTTCAATGGAGGAGCTGAACAGGCTCACGAAAGAGGCTTACGAGGAAGTGGAGAAGCTTCCGGTTATCATGGTTTTGGATAACATCCGCTCGCTGAGTAATGTGGGGGCGGTGTTTCGTTCGGCTGACGCGTTCAGGATTTCAGCCGTGTTTCTTTGTGGCATCACGGCTTGCCCGCCGCATCGCGAGATCCATAAGACCGCGCTGGGTGCTGATGAGACCGTGCATTGGCGTTATTTTGAAACTACCGAGGCCGCCTGTAAGGAACTCAAGGCGATGGGGTATAAGATTTTTGCCGTCGAACAGGTGGATAACAGCATCCCGCTGCAGCATTTTAAAGCGGAACCCCGTTCAGCCTTCATCATGGGTAATGAAGTGGATGGGGTAAGCGATGATGTGCTGCCTTATTGTGACGCCGCAGTGGAGATTCCTCAAGAAGGTACCAAGCATTCATTGAATGTTTCAGTCTGCTCTGGAATTATTATGTGGTCAGTTTTTCAACAATTTCTTCTTTCAGGCGAGGGTTGACCCGATTTTCCGAAAAAATTATCAACAGCCTGTTGAAAAAATTGTTGAAAAAAAAAGAAAAATTTGGTTGGAAACAAAAAAAATTCTATTTTTGTTCGCTTTTTAGTGTGTACTATTGGTTATAAAGTGCATGATAATTCTATGAAAATGATGAAATTCAAATAAATTATAAACTTAATTTTAGTCGTTATGAAAATGAAACGGACGTTATCTAAAATGCTCTTGATTGCCATCATGGCAATTCTCCCTGTGTCATTCTTTGCGCAAGGACATCAATCAAAGCCTGTCGAGAAGTATTTCTATCTCTTCGCGGAAGGCGGTCTCTCCATTAACCACACTGACTTGGCCAATTATGGTTTTGTGCCATTCTATCAAAATGGTTCATTCTTGTGGAACGATGGTTATGTTTTCAAGAACTTTGACGGCATGGTTGGCTTGGGCTACCAGTTCGGCAAAGTGATGGGCATGAATGCGAAATTTGGCACTGGCACACTCTCTGGTGAAAAGCACGGACAATTGTTAACTCCCAACGCGGGTACTGTTGACTATGCGAATCTCATGCTTGACAAAACCACGTTCATGGAAGCCAATCTGAACTTGACTTTCAACCTGAGCAACCTCTTCTTCGGCTATAACCCCAGAAGAGTCTTCAACTTCATCCCTCATCTTGGTATCGGTGGCATTCGTTATCACGCCGGAGCCGTGAAACAGCTGAACACCGCTTCCGCCGCTACGGATGTTCTCGCAGCCAAGACCAACGATGCTGAAATGACGTTCACCGTCCCTGTAGGCGCCGAGTTGAACTTCAACGTGGCTCCCAAACTGGATATCTTCGTTGACTACACCTTTACCTGGGCTGGCAACGACAAACTCGACCAAGTGGAGAAAGTGTTCTATAGAAACGGCAGCAGAATCATCGATGACATCCAAATCGTCAACGATATGTACAGCCATCTGAACCTCGGCCTCCGCTTCAAGTTCAACAACCCATGCGACATCGAGAAGATGGCCCGCGACGCCAACCAAATCACCATGACCGTCAATCCTGACCCGCTCAAAGAAGAAAACGGCAAGGTCTGCTTCGATGTGGTGTTCGACGTTCCCGCTGGCTACTTCCAGAAACAAGCCGTCATGAATGTGACTCCTACCCTCAACTACAAGGGTGGCTCCATCGACCTCGATCCTGTGACCTTCATCGGCGAAAAGGTGAAGGGCAACGGCGATTTCATGGTCAGCTACAGCAAGGGTGGCCAGTTCACCAAACATTACTGCCTCGATTATGTGGAGGATATGCAAAACAGCACCCTCAACGCCAACCCGATGTTCTATGTTTACGATGGTACCATCTATCCTACCCAAGAGGAAATCATCAAGAATGCTTACTATACCCAGGGTGGTCAGAGAAAACTTGCTGACGGTGTGATCGTTCCCGCTCCTCCGACCTGCGAAGTTACCAACATCAGAACCAAGGTTGAAGACAATGCCATCACCGTGACTTGGAGTGGCAATGCCGTGTCATACGACCTCTATCTTACCAAGGAAGGTGCCCCGAGCGCCAACGCCACGCCAAATGTCGCTGGCCTGAAGGAAAATACCTATACCTTCACCGACCTCGAAGATGGTGACTTCCATGTTTATGTCAAGGCAAACTGCAAGGATGAACTCGTGGGTGAATGGCAAGCCGCTCCTGTGGCTAGCATCCTCCCGGTGATCGAGCCGATCTGCGTGTTCTACTTCGACTACAACTCATCCAACCTGAAGACCAACGCCAAGCTGAACAAAGAAGCTGTCAAGGCTCTTGCCGCAAGACTGGCTTCCGGCGAACCTATCACTGGCTTTGACCTCCAAGGCTGGGCTTCACCTGAAGGCGAATATGCTCTCAACACCAACCTGGCCAACGAACGTGCCGACGCTGGTATGCAAGCCATCAAGAATCAGCTCAAGAAGGTGAAACTGAACGCCAAGAACTTCGAATTCACCAGCAAGGGCTACGGCCCCGACTGGGATAAGTTCATCGAACTGGTCAAGAACTCCAACATCAAGGATAAAGATCAGATCGTCCGCGTCATCCAAAACAGCAAGAATCGCGAACAGGAAATCAAGAACATGATCAATGTGTATCCTGAACTTGAAAAGGAAATCCTGCCGCTGATTCGTCGTACCGAGGTCTTCGTGAAATAAAATCCTCTTAGACCGATTCTAAAAAAACCGCCTTTCGGGGCGGTTTTTTTTTGAGTTAGAAGACAGAACCGCTGTCTCCTGCCTTCTAATTAACTAATTAAAAGGTAATCCGATGAACCCCCACCTCGTATGGCTGGTCAATGGCTTCGATGATCTTACGGTAGTCTTCCTCGTGAGCCACGAAATCCAGCCGGTTTGTGTCAAGGATTAAGATTCGCATCTCGTTCTGCTGCTGCTTGATGAAATCAAAATATCCTTGCTGGATGTTTTCCAGATATTCGTCGGAGATGTTTTGCTCGTAAGCCCTGCCTCGTTTCCGGATGTTGAATTGCAGATGATCTACATCTTGGTATAGATAAACCATCAATTCGGGCTTGGGCATGTTGCCGAAGATGATGTTGAAGAACCGGACAAACAACTGATACTCGTCCTCCTGCAAGTTGTTTTTGGAGAAAATCAGCGACTTGGCCACGTAATAGTCGGAGATGATGAAATCATGAAACAAATCCAAGTTGGCCAGCTTGTCTTTTAACTGTTGGAAACGCAACGCCAGAAATGTCATCTCCAACTGAAAGGAATATTTGTCGGGTTCCTTGTAGAACTTCGGAAGAAATGGGTTTTTGTCGGCCTCAAACTCCTCCAAGACCAGCTTCCCGTTGAAGTCGTTGGCAATACGGCTGGCCAGGGTGGTCTTCCCGGCACCAATGGTACCTTCTATGGCGATGAAATTGTAATTCATGGTTTTGTGTTTGTGTTGTTGAGTGGTTGAATCGTGGAGGTGTCAGGGCATCGGTCGAGCAACTCCTGTTGGCTCAGGTCGAATTCCGGATGTAGGAAATCAGGGATAATCTCACACAAGGGCATCAGTGCGAACCTCCTTAGGTGCAGCCGTGGGTGAGGTGCTGTCACCTTCGTGGTGCGAATGATCTGGTCACCATAATAGAGAATGTCCAAATCGATGGTTCGGGATGAATATCCTTCTTTCTCGGGATGCCTTACCCGCCCTAACTCACGCTCAATGTCCAATAACTCGTCCATCAGCTCGTCAGGCGACAGTCTGGTCTCAACGACCATCAGCGCATTCAGAAACCATTCCTCGGCCTCAAAGCCCCAAGGCTCCGAAAGATAAAGGGACGACTTCTCGACCAACATGCCGCATCGCATCGAAACAGCATGGCAGGCTTGCTCCCATAATGCCTTCTTGTCCCCTTGGTTTGAGCCGAATAATAGATAACAACGGGTCATTTTCTCCTTTTTTGCAAAAATACACCGTTTTTTTTTATCTTTGTTGCCAAATCAAAAAACTTTAAACCATGAAATTCTATAAAGTAGTTCTCGCCGCATTTCTCGGCACGTTGATTGCGCTTTTAATTAATTTTTTCGTTAAAGTCGGCGTAATCTCATCTATGATTTCTGGCATGTCCAAAGACCAGGAGACATCCACCGTCGTGAAGCCTAACTCTGTGCTTTACATGAAATTGGATTATGATATTCCAGACCGTACCACGGACAATCCTTTCAACAACATCAGCTTCTCCTCCATGGAACCCGTGGAGGCTGTCGGTCTTAATGAGATTCTGCGTAATATTGAACATGCCATGTCCGACCCGAATATCAAAGGTATCTACATGGAATTAAGCAGTATTCCCACTTCCACCGCCACCTTGCAGGAAATCCGCGACAAACTCGTTGAATTCAAGGAATCGGGCAAATTCATCGTTTGTTACGGTGAGGCCTATTCGCAAAGTGCCTATTATGTGGCTTCCATCGCCGACAAAATCTACCTGAATCCCGAAGGTGTCATCGACTTGCACGGCATGGCCTCACAGATTATGTTTTACAAACATTTGTTTGAGAAGCTGGAGGTGGAGATGCAAATCGTGCGTGGTCCTAACAACCGTTTCAAGAGTGCTGTGGAGCCTTATTTCCTCGACAAGATGAGTGAAGCCAACCGCGAACAGATGGAAAAACTGCTGGGCACGGTGTGGGGACAAATTCTGACGGGAATCAGCCAACACCGCAATGTCAGCGTCGAAAAACTTAATCAACTGGCCGACCAACTTGAGCTGATGACCGATGCTACCAAGGCCTTGGAAGTAGGCTTGGTCGATAACCTCTATTATAAGGATCAAGTGCTGGATGAACTGAAAGCCATGACCGGAAGCAGTAAGAAAGTCCACTCCATTGGCAATGCAAACTATGCCAAGTCTTATCGGGACAAGAATGCCAGCCAGAACGAGGTGGCTATCATCTATGCCTCGGGCCAGATTTTCGACGGAAAGGGCGAAGAGGACATCTACTCCGAGAATCTCACCAAGATCATCCGTAAAGCCCGTGAGGATCAAAATGTGAAAGCGGTTGTCTTGCGTGTCAACTCCCCCGGCGGCAGTGCAGTGGCCTCCGCTATCATCGGTCGCGAACTGGACCTCACCAAAGAGGTGAAACCCCTGGTCGTCTCCATGGGTAACTATGCAGCCTCGGGCGGTTACTGGATTTCTGCCAAGGCTGACTACATCTTTGCCGATCCCACCACGCTGACGGGTTCCATCGGGGTGTTTGGCACTTTCCCGAACTTGCAAGGCTTGCTGAACAACAAGATCGGCCTGAGTTTCGATGTGGCCAAGACCAACGAGAACGCCGACTTCCCCAACCTTACACAGCCGCTTACCCCGTTCCAGTACAGCAAGTTGCAGGAGAGCGTGGTGCAGACCTACGACCATTTTACCAAGCGTGTGGCCGAAGGCCGTGGCCTGCGTCAGACCTACGTTGACAGCATTGGTCAAGGTCGTGTGTGGGCAGGTGCCGATGCCATCGAGCTGGGTCTGGTGGATCAACTGGGTGACTTGGAAGACGCCATCGAGTATACCGCTCAGAAAGCTAACCTTGGCAATGACTACAAGGTGGTGGAATTGCCTAAAGCGAAAGACTTTTTCGCCCGCATTATGGAGTCGATGAATAAGAAAGATGAAATCGATGCCGCCTTGAAACAGAAACTTGGTTCGTATTATCCTTATTACCAGGGTCTTGAGAACCTTCAGAAAAATACCGGAATCCAAGCAAGAATGCCCTTCGATCTGGTGATTCAATAACTTGTTTTTAAGATTCTTCTCCATGCGAAAATATATCATCTTGGCTTTTTTCTTGATATCCTGCTGCGTTGGACTTCAAGCGCAGAACTCCACCCAAGGGAAGGAGTTCTGGTTTACATTCATGCAAAATGGGTATAAGAACAATGGTGGCGCATGGGTGTCGAACCGCGTGATGATTAGCGCGAAGAGGGCTTGCTCGGGAGTCATCAAAAAAGCTGACGGCTCCTTGACGGATATTCACTTCTCGGTGAAGCAAAACAATATCACTATTGTGGATATTCCTGAGAGCTATGCCTATAACGAGTTCAATGAGGAAACCATTGATAATCAATCGCTGGTGCTGGTAGCGACAGATACCGTCTCTGTTTTCATCTGCAACATTGCCAATAACTCTTTCGATGCCTCTTTTGTGCTTCCAGTCGAAAGTCTGGGTTCCGACTATATCATTCAGTCGGGTCTCCAATCGCATTGTGAGAATTATGATGATCAGCAAACCAGTTGCTTCGTGATTATCGCTATGGAAGACGGCACTGAAGTGGATGTTACCCCATCGGTGGCTACTACCCTGTCACCTGCCGGTGTCATGCAAACAATCTCGTTGTTGAGGGGTGAGACTTATTTCGTGAGGTCGAATTTTGATTCCGAAAATCGCGACCTCTCTGGTTCTATGGTCACAGCCCATGGCGGTAAAAACATTGCTGTCTTCAATGGTAACACACTAACCTGTATTCCGGATGATGTGTGCAACGGCATGGATCATATCTTTGAACAAGCCCTCCCTGTTAGCACCTGGGGAACAGAGTTCGTGGTGACTTCTTCCCAATCCCGAGTGCGCGATTTTGTCAGGGTTACTTCTTCGGCAAGTGATAATGTGGTGAAAGTCAACGGGGTGGATGCAGCAGTTCTCGGTGCCGGAGGGACTTATACCTTTGAACTGCTCTCCTCAGATGGCTCGTGTTATGTCGAGACCAGCGCGCCGAGCGTCGTTTATCTTTATAATACCACGGGCATAGAACCTATGGAGCCTTCCTCTTCACAGAATGGCGACCCTTCCATGGTTTGGATTCCTCCTGTAGAACAACGAATCGGAGAGATTACTTTCTGTACTTTCAACCATAGTGATGCCACTATTGACGAGCATTTTGTGAATATCGTGGTGGAAACCAAAGATATTGACAAGGTCTATTTTGACGGTGCCTTAATTAGTGACACCGCTTTCCATCCGGTGGTTGGAAACAAGGACTACAGTTTTGTGAAAAAACAGATCTCGCATGACACCCATCATCTGTCTTGTTTCTCCGGGGTCATTGCTCACGTGTATGGCTTTGGAGAAGCCAAAGGGTATGCCTATTGTGTGGGTGCCAATGTGATAGATTTGACTAGTCAACTGTATGTCAATGGATTATGGAATGGATTTTATCATAATGGGTTGAAAATGTGCAGCGATGAACGTGCCCAATTCAAAGTGATTACCAATTATTATCATGTCCAGGTGAATTGGTCTTTTGGGGACGGCAAGGTGGGCTCCGGGATTAAGGTCTCGCATAAATACGCGAAGGGTGGGGATTATGAGGTGAGAGCTATTGTCAAAGGTTATACTTTCAACCAGGAAAGTATCTCTGATACCTTGACGATAGATGTCCATGTGGGTGACCCCGTTGTTCATCGGGAGACGCATATCTTATGTGACGAGGACAGCTTTGACTTTTATGGGGTTGAGTATTCACAATCGGGCTATTATGAAAGGCTGGGAACCACTGCTTTTGGTTGCGACAGCTCTTATTATCTGACACTCGATTTGGGCTTTACCCCTGATTTTGAATTTGTCGGGACTCATTTCCCCATTGGAGGGAGTGAGACACATATCAGTGTGAATGAGTATGCGCTGGATCTTGTCGATGAACGGACTCAGGTGGATACTGCTATTTGGGAGATTGATTGTCCTAATTGGTATTTGGTTCCACATGGCAAGGGAATGTCGTGTACTTTGTATGTTTTCTCCTATCTGCTTGATACGGTGATGCTGCGCGCACAAGTCATAAACCGTTGTGATACGGTGCAAAAGGAGTTTTTTATCAGAACCTCCTATTATGATTTGCCTGAACATGAGGAACAGTCTGGTTTTGAATTAGCGCCGAATCCCACTCATGGAATGGTGACCCTGTTCTTCGGTGATTTGAAAGGTCCTTTGGAGATTCGGTTGTTCAACAGCATGGGTGCTCAATTGGATGCCTTTGCTGTGGACGCTGACTTGCACACCGCCATGGAGTATGAGATGCCCCAGCGGGAATCAGGAATGTATTATTTTGTATTGAAAAGCGATAACGACTTGATGGTACGAAAGGTCATGTTGCTACCTTGATAAAGCTTCAGAGGTATGAATCAAAGAGGTTTGAGAGTTTTTGTGATAACAGTAATGATGTTGGTTTTGTTTCTTCCTTCCTGCCTGAAGGAGGGAACAACGACTATTTTGCTGAATGACCCTCAGGAAATCCCCTTCATCACAGACTATTTGCCAAGAGATTTGTTGGATCTTTATGGTGAAGAGCATATTTTTTTCGGGAATCAGCCTCCTGTCATCAACATGGAGTTCCGGTCGTTGCATGAGTATGTCGCCACCAATCTGGAACCTCCTTTTGCGCCTCAACCTGGTCAATTGTCGCCTATTGCTCATTATCATCTGTTCAGAAACCAGTATCTTCAAATCGCCGACTACCTCTGTATGAGTTCTGAAGAAACTTTTTGCAAAATCATTTCTCCAGTTTACTTGACGGGACGTGATTCGTCATTCACCGCCTTTTTTAATGAGGTAACCCATACGGAGGGCACTCCGGTTCATGCAGTTCTGATGTCGGGAACGATGACTGCGCAAGGCGTTAAGGACTTTAGATATGGATATAAGATTTTGAGTTACCAAGATTCCGTAGCGCCAGGGACCGTGTATCCAGTCAATTCTATCTTCATTTTCAAGGATTTCGATGGATTGGCGGAGCAATGCTCTTGGTTTCATGATGATTTGTTAACCCCCCAAACCCCATGAAGCAATGAAAAGAGGCTTGATTATATTGGTGTTCTTGCTGTCATGGTTGGACGTGTTGCATGCCCAATTCGCACCGCATTTGAAGGAAACGGTCTATATGTACCGTAATAACAGTTCGCTTAGTGTTGGTGTGACGGGTGGCGTTACGGTAAACAACATGGTGTATTCTGCGGTCACCAAGTCCACAATGCGGCCAGCTTACACGCCTGCATTTGGTTTCGCGATGGAGTGGAACACACTTCGGAGGTTTTCGGTTGGAATGGATCTTTCTTACACTCAGCGTGTGATTAAGAAATCTTATAGTTCTGAGTTCCAGACTGGTTTTTCGTCGTCAGCGTATGCTTTGGTGAATTACGACATGTCATTGACGGCTTTGGAATTGCGTTTTCCCATCACCTGTTGGTTTGGATATCGCGATAACATGCGGCCCTATCTGTTTATGGCACCTCGTTTGAGCTATTGGATCAAAGGCGATTTCAAATGGATGCGTTCGTATAGCGACGGCTCTTTTTCCCCATCGGTGTATGAATTGAAATTGACCGATGCCATGATTACGCCTCTGGATGTCAGTGCCGTGGCTGGGGTGGGCTTTGGCACTCGTTTTTTGGTTGGACGCACGCGCTTTTTCGTCAAGTTTGAGTTGTCGTATGGCGTCAGTTTATTGAGTGATTTTTCTTGGAAAGAAAAGAATGGCACTGTCAATGTGCTGGGTTGGGGGGATCTTGAACATGAGGCGCTGGGAAGTCGTCATCTCCAGAATTTAGAGGCTCGTTTGATGATTCTGCTTCCTTTGCGCAAGTTTCTAAAAGACGCTTGTGTGTTGCCTTAAGCGGTTAATATTCCGCCATGATTTCCTCGCGTTCCATTTGCTTCTCACCCCAGTCATCCATCAGTTTCTGAAGCTCTTCCTTCTTCTGTCCATACGACCAGAACAGGTCGTTATCCACCTTCACCTCGGGATGCTGGTCAGGATGGCTCATGATGTCGTCCAACACGGCTAATTCCGCTTCCATCTTGCTGATGGCATCTTCCAAACGCTGAATTTCTTTGTCAACTTTGCGCAACTTAGCATCAATCTGCTTCTTGCGTTCGTAATTGATTTTGTTTTGCGAAACCGGTTCGGATGCGATGGTCTTGGGTTGCTGTTTGGCAGCGATTTCGAGCTCTTTCAGGTGGTTGAGGTTTTTCTGCTCCAGAAAATCATAGATGTCGCCGATGTATTCTTTGATGTTCGGCTTGCGGAACTCATACACCTTATTGGTTAGTCCTTGCAGGAAGTCACGGTCGTGCGAGACGATGATGAGGGTGCCATCGTACTGGATTAGGGCGTTCTTCAAGATGTCCTTCGAGAGCATGTCTAAGTGGTTGGTGGGCTCGTCCAGGACCAAGAGGTTGGTGGGGAAGAGGAGCATCCTGGCCAAGGAAAGACGGGCTTTCTCGCCGCCTGATAACACCTTCACTTTCTTGTCGATGTCATCACCACGGAACAGAAAAGCACCGAGCAAGGCCTTGACTTTCAAGCGCATGTCACCCACCGCCACATCATCCAAGGTCTCAAAAACGGTTTTGTTCATATCAAGCATATCTTGCTGATTCTGAGCATAGTAGCCGATTTTAACCTCATGACCGAGCTTCACCTCGCCCTCGTGGTCTAGCACCCCGCAGATGATCTTCGAGAGGGTGGACTTGCCTTCGCCGTTGCGACCTACAAAGGCGATCTTCTCACCTCTGGGAATGAGCAGGTTGACATCCTTCAAGATAACTTTGTCGCCGTAGGCTTTACCCACGTGGTTTAATTCCAAGGTCACTTTGCCGGAATGGGGTGCAGGGGGGAACTTGAAATGGATAGCGGTTTTGTCGATGTCATCTACGGTGATTTCTTCCATCTTCTCCAGCAGCTTTACTCGGCTTTGCACCTGCTTGGCTTTGGTGGCTTTGTAGCGAAAACGTTCAATGAAAGCCTCGATCTCCTTGATTTCGCGTTGTTGGTTGTTGTAGGCGTTGCGTTGCATATCGACTCGTTCCTCGCGCAGGGCGACGTAATCGGAGTAGGACGCCTTATAGTCGTAAATCTTGCCATTTGAAATCTCAACGGTGCGAACCGTGATATTGTCGAGGAAGGCGCGGTCGTGCGAGACCATCAGGATGGCACCGTAGTACGATTTCAGGAAGCCTTCCAGCCATTGGATGGACTCGATGTCGAGGTGGTTGGTAGGCTCGTCGAGGAGCAACAAGTTAGGCTTTCTCAAAAGGATTTTGGCCAGTTCCACACGCATCTGCCAGCCGTTGCTGAACTCCCGCATGGGACGTTGCATGTCGTCATGCTCAAATCCCAGTCCTACCAAGATACGTTCGGCCTCGCCTTCGATGGCGTTGCCGCCCATCATGTTCAAATGGTCGTTGAGGTTGTTGAGATGCTCGATGAGACGTTGGTACTCTCGGCTTTCGTAGTCGGTGCGCTCCATCATCTCTTGTTGAAGCTTTTCCACCTCTCGTTCCATCTGGTGGTATTCATCGAAAGCCGTCATGGCTTCGTCCAACACCGTGTTGGGACTGTTCACATTCTTCTCCTGGGGCAAATATCCGATGGTGATGCCTTCGGGCACGATGACATCGCCTTTGGAAGGTTGTTCTAATCCGCAGATAAGCTTGAGTAGGGTGGTCTTGCCGGCGCCATTATGGCCGACCAAACCAATCCGGTCCTTTTCACGAATCAAAAAGGTGATGTCGGTGAACAAATCGTCACCGGTGAAGTGCATGCTGAGGTTCTGAACGGAGATCATAGATTAGAGATAAAACCGGATTCCAGCCTTGAGGTTGAATCTTTGAAGTCCTTCTTTGTTGTTATTCAGGTTTTGTTCATTCCCGTTGACTTTCGCTTTTGAAAGAGCTCCATTGTAATAGGACATCCCTGCGCCGATGCCGATGTGTTTTGACAACATGTAGTCGTAATCGAAAGTCAATCCCATTCCTATTGTAGCTCCTTCTATGATATAGTCCGTGCCGAAATCAGACTCTATGGCATGATAGTTCATATAGCCCAGAAGATAATCAAAGAAGAAACGGTGTTTTTCGTTGGGGGTGGTGAAGTGGTATCCGGCAGAGGCGGCAATGAAGTTAATGTTGTGGTTGCTACTGATCAGGCCTTCATGAAAGTTGCCATAATCGTCATATGCATAAAAATAGCCGGAGTTGCTGCTTGTAAATCGGTCGTAGTGGATTCCAAGGCTGTACATCTTGTCGATGTTGATTCGGAGGTTAGCCCCCATTACTGGACCTTTTGATAGTTCCCGGAGATAGTCCTTGTAGTCATTTGATAGTCCGTCTGCCAATCGAGCGGTGCGGAAAGCGTAACCTCCGTCAAAGCCGAACCGGACATGAAACACTTTTTTGTTTTTTTGATATTGAAGATCCGCCAATGCGATGGGGTCGTCAATGTGATATGCAAGAATCTTGCTCTTGTCGAGTTGAGCTCTTCTGGTGACCCCTTGTACTTCGTAAACTATGCTTAGCATATTCTTGGTTTCATCGATGACGAGGCATTGTGTGGTGTCGCCTTCTGATAGAATGACGTAATCATGATAGTTCTTTTGGGCGAACTCGGAAGGCTCTTTGGGAGGGCAGTTTGGGTCGATGTTGAGAATGTTGGCTGCGATTTGATGACAGGAACTGTGTCCGTTAGGATAGCTGTGCTGAAGGATCTCGAGACCATTCCCGCCAGCTGCCCGCGCTTCATTCATTGCTTTTTCAAGGATGGTTTCCCAATCACAATGCGTGGTGAACCCACTATCTGTTATTCTAATGTTTCCAATCACTTCGGTGTTTTCGGGGACCATCTCTCCGACATCATACACGGCTACGTCTGTTGTGCTTTCCCGTGGGGTAAGTGGTTTGGTGATGTTTTTGTGAACGATGGGCGAGCAGGAAGCAAACCCTAAAACTAAAATGAAGAGGGGGATGATTTTTCTCATGATATATAGTCTTTAAAACGTTTTTTGTTTCTTTTTCCAAATTACGAAGGCTGCCAACCCGATTAATGTAATCACTGCGCCAATGCCGTAACCTACAGGTCTTGGCAACACAGAGCCGAGACCTCCGTCGGCGGCCTTGGCCACGAAGAGGAAGCAGCCCGTTACCATGGTCATGAAGAGGGCAGGGATGAGGGTGATCAAATACCAAAGCTTGCCCTTATTTTTGGCGAGATAAACCGAGATGGCCCAAAGGGTGACGGTGGCAAGCACCTGGTTGGCCCAAGCGAAGTAACGCCAGATTAGCTGGAACCCCTTGGCGTCGGCGATGCTATAGACCAAGATGGCTGCGGTGATGGCGAACATCGGGATGGCGATGATCAGACGGTTCTTGATGGGCTTTTGGTCGAAATGCATGAAGTCGGCCACGATGAGTCGGGCGGAACGCATGGCGGTGTCGCCCGAGGTGACAGCGGCGCTGATGACGCCGAGGATGGTGATGGTGGCGATGACGGGGGTGAACCAGGTGTTGGCGATGATGCCCACGATGGCGGCACCGCTCTTGCCTGTGACATCGACCACGCTGTCGGGCCCGAAGAAATAGGCCGCTGCGGCAGCCCAAATCAAGGCGACGACACCCTCGGTGATCATGGCACCGTAGAAAATCGGACGGCCTTGTTTTTCGTTGACCATGCAACGGGCCATCAATGGTGACTGTGTCGCATGGAAGCCTGAAATAGCACCGCAAGCAATCGAGATGAACATCATCGGGAAGATGGGGTTGTTGGGCGCGTCGGGGTGACGGTTCTGCAAGCCGCTCCACAACTCAGGAATCTCAGGCTTGTAAATGAGGAAGGCGATGAAGATGGCCACCGCCATGCCCAACAGCAGGATGCCAAAGATAGGGTAGATCTTTCCGATGAGCTTATCGATAGGTAACAATGTGGCTATCAGGTAATAAGCCAGAATGATGATAATCCAGATATAGGGATTCCAGCCTTGGGTGAAGTGGGCGTTGAGCAGGGTGGCAGGCGTGTTCACGAACACTACGCCGACCAAAATCATCAAAATCACGGTAAAGCCACGCATGATTTGCTTGGCACCGTCACCCAAATAGGTTCCGTGAATTTCGGGCAGACTGGCTCCTTTGTCTCTTAAAGAGATCATGCCCGCCAGATAATCGTGTACTGCTCCTGCGAAGATGCTGCCCAGCACAATCCAAAGGAAAGAGGCTGTGCCGAACTGAGCCCCCATGATGGCCCCGATGATGGGACCCACGCCGGCGATGTTCAAAAACTGGATCAAGAAAATCCGCCAGGGCTTCATCGGCACATAGTCCACACCATCCGCCATGGTGGTAGCTGGTGTGGGCCTATTCGGGTCTGCCCCAAATAGCTTCTCTACAAACTTTCCATAAATCAGATAGCCAAGAATCAATACGGCTAAAGCGATAAAAAAGGTGATCATAGATTTGTCTGTTTAAAGGTCTTACAAAACGGCAGCTGCTCTTCTGATTCCTTTGAGCATATCCATAATGGTTGAATCTTTCCTGGCAGTCTGCATATTGTATTTCATTTGCAGATACATCAACGAGTCAGCGGGTACGTCAAGCGCGGCTTCAAACATTAGGGCTGTCTTTGCCGTTAGTGGACGCCGGGCGTTCAGGATTTCGTTTACCACTGAATAAGACAGCCCCATGCTATCAGCCAATTGTCGTTGGCTGATGCCACGTTCCTCAATCTCGTCCTTCAGTACTTCGCCTGGATGGGTCGGGTATGCACCATAACCTAAATTTCCCATAACTATTCCTCCTTATTCCTATTTATAATGATTTGACAATTCAGTGATGTTACAAATGGTGATACCGCCGACTGACGTTGTTTTGAACTCAATCCTATATTGGTCATTCACTCGCACCGACTCTAGTCCTGCTTTGTCGCCCACCAATTTTTCGTAGTGTAGAGCCTGGTAACGAAACAAGTCTGTTGCCTTATCCACAGAGTCGAGAATGTTTACTACACGGACATATTTCTTAACGATGTTTGTCTGGTAGCGATGATGTTTATCGCTGGCCACCCCGTCATAGTAGAGTTCGCTTAGATAGGCTTTCTCGAATGTGATTTCCATTACATCATTTGATTTCAGAGCGCAAAAATAACAAAAAAAAAACAAAAGTTCACAAAATTTGCGAACTTTTGTTTTCTGTTTTTTTAATATCTGTATGCTATCCTTTCTTCCCTCCAAACTCCATCAACCACGCCTTCAAAAACGCATCAATATTTCCATCCATAACTCCCTGTACGTCGGAGGTCTGGTAGTTGGTGCGGTGGTCCTTCACGCGACGGTCGTCAAACACGTATGAGCGGATCTGCGAACCCCATTCGATCTTCAGCTTGCCTGCCTCAATCTTGTTTTGCTCCTCCATGCGGTGGCGCATCTCGCGGTCGTAGAGTTGCGACTTCAAGAGGCGCAAGGCGTTCTCGCGGTTCTTGGGTTGGTCGCGGGTTTCGGTGTTTTCAATGAGGATTTCCTCTTCCTCGCCCGTGTAGGGGTCTTTGTATTGGTAGCGCAAACGCACGCCAGATTCCACCTTGTTGACGTTCTGGCCACCGGCACCGCCGCTGCGGAAGGTGTCCCACGACAACCTCGACTGTTCCACCACGATTTCGATGGAATCGTCAATCAAAGGGGTGACGAAAACGGAAGCGAATGAAGTCATGCGTTTGCCTTGGGCGTTGTAAGGACTGACACGCACCAGGCGGTGCACGCCGTTCTCGCCTTTCAGGTAGCCGTAGGCGTATTCGCCCTCGAGCTTCATCGTCACCGACTTGATGCCGGCGTCGTCGGCCTCCAACAAGTTGGAGATAGTGAGTTTGTACTTGTGGTTCTCGGCGTAACGCATGTACATGCGCATGAGCATCTGTGCCCAGTCTTGGGCCTCAGTGCCACCTGCGCCAGCGTTGATCTTCAGCACGGCGCTCATGGGGTCGGCTTCCTCTTGCAGCATGTTCTTGAATTCCAGATCCTCAACGATAGCCAAGGCATGGGCATACTGTGCATCCACCTCTTCTTCGGTGGCTTCGCCTTCCTTGGCGAAATCAAACAGCACCGCCAAGTCGTTGTAGGCGTCTTCAGCTTGCTTGTAGCCATTGAGCCATCCTTTCACCTCGCGCACCTTCTTCATGGTGGCTTCGGCGGCTTTCGGGTCGCTCCAAAATTGCGGATCTTGGGTCTTTTCGTCTAATTCTTGGGCCTCCATGGTACGACGGTCCACGTCAAAGATACCTCCTCAAGGCCTCAACCCTCTTACATAATTCTTTTTGTTGGTCTAAAGTGATCATGGTGAATACTATATGTTAATTTGGGCGCAAAGGTACGAAATAATTAAGAATTTGGTATTTAGAATTAAGAGGTGTTTTATAATTTTGCGTTATGAAAATGCACCATTTGGTTTTGTTTCTCCTTCTTGCGGCATTGACTGCCTGCAAACCTGGTCCGAAGCAACAGCTTGACCAAGCACAACAGTCGCTGGAAGTAGGTTATGCCTATTTGGAATCCGATGACGAGGCTTTGGCTTTGGAAGCCTTCAAAGATGCGGAACATTACGGCTTGTTGGCGAGCGACTCACTCACGACATCGCGTGCCCGTTACCAGATTGGCGACATGCTGTATCGCAAAGGCGAGACAAAGGATGAATACATTGGGCGATTGAAGGCTGCCGATGAAGGCTTCGGAACGCATTACGATGAGCGCGCCAAGTTGTGGAACCTGATGGGCTCTGCCTACACGGCATTTCAGGAGTATGACAGTGCTGAGATGTGCATGGATCAAGGACTTGCTTATGCCGAGATTAGTGGAGATGAAGAGATTTATTTACAGGTGTTGACGAATTTTTATGTCTTGAATTTCGAACGTGGCGACTATGACAAGGCGATAGAGTATCTTTGGAAGTATAAGGCAATTACGGGGCTGGATACCGATGAGAAGAAAGCCTATTATTATCGCAGTATGGGAACGGTATATGAGGAAGTGGGAAACATGGACTCTGCCATCTACTTTTGGGGTCAGCTGGAAGCGATGTGGGGGACGTTGGATACCGTTGAAAACGATGAACATTATTTTGACTATTGGGAATTCTCGAGATTTGCCGAGGAACGCGGTGATTACAAGCTGGCTTTGCAATATTATGAGAGGTTCACAAGAGGTTATGCGAGGCATAATCTAAAGGATGAGAAAGACAACTTGTATGGGATTCAGCGGAAATACGACTATGAGGTGCTGCAAAACGAGATGAACCAGAAGATCATTGCCAAACAACGTTGGATCATCTTGATTAGCGTTGCCGCGGCCTTGGTTTTGTTGGCCTTCTTGATTTCCCAAATCCGATTGGCTCGCAACCGCAAACGGGAAGCCGACATCAACGCCCAACTGTTCCACTTCAAGCA
>CAMIWN010000050.1:0-19890 GCA_946402445.1 uncultured Bacteroidales bacterium
GGTTGAGTTCCTCCACCTGATGCTGAACGGTCTCGGTGTAGAACATGGTCTTGGGGGGCAGCTTTTCAGGTTCAATCACATCGGCCAGATGCTCCTCTGTAGCATTGAGATTCATTTCAGCCAACAAGTCGCGTTTGGCATCTTCGGTCAACTTGAAACGGGTGGTATCGGCGATGCCGTCAACGCAGAGAAACTCTATAAGTTTCTGCTTTTGAAGTGCATGGGTGCCTTTACGAAGACTTCCTTTGGCCCTGGCGAATTCAGCACTGCTCCGATACACATCTTCCATTTGGTTGAAACGAATGTCTTCGTCATCCTTGCAAATCAGATAATAGCAGAACTTGACGAGAAGCAGCTCACTGGCTTCACATAGTTCTTGTTGCCGCACTTTTTTAACGAAGTTTAATTGGGGATTCGCATCAAACAACTCCTGCAGCTCCTGACTGAGTTCCATGGGATCGACAGCAGTATCGTCGAGATCCTGGAACCACTGTTCCAGCAACTCGAACATGGCGGGACAGTCAAGGCCTTTGATGGAAGGCAGCTGATACACTTCGTTATGCTTCAAACACCGGATGACCGCTGCCGACACGTTGAACGAGTCGCCTTCTTTCACATCGCGATAGCGTAACAAACGGCGGTGTACCAAGGCATCAATATCCAACGAAAGTGCCAGCGAAGCAATACGATTGATGTCGAGATGCGAGGCAATGTCACGGAAGTAAACATTGTTGGGCCCTTCGTCCATGCACACGGCAAAGAGCACAGCCTGACGTTCGGTGATAGCGTATTGTTTAGCCAAGAAGTGAACTTCGTTTTTGACGGTTTTCATGAACTCGTCGCTCAGCCTTGAGTCCCTCGAAAGTTCGGCCACGTTCTCGATAGCCTGAAGCAGGGTGCGGTTTTGATTTTTCGGTGTCTTCTTTGTGTTGGTTTTCTTTTCCATTATGTATCCTGTTTTTAGAGTTACAGGATACTTATAGTAACTTTTTGCTGGAAATTCAAACTGTCGATGTACTTGCACTCATATCAAAACCAGCTTCAATGTCCTTCATTTTTTGTTTAAGAGTTACTCTATAAAGACCATTGCTCAAAGTCATTCTTTTATCCCTAAATTCGTGTCGGGCGCAACTTTAAATTGGACAAAACAAAATTTGCCTACCTCCTTTCAAGCGAATCGAAGCAAACGTCAGTCGCAAGATAAGGACCTCCGCTGATTTTGACTTCCTCAGCGGAGCCATCTGGGAACACACCCACGAAATCGTCAGCGCCTCCACCTTGAAACGGATATGGGGTTACGTGGACGGCCCCGTCAGTGCCCGCCAAAGCACGCTTGACATCCTGTCGCAATTCATCGGGTTCAAAAACCTGGACGGGTTTCTGGAACACATCACGTCGGAAAGCGGCTCCGACCGTGTGACCAGCCAACACATCAAGACGGAGGACCTGGAAGTCGATGATCGCGTTTACGTGTCGTGGAAGCCCAACCGCCGCTGCACTTTCCGCTATCTTGGCGACTTCCGCTTCATCGTTGAGCAATCCGAGAACTCAAAACTGAAAGTGGGTAACACTTTCCGCTGCGGACTCTTTATCCTGGGAGAGCCGCTCTACCTGAACAACCTCGTGCAAGGCGACAATCCGCCGGTGGCCTTTGTGGTCGGCAACAAGGGCGGGTTGTGTGAGCTGGAATTACTTCACTAAGAGTTTACTTATACGGCTGCCGTTGCCGTTTTCCAAACGAAGCAGATAGAATCCGGACGGCAAAGACAACGTCGTTTGACCTTCAATGTCACGGGTGAATAATTGCTGGCCAAGAGGGTTCACCACCGAGAGCTTGCCCCTGCCCTCAACAAAGAAGGTGCCTTCTGAAGGATTGGGATACAAGAAAAACTTATCACCATCGTTTTCGTCAACACCGGTACCCGAGAATTGGGCTACCAAGTCCCTGTTTCCCGTAACAATGAAGGTGTAAGCGGCCTCTTCTGAGACCACCCCGCCATTCTCCATCCAGTACTTGAAAGCACAGCCCTCGTTAGGCGTGGCAATCAAGGTGCAGGTATTGTTGGCGTAATAGGTGCCAGCTCCAGTCACAGTGCCGGCTTCGGCGGGGACAACCGTGGCAGTGATTTCGTAGGTTTCTCCCCCTTCACCTTTCATAAACACATAGCTCTGCGTAGCCGCCACATTGCTGCCTTCCAAATAGAAGCGAACGACATGCTCGCCGTCCGCAAGGGCTGTCACATCAAGCAGGAGATTGCCATCGCCCAACATTCCCGTCTGTTGATGGTCATAATCCTCGTCGAACCAGCAGTGATAGTGGAGGTTGACACCCAAATCGGCCATTTCCGTCTTGATGAAGAGATAGCTTTTGACGGAGGAATAATTATCGTTTTTCAGCATCAGGTGAAGGGTATGGAATCCAGCAGGAATACTTTTCACATCGAACACTAAGATGCCATTGCCCAACGTGCCGCTCTGCATGTTGCTGTATTGATTATCAAACCAATAGAAATACTGTTGGTTCGTGTTTTCAATAGTTGATATTTTGTGGAAGAGAAAACTCTTTATGGGTGACAATGTGGTGTCCGACAGTTGGTAGTGCAGGACATGGAAGCCGTCATTGAATTGACTCACATCCAATTCGGTGTCCCACACGTTGCCGCTGAAGCTCGTGTTCACGCATTGCCCGTCATTATTGTCGAACCAATATTTGATGGCATGCGTTTGGGCATTCAATCCACCCCACAGCATCAAACCGAATAGTACAATTAAGATACGTTTCATGGCTTTAACACTTTGGTTGTGGGCAATTTATTCTAACACTTCGATATGGACATTCAGTTTGCCTTCAGGCGTTGACTGTTGGTCCACCGTGCTGCGGTTGGGAACCATGTAGGTGGGACGGGTGTTATAAGGTGCGGCACCACCATAGATGCCTAACTGGGTACCGTCAGTACCCAAACAATGCTCAATGACTTCATCCTTAAGGATGAGCGGTTCGGTGACCCATTCATAATTGGACTCATCGATATAAGTCTCAAAAACATCGTAAACCTCACCGTACCTCCAACAATTGTAACCCGTTTCAATCACATCATTACTGTACCAACATATTTCAATGCAGTTATATGCAACGCTGCTTCCAGTCATAAGATGGGTGCCTGCCGTGCCTTTATTGAGGATGCAGTTGTAGGTAGTGAGATTGGTATGTTGTTGCATTATATTAATATAGGAATTATAGGCAATGATAGCATTGTCCGCAGTGTCTCCCGAATAACCATCGCGGCAATCCCAAATGATGCAGTTACGGAACGTGGTGTTGTGCATATAACAGCTGTTGTAGTGATTGATTCTACAGTTGATGAATTGGGCATTTTCCGTATAATAATTCCTATGATGGAATATATCAAAACTACATCTGACGAAGGTGGGATTGACGAGATAGTCATATCCGAATTCGCCTTCAAAGATAATGCCTTCAATGATCAGGTAGTTGGAAAGATCGGAGATGCTGACACTGAAAGTTCCCGGGATAACGGTGGCAAGGGTGTTCTGTTCATCGTCATCCATACAACCCGCGCCGCGCAGGGTGATGGGTTTGTTGATGTCGGTGGCGTTGAAGGTGCCGCTCGACAGGGTGATGATGTCACCGCTGACGGCAGCGTCGTATGCATCTTTGAAAGCGTCTTGGCCATAGAAGACATTGATGTTGTTGCCATGTTTCAAGGTGGCCACTTGGGTCTGCAGTTGAGCGAAGATCATGGACGAAACGCATAGGAGCGTCATGAGTAAAAATGTTTTTTTCATAAATTTTTTGTTGCCGGTTATTACCACATCGGCCCTTCGGGATTAGAGAATAATTTTTAACTAAAAATTTGTCTAAAATTACGGCGAAGCTTTCGTTGAAAAGGTAACAAATCCAACAAATCAACATGACAAATCCAACAAATCGAGGTGACGATTTCAATAAATCTTGGTGACAATTCCCAAAAACAAGTGACAATTCCCAAAAACATGACCTTTTTGAGGGAAAACGCATCAATTAGGGAATATAAAACCCTTATCTTTGCCGCATGAAACGCATGTTTTTATCGGTTTTCGTTCTCCTCGTGATGCTATCGTGTCAGCCATCACCAGAGGTGATACAACAAGGCGACATCGCTTTTCTCCCGATGGCGACAAAACGTCTTCCCGATTTGAACGAGCCCCGGATCGGTCATGCCTTGGTATGGGCCAGCGACCATATCTTGACCATTGGTGGCCACACCACGGGTTTTATTCCCACCGCCACAGCGGAATATTATGAAAGCGGACGATGGCACTTGATTTCCACCCTCTATCCGCACGACACGCCTTTTGCCCTCGTGATGAAAGACGGCGATGTCCTTGTCGGCGGCGGCTATGAAAGCAGCTTCGGCATCGGGCAAACTTGGGGCGTGGAACGTTATCATCCAGCCACACATAGCGTTACTCCTGCCCCTATCATGGAAGTAAAACGGGCACACGCCAGTGCCTTGGAATTGGAAGACGGCCGTATCGTAATCAGCGGCAACTGGTGGGCAACTGATTTCACCGAAATCTACAACAGCGACAATGTTTGGACTGATACCACTTCCAACAACCGCAGTTATCCCATCCTTTTGCCCATTGCCAATGACAATGTTTGGATGATTGGCGGCACCAAGGACAGTTACAATAACAGCCCGAGCAATATTGTTGACCAACTAAAAGGAGCGCCTTTTGAAGCGGAAATCCTCGCCCAATGGCATCCGCTGACGCCGACAGACCGCAATATAGATGCCCGTTCCTTCCGCGTGGCGGAAAACACCTTTCTGATTCCCGCGCTCAACGCCGAAGGGCAATGCGCCCCCATGTTGGTCAACAGCACAGGTTTCTCGCTTTTGCCTATGGAACAGCCCTTGCCCATGGAAGGTCCCTGGGGCGCCATCCGATACACAGGCTCTTTTTGGACCGTTCCTGAAACGGAGACGGCTTGGATAATGGGCGTGGATGAACATCAACATGCCTATCTGTCCGAAATAGCCTATCAACCGGCATTGCAAGGCGGCAAAGCCAAGCTAACCATGCATTATTCGCAAGCCTTGGAACAACTTCCCAACTATCCGTGGGAGATGTTGCTTCCCGACGGGAGTTTCGTCACCGTGGGCGGCATGCTTCACTCCAATTACGACTGTAGCGCCTCCGTGTTCGCCTTTTACCCTAACGGTATGGCGCACGAACACTCCGCTATACTTTATATAGGTATTGGCATTGCGATGTTGATAGGCTTGTCACTGGTCTTTATGGCACGAAAGAAAAGACGCCAACAAGATGACATCACCAACGCGTCGGAGGAAATGATCCTTCCTAACGACAAACCCAATTTGGGCGACAAACTCAAGGCCGTGATGGAAGAGAAACAACTCTTCAGGAACAAGGAATTGCGGCTTACCGACGTGGCCGCCGAGTTGTGCACCAACACCACTTACCTTTCGACCCTCTTGAATGCGGAGATGAGCACCACCTTCCCTTCTTTTGTCACGGGTTACCGAATCCGTTACGCCCAGGAGCTGATGCGCAAAGACCCCTCGATGCGTTTGTCACAGGTGGCGGAGGAGTCGGGCTTCGCCAACGAAAGGACATTCCTGCGATCCTTCAAAACCGTATGCGGTGTCACGCCTTCCGAATGGAAGCAACAAGGGATTACATCCCTATCAAAGTAAACGCGTCAACGAAAGGGATGGTGTCTGGCATTCCAAGATGGTTTTTCCATGCCGGCTCCTCTCCACACATCTTCGTGACCTCTTTCGAGGTCATCCCCTTCATCTTCTCGCATACCGTGTCAATCACCGCCATCTCCTCCACGGAGAAACCGCCCATGTCGGCTTCCACATCCGCCTTGAGCATCGTAAGCTCCTGCCCTTGCACCAGTTTCAACTGGACTTCCACTTCATCGAAGGCACTGTACACACGATCCCAGCGTTGAGGCGCTGGTCCCAACTCGAGTGATTGATAAGCCAGACCCGAGATGGCCATCCCTCGCTCCCGGTACGAAAAGAAGTCGATGTAAAACAGCACCTCATTCATCTTATTTGGAGAAGTCTCTCCCATCTGTTTCAGCAGGTAGAGCAGCAGGTTTTTCAGTCGGTCCGTCGAAAGAGGCGCGAAGCCATTCGCCATGCCACGTTCGGTGCGAAACAGCCGTTTCGTTTCCTTCAGCTCGTCCTGCCAACGCTCAGATGCTTTGATCACTTCGTCCACTCGGGTGATGATTTTCGCGTATTCTTTGTCAGTCAGCTGGGAGCGTGTGCTACGCACCAGTTCGAGAAACACCTGGGGGGTCATGGCCGAGCGGATCATCTTGCCGTTGCTTTCGCTGGGCACCTCCCCCATCTCGTACAGCCGATACTGGTTGGTGCCAAAGCCAAGGATCATGGCCATCTTCGTGGCACTCACGCCATACCGCTCCCGCAGGGCGACAATCTCATCCCGGTATGGAATGCCATGACGCTCACGGTATTGGTTAGCGACCTGATCATAACAGGCCGTATCACTCTCTGTAGAGGTAAAACGCTGACCCTTCTCATCATCACTAAATGTGATATAAATATAGGAATATTGTTCGCCTCTCATCACCCAAGTTTCAGGCTTATAAATCACCCGCATAGGCTTGCCTGTCAATGGACTATTTTCCTTCATAACTAAGCGGTTTTAAAAGGGTATTTCAATGGACATTCCGCAATATGAAATGAAATACATATTGTCTGTTGATTAACTCCTCCAAGGCTGATCTTAATATACACCTCACGCTCTTTAACATCCTTACCGAACGCCCACATCTCCCCTGCTTCATTCAACGCATCTATCACTGGCCCCGTCACATAGTCCTCAGCAACTAAAGACTCTATAACAATCTTTCGAAAGGCTGGATAAAGATCAAGCTGCTCTAACGTTTTGATGTTCTTCTGACGGTCATCCCTGAATTTGATACCAAAAATCTTCATTTTCGCATTAAATTGGTCCAAAAAGTCTTTGACTTCTTCAATCGTAATCGCATCCTTATCAAATTGATGCTGCAAAGTTACATTATTTTCCATAATAATTGATTTTTTAAACGAAAAAGTTGAATTAATAGAATAAAAAACTTATCAGGTTTTCTATCCCTAAGTACCAAAAAATCGAAAATGTTACATGTAAAAACAACAAAAAAACCTCCGTCCCATTCGAGGCGGAGGTTTTTCATTCAATTCCTAATTAATATAGGATCATCTGTACTCAGCGAGCACGTCCTTCACGCGGTCGGGAGTCATACGGCCATAGACCTTCTCACCGACTTCGATGACAGGGGCAAGACCGCAGGCGCCGACGCAGCGGAGGCAGGTCAGTGAGAACTTGCCATCGGGAGTGACCTCACCGACGTTGATGCCCAGCTGACGCTTCAGCTCGTCCAACACCTTCTCAGCACCACGCACGTAGCAAGCGGTACCCAAGCAAACGCTGATCGGATACTCACCCTTGGGCGTCATGGTGAAGAACGAATAGAACGACACGATGCCATACACCCTGGAGACCGGGATGCCCAGCTCCTTGGCCACCAGCTCCTGGACCTCTGCCGGCAGGTAGCCGAACTCGCCCTGGACCTTGTGCAGCACGTTGATGACCTCACCCGGCTTGTTGCCGTACGACTTGCAGACGTCCTTGATGAAGTTGATCTTCGATTCTGATAATTTAATAACTGCCATATTCTTTTCCTTTCTATTTTTTACTGGTTATTGAATTACTCGCTGATCTCAACATGTTCCGACTTGTCGAAATAGTGGGTGTGCAGCAATTCGTGTGACAGATGGCCACAAGGCTCACCAAGGTATTCCTTATACAGCTTGATGATCGAAGGATTCTCGTGTGACTTACGGATCGGTTTGCCAGCATCCTCGCGGTAGATGGCTTCCGTACGCTTCTTGATGATCTCGCTGTTGCCATGGTGGTAGGGCTGACCAGCGCCGCCGACGCAGCCGCCGGGGCAGGCCATCACCTCGATGGCATGGAACTGTTCTTTGCCCTCACGCACTCTCTCGAGGAGCTTGCGGGCGTTGCTCAGACCGTGGGCGATGCCGATGTGGATCGGAGTGCCGTCGAAGTCAACCCAAGCGTCACGGATGCCTTCCATGCCACGGAGCTCAGTGAAGTCGATCTTCGGGCATTGCTTGCCGGTGAACACCTCATAGGCGGTACGGGTAGCAGCTTCGATCACACCACCAGTGGCGCCGAAGATAACGGCAGCACCTGTGGATTCGCCGAGCGGATCGTCATAATCCTCAGACGGCATGTCTTTCAGGTTGAGGTTGAACTGCTTGATCAAACGAGCCAACTCGCGGGTCGTCAGAACGTAGTCGATATCCGGGTTGCCATCCTTGTAGAATTCTTTACGCTTGCTCTCGTACTTCTTGGCCAAGCAAGGCATGATGGAGACGACGACGAGGTCTTCTCTCTTGATGCCCATCTTGTCGGCCCAGTAGTTCTTGGCGACAGCGCCGAACATCTGCATAGGCGACTTGGCGGTTGAAGGCACATCCAGCATGTCGGGGAAGTTGTGCTCGAAGAAGTTGACCCAACCCGGGCAGCAGGAAGTGAGGATAGGCAGACGGACGCTCTTGTCGCCAGCCATATACTTCTTGATACGGCCGAGGAGCTCAGTGCCTTCCTCCATGATGGTAAGGTCGGCAGTGAAGTCGGTGTCGAACACATAGTCGAAGCCGAGGCGACGCAGGGCAGCGGCCATCTGACCGGTGACGATGGTGCCGGCAGGCATGCCGAACTCTTCACCGAGGGCCACACGCGTAGCGGGAGCTGTGTTGACGATGACGGTCTTCTTAGGATTGTTGATGGCAGCCATGACGTTGCGGGTGTCATCGACTTCGCTGAGGGCGCCGACGGGGCACACCTGGACGCACTGACCACACATGACGCACGGAGAGTCGACGAGGTCTTGTTCGAAGGCGGGAGCGACGACAGCGCTGAAGCCACGGTTGATGGCGCTCAGGGCACCGACAGTCTGGATGTTGTTACACATATTCTCGCAGCGGCGGCACATCACGCACTTGTCCATGTCGCGGACGATGCTGGGCGACATGTCTTGGCGATAGTGGCTCTGTTCACCCTTGAAGGGGATCTCACGGATGCCGAGGTATTGAGCCAGGCTCTGGAGCTCGCAGTTGCCGCTCTTGGCGCAGGTCAAGCAGTCGGTCGGGTGGTCGGAAAGGATGAGTTCGACCACGGTACGACGGGCGTTGATGACGCGGGCGCTGTGGGTCAGCACTTCCATGCCTTCCACGCAGTCGGTGGCGCAAGCCGGGGCCAGGTTACGACGCGGACGGCCGTTGAAGTCTTTCACCACTTCGACGACGCAAACGCGGCAGCCACCGGGTTTGTTTTCAAATTTCATTCCTGCCAGTTCAAAATAGCAAAGGGTAGGAATATGGATACCGGCCATGCGGGCGGCTTTCAAGATGGTAGTGCCTTCCGGGACCTGAATCTGTTTGTTATCAATTGTTACATTAATCATAATAATTTTCCTCCTCTTTTTTATTTGACAGAAATAGCACCAAACTTACAACCAGCGATACAGGCGCCGCACTTGATGCACTTGGCGGGGTCGATGACCATCGACGGCAGCTTGTGGCCAGGAGCGATGTAGTCGGTCTTTGTGATGGCGTCGCCAGGGCAGTTCTTAGCGCACTTGCCGCAGCCGATGCACTTCTCCTTGTCGATTTCGTAGCTCATGAGCTTCTTGCAGACGCCAGCGCGGCACTTCTTATCAACGACGTGCTCGACATATTCATCCCAGAAGTTATCCAAGGTTGAAAGGACCGGGTTCGGGGAGGTTTGACCCAGACCGCAGAGGGCGGTGTCCTTAATCACAGCGGCGAGGTTACGGAGCTCTTGGAGGTCTTCCATGGTGCCGTCGCCTCTCGTGATCTTGGTGAGGATTTCAAGCATACGCTTGTTACCGATACGGCAGGGTGAGCATTTACCGCAGCTCTCCTCGCAGGTGAACTCGAGGTAGAACTTCGCGATGGCCACCATGCAGGAGGTGTCGTCCATGACCACCATACCGCCAGAGCCCATCATGGAGCCAGCAGCGGCGAGGCTTTCATAGTCGATGGCAGTGTCGAGGTGCTTCTCAGTCAAGCAGCCACCTGAAGGACCACCGGTCTGGACAGCCTTGAATTTACGGCCACCTTTGATGCCACCACCGATTTCGTAGATGATGTCGCGGAGGGTGGTGCCCATCGGGACCTCGATCAGACCGACGTTGTTGATCTGGCCGGCCAGAGCGAACACCTTGGTACCCTTGCTCTTCTCGGAGCCGATGCTGGCGAACCAGTCGGCGCCCTTGGTGATGATGATCGGCACGTTGGCGAAGGTCTCCACGTTATTCACGTTGGACGGCTTGGCCATATAACCGCTGACTGCCGGGAACGGAGGTTTCAGGGTAGGTTCACCACGTTTGCCTTCCATGGAGTGGATCAGAGCGGTCTCTTCACCACACACGAAAGCGCCGGCACCATAGCGGAGCTCGATGTCGAAGTTGAAGCCAGTGCCGAGGATGTCGTTGCCGAGGAGGCCATATTCACGAGCCTGGGCGATGGCGATTTGCAGACGGTGGATAGCGAGCGGGTATTCAGCGCGGATGTAAACCAAACCGTGTGTTGCGCCGATGGCGTAGCCGCAGATGGCCATAGCCTCGACGATGCTGTGCGGGTCACCTTCCATGATGGAACGGTCCATGAACGCACCTGGGTCACCCTCGTCGGCGTTGCAGATGACATACATCTCATCGCACTTGTTCTTTGCGCAGAGGCCCCATTTCACGCCGGTGGGGAAACCAGCGCCGCCACGGCCACGGAGGCCTGACTTAGTGATTTCATCGACCACCTGTTGGGGAGTCATCTCGGTAAGGCACTTGCCAAGAGCCTCGTAACCACCACGTGAAATGCACTCATCAATGTTTTCAGGGTTGATGAAACCGCAGTTACGCAGGGCAATACGGAGCTGTTTGCGATAGAAGCCCATGTGCTTCGAGTCAGAGACATGCTCGCGGTTCTCCGGATCCATGTAGAGCAGATCGGTGACCTTACGGCCTTTGATGATGTGTTCATTGATGATCTTCTCGACATCCTCAGGCTTCACCTGGGTGTAGAAAGTGTTGTCAGGCATGATCTTCACAATGGGTCCCTTCTCGCAAAAGCCGAAGCAACCTGTTCTGACCACCTGAACTTCATCCTGCAAGCCCTTCTCAGCAAGGATGCGCTGGAAGTTCTCGATGATTTGAGCACTTGCCGATGCCTGGCAGCCAGTACCGCCGCAGACGAGCACGTGCATCTTGATTTTTGCCATATAATTTCCTCCAATTAAAGTTAACCAATTGTTTCGTAGTTCACGGGAATGACACCCTCAACCATCTCGTTGTTCATCACATACTTGGTGAGGATTTCGTCAGCTCTGGTGTTATCGACATGACCGAACACGATCGGGTCGCGGCCAGGGCACTTCACCTCGATGGTCGGCTCTGCATGGCAGTAACCCATGCAACCCGTCTGGGTGAAGACGATGCTGAGCTTCAGCTCATCGGCCTTCTCCATCAAATGTTCCATCACTTGTTTGGCGCCAGCGGCGATACCGCAGGTGGCCATGGCAACCTTAATCTGCACCAAAGAGTCGGGATCGTTGCTCTTCTCGCGGATGTCGAGGTTGTTTGAAAGCTTTTCTCTCATCGCTTTCAATTCTGCTAAAGACTTAACTTTTGCCATTTTTTAATCTCCTTTTTAAGGGTTATTACTTGAGTTTGTTTTCCTTGTATCTATTGTCTGATATGTTTTCTGAAAAACGCTGCAAAGTTAACAAATAAAAACACCCGTTCCAAATAAACCTAAGGTTATTTGAAACCTAACGACAAATTGCAAAATACACAATACCAATGAAATACAATTTATAATCAGTCTAAATTATCAAATTAGAATCATTCTAATTTAGAAAATCATAATTCGTCGTTCAAAAGCATCTCCAAAACCTTCACGAAATTCTCTTCTTTGAGGGTGTATTTCTCGCTGTCAACGGCAAGGATGTCAAGAATATCAGCCAGAAACGCCGCCTTGTCCTCCTCAGTGGCGAGGAACTCGTCCTTATGTTTCTTGAAAAAACTCAGCCAAGCCGGACTGTCGAGTTTCCGGAAATACTGGAAGACCTCGTTGTAAGTGGCATAGTCGAACTCGGCAAGGATGCGTTTCAATTCCGACATCTTGATGTTGCCGTCGATGCCCGCAGCGCAGAGCATCATGAAAATCTCAAATTTCTGTTTGGTAAGATTGTCTTCCATAAGCGTCATTATTTAGGTGTTTCACACTCCAAAAATAAACAAAAAAACGAGTGTTCCTACAAAAACGCCCGTTTTTTTTATCAACGCATGGAAAATTCGCAGCCGCAATACTGCTGGTTATAGAATCCGTATTCCTTGATAATTTGAATCCGTCGCTCGCTCAAGCCGCCTTTGCGCCAGTTCTGAGCCCAAAAAGTCACCTCTGGCACTTGCGACTCAGCATAACGTCCAGACTCCTCTATCTGTTCGAGGCTCTTCCACCGACTGGATGCCAACGTCGTGGTGATCACCTGAAAACCGTGTTCACTGGCATACCGTGCCGTTCGCAGCAACCTGTATTTAAAGCATTTAAGGCAACGTCCTCCCCTTTCAGGCTCGTCTTCCAAACCTTTCACCTCCTCTAGCCATCGTCCATGATCGTAGTCATCATCGATGATCTCCAAACCGAGCGATTGGGCATAGCGCGAACATTCGTTTTTCCTAATCTCATACTCCTCCAGAGGATAGATGTTCGGATTACAATAATAAATGGTAGGTGTGATGCCGTGTTTCATCATGCACTCGATGATGGCCGACGAGCATGGCGCACAACAGGTATGGAGCAGCACTGAGGTCGCTCCACCAGGGGCTTCTATGACGAATGGTTTTTTCACGATGCAAAAATAACATTTTTTCATTCATCCCGTCCCTGTTTTATGACCCTCGTATGCAGTTTGTTATTAAATTTGCACCGCAATAACACCAACATCTATGAAAAAAAGTCTTTTCCTCGCCATCTTCTTCTTGCTCGCAGTAGCGGGAATGGCACAAGAAAACTGTTACTGGGTGTTCTTCACCGACAAAAACGACACCCAATTTGATCCCTACACCTATTTCGATGCCAAGGCCATCGCCCGCTACAAACAATGCGGTGCCGACCTTTACGACATCAGCAACTACCCACTCAACACGGAATACGTCAATACCGTGGGGGGCTACTCCACCGAGGTTTTTGGTGAGTCACGCTGGCTTAACGCCATTGGCATCACCGCAACAAATGAAAACGCCATGCTCATTGAACAGCTGCCCTTCGTCGCAAGAGTGCAGGAGATAGCGTCGAGAGGCACGTTGGCAACAGCGAATGGCCAGGTCAACTCCCAAAGCGACATCACCTGCCTTGAAGCGCTCGATGGCGAACAAGACAACGACATCCTCACCAACCAGCTGAAACGTTTTGGCGGACAACATTTCATTGACAAAGGCATCGATGGCAAAGGCCTGCGCATCTGCGTCATGGACGGCGGCTTCCCCAAGGTGAACACCCACCCCGCTTTCCAGCATCTCCGCGATAACCATCAGATTATCAAGACCTACAACTTCCCTAACAAAAAGGAGGACGTATACGGATGGAACACGCATGGCACTATGGTGTTGAGCTGCATCGCCGGCATCAACGACAAGGGACAGAAGATGGGGCTCGCTACTGGAGCGGAGTTCCTGTTGGCACGCACCGAGATTGACCCCGAGCCTTTCAAAGAAGAGGTATGGTGGGCTCAAGGTGCCGAATGGGCCGACAAGAACGGCGCCGACATCATCAACAGCTCGCTGGGTTATGGCAAGGACCGTCACTGGACCAAGGACATGGACGGCACTTCCTACGTGGCCAAAGCCGCCAACAAAGCCGTTGAAAAGGGAATCCTGATTTGCAACTCCGCTGGCAACGAAGGCGACGACAGCCATTGGATGACCATCATCACGCCCGCTGACGCCGAAAATGTTATCTGCGTGGGTGGCATCGAGGCCAACCTAAAGGATTATCGACACATAAATTTCAGCTCCTTCGGACCAACGGCTGACAAACGCCGCAAACCCGATGTAGTGGCCTTCGGCGAAGCCCAAGTGGCCAACCCAAGCGGTGGCTTCACCTCGGCATTCGGTACTTCGTTTGCGAGCCCGTTGACGGCCGGTTTCTGCGCCTGCGCATGGCAAACCAAGCGCGATTTGACCGCCTTACAGATGAAAGCTGAAATCCAAAAGTCGTGCGACCTCTATCCTTATTATGATTATGCCTTTGGCTACGGTGTACCACAAGCCGCCTATTTCACGGGAGAGCTGAAGCCCGCCGAGCGTTCCTTCAACCTCGTGCAGGAAAAGGACGGAGTGAAGATTGTCGTCCCGAAAGTCATCGAAAACCAGGATGTTTTCATCAATGTGGAAGGAGCCGATGGCGTGTTGCTGGGTTATTATAAAGTGCATCCCGACAGCACTGGCATCAAACTGAACAACAAGGACTTCGGTCAAGGCAAGAAGCTCAACGTCAGCTACAACGGATTCTATGACTCCTGCCCCATCAGCGGCATGGGTGGCGACATTAACTTGCTGACCCAATACAAAAACAGCCAGAACGGCACATTTAAAAAGGTGGAAAGTGAAGGATGGCAGAGCACCGAATATTTCCAGTACGACTACAACCTCGGCAACGCCATCTGGAACGGTTACAACCAACATGCTGCCTTTGGCCGCCGTTTCCTGTATGGCAAGACCTACAAGATAGGCTTCGGCTATGGACTCGACTTCAACCGCTTTGTAGCCGAGAACAGCCTGGGAGTCACCGACCGCAAAGTCCAGATGCGACAGATGCAATTCCATGGAGAACTGTTCCAGCGCATTGTGATGCGCCGCATCGGAATCAACTGGGATCTGGGTGGATACGGAGGCATCAACATCACACGCCGTGTGAGAACCTACGACAAAACCACTTGGAACGATAACAACGGCCAAGCACTCGATCCGCAACCCTATTACGAACAAGTCGTCAGCAACTACAGACGCTGCAAAGCCATGAACCTCTTTGAATACGGCGCCACCACGAGGATAAGCTACACCATCTTGAACGCCATCAACGTGGGTGTATATGCCCGCTACCGCCTGTCGGATGTCATCATGAAACAAGACATCCTCATCGGAGATCCAACCCATCAGCCCTCACCTTGGAGCTTCGGCATTGAGCTCGAATTGATGCCTTGATTCTATTTTATAAGCTGAAAAACAGCAACATAAAAAAAAATTCAAAAAAAAGTGCATTTTTTGATACTTCGTATTGGAAAATGCACTATTTTTGCGCCATCAAAAGATTAGATAAATTATTATCGATATGGCTAACCGACGCAACACTTCCTTGGTAGTAATGAAATCGACTTTAAGCCGATTGCCTTTATACTACAGCTACGTCCGCAGTTTGCAGCAAAGGGGTGAAACGAGTGTTTCGTCGGCGACCATTGCCCAAAGCCTGAACATGAATCCAGTGCTGGTGCGAAAGGACTTGGCTGGCGTGAGCAGCGTGACAGGAAAGCCACGTACCGGTTTTGAAATCGACACCTTAGTTAAAGATTTAAGCGAGTTCTTGGGCTACAACAAAGTGGATGAAGCCATTTTAGTGGGTGTGGGAAGCCTCGGACGGCTGCTTTTGACCAACACGGAGTTTTCAAGCATGGGGTTGGACATCACCGTAGGATTCGACAAGGACCCCGACCTCGTAGGCATCCAGATTGGAAGCAAATACATCCTTCCCATGGAAAAGATGGAAAGCTACATCAAACGCACTGGGGTCAAAATCGGCATCATCACCGTGCCCGCCGACCAGGCACAGAACGTATGCGACCAAATGGTTGAGTGCGGCATCCTCGCCATCTGGAATTTCGCCTTCACGCTATTAAACGTTCCCGACGGAATCCTCGTGAAAAACGAAAACCTCCCCTCTTCACTGGCTATGCTATCACACCAATTAGCCAATAAACTGAACAACAATAAGTAAAACTTTTTTTTCAACCATCAATGAGCAGAAAACCTCATAAAAAAACTCAGCTCCTAAAATAGATAAAAAATTATCGATAAAAGACAAAACAAACAAAATCATAAACAATTTAAAACACAAAGAGATGAATAGATTCACATTACCGAGAGACCTTTATCATGGTGAAAACGCATTAGAAGCATTGAAGACCTTCACAGGAAAACGCGCCGTTATCTGCGTTGGCGGCGGAAGCATGAAACGTTTTGGATTTTTGGACAGAGCCATCGCCTACCTGCAAGAAGCCGGCATGGAAGTCAAAGTCATTGACGGCATCGAGCCGGACCCATCGGTGGAGACCGTGATGAAGGGTGCTGCTGTGATGCAAGAGTTCCAGCCCGACTGGATTGTGGCCATCGGCGGCGGTTCGCCCATCGACGCTGCCAAAGCCATGTGGATTAAATACGAATACCCTGAGACCACTTTCGAGGATATGTGCAAGGTGTTCGGCCTGCCCAAGCTGAGAACCAAGGCACACTTCTGCGCCGTGTCATCGACCTCAGGCACAGCCACCGAAGTGACGGCCTTCTCCATCATCACTGACTATGAAAAGGGCATCAAATACCCTATCGCCGACTTTGAAATCACCCCTGACGTGGCTATCGTTGACCCCGCCTTGGCACAAACCATGCCCAAGAAACTGGTGGCCCACACCGGCATGGACGCCATGACGCACGCCATTGAAGCCTACGTCTCCACCGCCCATTGCGACTACACCGACCCGTTGGCCATGCATGCCATCAAGATGATTCAGAGAGACCTGGTGAACTCATATAACGGTGACGTTCAAGCCCGTAACGAGATGCACAATGCCCAATGCCTCGCTGGCATGGCCTTCTCAAATGCCCTGTTAGGCATCGTCCACTCCATGGCTCACAAGACCGGCGCTGCCTTTGCCGACTTTGGCGCACACATCATCCACGGTGCTGCCAATGCCATGTATCTGCCCAAGGTAATCGCCTTCAACGCCAAGAATCCCGAGGCCAAGAAACGTTATGGTGTCATTGCCGATGCCATGAACCTTGGCGGCAACAACGACGACGAAAAGGTGGCACTGCTCATCGCAACGCTGCGTAAGATGAACGACGAACTCAACATCCCGCATTGCATCCAGCACTACGGCGCCGACTCCTTCCCATGCGAGCAAGGCTTTGTGCCCGAGAACGTCTTCCTTGAAAGACTCCCCGAAATCGCCAAGAACGCCATCGGAGACGCCTGTACCGGCTCCAACCCACGCATCCCAACGCAAGCCGAGATGGAAAAACTGTTGAAGTGCTGCTATTACGACAACGAAGTTGATTTTTAAGACATTGTAAATATTGACAAGCGGGCGGTCACAAAAAAAGTGGCCGCCCGCTTAAAATAGCTACACGTTACCACAACAAAAAGAAGAAAAGGACGTTGAAAAAAAACAACCCACTAAATCCAAACCCTAATGAATATTAAAGTATGTGTGGGCAGCTCCTGCCACCTAAAAGGTTCCTACGATGTGATCCAAGCCCTAAAAGACATCCTCAAGAAATATGACGTTGAAGACCTCGTCGAATTGCAAGCCAGCTTCTGCCTCGGCCATTGCGCCCAAGGCGTGAACGTGAAGACCGATGACATTTCGGAAAACATGATACAGAAAGCCAGCATCAGCACCGAAGACGGCGCCTTGCTTTTGCACAACGTAACCAAAGACAACGCCGAAGAACTTTTTGTGAAAGAAATTTATCCCCTTATCGAATTTTAATACCCACCCACCATGTCGAAATATTTGGAGTTTCGCAATGCGAGATGCAAAGATTGCTACAAATGTCTTCGCGAATGTCCGGTAAAAGCCATCGACTTCAAGGGCCATCAGGCCGAAATCATTGAAGACCGCTGCATCCTATGCGGCCACTGTACCTTGGCTTGTCCGCAAAACGCGAAAGTAGTTCACAGTGAACTGGAAGAAGTGAAACAAATGTTGGCTGGCACTAACAAGGTGATTGCCAGCGTGGCCCCATCGTTCATATCGAGTTTCGGCCTTACCGACTTTGGCGTGATGAAACTGGCTTTGGCCAAGTTAGGCTTCGCCGATGCGGAAGAAACCGCCGTGGGAGCCCAAGCCGTCACCAAGGAATACGCGCGTCTGCTCAAGACGGGCGAGTTCACCAACTTCATCACCTCGGCCTGCCCTGCCGCCTGCCGCATGATTCAGGAATACTATCCGAAGGCACTTAAATACCTTGCCCCCGTTGATTCACCCATGGTGGCTCACGCCAAGATCATCAAGAGACAACACCCCGAAGCCAGCATCGTCTTCATCGGGCCTTGCATCGCCAAGAAACGCGAAGCCGATGAATGCCACCTGATTGACCATGTGCTGACCTTTGAGGATGTGGTGAAACTCTTCGACGAGAAGAACATCAAACTCGAAGAAATCACCAACCTCTGCCTCAACAAGAAAAACGGCACCCCAAACCTCGCCAAGGAATACCCGATACCCCAAGGCATCATCAACTCCTTCCCCGTGCTGCCCGAGGGCTATGAATATATCGCCGTTGACGGCCCGAAGAAGTGTGTCGAGGCCTTAGAGAACATCGAGCATCTCGACCATGTGGTGATGGAAATCAATCTCTGCGTGGACGCTTGTGTGAATGGACCATGCTCGTTGGTCAAGGAAGGTGGCTCCATCAAGGCCACTGCCGATGTGCGCAAATATGTCAGCCGCGAAAAACAAGCCCTGACAGGGCCTCAAGACGACAGCCCGCTCGAATTCAGCCTGGCCGCCGCCCATCCACGCCTCCGCAGCCATAGTTTGGTTGCCCCCGAGCGCGACATTGAGGCCATATTGCACAAGACAGGCAAGATGAAACCCGAAGACGAGCTGAACTGCGGCTCATGCGGCTACCCCACCTGCCGTGAGAAGGCCTGGGCCGTTTACAACGGCTATGCCGACATCGAAATCTGCCTGCCCTATATGCGCCAACGTGCCGAGTCACTCTCATTCGAGATTATCCAAAACAGTCCCGAAGGCATCATCGTCCTCGACTCAGAACTCAACATTCAGGAAATCAACAATAAAGGAAGGGAACTCCTCGGCATCGACGACCCCAACGCCAAAGGAAGGCCTGCCGCCGACTTCTTCAGCCCCATCGACTTCTACAACGCCTATTCGCAGAAGAAGCACATCACTTGCAAGCAGACGCACATCCCTGCCACTGGAAAATACGTTGACATATCCATCAACTACTTAGCCGGACAAAACGTCATCTTCGGCATCCTGAAAGACGTCACCGATACCGTCGATTACGAAAACCGCATCATGAAGGTGAAGATGGAAACCTTGACCACGACCGATGAGGTTATCAAGAAACAAATGCGTGTGGCACAAGAGATTGCATCGCTATTGGGCGAAACCACCGCCGAGACCAAGGTCGCCTTGCTTAAACTCAAGAAAACCCTAACCGAAGAAAACAAGAAGAAGTGATGGAACTATGCTTAGAAACGGGATGCACCTCGCTGAACCATGTCGGCGAGGAACTATGCGGCGACAATGTAGCCTGCACCGTGAAAGACAATTACACCACGCTCGTCTTGGCTGACGGTTTGGGAAGTGGCGTGAAGGCCAACATCCTCTCGACGCTCACATCGAAGATCCTTTGCACGATGGCTTCCAACGACATCGACATCTACGAATGTGTGGAGACCATCATCC
>CAMIWN010000051.1:0-19604 GCA_946402445.1 uncultured Bacteroidales bacterium
AGGCAGGTTGGTCAGGGAGTTCTTGAAGATCTGCTCGAAGCCCAAGAACTTCAGCATGGAGACGTTGACAGCCGGGTGGAAACGGAGACCGCCTTTGTAAGCGCCGAGAGCGGCGTTGTACTGCACACGGTAACCGAGGTTCACCTGAACCTGGCCTTTGTCGTCAACCCAAGTCACACGGAACGTGAAGATACGATCAGGTTCAACGAGACGTTCAACGATCTTCGCAGCTTCAAATTCAGGATGCTGGTTGTAAACTTCTTCGATTGATTCGAGCACTTCGCGTACTGCCTGTAAATACTCTTTTTCGCCTGGATGTTTGGCCTCCAGAGCGGTCATGATTTCATTTACTTTCATTTTAATTTGTTGAATTTTTAGAGGTTATATTAAACATTGCTGTTTTGCTTCATTAAAGCGGTGCAAAGATAACACTTTAATACCAATAAACAAACCAAAAAGAAAAATATTTTATTCCATGGCGTTTATTCATCGGCGTTTATTCATCCCGAATCCATTCCCCCTCTTCATAAACCGCCACCCTCGTGACCTCCCCGTCAGGGTTATAATAGATCTCCCGCCCGTGTTTCACATTATCGACAAAAGGCGTCACCAGGCATTTGTATCCCGCCTGGGCATAACTGGTCTGAACACCTGTGCCCATGTCGAAATTGGCGGTCGCCGCTAGATTGCCGTCAGGATAGAAGATCATCCATGAACCGTCCATGTTGTCGTTCACATAACTGCCATCCTGAAACACCTGCCCGTTGTCATACCAGCGTTTGTAGGGACCGCTCAGCTTCCCATCCACATAATAGCCTTCCGAAGCCAACGTTCCGTCCAACGCGTAGGTGTGGCTGATGCTGTCCTGCACGCCGCCCTTGTACCAACTCTCCTCCATCAGATTGCCGTTCTCGTACCAGCGACGCAACAACCCATTCATCTTGTTGTCTTTATACATCACCTCCATCTGAGGCTTGCCACTGGCATAATACCAAACGCTCACCCCTTCCAACAACTCCTCATGATATGACAACTTCGACTTCAACGTACCGTCTTCATAATAATCCTTTTTAATCTTATATCCGTCATCACAGGCACTCACCGCCAAAAGTGACAAGCTCAACAAAAACACCAAACGTCGCATCATGTCACTCCTCCCTTTCAGAATAAATCATCACAGGCTTCAGCTCAACAGATTGAGAATCATATTGATAAATATTCCAATAACGGTTCTCAAGTCCGTCACGCATCCGACTCTTGTTGAAATAATAACTGGAATGAAGCTGAGGCAGATGATAGTAAGGCAGGCAATCCATCGGATGAGGGCCGTATGCCATCAACGCCTTCAAGAAATACCAACCCACATCGAAACCCTCAAAAGCATAGACATCTGGCTCGCTCTCGTATTTGGACCGGAAATCATCCACAAACTGCAACACGGCTGAATCGTTGTAATTCACAAAATGATCATCAAAATAGATGGCGTTCATATTCAAAAGATTCTGAACCAACAGATTCTCAAAGTCGCTCCATTGTGGCAAACCGATGAGGGTGATGGGGTATGAACCCGCGGATTTATTAATATTATTCAATATTTTCGTAGCAAATACTAAATCTTCACCGTATGCAATCAGCACGTTTTCTCTCGCCGAGGAAAGGCCTTCCTTGAACGACTTGATTTCACTGTCGGAGTAAGTGATATGGCGGAACGGGTTCTGGAACACCGTGACCTCATTGGGATGTGCTTCCAAGGCTTTGGTGGAGAAGATCTGTCCCTCGACCTCGAGGTTCGAGAGCACGCGTTTGCCCATTTTGCGCCGTTGGCTCTCCCGGGTGATCAGCTCCACCATCTCGGTGTTTGTGAGCTGCACTTCCTGAGGCACAGCTTGTGTGAGCATCTGCTCCAAGGCCTGCACCATGGTAGAGTCTTTCACATTCGAGGGAGTCATCAAGGTCACTTTCGCCTTTGGATAACGGATGCTCAGCAAGTCCCTCAGTTCGGTCACCATGGATTGCTTTCCAGGTTTAAGCTTCAACACGTTCGGAGCGTCAGCGACGACACTCTCACGTTCGGAGAGCGGGTTGACGACCATGATGCCTTGGGTGGCGGCATATTCCTGCACCACAGCGAATGACTTGCTGAAGAAAGGTCCGACGATGAGATCCACCTCTTGTCCGCGGAGCTTCTCCACAGCTGCTTCGGCGCCAGCGGTATTCTCGGTGACATCCATAACGCTAAGATTTAACCGGAGTCCCTCATGCGCGGTCAAGGAGTCCACTGCCATCATGAAGCCTTCATAGAATTGCAGGAAGCGCATGGAGCGGCTTTTTTTCGTCTTCTCCGCCCTTTCGCGTGAGGTATCGACTTTGTCCACTTCATCAAGGTACAAAGGCACCATCAGGGCCACACGGAAAGTCCTTTCGGCATTGGATTTAGCGATATAGCAATCCAAGGGTTTCTCCGTGGAATAAATCAAATTCCCCGAAGGGTTTTCCGGCTCTGTCTCTGGGGCAGTCTGGGGTTCCGTGCTTACATCCGCAGCCACGTCTCCAGAAGGTTCCGTGACAGGATTCTCCACGACAGGCTCGTCCACGACCGGTTTTTCTTCGGCGAGATGCTCTTGGGTGGCGTCATCACCCTGTGAGGGATGATAAGGGATCAAGACCTTTTGTCCCACAAACACACGAGAGCCCACTGACGGGTTCAGCTGACGGAACTCCTCCAACGACACGTTCCAATCCCTCGCCAAGGTTTTGGTCTTCTCCGCCTTTTTCACCGTATGAATCACATAGCCATCAAAATACTCATCGTCATCCGAAACGGGCGGTATCACCCTCCCTTGTCCTTCGTTCTCCTGGTTTCCGGCTTCGATGCTGCTTTCTTTCTCCTCGTCGCTTCCGGCAGTCACGTTATGGCTAACCTGTTCCTCGTCGTTTTTTTCTTCCTCCAGCACAGGTATCCCTATCACCATTCCCGCCCTCAGTCCATCTTTCACCTCCGGGTTTTTCGAGAGGATCTGTTCCTCCGTCACATGGAAGGCATGAGACAGGCCCCAAACGGTCTCACCAGGTTTGACATAATGCATCACATACCGTTTCCCGCCAATCTCTACAATGGTATCCTCAATCGTTTTCAAAGCGGGTTCCACCACTTCCTTCTTAGGTTCTTCCACCGGCTTCACCACCTCCACTGGTTTGGTTACTTCCACTGGTTTTGTCACTTCCACTGGTTTAGCAGCTTCAGCTTCTGACGCCTGACTTTTTTCTTCTTCAGCCGGCACTCCGATCACCATTCCAGCCTGCAAGCCATGGGTTTTCACATCAGGGTTGAAGTTCAAAATCTCATCCTGCGAGACTTGATAAGCCTTTGAGATGGCATACAAGGTCTCACCAGCCTTCACATGATGCATGTAAAACTGCTTGCTGCCAATCGTGACCGTTTTCGTTGCGCGTTGCACCTGAATATCCTGGGCGTATGCCAAATCCGGAGCGGCCAGCAACCCGCCCAACAAACAGATGAAAACGACGATTCTATTTATTGTCCTCATATTTATTCATTTCAGATTTCAAACTCTCCACTCTCAATTCTTCATTCTCAACTCCCCTCACTCCCACTCAATCGTCGCTGGCGGTTTCGACGAGATGTCATAGCACACGCGGTTGACACCTTTTACCTTATTAATTATATCGTTCGACACTTTAGCGAGGAACTCGTATGGGAGATGCACCCAGTCGGCGGTCATGCCATCGGTGGAGATCACCGCTCTAAGTGCGATGGTATATTCGTAACTGCGCTCGTCGCCCATGACACCCACCGACTTCACAGGAAGCAGGATGGTGCCTGCCTGCCAGATGCTGTCGTAAAGGTTATCGGCCATCTCGTTGGGATAAGAGGCACTTGGCAGCTGGCACGGCCAGTTTCTCAACCCTTTGATGAAGATGTCGTCCGCGTCGCGAAGGATTCGAAGCTTCTCTTCGGTCACCTCGCCCAGGATACGGATTCCCAAGCTGGGGCCGGGGAAAGGATGCCTTCCGATGAGCTCACGTTTGATGCCCAAGGAGCGCCCCACACGTCTCACCTCGTCTTTGAAGAGTGTACGCAGCGGCTCCACGATCTTTAGGTTCATCTTTTCGGGAAGACCGCCCACGTTATGATGCGACTTGATTTTACAGCTGGGTCCGTTGACACTGACGCTCTCGATGACATCGGGATAGATGGTGCCCTGTGCGAGCCAGCGGGCGCCTTCGATCTTCTGAGCCTCTGCGTCAAACACCTCGATGAACGTTGACCCAATCGCCTTGCGTTTCGCCTCAGGGTCGGTGACGCCTTGCAGTTTCTTCAGGAACAAAGGCCCTGAATGCACGCCAATGACGTTCAACCCCATCTCCTTATAAGAGTCCAGTACCTCCTCGAATTCGTTCTTGCGGAGCAGACCGTTATCCACGAAGATGCAAGTCAGATGGTTGCCGATGGCCTTGTTAAGCAGGACGGCGGCCACGGTGCTGTCCACACCGCCAGAGAGTCCCAGGATGACCTTATCCTCACCCAGTTGGGAGCGCAGACGTTCCACGGTGTTCTCCACGAACGAGTCGGGGGTCCAGTCGCCCTTACAGCCACAGATGCCCAAGGCGAAGTTGGCGAGGATACGCGGCCCCTGCTCGGTATGGAACACCTCGGGATGGAACTGCACCGCGTAGGTCTCCTCCCCTTCGATCTTATAGGCGGCATTCACCACTTCGGGAGTCGAGGCGATCACCCTGCCCCCTTCAGGAAGCCGGGCGATGGTGTCGCCATGGCTCATCCATACCTGGCTACTAAGGTCCACCCCCTGGAACAAGGGCGAGCAGGTGTCGGTGACCGTCAGCATGGCACGTCCATATTCCCTGGCGATGGAGCCGTTGACCTCACCGCCATAATGCTGCGCGAGGAACTGCGCCCCATAACAGATCCCCATCAACGGAAGCTTGCCTTTGATGTCCTTCAAGTCCACGAATGGCGCCTTCTCGTCACGGACGGAGAACGGACTCCCACTCAAAATCACTCCTTTGACGTTTTCGCCCAGAGCAGGGATCTTGTTATAAGGATGGATTTCACAATATACGTTGAGTTCACGAAGACGACGGCCAATCAGCTGAGTCACTTGAGAGCCGAAGTCGAGGATGAGAATCATTTCCTGCATGTCACAAGTTTTTTGCAAAAGTAAGGTTTTTCGGCAAAAAGAAATCAAGATTTCTTATTTTTGCCTAAAATTTAAAAAACAAACTCCAGCTATGTCTATTTTATTGTTAGCCCTTTCCATATTGCCAGTGGTCTTACTGTTGGTTTTCATCTACCGACAGGACAAATACGAGAAAGAACCGCTTGGTTTGCTCATACGCGCATTCATCGGTGGCATGATTGCGATTCCCTTAGACCTTATGATCGTGCAGTTCATCAACGGTGTCTTCTATTCAGAGACCGTTTTTTACAATGCTTTCATCGAAGCCGGCTTCTGTGAGGAGCTGTGCAAGTTCTCGATTTTGTTTCTGACCATCTGGTGGAACAAGAACTTCAACGAATATATGGACGGCATTGTTTACGCGACCTTTGTCAGTTTAGGATTCGCCTGTGTGGAGAACATCCTTTATGTCTTTCAAGGCGGCGTGGGCACTGGCATCGTCAGGGCGTTGCTCTCCGTGCCGGGGCATTTCCTGTTCGGCGTGGTCATGGGTTATTTCTTCTCCCTTGCCAAGTTCAACGACAAAGGCTGGATCGCCTACCTGATGCTGAGTCTGTTCGCCCCTGCCGCCATCCACGGCCTATTCGACTGGCTGTTGATGATCTCCGACTACATCAGCCCCATACTCGGGTTAGCCATCTTCGCCCTATTCATCTGGGGTGACATCAAGCTGTGGAAGATCGGTGTCAAGTTCATCCGGAGACATCAGGAGCAATCGCAATTCAAAGACCAGGACGACAGTTCCACACCATGGACCGGGCCACAAGACCCCGTCCTCGATGAGCCGGAATACAAACACATCGACTGGAACGCGGGGAACAAATAGTGTTTTTCTGTGAACAATCATTTCTTTTTTCTATCTTTGCGCATCAAAAATTAATCATTATGGCACTCAATTGTGGAATCATCGGTCTTTCAAGCACTGGAAAGACCACTATATTCAACTGTATATCCAACACGAAGGCGGAAGTGGGTTTCGCCTCGAAGTCGAACATCGGCATGTGTGAGGTGGTTGACGACCGTCTGAAGAAGATCGACAACATCTCGCATTCCAAGCGCATCGTCCCCGCCACGGTGGAGATCGTTGACCTGCCTGGCTTAAGCAAAGGCGGCCAAGGTGTGGGCAACAAGCTGCTCGCCGAGGTGCAGACCATGGACGCGCTCATCCATGTGCTGCGATGCTTCGACGACCCCAACATCCCCCACAGCGAGGGCAGCATCGACCCCGTCCGCGACATGGAGCTCGTTGACCTTGAGCTGCAAGTGCGCGACCTTGACTTGGTGACCCGCAAACTTGAACGCGTGCAGAAGCTGCTGAAAAACGGCGAAAAAGACAACAAGAAAGCCTTTGACGTGCTCAGCGTTTACAAAGAGGTGCTGGAGAACATGGGCAACGCCCGCGACGCGAAGGTGGATGACGAAGACAAGAAATACATCCAAGACCTGCAGCTGCTCACCGCCAAGCCCATCCTCTACGTCTGCAACGTTGACGACGCCTCCGCCACCACGGGCAACAAATACTCCGACGCCGTGAAAGCCGCGTTGAAGGACGGCCAGGACATGCTCATCATCGCCGGCAAACTCGAAGCCGAGATCGCTGAGCTTGACGCCGACGACCGTCAGCTGTTCATGGAAGACGCCGGCCTCACCGAGCCAGGTGTCAACAAGCTGGTTCGCACCGCCTATCACACCTTGAACCTTCACTCTTTCTTCACCACCGGACCCGACGAGACCCGTGCCTGGACCATCCATGTGGGCGACACCGCCCCCATCGCCGCTGGCGCCATCCACAGCGACCTGCAACGAGGATTCATCCGCGCCGAGGTCATGAGCACCGAGGACTTCCTGCATTATGGCTCTGAAGCCGCCGTCAAGGAAGCCGGCAAATTCCGTGTCGAAGGAAAGACATACGTCGTCCAGGACGGCGACATCCTCAACATCCGCTTCAACGTCTAAATAAATCGGCGAATTGTTTTCGGCGAATTAGGGGATTAACGGCGAATTAAGCGAATTAAGCGAATTTTTATGGTATATTATTTTATTCCGATAAAAAATAACAAATTAGCCAAATTAGCTTAATTCGCCGACAACAATCAATTCGCTTAATTCGCTTAATTCGCCGACAACATCAATTCGCTTAATTCGCTTAATTCGCCGACAACATCAATTCGCTTAATTCGCCGACAACATCAATTCGCTTAATTCGCCGACAACAATCAAATTAGCCGACCACACACCATGGAACATGTGATATTAGTTAACGAAAGTGACCAGCAGATTGGCATCATGGAGAAGATGGCCGCCCACATCGTCCCCCGTCTCCATCGCGCCTTTTCGATCTTTATCTTTAATTCGCAGGGCAAACTGTTGCTACAGCAACGCGCCCTGACGAAATACCACTCCCCCGGCCTTTGGACCAACACCTGTTGCAGCCATCCCCGCAACGGCGAGACCATGGAACAAGCCACCTCCCGACGCCTTCAGGAAGAGATGGGGATGACCTGCGACATGCACGAGGTCTTCACCTTTATATATAAGGCCCCGGTCGGCCTGGGACTCACCGAACACGAATTCGACCATGTGTGGTTCGGACAAAGTGATGACACCCCCCTCATCAACACCGAAGAGGTGGCCTCATGGAAATACATGAGCCTCGACGACATCGCCGAAGACATGAGACAACACCCCGAATCGTACACCGAATGGTTCAAGATCTCCTTCAGCGAAGTCACCAAACACGTGTAACACCTCCAAATTCTGAATTCCAAAATGAAATTCTGAATTCTAAAATATATTTAGTAAATATATTTACTATCTATGTTCATACAATAAACATTTTTACTAATTTTGCCCCCGATTTTTAGGAAAAGAGCATACACAATTTATTACAAATAACAACTATCATGAAACGTAACTTACTCATTATCATTGGAATCATTGCATTTCTGTTTCCAATGAGTCTCAAAGCACAGGAAGGGCCGAAGATTTCGGGCTTCGTGCAAGGTCTCTATGAAGCCAATCTCGCCAATGAGAGCGGTCTTATCGACAACACACTGAGAATGCGCCGTGTCCGTATGTCAGTGGAAGGCAAGTTCGCCAACGACTTCTCATACAAGATCCAAGGCGATTTCAGTCGTTCTCCCCAGTTAGTGGATGCTTTTGTGAAGTATAAACTCTGCAAAGAATTCGCCATCCAAGTCGGTCAGTTCAAGACTCCTTTCTCCATGGAGAGTCCCATCAACCCTGTCAACCTTGAAATCTTCGACTATGGCGAGTCAGTCCAAAGTCTGGTTGGCTATAAAGACGTTTGCGGTGTAGGCAGCCTTGGCCGTGACCTCGGTGTCATGGCATCCGGCGAGTTCCTTCAGCTGGAAGGCAAGGATTATCCTTTGATCACCTATAACATTGGTCTGTTCAACGGCAACGGTGCCAACAAGCTCGACAACAACAACCGCAAGGATCTCGTGGGCCGTTTAGACGTGCATCCGATGATGAAAGAGCTCACTTTGAGCGGTTCTTTCTATTTAGGCAAATACCAGAACGAAAGCGATTATGGCACCCGCAACCGCTGGAGTGCCGGCGCCCAGTACAAAGACGGCAACATCCTGGTTCGTGCTGAATATCTCAACGGCACCACTGGACACACCTATTTTACATCAGAGATGAACCAAAACAACGAGTTGGTTGAAGTGGAAAAGCAGTCTCTCCAAATCAGCCAAGGTTATTATGCCGTGGCCGGCTACACCTTCCACTTTGGCAAGGACTTCAGCCAGAAGATCACCCCCGTTGTACGTTTTGAGCATTTCACGCCAGGCGACATCCAAGAAAAAGGTTCCGTGTCCACCAATTATTACACGGTTGGCTTTGACTACTGGCCAGTGAAGTCACTTAACTTCAAACTCGACTACTCTCTCGTTCAAGAATACTTTAGCGAAAGCTACAACAGCCACCGTATTGTTGGCATTCTGAGCTTCAAGTTCTAAAAACAACAACTATGAAAAACATATCTAACCTTTGGAAAAAAGAGGACTGGCTGGCCGTATGGATCGGCTTCATCATCATCGCCATCGCTTGTGTTGGTGTCCTCACACAAAGTTTTGACTTCTCCGCCGCCAAGTTCGGCACCTGGCATTGGTGGGAAAACGTGGAAGCGAAGAAAACCTTAGGCTCACAGTTTAACAGCACCTTCTGGGGCAACTTGCTGCGCACCTTCTTGGTGATGGGTGTCCTGTTCACTATCGGCATCAAGCTAATCGGCGAAAAAGTCGGCAAGTTCATCCCTGCCTTCATCGTGCTGTTCATCATCTCTATTATCGTGCGCATGGTAAGCGCAGAATACACCTTGAAGATGTACTTGGAATGGGCTTTCTGGGCTTTGCTCATCGGCCTGCTCATCTCCAACACCGTTGGCACTCCCGAGTGGCTTAAACCCGCCATCAAGACAGAGTTCTATATCAAGACCGGTTTGGTCATCATGGGCTTCTCGGTACTGTTCAGTAACATTGCCAAGTTCGGCCTCTACGGTCTCGGCATCGCTTGGATTGTGACCCCCATCGTCATCATCTTCATGTGGTGGCTCGGTACCAAGGTGCTGAAGATTGACAACAAGCCTTTGGTCATCACGTTGGCGTCGGCCACCTCAGTGTGTGGCACCAGCGCCGCCATCGCCACAGGCGCGGCTGCCAAGGCCAAGAAGGAAGACCTCTCGTTAGCCATCTCCATCTCCATCATTTTCACCATCTTGATGATGGTGTTTGAGCCGATGATCATCCGTTGGGCTGGCATGAACCAGCTCATGGGCGGAGCCCTCATCGGAGGCACTGTTGACTCCACCGGCGCGGTGGTGTTGGCTGGTGAAGCACTTGGTGAGGAAGCCGCTCAGGTCGCCTCTATGGTGAAGATGATCCAGAACATCCTCATCGGCTTCATCGCCTTCTTTGTGGCCATCTTCTTTGCCACCAAGGTCGATAAGACTGGCGAGAGCAAAGTCGGTGCCGGTGAAATCTGGAACCGCTTCCCGAAATTCATCATCGGTTTCTTTGTGGCCTCCCTCGTGGCCTCTTTCATCGTCAGACCGCTTGGCGGCGATGTGAAAGCCATCAACGGCGTGCTCGACCAATACAAGAACTGGGCTTTCGTGCTGGCTTTCACCAGCATCGGCCTCGACACCAACTTCAAGAGTCTCTTCAAGCAGATGCAAGGCGGCAAGGTACTTTGGCTCTATATCATCGGCCAGTTGTTCAACATCGCCCTCACGCTGTTCGCCGTGTGGATTCTGCTCTCGGGTGTCCTCTTTGAAGTGCCGAATCTTGACATGTTCAAATGATGAACAAACATCATGTCATATTCAAAGTGATTACCATCGTTGTGGTGGTAATCACTTTGTTTTTAGCGGGTTGGATTATGGCTAACCAGTTAGGGCTCGTGGAAGGCTACGACTTCGGTGCAGGAGCCTATTATTATGCCGACATCCCCAACGAGCAATACCAGGAAATCGTCAATGAAGACGCTTACCAAACCTCAATTCCCCATTGGTTCTTTTATGTCTTTTTCTTCGCCTGGGGCTGGCTGATGTGGAGGCTATGGGTGAGAGTGGAAAGAGGAAAACATGAGAAAAAAACTATATAAAAGCAAAGCGTGCATTACTTTTTTTATTTTTGCATATCAATCTAAAACAACAAAAACCCATGAAGACCCACCTTACACGAACATGGACAAGAATGGCATTACCGCTCTTGTTTTTGATTATCAGCATTATTCCCGCCAAGGCTCAGCTCTATGTTGGCGGCAGTCTTAGCATCTACACAAAAGAATACCAAATAGCTCAAAACTATTCAATCGCCGACTCCTATATTAGTTTTTCCATAGAATTAGGTTACCGACATGAGAGATTCTCTGCTGGTTTGTCCCACTTTTTCTATTATCAGAACTTTAACAATTCCTACCAACGCTCATTCAAGCCCTATCTTCGTTACGACCTTATAGTACGAAATCGGTTAGGCTTTTTCACAGATGCGCTCTATTCCTATACTTACTATAAAAAAAGCTCCGATCCAGCAATCCATTCAATTAACTCACACTTAGTTGGACTGTCTCCTGGAGTTTATTTCAAAATGACTAATAACCTCATGGCTTTGTTCCATTTTGGTTTAATAGGATATAGTTCCTCCGCAGAAGTCAATGGCTTTAAGGGGTTTGGCATTGACTTAAGCATGAGCACTTCACAGATCGGGTTCTACTATTCGTTCTAAATAACACAATATGAAAAGATTTTTACTATTTCTCTCCCTCTTTATCATTTCCACCTTGTGTTACAGCCAAGGAACCATGACGTATGGCATCAATGCTGGTACCATGCCTTATGGCAAAATTTCAATAAAAACCAAAGAGACCGGAATTGTTCAAAAAGGGAAATACGGCGTCACCAACCCCGCCGTCAATCTTGGACTCACCTTTGGCAGTATAGGCAACAGCCACATCGCAGAGTTCACCTACGCTAAAAACATCCTCTTAAGCAGCGACAGTTTGGCCGACACTTATTCGAACCTGTACGGGGGCCATGTTTACCTTCACACGATGATGCCCGCCTTCAAACGCATCCAATTACATGTCCATCTGGGAGGTGGCATCAGCTATTACACTGAGCCAAAAACAGCGCTGTTGGATCTCGGCGCTAAAGGCCGACTGATGCTTTTCCTCTCACGGCACTTCGCTTTATACGGAGGAGGTTACTACATGCACAGCATCCTCAGCAAGAAGTACTCCGCACAAAATTACGGGGCGGAAGCGGGAATGGCTTATTACTTCGACGAGATGTTCACGCCTAAAAACACGGCAAAAACCATGAAATTCAGAAGGGCCAAGGAAACCTTGACGGTCTCCGTATTCAACGATTGGGACACCCCTGTGACGGGTGCCAAGGTCACCTTGGTCTCAGGCGACAACCAGGTGCAAAAAGCCCCCACCGTTCAAGGCAACACCTACATCTTCAACAAACTTCGTCCTGGCCCATATACCATCAAAATCGAGAAGAATGGCTTCAATACCCTCACGGCCAACCTGACTGTGTCTAACTCAAAAGACAAAAACGCCAAGAGCAATAATATGTATTACAACCTGGAATCCAGCCAAGGAACCCCCACCAAAAATGTATTTCAGGCCATCAACGATGCGGTTGTTGAAAGGACCGACGGCAACATTACCTATTACGTGGCCAAGGCCAGAAAAAACACAGCAAGCACTTATGAAGAATTTAAATTCGATACTGATTTAAACCAAATGATGGACAACGTCCATTATAAACTGGTTAAGAAAATAGACCGAAAAGGATTCCTGTTCAGAAATCTGACGGAAGAAAAAATCAAAAAAGAAAAGAAAAATAGCAGCCTGAAGCTGCCACCGCTTTTGGACCTCAAGGGAGCCTGTGCTTTCTACACCCAGAACCTCAAGAGCAACCCCGCTTTGGCTGAGGCCTATAAAACCCATATCACCAAAGCCCTCGACAACTACTTGATATGGCAGAAGGAGATTAAATGGTTCTGCGACGGATCACCCTACGAAGGCGATTTGCTGAAAGGTTATGACATTCTTTCAAAAATGGAAAACAAACGCGACAATTATGTGTATTGTATCACAGCCGATCACGGATATGTTGTTGACGGCGAAATAACCTACACCGGAGGACTCTCCAATAGAAAAATGCACGGTCAAGGCAAACTCGTCAAAGGCACAGGATGGACAAAAGAAGGCTTCGTGAAAGAGAACTACTATGAAGGCTCCTTCAAAAACGGAAAGATGAACGGCACCATGTATCACAAGAAGGTTGCAAAGCACTACTATGCCCTAAACGGAGCCTTCGTAAACTCCGACAACGAAATCACTTTGGAGGAACGAGGAACCATGGTGAACGACCAATGGAATGGAGAAGTCGATTTCAGAGCCAGTGGGTTCGTCGGCATGTACTATACTGACCATGCCACCAAACGCTATAACAACGGCGTGTATTGGAACCAATGGATCATGGACGAGGGCCTATCCAAAGCACTCCTTGGAGAAAAGTATAGAAAACAAGAGGAGGACCAAGCGATGCGACGCAAAATCGAAGCTCTCACCGAAAACGATATCATGAATTATGTGGCCTCCATGAAGACCGAGAACTACTCTGGTGACACCTACTATTATGTTGTATTTAAGAGCATTTACGGCACAAGCTCCGAAATGAGAGGCACCGTTAAACACTCACAGTTCGGAGATTGGTCATGGGACACCGGACATGGTACCGATGGTCTTTTCTCCGATTTCAGAAAAGTTCGACCCAACACCCAAACCAGAGCGTTGCTCGAACTGTATTGGAAACTATATGAAGATATTTATTAACCTGTGAAATCAGGACTCCCCGAACTCCGGGTGAAGCTCCTTGAACTTCCGCTCATATTGACGAATTCTATTTAAGGTGCGCCTTGACCACTCAAGGCGCACCTCGTCTTTTTCTTCCTCCGTCAAATGCCAGTCCACCTCCGTCATCCCATGAAGACGCTGGGTGAGCGAATAGACCAACAAAGCCGCCGAGACACTGATGTTGTAACTCTCCGTGAAGCCATACATCGGGATGCGCACAAAACGGTCAGCATGCTCCATCACATAGTCGGTGATACCCGACTTCTCCGTGCCGAACACCAAGGCCACTGGCTGGTCCAAAGGCAAGGTCTCAGGCAAAAAGTCATCGCGATGCGGACAGGTTGCCACAATCTGATAGCCCCGCCCTTTGAGATACTCGATGGCCGACGGCGTGTTAAACTCCAGCTCGTTGTACCGATGGATGTCGAGCCACTTGGTACTCCCCATCACCACATCGGGATTAATATCATAGGTGTAGCTGTTCTCGACGATGTGAATGTCCTGTACGCCGGTGAGGTCACAGCTACGCAGCACCGCACTGGCGTTATGCGGCTGGAAGATGTCTTCCAACATCACAGTGATATGACGGGTCCTATAAGCAAGGACTTGCTCAAAACGTTGCTTTCGCTCATCGGTGATGAAGCGGGAAAGGAATTCTAAAAAAGCTTTGTCTTTCGGAGTCATGTTCCATCAAATTGAGCCGCAAAGATAGCAAAAAACCACTCTCGTAAAAAAATAAAGATTTTTGTTGTAGCGAAGAAGATTTTTCCTAATTTTGCAGACTCAAAAATAGACAAAAAGAAAAATTACATCGATATGGCTAACAACAAGAAATTGGAAGAAATCAAAGGCGAAGAACGTCTGGAGAATGTAGAAAACGCATTAAGCAAGACTGAACTTTGGATTGAAGAACATCAGAAAGTGATTTACGGTATCATCGGCGCTGTCATCATCATCGCAGGTATCATTTGGGGTCTCAAAGCTTTGAATGATAAGAAGAACGCGAAAGCCAGCAGCGAGATTTTCACCGCACAGAAATATTTCGAGAAGGAATCCTACGAGGCTGCCCTCAATGGCGATGGCAACTACCTCGGCTTCACGGAAGTTTATGACCAGTACAGCAACACCAAGACCGGCAAGCTCGCCGCTTATTATGCTGGTATCAGCAACATGAAGCTTGGCAAGTACAACGAGGCTATCGACTACTTGCAGAAGTTCAACGGCAAAGACGAGATTCTTGCCCCGATGGCTTTGGGCGCTATCGGCGACTGCTACATGGAGCTTGACGACGTCAACAACGCCGCCGCTTACTACGAGAAAGCCGCCAACAAGTCAAAGAACGACTTCACGGGTCCCATGTTCCTCACCAAGGCCGGCATGACCTACGAGATCCTGGGCAACTATGCCAACGCTCTGAAGTGCTATCAAACGCTGAAGAAAGACTATCCGCTGAGCAACGAAGCCTTCGAGATCAGTAAGAACATCGCTAACATTGAGGAAAGAATGAAGTAATTCACTCCCTCCAAAAAAAGAAAAAAGCCTGATATCCCATCAGGCTTTTTTCATATCACCTCTCACCTCTACCCTCATGAAAATCATCTACTTCGGCACTCCAGAATTCGCTGCCTCGCAACTCGAGGCCATCATCGCGGCAGGCTATGACGTAGCCGCGGTGGTCACCACCCCCGACAAGCCAGCGGGACGTGGCAAAAAAATACAATGCTCCGAGGTGAAAAACACTGCCCTCAAGCATCAACTGCCCTTGCTTCAACCAGAGAAACTCAAAGATCCCGAGTTCTTAAATGCCCTTGCGTCCTATCATGCCGACCTGTTCGTTGTGGTGGCCTTCAGGATGCTTCCCGCTGTGGTATGGAAGATGCCCCCATTAGGCACCTTCAACCTGCACGCATCCCTCCTGCCCCAATACCGCGGTGCAGCCCCCATCAACCACGCCATCATCAACGGCGAGACCGTCACAGGACTGACCACCTTCTTCCTCAATGAAGAAATCGACAAAGGTGCCGTCATCCTCCGCCAATCCGTCCCAATCCGTCCTGACGAGACCGCAGGAGAACTGCATGATGAACTCATGACCCTAGGCAACCAACTCGTCGTGGAGACCCTGAAAAAAATCGAAAACGGCGACATACAACCTGTCACACAAGAGACATTGGCCGAAGGACTACCCCTGCATGAAGCCCCAAAAATATTCAAAGACTTCTGCTTCATCCACTGGGACCGCGACTGCCAAAGCATCTACAACCACATCCGGGGACTCTCTCCCTATCCCGCAGCACACACCCGCCTTGTCTCCCCTAACAACGACCTGCTGGAACTGAAAGTTTATACCTCCACCATCGAACCCATCCAACCTGAGGTCATGCCAGGCACCGTGGTGACAGACCAAAAAACATTTCTTAAAATCGCTGCCAACGACGGCTATATCCATTTAGAACACATTCAACAAGCTGGCAAAAAAGCCATGAACATCAAAGATTTCTTGCGAGGATTCCGCTTTGAAAGCAGTTGGAAAGCCGAAAAATGAATTTTTTTACACAGAAAAACGCTTTTTAAGGTAAAAAAAGTTTAAAAAAAATACAAAAAACCTTGCAAATTAGATTTTTACACTATCTTTGTAACGGTAAAAAAATTCATTACTAACCAACTTAATCACTAAACAATGAATAAAGCTGAATTTATCGATGCCATTGCTGAAAAAGCCGGCATGACCAAAGTTGACTCAAAGAAAGCCCTCGATGCGATGATTGAGGTCGCTAAAGCTGAAATGAAAAACGACGGTAAGATCGCTCTTGTGGGCTTCGGCACCCTGGCTACGACGCTCCGTCCAGCTAGAAAAGGTCACAACCCCAAGACTGGCAAAGCCATCAAGATTGCTGCCAAGAAGGTTGTCAAATTCAAACCAGCTGCTAACATTCTGAAATAATTATTCAGAATTTTTACCAAAAAAATTGTAGAGACGTCATAACATGGCGTCTCTACGTTTTTAATTTCAACACCTCGTTCATGTCTTTTTCCAGGACACCGTTGTCAATCATCCAACGAATGGCCTCCACCACCTCCTCCTCATCATGGCCTTGGCACGCCTCTGTGGCGCCATAAACCGTCAAAGGGTGATCACGAAGCACGCTGACCAAGGTTTGGCTTATCTGCTCGTATTCTCGCGAGGCCAAGGTGCCTTGATGGTGATTCACACAAACATCACAAGCGCCACAAGGCTTACTGTGGCTTTCACCAAAATAACGAAGCAACTGCACACTCCTGCATTCTTGATCGTTGCGCACAAAATCGATGACGGCATGAATACGCTCCTCCGCATCCTTCTTACGGTCGGCATAATGCTCTTTAGAAAGGGTGAAATAACGTGTGTCAAGAAACTCCGTCAAAAACAGAATCTGGGGTTTTTCGTTCCGTGGCACGTAGGTCAGGAACTGATATTTCTCGAGCTTCTTCAGCATCGCAATGACCTGATCGATGCTCATCTCCGTCTTCTGCGCCATGGTCACCTCGTTGATTTTCACGAAATCCGTCAACACCCCGGGGAGTGTCCGAAGCATATATTTAATCAACACGTCAAACTGAGGATAAGCCACCTGAAACCGGTACAAGTCCTCCCTCGGGGCTTTGATCCACACCTTGGAAGGCTCATCGAAACGGTCGGAGAGCGCAATCATTCCTTCTTTTTCCAAGAGCCGCAAGGTGCTGAACACCTCCATGACCGAGAAACCATAGTTTTTGGCGAAGTCATTCAACTCAAAAGGATAGCTCATCCCTTCACCCGCCCCCACTGGGAGTTTGAAATAGTTTCCCAGCGCACGGTAAATCAACACAATTCGCTCCATTTCTGGGAATGATTGGCGGAAGTTGTCCTCCAACTGTTTGATGTCAGCCTCCGACACCAGCAGGAAAGCCTCGGAAGGTTTCAGGTCGCGTCCTGCCCTGCCCGCCTCTTGGAAATAAGCTTCGATGCTATCGGGGAGGTCCAGATGAATCACCAGCCTCACGTCCGGCTTGTCGATACCCATGCCAAAGGCATTGGTGGCCACCATGACCTTCACACGCCCTCTCACCCACTGTTCTTGACGCTCGTCACGCGTCTTGGCATCCAAACCCGCATGGTAACAAGTAGCTGAGATACCCACCGAGGTAAGCCACTCCGCGATGACCTGTGTCTTTTTCCGATTCCTGACATAAACGATGGCACTGCCTTCCCTCATGGCATGAAGCTTACGGTACAACATACCGTACTTATCAGGTTCATGGTTCACATTATAGGTGACATTCTTGCGCTCGAAACTGCTTTGGAACACATTCTTTCGCTTGAATCCCAACCGGAACTGGATGTCATCCACCACCTTAGGCGTAGCGGTTGCCGTCAATGCCAATACAGGTGTATAAGGCAGATAAGGACGGATGTCGGCGATCTTCAGATAAGGAGGACGGAAATCATATCCCCACTGCGAGATACAATGCGACTCATCAACTGCCAACAGGCAGACTTTCATCCGTTTGACAGCCTCAATAAACTGTTCAGTCTGAAGCCGTTCAGGCGACACATAGAGGAACTTAAGCCGTCCGAACACCGCCTGGTTATAGGCCAGCTCCACCTGGTCAGGATGCATGCCCGAAAACACCGCGGCAGCAGGAATCCTCCTTTGCACTAAATGCGCCACCTGATCCTTCATCAAGGCGATGAGCGGAGTCACCACAATACAAATACCCTCCATCGCCAAGGCAGGCACCTGAAAACAAATCGACTTGCCACCCCCAGTGGGCAACAACGCCAAAGTATCTTGACCCGACACCACTGCATCCACGATATCCTCCTGTAAAGGACGGAAAGAAGGATAACCCCAATACTGTCTCAATACCGAACGGGTACGCTCACTCATTTTATAGTTAAAAATTTTCTCCAAAGATAGAGATTAAATTCAACATAACAAGTTTTTTTTTCAAAATAAAGATTTTTTTTATCTTTGTCGTTTAATACAAACGTAAAACTACGATTGTCAACATGCAAAGTATCAGAAACATAGCCATCATTGCACACGTCGACCACGGCAAGACCACTTTGGTTGACCGCATCCTCTACCAATCCAAACTTTTCAAAGAATCCGATGAAACCCCAGGGCAACTCATCCTCGACAACAATGATTTGGAACGCGAACGAGGCATCACCATCCTGTCGAAAAACGTATCTGTAAGATATAAGGATGTGAAAATCAACATCATTGACACTCCAGGCCACGCCGATTTCGGTGGTGAGGTGGAACGTGTGCTGAACATGGCAGACGGTGTCCTTTTGCTGGTTGACGCTTTTGAAGGCCCCATGCCTCAAACCCGTTTTGTCTTGCAGAAAGCCATCGAGCTTGGGTTAAAACCCATTGTGGTCATCAACAAAGTCGATAAGCCCAACTGCCGTCCCGACGAGGTGCAAGAAGCGGTGTTCGACCTGATGTTCAACTTAGGCGCCACTGAAGATCAGCTGGACTTCCCCACGGTCTATGGCTCCTCAAAACAAGGCTGGATGTCGGATGACCCCAACAACGTCACCAGTGACGTCTCCTACCTGCTTGACAAGATCATCGACACCATCCCTGCCGCCAAATACGAGGAAGGCACACCTCAAATGCTCATCACCTCGCTCGACTACAGCTCATACGTGGGCCGTATCGCCGTGGGTCGTCTGAAACGCGGCACCTTGCAGGCCGGTCAAAACGTATCGTTGGTAAAACACGACGGAAGTGTTGTTAAATCAACCATTAAAGAACTTTATACTTTCGAGGGTTTGGGCAAGGAACGCACCAAGAAACCCATTGAGGCAGGCGACATCGTGGCGTTGATGGGTTTGGAAGACTTCGAGATTGGCGACACCGTGGCCGACTATGAGAATCCTGAGGCCTTGCCCCCCATCAAGGTCGATGAACCTACCATGAGCATGCTCTTCACCATCAACAACTCACCTTTCTT
>CAMIWN010000052.1:0-18916 GCA_946402445.1 uncultured Bacteroidales bacterium
TTCAGCATAACTTAGTTCGCCATCACCATTGGTATCCCAATTGGCTACACAGATGTCTTTTACATTAGCATCAGCAAAAACAATGTTTCCAGCTGTTACAAAATGTGCAGTAATAAGGCTTTCGCTGGTCACTGGAAAAGTATAGTTTGCGTCTAAAGAAACAACCACGCCATTTTTTGTCCAATTAGCAAAACTATATCCTTCGTCAGCTATGGCCGTCACTGTACATGATTGGCCATAAGGGAAAAAGCCACTACCAAATGCAGCGCCTCCTTCTGCAGCAGTTACGTTAACGGCGAACGGTTCGGCAAACACAGCCACCAAATTACGGTTAGAGTTGGCCTCGAAGGAATAATTTGAATCGGTAGAAGCGATATCCCCATTTTCTTCCCAATAACAAAAATGATAACCATTGTTGGCAATAGCCGAAAGTGTCACAGTACTACCAAATGTGAAATTGCCACCGCCCGAAACAATGCCACCTACCCCATTGTTAGCTGAGACATTGATGACATAATCTGTTGATTCAGTCTGAGGATGAATGTTAAAGAGGGCCGCGTGTCCATCGTTTAATCCTCCAAAAGAGATGATAAAACCAAGATAATACACTTCATAAAGAAGAGCGTCGATGAAATAATAGCCATCACTATTACCATTCCAGCCCCAGTTAAAGTGAAACAAATCGTATTGGTCATATCCATCACACACAAATGCATGTCCACCAAGACCTCCTGATGCGGTATAATACACAGGTCTATTCAAATTGAGACAATCCTTTAGCTTTGCTTTCCAAGTACCATCTGAATACCCATCTCGAGATTCAAAACTCATCTCATCGGAATAGCCGAAATAATTGATTAATGAACCAGGATTTAAAAACGCTCCTGATTCCCCCGCACCATAACTCATATCGACCGACACGCCACAATGCCACAGCAGTGTGGCCACAGCATCAATTTGTTCAGCACTGCTAGATTCATACAAGATATTCGGCATATTATCCCAATCATAAGTCGTCGCTCCAAAATCAACACTTTGTTCTGGATAGCCGTTTGGAGTATAAGAATGATAGCCTATACCATGTTCAGGATAGCCCCAATAACGCATCACTTGAGCCATGGCCGTAGCCACGCAACCTGTCACTACATGACCGCACTGGCCATCTGGATCTTCTGGGCAACGCGCATTGTAGTAACAGACTTGGTGCCAAGTGGTAGAAAGCAGCGGCGATACTCCATCGTTGGTTCGGTTTTCGGCCAAACGGCCCATGGTTCTTACTAATTCCCAACGCCGTATTATTTGTTCATTGGCTTCCAAATGGTTTTCAATGCCGAAGGCAATCTGTTCCACAAAACCTTGCAGATAGTCCTGCAACTGAATCGGCACATTGTCAGGGTCAAATGGTCGTCCTTCGTCAGAATACCCAAGAATGGGCGTGACGCAATCGTCAGCAGAGACGATGACAAAACCGTTCGATGTATTGAAAATGTAAAAAGCGGCATCGCCACGAGCAATGTTGTACGTAGTCACCAATTGCAATTCATCCATACTTCGCAATGGCATGTTAACATTGGCATTCATAAATTTCATCGCCACCTCGCGAGCGGCACCCATATCAACGGGGGTTGCCTTCACTCCCAAGGTGAGGGTGAGCAAAAACATGACAAGTAAAAAGATTTTACTGTTTTTCATTCGATTATTGATTATTTAATCCTCAATTTCTGGGGGCAAATATATGGCTATTTTTATTTTAAAAAAATACTTATCCATTCCAAAAAAAAATATAATTTTGCAGCCGCTTTACCGAGAGCGATCGGAGTAGCCACAAAAAGCACTTTCAATTCACAAATTCTGTTTAAAATGAAACATTATTAAAGAAAAAAGCCCTTGTATTTTTGCTTGGATTGACGGTCCTGACGCTTCCACTTGATGCCCAAGTGCTCAATCACAGCCATCAATATTCCAATCAGGAACAAACTGGCACAAGAGGATTGTTTAGGCGAGGCTTTGAAGGCGGCAACTACCACTACAACCAAAAGTTTGATGACGGCCAAAACGGCGGCTATGACATCCAAAACCAAACTTTCGGACAAGGTAACAATGATGCGCCCTTGGGCAGCGGGTTGTTCATCCTTGCAGCAGCAGGTTTTGGCTATGCGTTCAAGAAAAGAAAGAACAACAAAAAACAATGAAAAGAAGCCATCATATCCTCAGACATCAGTCTTGAAGGATATCACCCCCCCCCTACTGGATATAGAATAATCACCATCTTTTGACTTACCCTCCTCTCTGTTTCTCAGTCATATACTTCCAATAGCGTCGTGGAATCTCCTTGAGGTGCTTCCGGGGATTCAAACGCTCGCGGATGCAGATGGCCTTGAAGTAGGTGCGCCAAAGCTCCTGAAAGAGCTGATCATCATCGCTTAATAGTGTTTCATTCAGCTTACCGTCGGCGAGATCGAAAGGCACTGACGACTCGTCCTCAAAAGTGATTTGGACAGGCATATCCGTCCCTTGGTAATAGAAGCCATAATGACGTTTGGCATCATAGATGAGCCAAGGCTGGTCGTTGAAACGATCGCGAAAATGGCCTATGACAAGAGGCAACACATTGTGGTCGGGTGAGATAACGGCGAGATAAGTACCATCTTTGGCCTTCTGGAAACGCACAAACTGTTTCATTCGGAGCTGCTCATGCGACACTTTCCAGGCAACACGGGTCACCGCAAGCACATCAGGATCGGCATAGTTCAACGCGATACTCGGAGCACCGACAGGCTGACGGAAAGTCTTGCACACATAGTTGAACAAAGGATTGGAAAGCTCGGGCAGCTCCGACAGCCAGCTGAGAGAGATGATCCGCAAGGCTTGAAACGAGAGACGCTTTTCCAACCCCGCCCATACCCTTCTGGCTTTCACCTCGTCAGTGACCACCTCATGGACAAGGTCACAGAATAATGGCAAAGCGTCACCCGCAGTCAACAGCTGCTCCGGCTGCTCATGACGCTCAAAAGCATCGAACACCGCCGTCATCAAACCGTCCAAAGTCCCGTCAAAAAGGTAGATGGTCATATCCCCAGATTCAATGTAAGTTGTTGTTCCATCTCGGCTTGTTTTCGCTCTTGCGGCAACACCAGCATGGAACGCAGCCGCTCTGGACGCATCTCGTTGACGCTGAGTATCAGTCCCGAAGGAGAACTCAACTCATGACAGGTGATGAAATACTTGGCTTTTTTCATCACCACGCCAATCTTTTTTAAGTCGTAGGAGGTGAGTTTGTTGAAACGACGCGAGTTCACGATGGTTATCGCCGACTTCACACCGAGGCCCGGCACTCGCAGCAGCATCTCGTAATCAGCGGTGTTGACATCCACGGGAAAGGCCTCAGGATGACGCAACGCCCACGACAGCTTCGGGTCGATCTCGAGATCCAAGTCGGGATGTTGCTCATCAACAATCTCCTCCACCTTGAACTGATAGAAACGCAGCAGCCAGTCGGCCTGATAAAGACGGTTCTCACGCACCAATGGCGGCAGTTTAAGCACAGGCAGACGTGAATCGTAGGTGTTCACGCTGATGTAGCCCGAATAATACACCCGCCGCATCGTGGGCTGGGTGTAAAGCATCGATGACATGGTAAGGATGTCGCGATCCGTCTCCTTGGTCGCTCCGACGATCATCTGGGTTGACTGTCCAGCCGGAACAAAACGCGGCACATTACGCAGATGGCGACGGTCTTCCTTGTTCTCCAACACCCCCTGCTGAATGAGTTTCATCGGCTGGAACACGCTCTGGTGGTCTTTCTCGGGTGCGAGAAGTTTCAAAGACTCCTCCTTGGGAATCTCGATGTTCACACTCATGCGGTCGGCATAAAGTCCCGCCTGACTGAGCAACTCCTGCGAGGCGCCCGGGATGCTCTTCAGGTGGATGTACCCGTTGAAACGCTGGGTGGTACGAAGTTCGCGGACAATCGCCACGAGACGTTCCATGGTATAGTCGGGATTGCGCACCACACCGCTGGAGAGAAAGAGTCCCTCGATGTAGTTGCGGCGGTAAAACTCCATGGTGATGTCAACCAACTCCGACACAGAGAGCGTCGCCCGTTTGATGTCGTTGGAGCGACGGTTGACGCAATAGGCACAGTCGTACATGCAATGGTTGGTCAGCATCACTTTAAGGAGCGAGATGCAACGTCCATCCTCGGAAAACGAATGGCAGATGCCGATGCCCCCCACGGTGTTGCCCACCATGCCCTTCTTGCCGCGACGCACCGTGCCGCTCGACGAGCATGACACGTCGTACTTCGCCGATTCAGCGAGGATGCGCAGCCGTTCCATGGTATTTTCCGTCAACATGATCTCAGGGATTTTGTTTTGCAAAGGTAAAACAATCGCGATAGCCCCGCCACATCCTTTACACGTTTAGCTGTTTTTGTTCATAAATTAATTTGCCATTTCACTTGACAAGTCGGAAGAAACCGCTGTGGTTTTGCAATCGGGAAACATCCCCCTTTAGGCTGTTGGAGTTGCGAGCCTGGCAGTTCGTCAGACCGGTGAACTGTTTTCCATCGCAATAGAGGAACTCGATACCGAAGCGCGAGCGGTAAACTCAGTAGATGTCCTCGCCCGACAGGGTCAGGTCGGTGGAGAAGTAAACCTTGCGCCCCTGGGTTTTCTTGCCGGGATCGTCAGAGACCACGATGACTGCCCCGACGGCACGCATGAGGCTGACAGCTAAAAGTTGTAATTTGTTTCATGACATACACTTTTCCAACTTTAATCAGCATTAGAAATTTCTCACTTATTTATAGGGAATTTAATAAAAAACAGTATCTTTGCGCTTTTAATCACATCATGTTATGTCCCCCTCCTACGACAACACCAAACTCAAATACGCCGAAGCACTCGTCCTCAACACCGACGCGCACCTCTTCCTCACGGGAAGAGCCGGCACCGGCAAGACCACCTTCCTAAGGTCGCTGCAATCAAAGACCTACAAACGCATGGTAGTGGTAGCCCCCACCGGAGTAGCCGCCATCAACGCCGGAGGACAGACCATCCATTCGTTCTTCCAACTGCCTTTCGGGCCTCAGATTCCCGAAGACGCGAAGATCCTGCCCGAAAAAGCCCCACTAGCGAACAATCAAAGCCAAGCCACTGGAGACAACTTTCAGAAGTACTCCGCGCGTGCCATGGCCTCGCAATACCAGAAGCTACGGAAAAACAAGCTGGACATCATGCGCAGCCTCGACCTCCTCGTCATCGACGAGATCAGCATGGTCCGCGCCGACGTACTCGACGCCATCGATGCCGTGCTACGCCGCGCCCGGAGGTCGCAAAAGCCCTTCGGTGGCGTGCAGCTCCTCATGATCGGCGACGTGCACCAGCTGGCTCCAGTGGCCAAACCCGAGGAATGGGAGATCCTCGCCCCCTATTACCAAAGCGTGTATTTCTTCGGAAGCCACGTCCTGCAAAACACCACCTATCTCTGCGTGGAACTCGACCATATCTATAGGCAGCACGACGAAGAATTCATCACCCTGCTCAACAAGGTGCGCGACAACCGCATGGACGCAGAATGTCTGCGACTACTCAACCAACGCTATCAACCGTATTTCACCCCCAGCGACAACGAAGGCTACATCACCCTCACCACCCATAACTATCAAGCCGACGACATCAACGATTCAAAACTGCAAGCACTCCCCACCCCTTCCATCGTCTTCAAAGCCGAGACCAAAGGCATTTTTCCCGAGAACACCTACCCCACCAAAGAAACCCTGGAGCTGAAGGTAGGCGCCCAGGTCATGTTTGTGAAAAACGACCCCAGCGCGGCAAAGGCCTTCTTCAACGGCAAAATCGGAAAGGTGGTCAGCATCGACAAAGAGAAAGAGATGGTGGAGGTGCAATGCGCTGACGAACGCCTCACCGTCACGAAACTCGAATGGCAGAACACAGAATACGCCATCAACGCCGAGAACCAAAACATCGAAGAGAAAGAAATCGGCAGCTTCAAACAGATTCCCCTGCGGCTGGCTTGGGCCGTCACCATCCACAAAAGCCAAGGCTTGACCTTTGACAAACTTATTGTCGATGCAGGACAAGCCTTCGCCCACGGACAGGTCTATGTGGCCCTGAGTCGATGCACCTCGCTGGAAGGACTGGTGTTGAAGACACGCATCCCGCAGAACGCCCTGGTGAATGACCTCTCGGTCAATCAGTTTGTAGATCACCTCCCCGAAAAAGAACCCACTCAGGACAAAGTGGACCAGCTACGCCATGAGTACGAGTTGCAGACCATGTTGGAACTCATCGACTTCTACGGCCTCTACAAGGATTTCGGCAAGGTGATGAAGATTCTGTATGACAACAACACCCTGTTCGAAGCTGAGTTGATTCAAGACCTCTCGCAACGACGAAGCCAACTGTTAGAAAAGCTGTGCGGTGTAGCCTCCAAGTTTGAGGGACAGGTGCAACGACTCCACGCCCAAGCACCCAGCTGCGAGCAGAACACTGCCTTGCAGGAACGCCTCGTCAAAGGCAGTGTCTATTTCAAAGAACAACTCGACAGCATCACCAACGGACTCTTCGACTTACCCCTGAAGACCGACAACAAAGTCGTCAACGAGCTGCTGACTGAAGCCTTGGAACATCTTCGCGAAGACCTTTTAACGAAACAGGCTTGCCTAGAAACTAGCTGCAAGTGCTTCAGCATCAAGGAATACCAAAGAGCTAAAGCCGTTGCCGTGCTGGAAGCCGACAAGAAGACTAAGAACAAGGTGACCATCAAAGACGACGACCTAAAAGGCGACACCTTATATAAAAGGCTCCTCGCCTGGCGATCAGATCAAGCCTACGAGATGGATGTCGAAGTTTACAGAATCGTGCCCACCATGTCCCTCAAGGCCATCGCCAAAGAAAAGCCCATCACCCTGCGTCAGCTGCGACTGGTGAAAGGCATGGGCGACAAACGAACAAGGCAATTCGGAGCTGAGATCATCGACATCGTGCTGAGAAGTACCGGCCAACAAGGTATCCAGATAGAAGAAAACGAGTTTGAGGAACCAGAACCTATTGACAAGCCGCAAAAAAACAGCATGAAAACACCCAAAGAGACCAAGGTCAGCACCTTCGAGGTCACAAAGAACCTGCTTGACGAAGGACTCAGTCCGGAACAGATTGCCAAGGAACGAAACTTGAAACTATCAACCATCTACGGTCACATCAGCCGCTTCATCGCGCAAAACGAGTACGACGCCTCGCAATTTGTCAGCGAAGAACATTACAACACCATCCGCGACTATTTCGACTCGACGGAAGACCCAGCTCTGGGTTCCGCCAAAGAAGTGCTTGGCGACGAATACGACTACGACGAAATCAAAATGGTGTTAACCGAGTTGCAGCGTGAAGGCATGTTTCAACAACCCGACCACGTTGATTCCGAAGAAAAATAACTTTTTTTCAAAAAAAGCGTATTTTTTACACAAAAAAGCTTGCAGGTTTCAAAAATTGTTGTAATTTTGCGTCAAATTTACACAATTATGGAAGCAGGCAAGTATTGTTATAAGTATCCACACCCGGCGGTCACCACTGACTGCGTGGTATTTGGCTTTGACGGGAAGCGTCTGAACATCCTTTTAATAGAAAGAGGTGGAGAGCCTTACAAAGGCTGCTGGGCGTTCCCTGGCGGATTCATGAACATCGACGAGACGGCTGAGCAAGGTGCCATGCGCGAGTTATGTGAGGAGACCGGGCTGAAGCTCGAGTATTTGAAACAATTCGGCACCTTTACGGCAGTGAACCGAGACCCACGCGAGCGGGTCATCACCATCGCCTTCTATGCTTTGGCCAGGAAATCGGCGGTACAAGGTGGCGATGACGCGGCCAATGCACAATGGTTCCCTATCGAGGACATCCCACCTTTAGCGTTCGACCACGACTATATCCTGCGAAAGGCCACCGAGCAGCTGAAAAAAGACATCCACTTCGAGCCCATCGGCTTCGGCCTCCTCGACGAGCAATTCACCATGCCCGAGTTACAACGTCTCTACGAGTCGATATTAGGCGTGCGTTTCGACCGCCGCAACTTCTACAAGAAGATGATGCAGACGGGCATCCTGGAGGAAACAGAGGAATCATTCGTGGAAAACGAGCCTCAATTCTTCGGAAAAAACAAAGAGATGCGTTCCATGAGCATCGACGCTTTGTTCGACGAAACGCCGCACCGCCAGGCCATGCCTCTTCCCTCAGAGGCTCTCACCGAAGAAGAACCTCGCCGTCGCAAAGGCACCAAGTTCTCCTTTAATAAAGAAAGATACGAAAGGTTAAAAGAAGACAAGAACTTTAGGCTGGAATTTTAGAAGATAGAACACAAAAGACATCATTAAAAGAATATAATCATTTAACAATTAACAATCTAAAAGTAAAGATTATGGAAACAAACAATGAGAACAAGACAAAGACCCAGATTTACAACCTGATTATCCTCGACAAGAGCGGATCGATGAGCAGCATCGCGAAGGCCGCCATTGCCGGTTTTAACGAAACCGTCGGGGGCATCCGTTCCGCGCAAGAACGTTTCAAAGACACGCAGGAGCATTTCGTGTCGCTGATGATCTTCTGCAACTGCGAGAAACGCCTCGTCTATGACAAGGTGCCAGTGAACGAAGTCAAGGAACTCACCTCCCGCGACTATCAGCCATGCTGCTGCACTCCTCTCTACGATGCTATGGGCATCAGCATCAACGCATTATTCAAAGACATCAAAGACAAGGAAGATGCAACCGCAGTGGTCACCGTCATCACCGACGGACTGGAAAACGCATCCACCGAGTATTCAGGCAGTGCTATCAAAGCCCTCGTGGAAAAAATGAAGAACGAGGAAGGCTGGAACTTCGCCTACATCGGCACCAACCAAGACGTGGAAGCCACCGCGGCCTCGCTCAACATCGATAATCACATGTCGTTCGAAGACGACGATGCTGGTATGAGGGCTGCATGGGAGAAAGAACGCAAATCGAAGATGATGATGTACACCCGCTTTGAGATGGAAGCAGCTGCCATGGCGCCCATGGCAGCTGCTGAACGCAAGCTGTTCCGTTCCAGGTCAAATCGCGAAAATCGCAACTACCGTGAGTTGGGTGAGTTCAAGAATCGCATCACGCCTGAACGCATCACGAGTCTGAACCCCAACGAGGTGTTCGTCTTCGGAAGCAACTTGGCCGGGATGCATGCTGGCGGAGCCGCTCGTTTAGCTGTTGACCGTTTTGGCGCCATCATGGGCCAAGGCGTGGGATTACAGGGACAGAGCTATGCCATCCCCACCATGCAAGGCGGTGTGAACACCATCAAACCCTACGTGGATGACTTCATCCGTTTCGCTGACTCCCATCCCGAAAAGACCTTCTTAGTGACCCGCATCGGTTGTGGCATCGCCGGCTTCACCCCTGCGGATATTGCCCCGCTGTTCGCCGGCGCGGTCAACATTCCCAACATCCATCTTCCCCTTGACTTTTGGAAAGAACTTGTTTAATTCAATTAAGAATTTTTAGGAAGACAGGCATATTATCAAATCCCTTTCTATCAAGATTAAACCAACCACCTCACCCCCCAACCCCCTCTCCATTGTGGAGAGGGGGAGGATACTACCCTAAGGCCTTTTCTACCGAGATTAAACCCCAGGCCTCACCCCCCGACCCCCTCTCCATAGTGGAGAGGGGGAGGATACTACCCTAAGGCCTTTTCTATCGAAATTAAACCCCCAATGGGGTATTGCACTCTATCTATAAATTATAAATTCTAAATTCTAAATTCTAAAAAAATGCTTGGAGCAATCATAGGCGATACCGCCGGATCGGTATATGAATTCAACAATATAAAGACTATAGATTTTCCGTTGTTCTCATCGCAGAGCGACTACACCGACGACAGCATCATGACCATGGCAGTGGCCGAATGGCTGTTGAAAGACCCCACACACGGCATGGATACTTTGGAAGCGAGTTTTCTCAGCTTTGCCAAAAAGTATCCCTGCCCCATGGGCGGCTATGGCAGGATGTTTTTTCGTTGGCTGTTTAGGCGCGACGGCAAGCGCGAGCCCTACAACTCCTGGGGCAACGGCTCTGCCATGCGCGCCAGTGCCACAGGCTGGATGTTCGACACCTTAGAAGAGACCGAGCGCGTGGCAGGCCTCTCCGCCACCATCACCCACAACCATCCTGAAGGCATCAAGGGTGCCCAATCCACAGCGGCAGCCATCTTCATGGCCCGCAACGGCAGCAGCAAGGAAGAGATTCGTTCGTACATCGCTGAGAAATACGGTTACGACCTCAACCGCACCTGCGACGAGATCCGTCCCGTCTATGGCTGGGATGGCTCCTGCCAAGGCACCGTCCCCGAGGCCATGGTGGCATTCTTCGACAGCACCGACTTCGAATCATCCATCCATTTGGCCGTCTCCCTGGGCGGCGACAGCGACACCCTCGCCTGCATCACCGGAGGCATCGCCGAGGCTTTCTATAAGGAGATTCCCGACAGCATCGCCTTGGAGATATGGAAGTTAATCCCTGATGACTTCAAAGCCATCCTCAAGGAGATGGAAACGAGAACCCCATATCGGCTGCCAAATGTTTTACATCGTCAGTAAGGAGCAGAAATCAAAACTTTTTTCGATAGATTCATAAAAAACATTATCTTTGCAAAAAAACAACTGATCATGGGTGCCTACATCAACATCGGCAATGCCGGATTCAAAAGTGTAAGAAACAGCGAATACGTTGACAAATCGGAATTGATAGCCATCGTCAACGGCACACTTTTTACTGAGCGAAGATTCAGTTGCGTCTCACGCAGCCGCCGCTTCGGCAAGTCGGTGGCAGCCAAGATGTTGTGTGCCTACTATGACCAGTCATGTGACTCCCGCAGTCTGTTCGCCGACCTCAAAATCGCCTCCGACCCCTCATTTGAGAAGCACCTGAACAAATACCCCGTCATCTTTTTGGACATGACGGATTTCGTCACCCAAAAAGACGAAAATATCGTGGAGATAATGAATGCCACTCTGCTTACTGATATCAGCAAGGCATTCGCCGACATCCCTTTAGAGACGAACGACAAGTTGGCAAGCTATCTTTTACGGGTGAGTGAGTCCACAGGGAAGCAGTTCATTTTCATCATCGACGAGTGGGATGCCATCTGCCGCGAGTTTGCCCCCGGCACCAAGGCGATGGACCGTTATGTGGACTGGCTGAGGCAGCTGTTCAAAAGCGAGAAGGCCACGAGGACCTTTGCCGGCGTTTACATGACAGGCATCCTGCCCATCAAGAAATACAAGACCGAGTCGGCTTTGAACAATTTCATTGAATATTCGATGGTCAAGCCAGGAAAGATGGCTGATTGCTTCGGCTTCACAAAACCAGAAGTATGTGCCTTGGCCGCAAAATACGGCATGGATTTCGAAGAACTGGAAAAATGGTATGACGGGTATCAGATTGGCGATGAGCTTTCTATATTCAACCCCAACTCCGTGATGCAAGCGTTGCAAGAACAGTGGTGTGAGAGCTACTGGGGCAAGACGGGAGCTTACGATGCCGTGGCCGACTACATCTCAATGAACTACGAGGGACTGAAGGACGACATCATCAGGATGCTGGCAGGCGAAACTTGCAACATTAACCCCACGGGTTTTACCAACGACCTTTCAGAGATACGCAGCCGCGACGATGTGTTGACCGTGCTTATCCATCTTGGCTATCTCACCTACGACCGCCGCGCAAAGAATTGTCGCATTCCCAACCTGGAGGTCTCTAACGAGATAGAGTCGGCAGTGAAAATGAGAAATTGGGATCATGTGGCCGAAGCGTTGCGTGACTCAAGAGAACTCCTCCAAGCCACCCTCCGTGGCGACGAGACCGCTGTGGCCCAGGGGGTGGACGCCGCCCATGACGAGCATACTAGCATCCTAAGTTACAATGACGAGAACTCCCTGGCCTGTGTGCTGAGCCTCGCCTATTACTACGCCTCCAACGACTACATCATCCACCGCGAGCTTGCCACGGGCAAAGGCTTCGCCGACCTGGTACTCATCCCCCGCAAGAACGTCGATTCACCCGCCATCATCATCGAATTGAAGTACGACAAGGCCGTCGATACCGCCATCGAGCAGATCCATCGCAAGCAATATCCCGCCAAAGTAGCACAATACCTGAATCTGTCAACTGAAAGCACCTCTCACCTTTTATTGGTGGGCATCACCTATCATCGCGACACCACGGAACACGAGTGCAGGATTGAGAAGCTCTGAAAAGCAGTCCTGACCTTTCATTTTCACCACATCCACTGCAAAGAGGAAAAACACGCCAAGGATAAGGTGCGTATTATACCTTTTGCAAGTTGCGTCCCCCGATTCAACAACTATCTTTATTATGTTGGAAGATATGGATTTAATCCTCCTGTCATCACACAAGGAGACTATGCCATCTGGCAATACTCTGAGAATGGCAAGCTCAAAGGAATACCCAAAGCCGTCGATCTATGCAAATTCCACCCAGACCACTCCATAGATGACCTTTTATTGCCAGACAGCGCGAGAAAACACTAAGGTATGGGATTCGCCCAGGAGATAACAACTCATACATTTCGCCAACACTCCCTTGATTAATACAGCCACCTTTGCTATCTTTGCAGAGCAAAAAACAATTAAAGATTTTACCCATGGAAAACAATCAAAACGAAAAACCAGCTTATCACCAAAAAGTCCCAGGAAGCTACATCGTCAGCACGAAGTTGATGTTCGACCTCGACTTGCCCTTCACACCCAGCGTCTATGACATCATCTACGTGGAAAAGGAATACGATCCTGTCATCAACGAATATATCCTGAAAAACTATGACGAAATCCGCTCCTGGTTTGCTGAAAAGAACCTCATTTTCAACTATCTACCTAAAACCAAAGAACAACCCATCAGCAACGAGATGCTACAGTATATGTTTCCTTACTGGAAACCCGACCATCCATTCACCAAGGAGGATGTCAGCCTTGAATTGATGAAACAACATCTCCTTTCCGGCAGCATTGAGCAACCCGCGCTGATTCATTTCATCCAGATGGAGAATGAAGGCGAGCATGAATACTACCTTTTCACCATGCACACCTTGGATGCCGACGGTCCCTTCACACTGGAAGAACAAATCAAGAGTTACAGCTGCAATGTCACTTTGAATTACCGGGGAGAGCTCCTCAACATCTACAAACAAATCACCAACAGAGTCATCGAAAGAAACATAGAGGAAAGCATCCGCGACATCACCGACCCCACCAAGAACTCCATCAACGAGAAATGCGCCCGCATCCGCGAGGCCTTCGTCAAACAGTTCGATATCATTTACGCCAAACACTATTTCATCACCGGCAAACGCGGCGAACCGAAAAAGATTATCCTGCCGCGGGAGTTAGTGGAATACCAAACAACAATCTAAACCCATGAAATTCAACGAACAACAATACAAGCAAGAAACACTGAAAAAAGAGTTTTGCGAACTGCTCAGAAGCACCAACCGCGAAGGGGTTGACTATGTCATCGAAGACCTCGAAAGCCTCGGCTTCTTTGACGCTCCTGCCTCCACCAAGTTCCACCTTAATTACGATGGTGGGCTTTGCGAACACTCCCTCAACGTTTGCAAAGTAGGCATCATGCTGCGCGAGGAAATGATTAAGATGTCCCCTGAATCAGCGTCGTATCTGCCCAAAGAGAGCGTGATTATCGCCACCCTGCTACACGACGTTTGCAAGGCAGACATCTACAAAAAGGTCCTGAAAAAACAGAAAAACCAATACGGCGTTTGGGAAGAAGTGCCTGGTTTTGAGGTGGATTACTCCAACTTCCCCATGGGACACGGCGAGAAATCCGTCATCAGGCTTCTCCTCTCCGGTCTGGAACTCACCGACGACGAGATGCTCGCCATTCGGTGGCACATGACCGCATGGGACCTCCCCTTCCAAAGCCCCGAACAGAAAGGCAACCTCAACACTGCAAGAGACATTTGCCCCCTCTGTTCCCTGGTACAGTCCGCCGACACCCTAGCCTCCAACATCATCGAACGGAAAGAAGAGAACCTGTCGTAAACCAAATATGAAAAACAAGAAACAAAACACCAAAACAGCAAAGAACATCCTGTCGCTCTCTGCCGAAGAGGCCTTGGACTTTTTCTTGAAATCGGAGCAATATCATGGATTTGAGCTGCCCGAATACTTTGACTTTAATGAATTGTTGAACCACGTCAAGGATTGTATCGGCGACAAGACTTACGAAGAATGCCTGTCGGGAACCAAACCTGACGACCTGCCCAATGTCAACCTCGACATTCTGCTGAATAAAGACGGCCATTATGCCGTGCGCCCGCTGATTCTTTCCAATCCTTACCTGTATTACTTCCTTGCCAGGGAACTGTGCAACCCTTCTGGATGGGAGGCTATCCAGCAATGTTTCAAGGACTTCACAGTCCCACACCTCACCTCCTGCGCCCTGCCGGTAATCCCCGAAGACAAAGAACCCTTCCACAAATCGACCACCATCCTGAACTGGTGGAACGCCATGGAACAACGGTCACTTGAGTTGTCGCTTGAATACCGCTATATGTTCGTGACCGACATCACCAACTGCTATGGCAGCATCATCCCTCAATCCATAGGATGGGCATTGACGGGTAAGGGCACCCAACATGAAAACACTGGGAATCTGCCACTTGCCGAGGCCATTCAAAAATACCTTCGAGCCTTCCAGCATGGACACAACATTGGCATCCCACAAGGCAGCGCGTTGTTCGACTTTGTGGGCGAAATCGTGCTGGGCTATTCGGACTTGCTGCTGCATGAAGCCTTGCAGCGGGAAAAAATCAACAACTACGAAATCATCCGCTATAGAGACGATTACCGTGTGTTTTGCAACGACAAAGACCAACTGGAACGCATCTCCTATAAACTGCAATCCATCCTCGAAAGCCTGAATTTCCGAATGAACACCCAGAAGACGAAAATCAGCGAGTCTGTCGTTCTAGATTCCATTAAACCCGACAAGCTGTTCTATATCTACAACACGCCCATCTTCAACAAAAAGGAATGCGACTTCGACGGCATACAGAAACACCTACTCTACATCTTGATGTTCTCACGACAATATCCCAATGGCGGTCAACTCAAAACCATGTTGAGTGATCTCGACAAACGGATTATCAAGAAACTCGAGCCCAAGAAGCGGAAGATCAAAACGTTGAATTCCACGAAACTGTCGTTCAACGAGTCTGAAGAATCAAACGTCTTCGAGGAGTTACCTGTTTATGTGGAGAAGGAAGTGCCGGGAAAGATTTATGAGAACGTCCGTGCCATCACTGCGGTGGCCACGCAGATCGCTATGGAAAACGTTAGCGTCAGCCACTATGCGTTACGCATCATCAGCCGGGTCGTGGACTCGCTGAAGGACATGAAAGAGAAACAGGATATCATCAACAAGGTTTACAACAAACTGTGCAACCGTCCGAATTCCGAATACGACCAGCTATGGCTGCAAAACATCACCTACACGCAAGACAAGAAACGAAAGAAATCGCCCTACACCATGCGGCTCTGCCAACTGGTGGCAGGAACGCCCACCGAACCCTTATGGAATAACGACTGGCTGAAGCCGAGTCTCACCGCCAAGCTTCCCTATGAATCCATTGTCAACAAGGAAACTTTGAAAAAGGTCACGCCTATCATTACCTTTAGGGAGACCAGAGCGTATTTCGACTTCCCCGATACTGTATTGGGCACGGTAATTTTCTAACTTTTATCATACCTGTTTTTTTGGCCGAATCAAGAAAAGTTGCAACGTTGCAACCCTTGATTGTATCAAATTTTTTTAGTAATTTCGCAACGGTCAAAAAAAAACATACATGGACAAAACTAAAACGCTAATCATTCGGTTCAACAACGAAATCCAACACGATGAAATCCCGTTGTTCAGAGGAGCAATCATCCAAGCCACTGAACATGCTAACCTTTTGTTTCACAATCACAACGACGATAGCAGCTTCCGATATTCCTACCCATTAATACAATATAAAAGAATCAACAAGAAGGCCGCCATTGTTTGTCTTGGCGAAGGCACAGAAGCCATTGGGCAGTTCTTCTCATCATGCAATTTCGATGTCAGTTTAGGCGAACGTCAGGTAAGGCTTGAGGTTGATTCTGTCAGCGCCCATCAGCATCTAGTTCAGATTTGGGACGGGGAATTCGCATATCACATCCGACACTGGCTGCCATTAAACCAGGAGAACTACGCACGTTTTTGTCAGGAGGAGAGCCTTGCGAGTCGCTGTGCCATGCTTGAGCGTTTGCTCACGGCCAACATCCTGTCGTTTGCCAAAGGCATAGGATTATATTTCGACGGGCAAGTCATTACCCGTATCACGCAGTTGGTCGAGCCACGGTTACAATATTATAAAGGTGTAAAGCTGATGAGTTTCGATGCAGAATTCAAAACCAACGTTTCACTGCCCGATTATATTGGCTTGGGGAAAGGAGTGAGTTTGGGGATGGGGACGGTGGTGAGGAAATATGAAAGGAAAGACATTGAAGATTCAGCACCCGTTCAGCAAAAGAAGGTATTTTTACTTGGAGGACATGACTTGGAGATGATGACCATCAAGTCAATTGTTGAAAGACGGAAAGATTGTTTGGTCTTGGACAAAGAATTGCGATGGGACAACGCTATGCTGAGTGCTTACCAGGAAGAGATTGAACGTTATCAGGAAGCAGAACTATACGCTGTGGAATTAATGGAAGACTTGGAACTTACTGAAGATGCAATAAAACAATTCCATAAGATAGATCACCATAACGACATGAGCGGACTTCCAAGTTCTTTGGAGCAAGTCGCATCCATATTGGACATTGAATTAAATCGTTTTCAAAAACTTGTAGCAGCAAACGACAGCGGTTACATCCCAGCCATGAAGGTTTTGCAAGCCACCGACGATGAAGTGATGGAGATTCGTCGTCAAGACAGAGCTGCACAGGGAGTGACTGAAGAAGACGAACAGCTGGCTGAAGAATCCATCGCAAGCCAACTGCAAAAAAGCAATCAACTATGGATTGTTAAGTCATTCTCATCCAAGTTCTCCCCTATCTGCGACAGACTTTATCCTTACAAACGTCTGTTGGTATATACAGAATCCGAGTGGATGTTTTACGGTGAAGGGAAGTCAGAACTTGTACAGCGTTTTGCCGAGGAGATTGAAAAAAGAGAAGTATTTCACGGTGGAGGCGAGAAAGGATACATTGGCTGTGTGAAAGGTGCTTTCAATGAAAATGAAATAGAACAGTTTGTAAATCAAATAAGAGAGAGATATGACGCATAGTTACCATATTTTTATGTTTCCATTTAGCATGAAGAATGAATGGAAACAACCCGACATTGACAAGATGTTGAAGAACGCCAACTGGGAAAGGGATGAGTTCTTCTATGATAAAGGCGATTTTGCAAGCAACTTTTCCGAACAAGGCTATTTTTATGACTTTAGCTCAGGTGCCATGTTTGACGACCCCGACTCGCTCAACAGGGTATTGACCACCTACCGTTTACCAACAGGAGAAAACTCCACCTATACTATTAACATCAAAAAAAATGGCACTGAAAAAACCTATACTCTTCATGTTGATAAAATTGAACTGAATGTATATGACGAAAAGGCAGCTATTTTGAGTTTTCATCTCAATAATGAAAAATACACCGAAATACAGGATATACTATTTATTAATGATTATGGGCGGCGAATTTATCCGCAATATCTGGTAAGCGAAGATGGAGCTATTGATTTGCAAAAGACTAAAAACAGTTTTCTTGCTGATTCCATTTGCTTGGATTTGGGTAACAGACCACCGTGTGAGGATGACTTTGCATCCTATGCCAAAAAAACAATACCACCGTATACAATGCCCAAGTACATAAAGGCAATACTTCCCGAGGCAATGCACGAATGTCGGTGGCTGCTTGACGACAGGATGTATGTTGTCTCGTATTTTTCAAATACTGATTTTGCCAGCCGCATGAGGGATGGATATGGCAAAAATGCGCAATGGCTTAGAAAAGGAAATGTGGAATGGGACTGGTACCAGTATGTTTTTGTTGACAACGACGACCCCACTTGTCAAGACGAGTCGATGTTCAAAGAATTGCTCACTCACGCCACGTATTCAAGGTGGAACAACAAAGTCGGCAGCACTGAATATCAAACGTTCTTTGGTGTGTCGAGATACTCATTCACCAGCCTTACCGGAATTGATTATATAGGATTGTTACGTCAAATGAAAACGATGTATTACCGGATGGCCTCTTTGGTGTTGGCGCAGCGGGTGTTGTCGCTGTACTATTCTCGGGAAATATCGGAAATATCGAGGGACTTGGACGAGAACAAGCTGACGAACAAGGAACTGCAAGCCCGAGTGAACACGCTTAACCGCGACTATCTACGATTTGTGAACAACGTGTATTTCCGAGAGATTACCCCGCAAGACCAAGGCATAGAGTTGTACGACCTTATACAGAAACAGATGAACATCAAGCGGGACGAGGAAGGTCTGAGCACCGAGGTGGAACAACTCTACCACTATGTGACAATGGCCAACGATGAACAACGAAACAACGAAACGGAAAGGTTAAGTTTAATTGCAACGTTGTTCCTAGTCCCGACACTTCTAACTGGCATTTGGGGGATGAATTTGGCGGAGGACTCAAATAAATGGTATTGGATATTTAGTTCAGTTGTATTTGTTTTGGCCATTGTCATTATTGTGATGCTTTTTAAAGGAAAACGAAAATAAAAAAAATAAGTAAATGTTCAAAAATAGTTTTCTATTAATACTATTAGTCGTCGATTCTCGT
>CAMIWN010000053.1:0-17825 GCA_946402445.1 uncultured Bacteroidales bacterium
ATCGGATTCACCTCCACCTTCACGATCTACGACACCGACGACTCCAAGTCGCTCATCAACCAGATCCTCAAAGAGATGCAGCTCGACACCAAAGTCTATCCCGCAAAAACCGTCCTCTCGCGTATCTCTGCCGCCAAGTCGAGCCTTTACTCCCCACAAGACTATGCCAACGACGCGGAAATTCAAGAGACAGACCGAAAATCAAACAAGCCGCTCATCGCGCAAATCTTTCAGGTGTATAACGACCGCCTTCACCGCGCCAACGCCATGGACTTCGACGACATCTTGTATTACACCAATGTGCTGCTCCGCGACAACCCGAACATTCTCTATAAATACCAAAACCACTTCAAGTACATCCTTGTCGATGAATACCAAGACACCAACTTCGCGCAATACCTGATTGTTAGGCGTCTGGCTGCCCTCTTCGAGAACCTATGCGTGGTGGGCGACGACGCCCAGTCCATCTACGGCTTCCGCGGCGCCAACATCCAGAACATCCTGAACTTCAAAAACGACTATCCAGACTATAAACTGATACGCCTGGAGCAGAACTACCGCTCTACCAAAACCATCGTCGAGGCATCAAACAACATCATCGCCCATAACAAAGACCAAATCAAAAAACGCGTGTGGAGCGACAACGAGCAAGGCGAGCTGATCAGCCTGCTCCACGCCTCCACTGACTCCGAAGAAGGCACCATGGTGGCAAACTCCATCTTCCAATACAAAATGTCGAGACAACTCAACAACAAGGACTTCGCCATCCTCTACCGCACCAACGCCCAAAGCCGTTCCATGGAAGCCGCCCTGCGCAAGCAGAACATCCCATACAAGATCTACGGAGGCCTTTCCTTCTACGACCGCAAGGAGATAAAGGACCTGCTGGCATACTTCCGCGTCACCATCAACCCCGAAGACGAACAGTCACTGCTCCGTATCATCAACTACCCCGCCCGAGGCATCGGCGAGAAGACAATAGAACGGCTGATGGTCTTCGCCAACGAGCAGAAAACCTCTATCTGGCAATGCATCGCCAACGACCAGTTCCCACAAGACTTCAACATGGGGACAGTCAACAAAGTACGTGACTTCGTAGTGCTCATCAAGAGTTTTCAAAGCCAGCAAGGCAAGATGAATGCTTTTGAGCTGGCCAAACACATCACCAACAGCATTGGCATCATCAAAATCCTCAAGGAAGAAGACACGCCAGAGAGCATCAGTCGTGTGGAAAACATCGAGGAGTTGCTCAACGCCATCATGGAGTTCTCTGACCAGCAAGTCGATGAGACCACCGGAGAAGCCGCGCAAGTTGACCTGGTGCGTTTTATGGAGGACGTGGCGTTGCTCACCGACAATGAGATGAAAAAAGATGATGCCACTGAAGACTGCGTAAGCATGATGACCATCCATTCCGCCAAGGGATTGGAGTTCCCCTACGTGTATGTCGTCGGCTTGGAAGAGAACCTCTTCCCTGGCATTCTGAGTCTCAGCACACGAGAGGAGCTGGAAGAAGAACGCCGACTGTTCTATGTGGCCGTCACCCGCGCCATGACCAAGCTCACCCTCAGTTGCGCCGAGAGCCGATACCGTTACGGGAACCTCACCCTCAGCGAGCCATCTCGGTTCATCGAGGAAATCGACGATAGACTCATCGACAAGCCGAAAAAAGCCACCTTCCATGGATCCTCCTCGTTCGACGAGGAACGCCGCAGCTGGGGCCGTCGGCCTTCGGGCTTCGGATCCAGCGGGACCACCTTTAGCGGTTCATCACGAAGTGGCTCCACCATTACGGACCCCGAAAAACATGGCTTCAAAAAAGTTAGCGCCACAAACCCGCCCAGTACCACACAACAATCCTCCATCAACACCCCGGGACAACCTTTCGAGCCCTCCAATCCCGACCTTTTGCAAGAAGGCATGCGCGTCATGCACCAAAAATTCGGCGCAGGCACCATCCTCTCCGTGGACGGCGCTGGAGCCAATAAAAAAGCCACCGTGCATTTTGACGCTTCCGGAACCAAACAACTGATGCTGAAATTTGCCAAATTGAAAATTATTTGATTTTACTTGTTTATTTAAAAAAAGCATCGTATTTTTGAAGCCGATTTTCAAAAAGTCTGAAATTAATAAAAAATTATCAAATATGAAAAGAATTACCATTACTCTTTTATTCACCTTGCTCACCACAACGATTCTGATGGCGCAGCCTATTATCCCTAATACCCACGGACTTCAAACCCATCAACCAGCCTGGAACCAAGACATTGCCCAAACCCAGGAGTATTCACTCAACAATGGTTTCGCATGGTGGTCTTCCTATATCGATTTGTCGGACAACGGCCTTTCCAAGCTGGAAAATGCGCTGAACCTAGACGCATCGATGATCAAAAACGCGACTTCATTCGTCTCACTTGACAATGACAACGTTTGGACGGGTACGCTTCAGGAATTGAGCAACAGCCAAATGTACCTCCTGTTAATCAGCAGTGAATCGACCACCTTCCAACTTGAAGGCAATCCGGTCTCACCTGAGAATGTCGCCATCGAAATCTCCAACGGCTGGAACTGGATCGGCTATCCCGTTTCCGAAGCCACCGACCTTTCAGTAGCCCTGGCTAATTATAATGCACAGCACAACGACTTGATCAAGTCGCAAAAGTTTTTCTCGACCTACTCCGCATCTGACCATCAATGGACTGGCACCTTGAACCAGTTGACCCCCGGTGAGGGTTACATCCTGCTTTCCAACGGAGAAGAAAGCACGTTCCATTATGCCACTGGATCCAAAAGCGCTGTCGTGGAAGACACTCCCACCACGTTCTGGAATGCCAACTACAAGGACTTTGCTTTGAACATGAACCTCATTGCCACCATTCAACTGAACGGTGAAGTTTTGAGAGGCGAGGATTTTGAACTTGGCGCTTTTTATGGTGACGAATGCAGAGGCACCACCCCAATTCAGTATGTGAAGAGCACTGATAGCTACACGGCATTCCTGACCATCGCCGGCAACGGCGGCGAAAACATCGAATTCCGTCTTCTCGACCGCACCACTGGAGCCGTCTATTCTGAAGAGCACAACATGCGCATCGTCTATAACGACAACACCGTGGTGGGTTCCTTAGACTCCCCGTGCGCCCTCTCCTTCAAAAACACCCTTAGTCAGGAAGAAGCGCTGGCCGGCATGATTACAATGTATCCCAATCCCTTACAGCATAATGACAACCTCCGCCTTGCTTTGCCAGAACAACTCAGCAACAACACATCCCTGGCAATCCAAGTGGTCGATATGCTGGGACAAGTGGTGAAAGAAACAACGATGACGGACAACACCTGCTCACTCAACTGCGATATGACCCCTGGACTCTATCTGGTGAAAGTCTTCTCCAACGATGCCTTAATCCTTAACAACAAACTGATAGTGAAGTAAGCGAAATAATGGATAAACAAGGATTATTGTACAATACAGAACGCGACTCTATCATTATCTCAGAATACGGACGTAACATGCAGGAGATGATACGTCATCTGCTGCAAATCGAAGACCGCGACAAACGTACCGAGGCAGCCCGATTCATCGTGTCTGTGATGGCTCAAATGAACCCGCAAGTAAAAGAATCAGGAGATTACATCCATAAACTTTGGGATCACCTCTATATCATATCCAACTATCAACTGGACGTGGACAGTCCTTTCGAGCCGCCACAACCTCTCAACGAGACCTCCAAACCCCATCATATTGATTATCAGAACAACAAGATTCAATATGGGCATTATGGAAACTACATGGTGAAGATGATTGAACTGGCCGCGGAAGTGGAGGACCAAGAAACCCGGGAAGCGTTAACCTACTCCATTGCCAACCAGATGAAACGCAACTATCTAGAATGGAACGGCAACGTTGTCAACGACCAACAGATTTTCGAGGACCTTAGGGTGATCTCGAATGGAAAACTGGTTCTTTCTGAAGAGACCAAACTCTCCGGCACCAACGAGATCCTGTCGAAGCCTGTGCTGGCACAAAAAAGTGCCATGGCTACAAGCAAGAAAAAGAAAAAGAAACAGTCGAATCTCAAGGCCGACATGAACAACCCCAACAACCCGAACTACAAAAAAAGGAAACAACTGCTTTAAGCCATGGGATCATTCCGGATTGAAGGTGGCCGCAAACTCAAAGGAGAGATTGTGCCCCAAGGCGCCAAGAACGAGGCCATGCAGATTCTATGCGCCACCCTGCTGACCGAAGAGGAAGTCACCATAGAAAATCTTCCTAACATTCTGGATATCAACAACCTCATCGATTTACTAAGAGGCATGGGGGTGAAAGTCATCCGAAACACGCCTGACAAAGCGACGCTTCAGGCCAAGACGATTGACTTTGATTATTTTCAGACTCCGGAATTCATTCAAAAAGCCTCCAGACTACGAGGCAGTGTCATGATGCTCGGCCCGCTGTTGGCACGCTTCGGCACTGCCTACATGCCCAAACCCGGTGGTGACAAAATCGGGCGAAGGAGACTGGACACTCATGTGATTGGCCTACAGAAACTCGGTGCCATCTTCAGCAACGACGGACCCATACAGAAAGCGAATGCCCCTCAAGGGCTTCACGGTTGTTATATGCTGCTTGATGAAGCCTCAGTCACCGGAACCGCCAACATCGTCATGGCTGCTGTGATGGCCGAGGGCGAGACCACCATCTTCAATGCCGCCTGCGAACCCTATCTCGTCCAACTGTGCGAGATGCTGAACCGTATGGGTGCCCACATCGAAGGAGTGGGATCCAACCTCCTTAAAATACAAGGTGTGAGCAAATTGAGCGGAACACGTCACCGCTTGCTCGCTGATATGATCGAAGTAGGGTCGTTTATCGGCATGGCTGCCATGACAGGGTCTGAACTCACCATCAAGGATGCTGGCATCAAACAACTCGGCATCATTCCCGAGATGTTCCGCCGTGTCGGTGTCAAGATGGAATACCACAACGATGACATCTTGATCCCTGCCCAGGACCATTACGAGGTGGAGACCTTCATGGATGGTTCCATCCTCACCATTGCTGACGCGCCCTGGCCCGGGTTCACCCCCGACTTGATCAGCATCATCCTGGTCGTGGCCACGCAAGCCAAAGGCACCGTCCTCATCCACCAAAAGATGTTTGAGAGCCGTCTCTTCTTCGTTGACAAACTCATTGACATGGGAGCTCAAATCATCCTCTGCGACCCGCACCGTGCCAACGTCATCGGACTCGACCATCATCATGCCCTGCGTGGCATCCGCATGAGCTCACCCGACATCCGCGCCGGCGTGGCCCTTCTCATCGCAGCTATGTCAGCCAACGGCGTGAGCATCATCGACAACATCGATCAGATTGACCGAGGTTACCAATATATCGACTTGCGACTCAACAGCCTCGGTGCCCATATCGAGCGCATCTGACACCCCTCCTACCCACTGCCATTTTGTCAACATCATCTTATTGGCAAACAGTTTGATGATGTCATCTCATCATTTAATTTTAAAAATATTATGGAAGAAAAGAAAGACATTGAGATTCAGGAAGATGAACCAGTGAATCAACCCCAGCAAGAGACAAAAAACGAAAACCCCAACGACGAACATGTAAAACCGTCAGAGGAAGAAAACGCTGGCAAGCGTCATAAAGGCAGACGCGCGCAAGCAAAGGCCTTGGAAGAAGCGAAGGAAAAATACGCGGAACTGAACAACACTTACCTCCGTCTCTACTCAGAATTCGACAATTATCGCAAACGCACTGCCAAAGAAAAGCTCGAGATGTCGGCCACTGCCTCGTCAGCAGTCATCAAAGACCTGCTCCCGGTGCTCGATGACTTCGAGCGCGCTCTTCAGAACATGGAGAAAAACGGCAACGAAGCCGACCTCCAAGGCGTGACGTTGATTTATAACAAACTGAAATCCACACTCCAAAAGAAAGGCTTGGAAGAAATCGTTGCCATTGACAGCGACTTCAACACAGACGAACACGAAGCCCTGACCATGATTCCCGCTCCCGACGAGTCAAAGAAGGGTAAGGTGATCGATGTGATTCAAAAAGGCTACAAACTCAACGGAACCGTGATTCGTTTCGCTCGAGTGGTGGTGGGAAATTGAAAGGTGAAAGGTGAATGATATGGCAGACAAAAGAGATTATTACGAGGTATTGGGTGTCAACAAAAATGCCACTCCGGAGGAACTGAAGAAGGCCTACCGGAAATTGGCGTTGCAATACCATCCTGACCGCAACCCCGGCAACAAAGAGGCCGAGGAAAAGTTTAAAGAGGCAGCTGAGGCATACGAGGTGTTGAGCAACCCTGACAAACGTGCCCGCTATGACCAGTTCGGCTTTGCTGGCATGAGTGGCAGTGGCGGATACAGTGGCCAAGGCATGTCAATGGATGACATCTTTAGCCAATTCGGTGACCTTTTCGCCGATTTTGGCTTAGGCAGTTTCTTCAGCGGCGGATTCGGAGGTGGATCGCGTTCCGGAGGCGGCACACGTCAACGGGGCTCGAACATCCGTGTCAAAGTCAAACTCAACCTTCAAGAGATTGAAAAAGGAGTCAAGAAAAAAATCAAAGTCAACAAATACGTGCCATGCGAACACTGCCATGGTTCCGGATCTGAGAACGGTGAGACGGAGTCCTGCCCCACCTGCAAAGGTCGTGGACAAGTGTACCGCACGGTCAACTCGCTATTCGGACAGATGCAGACCGCCACGACATGTCCTGCCTGCGGAGGCACCGGCAAGGTGATTAAGAACAAATGCACCCATTGCCATGGCGAAGGAATCGTCAAAGGCGAGGAAATCATCGAGATCGACATCCCAGCCGGCGTGGGTGAAGGCATGCAACTCACCCTGCGCGGCAAAGGCGGAGCCGGACCACACAACGGCATCAACGGCGACCTGCTGGTACTGATCGAAGAAGAACAGGATCCGAACTTCGAGCGCGACGGAAGCAACCTCATCTACAACCTATTCATCTCCGTAACAGACGCCATCTTAGGCACTGACGCGGAGGTGCCTACCGTCAGCGGCAAAGTCAGAATCAAAATCACCCCCGGTACACAAAGCGGCAAAGTGCTGCGCCTCAGAGGCAAAGGCCTCCCCAACGTGAATGGCTACGGAACAGGTGACCTACTGGTCAACGTCAACGTATGGATCCCGACTAAAGTCTCCAAAGAAGAAGAGAAAATCTTGCAAAACCTTAGCCAGTCCAGCAACTTCAAACCCAACCCCACTGACGACGACCGGTCGTTCTTCAAACGAGTACGCGACTATTTCAGCTAAGCCCACGTCCCGACTATGAAAATCGAAGTCAACCATGTATCGAAACGCTACGCCGACCATCTTGCGCTAAACGACATCAGCCTCAACGTACCTGAACAAAGCATCTACGGACTGCTGGGACCCAACGGCGCGGGCAAGACCACCCTTATCCGCATCCTCAACCAAATCACCGGTCCCGACACTGGACAAGTGCTGATTGACGGCATACCCCTCTGCCCCAAACACATCGAACGCATAGGATACCTTCCTGAAGAACGCGGCCTGTACAAAAAGATGAAAGTGGGCGAACAAGCTGTATATTTAGCCCAACTTAAAGGAGTCTCAAAAACAGAAGCCGAAAAACGGCTGAGACAATGGTTCGAGCGATTCCAAATCAATGAATGGTGGAACAAAACCGTGGAAGAGCTATCCAAAGGCATGCAACAGAAAATCCAGTTCATCACCACCGTGGTTCATGAACCCGACATCCTCATCTTCGACGAGCCCTTCTCTGGCTTCGACCCCATCAACGCCAACCTGTTGAAGGAATCCATTCTCGAGCTGCGCAACAAAGGAGCCACCATCCTTCTTTCGACACACAACATGAGTTCGGTGGAGGAATTGTGCGACAGCATCTCATTAATTAATAAAGGTGAAAAAATACTGGAAGGGAAAGTCGCCGACATCCGGAGACAACACCACACCTCCACCCATGAGATCACTGTCCTTGCCGACGACACCAGCCGTATCATGGCTCTCACCGATGACTTCAACCTGAAAATCGAAGAAGACGAAATCCAAGGCGGTCTTAAAATCACCTTAGTCGATGATTCCCCAAAGGAATTGCTCATGAAAATCATGGAGATGGGCACTTTGTTATCCTACCAGGAGGTGCTTCCTTCGATGAACGACATCTTTATTCAAGAAGTTCAATCCAAAAACGCAAAATCATGAACAAGATCGGCCTCATCATCAAAAGGGAATATCTCACCCGTGTCAAGAAGCGCAGTTTCATCATCATGACATTCTTAGGCCCCTTGCTCATGGCGGCCATTTACATCATTCCTATCCTACTGGCCCTCCATGGAGGCGATGAGAAAAAAACCATCGCCGTGGTGGACCAGAGCCACTGGTATGAGCGACAGTTCACCAACACGGAAAACGAAACTTTCATACGCCTTGACGATATCAGCATCGACTCCACCAAAAAACTGGTGCAAGACGGATTATTCGATATTGCCCTCTATATCCCTGAGACCCAGCTCAACATCCCCTCAAGTGCAGTGGTTTACAGCATGAAGCAAGTGCCTATGAATGTGGAGAGCCACATCAAGGATGTGATGAAAAATGAGATTCAGGTGCAAAAACTACTAGCCTCAGGCGTGGACCCCGACATCCTGGAGAAAATCAAAACCGATGTCAGCCTCACGGTCATTCGAATGGACGAGGAAGGTGGCGAAAAGGAGACCTTCTCCGAGATACAATTCATCATCGGAATGATCCTTTCCATCCTCATATACGTATTTATCATGATGTTTGGTGGCCAGGTGATGCAAGGCGTGTCCGAAGAAAAAAGCAGCCGCATCATCGAGGTTATTGTCAGCAGTGTGAAGCCTTTCCAGCTGATGATGGGAAAGATTATCGGTGTCTCTTTAGTAGCCTTGACCCAGTTTTTGATGTGGATCCTGCTAACCGGAGCCATCTACCTCGGCTTCTCCGCCGCATTGGGAATCAGCAACCCCGAAGCCATCAGCGCCGGCACCGTCATGACCCAGGAAATCAACAGCAATAACATCATGGACAACGAGTCAGTCCAAAACATCTTGAACATCGTGAAATCCATTGACTTCGGAGCCATCATCCTCGGTTTCATGATTTTCTTCCTTTTAGGCTACCTTCTATATGCCACCTTGTTCGCTGCTATTGGCGCCATTGTGGAGGACAACACCGACTCACAGCAATTCACGCTACCGGTTACGGTGCCGCTCATCATCTCCATGTTATCGGCCATTTATGTCGTCAACAACCCAGACGGTCCCCTGGCACTTTGGTTGTCGATGATACCATTCACCTCTCCCGTGGTGATGATGGTCCGCATCCCCTTTGGTGTACCCATCTGGCAAGTTATCGTTTCAGCCCTGTTATTATTGGCCACTTTTGTAGCTATGACATGGGTTGCAGCGAAGATTTACAGAACCGGAATCCTCATGTACGGGAAGAAACTTACGTACAAGGAAATTTTCAAATGGTTAAAATATTAAAAACAATTTGTGTAATCGAACAAAAAAAAGTAATTTTGCAGGCTCTAATCTATGCAAAAGAGAAAAAAGTAATATCTAAAATATTAAAAGTCAAATAATTAAAACAAATTTACAATGCAAAACAAAGGAGCAATCAAGGCGTTAGCCATCGTATTCGGGCTTATCTTCTTGTACCAGCTTTCCTTCACACTTGTGACCAAGTCGGTAGAGAAGAAAGCTGCCAAGTACGCCCAGGGCGACGAGGCCAAGGAAAACTACTATTTGGACTCCGTCAGCAACGTCAATGTGTACAATCTGTTAGTGAAGAAGTACACTTATCGTGATGCGAAAGAAAGAGAAATCAACTTAGGTTTGGACTTAAAGGGCGGTATGAACGTCACCCTGGAAGTCTCGGTTAAGGACATCGTCAAGGCACTGGCTGGAGCCAACGCCAACGATCCTACTTTTATGAAAGCCATGGAATTGGCTACGGAACGTCAGGAAAAGAGCGAAGGCGACTTCGTCACCCTGTTTGGCCAGGCTTTCGAAGAAGTTGATCCTAATGCTAAACTCGCCTCGATTTTCCTGTTTGAGTTCAAAGACAAAGGCATCACTGTCAACTCCACCAACAACGAGGTGTTGAAAGTGTTGAAGGAAGAAAGCGATGGCGCCATCGACCGTTCCTATCAGATCTTGAGAACCCGTATCGACCGTTTTGGTGTGGCACAGCCCAACATCCAGAAGCTGGAAGGCAGCGGACGTATCTTGGTTGAGCTTCCTGGTATCAAGGATCCGCAACGTGTCCGTAAACTCCTCCAAGGAACTGCTCAGCTCGAGTTCTGGGAGACCTACAACTTCAGTGAGGTTTACCAGTATTTTGACCAAGCCAACACCAAACTGGCTGAGAAGAATCAAGCCACGACCGAACTGGCTGAAAACGAAACTGCCGTTGAAGAGAGCGAAACCACTCCTGAAGCCGAGACCGAAGCTGTTGCTGAAGCAGTTGCCGAAGCCGACACCACCAAGGCTGAAGACGGTCTGCTGAACGATTTGGCTGAAGACAGCAACAAGGAAGAACTCAACGAAGAAGAGGCCTTAGCTAATTACAGAGCCAAGAACCCTCTGTACGCCCTGCTGCAGCCCAGCTACACACAGAATGGACCTGCCCAGACAGCCCGCGTTGGTATAGCCCAGGTGAAAGACACCGCCAACATCAACCGCATGCTGGCTGAGACCGCCAACCTCTTCCCGCGCAACATGAAACTCGCTTGGACCGTGAAGCCTGAAAGCTACGGCGGCGAGGCTGAGTTCCTGGAACTCGTTGCCTTGAAGATGTCACGCGACAACAAGTGCGCCCTCGGCGGCGAAGTCATCACCGACGCCCGTCAAGACTACGGTCAAAGAAACGAAGTGGAAGTGGACATTCAGATGAATGCTGAAGGCGCCAAGGCTTGGAAACGTCTCACCGGTGAGAACGTGGGCAAGCAAATCGCCATCGTCCTCGACAACTACGTTTACAGCTATCCTGTGGTCAACGGAGAAATCGGCGGTGGCCGTTCTCAAATCTCCGGTGGCGGCATGACCATCGAAGAAGCACAAGACTTGGCCAACATCCTGAAAGCCGGTAAGCTCCCCGCCCCTGCCCGTATCCTTGAAGAGCAGGTCGTTGGTCCTTCACTCGGTAAGGAATCCGTCCAGAAAGGTATGTGGTCCATGGTATTCGCCTTCATCCTGGTGCTGGTTTACATGATCTTCTTCTACAAGAAAGCAGGTCTCGTTGCCGATATCGCTTTGATCGTCAACGTATTCTTCCTGTTTGGTGTGCTGGCTTGCCTCGGCTCCGTGCTGACCTTGCCTGGTATCGCTGGTATTGTGTTAACCTTAGGTATGGCTGTGGACTCCAACGTGATTATCTTCGAGCGTATCAAGGAAGAGCTCCGCGACGGCAAAGCCCTCCGCGCTGCCATTGACGCTGGTTACAAGAACGCTTACTCCGCCATCATCGACGGTAACGTCACCACCTTAATCACAGGTATCGTGCTGATCATCCTCGGTACTGGCCCTGTCCACAGCTTCGCTGTCACCCTCTGCATCGGTATCCTCACCTCCTTGTTCACCTCTATCTTCATCAGCCGTCTCATCTTCACGAGAATGCTCGACAAGAACAAGGAGATCTCCTTCACCACCAAACTCACCGAGAACTTCCTGAAGAACACTCACTTCGACTTCATCGCTTTCCGCAAGACCGCTTACATCATCGCCCTCGTGATGATCGTCATCAGCGTCGGTTCTTTGGCTATCAAGGGTCTGAACCTGGGTATCGATTTCAAGGGTGGTCGTAACTACATCGTGCGTTTCGACCAAGATGTGAAAGTTGACCAAGTACGTGAAGCTTTGTCGAATGTCAATGTCGCCGGCTGGGAGACTCCCGAAGTGAAGACCTACGGTCCTAACGGTCAGGTGAAGATCACCACCAAGTACAAGATCGATGACAACAACCCGGATGTCGATACCGAAATCCAAGGTATCCTCTATGGTGGTTTGAAAGGCCTCTACAGCCAGAACCTCACAGCAGATCAATTCTCTTCGGAAGACGAGACCATCGGTGTGCTGAGCACACAGAAGGTGGGTGCCACCATTGCCAGCGACGTGACCCGTAAGTCCATCTGGGCTATTATCGTCTCACTCGTCCTGATGTTCGCTTACATCGCTATTCGTTTCCGTAAATGGCAATATGGTCTCTCCGCTCTCGCAGCGTTGACACACGATACGATTATCATGCTCGGTATGTACTCGTTGTTCTTCAACATCCTTCCTTTCACCATGGAAGTTGACCAAGCCTTCATCGCCGCTGTGTTGACCATCATCGGTTACTCCATCAACGCCACCGTGGTTATCTTCGACCGTGTGCGTGAGAACACCACCAATCACCCGAAGGCTACCTGGAGAGATAACATCAACAACGCCGTCAACAGCACGTTGACCCGTTCGTTCAACACCTCAGGTTCCACCTTCGTCGTGTTGCTCGCCATCTTCTTCTTCGGCGGCGACACCATCCGTGGTTTCATCTTCGCTTTGCTCGTCGGTATCCTCGCCGGTACCTTCTCCTCTGTGTTCCTGTCCTCACCGATTGCTTACAACCTGATCAAAGGTGACAAGCAAGACCAAAAAATCGCTGAAGCATCAGAGAACAGCAAGAAGAAATAACTTTTCTTAACATAAGAACACTGAAAGAATCCCGTTGTAATTGCGGGATTCTTTTTTTTTCGTATATTTGCGGAACTATTTTGAATATTACATGACCATGAAAAGATATATTCTCATCCTGCTTTCAATCCTCTGTCTCTGCGTAGAAACTGACCTGTATGCCCAACGCAGAAACCCAGCCAAAAACGCTGACCTTGCCTTTGGCAGAAAGCAATATATGGAAGCTGTTGACCGTTACAAAAAAGCCTATAAGAAAAGCAAACGCAACAAGAGCGAGCGTGCCCGTATCAGCTTCCAAATGGGTGAGTGTTACCGTCTTGTCGGCTTATACAAACGAGCTGAACCCTATTACAAAAGGGTTATCAAGACCGATTTCACGAACACTCATCCCGAAGTCTATCTCTATCTGGCAGAAACGTATAAAAGCAACGAAAAATTCAAGGATGCCCTCGAATGCTATGAGACTTACACCAAAATGGTTCCTGATGACCCACGAGGCCCTCTAGGCATTGAGACCACTAACTTGATTCAAACCTGGATTGAGAACCCATCCAAATACGAGATCACGGAGATGAAAAAAATCAACTCCAAAAACTCGGACTACGGCGCCACCTGGACCAGTAACAATTACAACGAAATCATCTTCACCTCTTCCCGTGCTGGAGCCACCGGTGGCGAAAAAGAAGGCATCACTGGGCAGGAGTTTAGCGACTTCTGGACCGCCAAACAAGACCGTAAAGGTGAATGGAGCTCTCCTGTGCTTGCCGACAAGGGTGAGAATATCAACAGCAACGACAGCGATGGCAGCCCTTTCATGAACAGCTCATACAACAAGCTCTATTTCACCCGTTGCGAAGCTGGTGAGCACCGCAAGAACGGATGCAAAATCATGGTAGCATCCAAATCAGGCGGGTCATTCTCCTCTCCAAGACCAGTGGAAATCGTCACCGTGGACACCCTTGACATCGTAGGACACCCCACTGTCTCAGGCGATGAGCTGATTCTTTACTTCTCCGCTGAACGCAATGGCGGCTTTGGAGGCAAAGACATCTGGGTATCCACCCGCAAAAGCACTAACGAGCCCTTCGGACGACCTTTCAATCTTGGTGAGAACATCAACACAGCAGGCGACGAGGTGTTCCCCTTCCTGCGTAACGACACTACCCTGTATTTCTCCTCCAATGGCCATGGCGGCATGGGCGGACTCGACATCTTTGTCAGCACCATCGACACCGCCGGCAATTGGGGCCAGGCCGTCAACCTTAAATACCCCATGAATTCCACCAGCGATGACTTCGCCATCTGCTTCCACCCCACCCAAGAGAAAGGTTTCATGTCGTCAAACCGCGGCAACAACCGAGGTGATGACAACATCTACTATTTTGAGGAACCTCAAATCAAATTCACCTTCTCTGGTACTGTCAAAGACGAGAACACCATGCAGTTTGTCTCGAACGCCACTGTGCGCTTCGTGGGTTCCGATGGCTCCGTGATGAGTACCCGTACCAACGACAAAGGCTATTTCAACTTCAGCGAGTCACAAGTCAACAAAAATACTACCTACGAGATCACCATCGACAAAGAGAACTATTTCACCCTCAATGCCACCGAGACCACCGTGGGACTTGAATTCAGCAAAGACTTCGAGAAAGAATACGAACTCAAACCCATCCCGGAAGAGCCCATCATGCTGCCTGACATCCTTTATGACTTGGGCAAATGGGATCTTAAACCACAGTTTGAGGACTCACTGCAAGGCTTAATCGAGACCCTGCAAATTAACCCGACCATCACCATCGAGTTAGCTTCACACACCGATGCCCGTGACACCGACGAGCACAATGACATCCTGTCGCAAAAACGCGCCCAAAGTGTCGTTGACTATCTCATCATCCGTGGCATCGACCCGTTGCGTTTGACCGCCAAAGGATATGGCGAGCGTGTGCCACGTACCATCCAGAAAGACATGACCGTGAAAGGCTATAACTTCAAGGCAGGCACTCAACTCACAGAGGACTTCATAAACAAGTTACCCAACAATGAGGTAAGAGAAGCCGCTCATCAGATGAACCGCCGCACCGAGTTTAGGATTCTCTCGAAAGACTTCGTACCTCGCACTGAGATTGGAGTCAACGATAGCGTCAATATCGCCATCAATCCCACCGAAGTCAACTGGCTGACTTTCGCCACCGACCAACGTGGATACTTCACCTTCGATGCCCATGTGGACGGCTATAAGGAGTTATTCACGTACAGTCAAAACGCAGACTTCAGCATGTCAGAAAAGACAGCGCTCAAGCTCTTGAGCGAAGGACGCATCAACCGCGAGAGCTTTGTAGGCGACACCGAGAACGTCCTTGGAACAGGTTCGGTAGCCAACAATGCCATCGTGGTCATCAAAGAGATTCGTATCGCCAACAAGACCCTCAGAGACGTGCAAGTGAAAGTCGTCAAGAAGATGGTTGAAAACTGGGTCATTGGACAAAAGACCTTGAAAGAAGCAGGCAACTTTGAATTCGACACCAAAGAAAGAAAACTCATTTTTAAATAATGGATAACCAACGTTATAGCCAACGCGGCGTCTCCGCCGAAAAGGAAGACATCCACAATGCCATCAAGAACCTCGACAAGGGGCTCTATCCCAATGCTTTCTGCAAAATCATCCCCGACATCCTTGGCGGTGATCCCGAATACTGCAACATCATGCATGCTGACGGTGCGGGAACCAAGTCTTCGCTCGCCTACCTCTATTGGAAAGAAACGGGTGACATGAGTGTGTGGGAAGGCGTGGCACAAGACGCCGTGGTGATGAACACCGACGACCTCATCTGCGTGGGCGCGACCGACAACATGCTGCTCTCCTCCACCATCGGGCGCAACAAGAGCCTGATTCCCGGCGAGGTGATTTCCGCCTTGATTAACGGCACGGAGCACTTCCTGGAGAAACTGCGCAAACTCGGCATCGGCATCTACCTCACCGGCGGCGAGACCGCCGACGTGGGCGACTTGGTGCGCACCGTCATCGTCGATAGCACCGTGACGACACGTATCAAACGCGACGAAGTGATTGAGAACAACCTTCAGCCCGGCGATGTCATTGTGGCCTTTGCCTCCTACGGACAAGCCACCTACGAGGACAGCTACAACGGTGGCATGGGCAGCAACGGTCTCACCTCAGCCCGCCATGACATGCTGAACCATTATCTGGCCGAGAAATACGATGAGAGCTATGACCACAGCATCCCTGAAGACTTGGTCTATTCCGGTCCGCATAAATTGACCGACCCGACCGAGGTCCCAGGCGTGGACGTGGGTAAGCTCATCCTCTCGCCCACCCGCACCTACGCCCCGCTGATGATACCGATACTGAAGGAGTTCCGCAAGCAAATCCACGGCATCATCCATTGCAGCGGCGGCGCACAAACCAAAGTGCTGCATTTCGTTGACAAGCTGCACATTGTGAAGGACAATATGCTGGCCTTGCCGCCCTTGTTCAAGATGATCCAAGCCGCCTCGGGCACCGACTGGCACGAAATGTACAAGGTCTTCAATATGGGTTCCCGTCTTGAAATCTACACCAACGAAAAAGCCGCCAATGAGATGATTGCCATCGCCAAGGAGTTCAATATCGATAGCCAGATTATTGGCCATGTGGAGGCATCAGAACAAAAGAGATTGACAATTAAGAGTGAGTTTGGAACATTTGAATACTAATCATCAACGAAACTTTATATCATTTCTGAATATGAAAAAGTTACTTTATCTCATTTGCATTGCCTGCACTATGGCTTTTTATTCCTGCGGTACGACAAAAGCCTATGTCGGTGCCAGACAAGAAAAGGCCTCACTAGCAACTATCAATCAAGGCACTAACAAACTGACCATCAAAAAAAGAAAGACCCAGGAGAGTGCCCTACTTATCCAAGTCGATTCCATTTCTGTGGGAAACTATTTCAAAGGATATCCTAAACATTGCGATATTCTACCTGGAACACATACTGTTGAAATAAGGCATTTCCAACAATGGAACGACAATCAGGCGGGTGCGGCAGCTGTAGGTGGCGTTCTGGGAGGCGCCATCGGTGGTGCCATCGCTGGCAGCATTGCCGAATCGAACAATCCACACAAGCATTATTTGATTACTTTTGATGCAGTGGCGGGTGAAACCTATAACATTATGGCTGTCACCGACCCAGAAACTATGGATGTAGACATCTATGTCACCAAAGCCAGCAACGGAGAGCGCGTTGAATCCGTTTTCAAACTGAAAGAGAAAAAAGAATAACCTCTTTCCATACCATGGACATCACCTCAAAACTCGAAACGATAAAGCACCGCTGGGAGGAGATGGGCGAACAGCTCGCTGACCCTGCTGTGGCCGCTGACATGAAACGATTCGTGAAGCTCAACAAGGACTATAAGGACTTGGAGCCTATCGTCATGGCCTTCAAGGAATACAAGACCTTGAAAGGCAATGTCGAAGAAGCCAAGGAGATCCTGGCTACGGAGAAGGACGAGGAGATGCGCAAGATGGCCCAAGAGGAGTTGGACACCGCCCAAACGCGCATCGAGCAGTTGGAGCAAGACATCCGCGTGATGATGATTCCCAAAGACCCACAGGACAGTAAAAACGCTATCATGGAAATCCGTGCGGGTACGGGTGGCGACGAGGCCTGCCTCTTTGCTGGTGACCTGTTCCGTATGTACAGCAAATTTTGTGAAGCTAAAGGCTGGAAAGTAGAAGTGACCTCGGTCAGCGAAGGCGCCAGCGGCGGATACAAGGAAATCGACTTCACTGTGACAGGCAATGGTTGCTACGGCATCCTCAAGTTCGAGTCGGGCGTGCACCGTGTACAACGTGTTCCGAAGACTGAAACACAAGGGCGCATCCACACTTCCGCCGCCTCGGTGGCTGTGTTGCCTGAAGCTGAAGAATTCGACGTGGAAATCAATGAAGGCGAAATCAAATGGGACACTTTCCGCTCGTCGGGTGCTGGCGGCCAGAATGTGAACAAAGTGGAGTCGGGCGTGCGTCTGCGTTATATGTGGAAGAACCCCAACACGGGCGAGATGCAGGAGATCCTCATCGA
>CAMIWN010000054.1:0-17670 GCA_946402445.1 uncultured Bacteroidales bacterium
TGCATGAGTTGGTGCCCAAGATAATGATAATCAGTAAGAAGAAAGTCTTTATGGTCCCTCTCATAATTCTAAATTCTTAATTCTTAATTTATTGTTGAGGCTTGCCCTGATTTTGTCGATGTTATAGACGCTACATCCAAGGGCGTTGGCGTATTCTTGTCGGCTGAGTTTGAAGTGTGAGAGCAGGCAATAACGGAACTCCGATTCCGTGAGGTCTGGATAGTTTGTCTTGACGGAGTTGATGAACCCGGGATGCACGCCCTCGAAGGCTTGTTCGAATCCTGTCCAATGGTCCTCGCCTTCGAACAGGGCTTTTTCCAAGTCCTTGAACCCCATGGGGTTGTTACGGTCATGTGAATACACTTCAAAGCAACGGATGATATGGCACTTCTGAAGGTATTCGTCTTTGAGTCGATCGCCAGTTTGTTTTTGGAGGGTCTCCATTTGGGTTTGGAGGTCGCTCTGTTCTCGTTGTTGCTGCTCGTTGCGTTTCTTGAGTTCCAGCAGGTTGGCATTGATTTCGGCTTCGATACGTTTCTTTTTCAAGGCATTGAAGATCAATCCAGTGATGATGACCAAGGCCATCATTAAGATGACGATGAGCACGATGATGAGCCGTTGTCGCGAGAGCATCTGACGGTTGTGCTGGTTGGCTTGGGCCTCGAAGTCGTATTTCTTTTGGATTTCGAGCACGGAGCTTTGGGTTTGGTCGGAGAGGATGTCGAGGGCGACTTCTTCGTGTTTTTTCTCCAGGTCGAACGCAGTGGCATAATCACCGTTGGCCAAGGCTTCTTTGATCAGGAAGGCATAGACGGCGGCCATGGTCTCGGGACGGCATTCCGTCAGTTCCATAGCGTTGAGCACCGCTGTTTTATAGTATTCGAGGGAGTCGCGTTCGTCCAAGGCAAGATACACTTTGGCGAGGTTCATCAGGGCGATGGGTCGGCGCTTGACATCCACCAAAGGCAAGGCTTTCCGAAGACAGTCTTTAGCCGCGTCGAAGTCGTCGGTGAGCTGGTATGCCACGGAGTAGTTGTTCCAAACGGAGGCTTCCGTGACGGGGTCATTGGAGATTTGGGCGAGCTTTAAGGCCTGTTCCAGATATACAAAAGCGCTGTCATACGCATCGATGACGATGTTCATCATGGCGACGGCGTTGAGGCACTTGGCCTTGCGGGAGAGGCTGTCGCCCCACAGCTCGGCAGCCGCTTTGTAGTTGACCATGGCCTCGTCTTCATGGCCGCTGTTGTTAAGGAGGTCGCCTATGTAATATTGGGCGAAGGCGGCGCTGACCGAGTCGCCCGTCAAGCGACCATAACGGTCAGCCTCTTGATAACAGTTCATGGCGGCTTCGTATTCTTTTTTGGCTTGGCGTACCCGACCGCTGTAAAGGGCGGCGGGAGCGGCGTTCTGGTAATCCTTGGCGTGAAGGAAATAGTCGTACGCCTCGAAGATCTGGTCGTCGTTGCTGATGTCCTCGTCGGCACGGTAACGGTCGCGCACTTCGTTCACCACGGCCTCCATACGCTCCGTCTTGGCCTTCGAGCGGAAGGTGCAGGAGGGGAGCAGGAGGATGACGAAGCCGAAGAAAAACAATGACCTAACCATGTTAATCTGTTTCTTGTTTGCAAAATTAGGAACTCTTTTCAAACAAAATACACTTGTTAGAGGCAGTTACAAACGATTCCAAAATATTGGTTCTGATTATCAATGAATTAGGTTTTTTGATTACAAGTTTTTCTGCTTTACAATTCACGTAGTTATCATCCAGGAAGCATCGTTCTACCGTTAAGGGTCTATTTCTAAAAAGTTGTAATGACAACATGTCAAATAATTAAATAACATATAGTTATTGGTAAAATATCTTGTAATGAATACGAAACCCATAACAAATAAGGTTTATCTGTTGTACTTTTGCAATATGAAATTTAAAATCATCGAACCATGAAAAGAATCTTGTTTTTGTTGACGGCCTTTGTAGCGGTCATCGGCTTCACGGGATGCCCGAACAAAGCGCCCGAGTACATCGATTTGGGAACCATTCCCGAAGAGTATCTTCCCACTGTGCCTTACGAGGACGGCCAGACCTTTTATCTCCAACATGAAAGCGATCGGGTAGTCATTCCTTTTAAGGTGATGCGCTACCGGGTGAAGTCACAAGGCAACAATGTTTGGGGTTTTGACGATTACATGGAAAAATACAAACCCTCGCCAACGGTGTATTTCGACTATGAAATCGACATCACTACCTGCAAGCCCGACTATCCGCTGTTCGACATCGACATCCGTTTCTCTAATGGCTACATGGCTGACAGTGTATATTATGACTATCCAGCCCGGCACAAGTATGCCCAGCTGAGCTGTCATCACATGTATGCCTCCATCCCTTTCATTGGGGAGCCCACGGACCAGTTCAAGGTACACGAGTCCTTCGAGGTCAACGGCCATGTCTATCACGATGTGTTCGAGTTTGCCAACGAAGGGCAGGACATGCAGGGCATCTATATCAAGACGCTCTATTACAATTATGAAAAGGGCGTGATTGCCATTGATATGTCGAACGGTGAAAAATATTTGCTTTATGAAGAAGAATAAGATTTGGATGGCCGTCGTGCTGCTGATGGCCCTCACCTCGTGTGTGAAAACGGAATACCACTATGTGGATGACAGCTTCAAGGAATGGTTTGTGGACAGGGACAAGTTGGCGTTCTACGTTCAAGACCAAAATGGCATCACACAGGAGTTTGACTTCTCGGCTCCTCAGTCCGATATGGTGGAAGGCGCCGCATATTTCATGTTCGTGAAAACCGATGAAGACCTCTGTGAAAACATCTTTCAAGATGGTCGCGTCAGCTTTTATGAGGGTCGCGCTTGTAATTTAAGTGTCACCAATTATTACGGAAGGAACACCCATTTCGCTCTGTGTTTCTATGATGTTCAGTTCGATGTCAATGTGGATGGAGAGCATTTTACCTGCACGACATGCAGCGATGAAAGGCTGATCGAGCGTCTATACAATTGTACGATGGAGGTGCTCCGCAGTCACGAGGTGAACGGGGTGGTTTACAACGACGTGTTGCACTTCAGGATCACCGACCAAGATGCCATCACCCGCAACACCTTCCCCACGGAGCTTTATTACGCCAAGCATTACGGCCCCATCGAGTATGAACTGGGTGGCGAAGTGCGGTATTTGCGACGGTAAAAATCTATATTTCGTCCATTGGGAAATTTCAGTAATTCAATGGATTAATGATGATAATGCTCTGAATAAATCTGTAGTTGGTCATTCGGGACGCTTTTATTGAAGTATTATTCAATATCTTTGTTTCCATGAAAAGATACATGATTATCGGGGTATTGCTATGCCTGTTTGGAAGCTTGTGTGCTCAGGACTTTTACCGGACCCAAGGCAACCGCTATATTGCTGATGTGGCTTTCTCGGGGAACCAGATTCTCGTGCTGGAAAACCGTAAACGAAGTTCGGTGCTAAGCTTGCTCGACTTGGAAGGAAACAAGTTGAGCGAGACAGCGTTCCAACAGCTTTATGAGGAGTTGTACATCGACTGCTTCGGCGACTGCCTGCTGATGAATCGCGACAGCTGCCTGCAAGTGTCTTTTGACCATCAACTAAAGGCTCTGCCTTTGACGACCTTCTCCAAGAAAGATTTTTTTGACAAGGTGGCAAGGTTTGTATTGGAATACAATGGTGCTTACATACTCCGTAGCATGGTCTATGATAAATACGACTACCACGTCCAAGAGTATCACGGACAAGCCCAAACCTATTCGTATGTGCTCATTAACGATCCAGACAAGAAGTCACATCCTTTGTGTCGTTTTATTAACATGAAAGCTGTTGAGATTTGCCAAGCCTACTTGAACGGGATTATTGCCATGTACAACCACGCTGTTCCTCTTGGAGCCAATGAGCTGAGGCAAGGCACCTGGGATGGTGACTTGAGACGATTGAGCAAAACATTGAATATCCATCTGCAAATTCTTTGGTACCGTCAAAATGTTGCCAAAGAGTATCATACGGCAGCCTTGAAATACAACGGTTTGTTGCAATTGATTGACATGCAGGGGTTAAAGATTGTGGAAGTCGATAAGGATTTCAAGACCTCCGATCCACGGCCGTTGAAAATTCTTTCGGGAGAATCTTGTTTTAAAAACCAATTCCTCACAGATGAGCTCACGGGCAAGACCTACGGGCTTTTTGTGAAGGATGGAATGAATTACCTGGGGCTATACAACCCGGGAAAAGGCACTGTTGGCATCATTCACAAGGCCTGCTCCCACATCTATCCAAGGGCTTTCAAGGTGCACGGCGGGTATGCCTTTAGTGTCTATTTCGATGCAGGACGGGGCCAAGGCATTTTAAGTAGGGTAAAGATTAAAGAATGATTTGGGCGATGCATCAACGGTTGAGAAACATAGGGCTTTTGTTTTCAAGGGTAGCATCGTGCCTCCTCGTAATGATGGCTATAGTTTTCTTTTTTGACAACCCATTGATTGCTAATCCCATGGATAACCCAGAACATGGGCTGACCATCGGTACGAAATTCTATTTTGAAGGACAAACCGATTCCGCTAAAGTCTATCTGGAACAGGTGTTTTTAACTGACACAGATGAAAAGATGAGCGCAGCAAGGTATCTGCTCGACATCGCCATTGCTCAAGGTGACGTGCCGAAAATCAACGAATATGCGCTGTTCTTGGCGGATAACTACGACCTTTCCCTTAACCAAGAGCGGAAGCATGCCCGCCAGCAGTACCTACTTATCGGTGCAGGAGCCTTGTTGGTACTTTTGGTGATGGGATGGGTGCTGCTGCGGTTGCGCAAAACCAACAATCAACAACGCATGGCGTACGACCAAGAACGTCAGGCTTTTGACCAACAATTGAACGAGGCGCAATCTGCCATTGAACGCCAGACTTTTGAGAACCTCCAACGGCAGGTTAGGGAAGTCCTTTCACGAGGAAGCCAGCGCAAACGCATTATCGAAGCCTTTAATGCCACTTATCCCAAAGCCTACGAGCGGCTGAAAACCACCTATCCCGACTTGAGCGAGCAGGAATACGACCTACTGATCCTTAACTTCCTCGAATTCCGCATTAAAGAAGAAGCAGAAATCCTGGAATTAAGCCAAAACACGGTGATGAAATACCGTTCAAATTTGCTGAAAAAGGTAGGAAAAGATCCCGTTTCAGCAGTTTTGAATGCTATGTCAACATCTTAGCGCAACGGTCGATGATCTCATTGGCGAGACGAAAACCTTCGCTACATACATTCTTATCAAATCTTTTTTCATAAAAATGGTTCTTTTGTTAATGCTGCAAAAATACAATCATTTTTAAAATTGTCAATAGTTTTGATGCAATTTTTTTTGATACTTTTTAGATTATTCTATACAAAGATAATATATATTATATTGATTTACACATAGATACTATTATTTTTATCAATAAAAATCTATATCACCAAAGAAGACCATAAAAAACAAAATAATCGTAATTTAATTTTGTAGTGATGAAATCCCAAACCGCTCGCTATGAAAAACATTCGATTTTACTTGGTGCTGGCATTTTCCATTTTTCTTTTGAATGTCCCGCTCTTCTCGCAGACGAAAACGATGGTTCACGGCAACCTTGGGGTTGAAAATGTAAACATCAGCGTCCTCAATACCCAATATGGCACTAGCACCAATGCCAAGGGCTATTATGAACTTCCAATTTATGACCGCTCAAAAACAATCTATCTTTATTATTCTTGTATTGGCTATCAAGACACCATTGTAAGTCTTATGCCAAAGCAGCTGGAACAAGATTCTATCAACATCAGCTTTAGGATGAGGAGGCAAGATTACAATCTTCAAGAAGTGGGCGTGACGGCCAGTCGCGACTTTTATCGGTCGAAACGGGGACGAAATATTACCGACATGGCATTTCTCGGAGATCACATCTACTTGCTGGAAAACAAACCCAAGACTTCTTCGGTGGTTGTCTTGGATTTAGAAGGTGTCGAAAAAGCCCGGGCGGATTACGAAAAACTCTATGAAAGACTTTATGTCGATTGTTTCCATAATATGATCCTCGTGGGTCAGGACAGCTGTTTGCAAGTCTATCTGAATGACCATGACAGCCTATTGTCGGTAGCTCCGTTTTCGAGAGAAGCCTTTAGCAACAAGCTGCTTCGTATTGTCTGCGAATTCAACGGGGCTTATATCACCAAGACCACCATCCACGACAAGGGGATTTATTGGCTCAAACACGACCATGGGAAGAGCCAGAATTACGAGTACATCCTGAAAGATGACCCCGAGAAACAGTCCCACCCCTTATGCAGCTTTCTGGATACGATTGGTTACATCGGGTGCCAGTCGCAGTTGATGGCCATCGTGTCGGAATACCATCAGGTGGTTGCCGAAGAAGGTGGCATTGACCTCATCAACGAAGGCATCTGGGACGGTTATCTGTTGAGCTTGGCGCAAAGCGGTAGCCTGCTTTTCAACATCCATTGGTATTGTGCCATCACCGCGAAAAAAGAATATTGCATTGTACCGCTACAGTTTAATGATTACCTCCAATTTGTTGATGTGGACAACCGAGAAATCGTGACAATCAACAAGGATTTTGAAATCGATTCACGGCGGCCGCTAACGGTCACTTCGGGCGAGAACTATTTCAAGAATGAGTTTTTGAAAGATGAAGCCACAGGGAATGCATACGGTTTGTTCATCCAAGATGGCGTCAATTATCTTGGCCTTTATCATCCCACCGAAGGTATCGTAGGCATGGGATTCAAAGCCAGCAAAAGAAGTTATCCTCGGATGTTCCGTGTGAATGACGGCTATGCCTACAGTGTGTTTTACGACAGCAGTCGGATCCAAGGGGTGATCAATCGGGTGAAAATCACATCGCTATGAAAAATTTCCGATTTTACTCTTTTATGACATTCTTGGTGTTGATGTTTGCTTTTAGGTCCATCGCCCAAGAAAACCGCTATCTACAAGGCGTTTGCCTCAACGAGAAAGGTCGTGCCATCGAAAACGTAAGCGTTTATGTGAATGACTCGCTCCTCGTTTCCATAACCGATGAAAACGGGCATTTTGCCTTGTCACAGCCGACGATTGGGCAAAAAATCCGCTTCGCCCATATTGTATATGAGCCAACGACTTACACCATTAGGGAAAAAGACTTGATAGGGAAGGAGCTCAAAATCGAGATGAAAACCAAAGATTATGAGCTGCTGGAGGTGGAGATTACCGGCAATGCTCCCCACATCGCTTTCGACAACCCTGTAAGGAGTGTGCTCGACTATGTGATTGGTGACGATGGAATCTATCTCATCGCCTATCGCCGAAGGAATACCGAGCTGCTCCACCTGTCGTTCGAGATGGACACGCTTCATGCTATGACGATTTCTTCTTCTTATAAGAACCTTTACCGAGATTTCTACGGCTTCATCCACGTGATCAGCGACGAATATGCCTGTCAGTTGGGCTATACCGAAACAGCTGATGGACGGAATAAAGATATGTTTTTGTATGCCCCGATTTCCATCGAGAAGTTCTACCACGATTATGCACCCATCGTGGCGGCCTCCGACAAGGTGGTCATCACAGGTCGGTATGGTTTTTACGGCTTGGAGCAGTATTACTATTGCGTGACGCCAACCGCCGACACGATGTATCCGCTGTATCACATTGTGGATGAGGTTGTGCTTGATGACGTGTTGCGGTCGAGCCGAGGCCAAGTAGATAGCTTTTATTTTTATGCCATCAACTTTTTCCCGCATCTGCTTTATATCTATAACCCGATTTACAGTATAGACAACAAGTTTTATCTGTTCGCCTACACGGATCGCGAGACCATCGTCTTCGACTCTGTCGGCATGGCAGTAGAAAGCTATCCGCTTGTTTATCATGAGCGCAGGCATTGGACAGGAGACATGGTGGTTGACAAACGATGGAAGAAATCAATGATGGTGGATCGGGCGAGGAAGGAGTTTTATTCATTTTTTATCAACGACGGTTTGTGTACTTTGATGCGCATTGATTTGCCAACAGGCACCGCCACACCGGTGCTTGACCTCAGTGGCTATCCCTTTGCGGAGCAGCTTAAGGTCCATAATAGGGTGCTGTATTTCCTTTATCCTACCGGGAATAACCACCGACAAGCCTTGTATCAAGTGAATATTGAATAACCTGCCAAAGGCTTCCACTTTTTTATGAAATATCCTCTAGTAAGCCTTGAAATTCAAAGATGCCATACATACTATTAATGCGTGTCTTTGCGTTGATGAATCGTCGAAAATGAGTTAGTATGAAAAAATCTTTTCTTTTTTTGTGGCTGCTGTCGTTGTTTATATCCGTGGCGATGGCCCAAAGTCCCTCAAAGAGTCACACCATCAGCGGCTATGTCACCGATGGAAAGAGCCAGGAGACCTTGTTGGGTGCCTCGGTGTATGACGCCACCACCATGAAAGGCTCTGTAACCAACAACTACGGGTATTATACTTTGAAGTTGCCTGAGGGGTCCGTGGATTTCAGGGTTTCATTTGTGGGTTATGACCCTTATCAAGCCCGTTTTGCTTTGAAAAACGACACGGTGATTAACATCTCTTTGGCACAGTCGAACCAACTGAACGAGGTGACCGTGACAGCGCGTGCCATGGAGAGCAACGTGAAAGGCACCCAGATGAGCACCATCGAACTGCCCGTGATGCAGCTGAAAAAAGTGCCCGCCCTGTTTGGCGAGACCGATGTCATCAAGGCCTTGCAGCTGCTGCCGGGTGTGCAATCAGGCACCGAAGGCTCTGCGGGCATGTACGTCCGTGGCGGCGGTCCCGATGAGAACCTAATACTCCTTGATGGCGTTCCGCTTTACAATGTGAACCACGCCGCGGGCTTCTTCTCGGCCTTCAACGCCGATGCCATCAAGAATGTCACCTTATACAAAGGTAACTTCCCGGCACGTTTCGGAGGTCGCCTTTCTTCAGTGGTCGATGTGCGTATGAAAGACGGCGACATGTATGAGTATCATGGCAACGTCAGCATCGGCCTCATTGCTTCCAAAATCAACATTGAGGGACCTATCATCAAAGGGAAAACCTCATTCAACTTCTCGTTTCGTCGTACCTATTACGACTTGATCACAGCTCCTTTGGCCAATTATCTGGTGAAACAAGAGGCCATATCGGGAACAGGAAAAAACACCGCTTGGGCTGGCTATTATTTCTATGACCTCAACCTGAAAGTCAACCATAAATTTTCCGATAAGGACCGTCTCTTCCTCAGCATTTATTCAGGCGACGACAAGGTTTATGCCAATATCAAATACAAGGATGAGTATGGCAATGGTTATGATGGCTACATGAGCAGTTTGGAAAAGCTGGGCATTGACTGGAAATGGGGTAACCGCATCGCAGCCTTGCGCTGGAACCACGTGATCCAGCCAAGCTTGTTCATGAATGTCACAGGAACTTACACCCAATACCGTCATTACATGGGAGCGGGATTCTCCAGCGAATCGATGAGCAACCTGTCGAGCTACACGGAGAGCATGGACTTAGGCGTGCATTCGGGCATCTACGACTATAGCGTCAAAGCCGACTTCGACTACAAGCCGTTTGAAAACCATGATGTGAAATTTGGTGCGAACCTCACATACCACACTTATAGTCCCACTACTACGGCCATCCATCTGAAAGAGACAGAGAACCAACAAACGGACTTTGCCTTCGACAGCGTGACGAATGATGCTCACATCAGGGCTTTGGAGACAGACTTGTACGTGGAAGACAACTGGGAGATCAGTAACTTCTTCAAACTGAATGCTGGCCTCCATTACTCCACCTTCAGTGTGGATCATAGGACTTACCACAGCCTTCAGCCTCGTTTGAGTGCCAGGGCTTTGCTGACGGAAAACTTCTCGTTAAAAGCTGGATATGCCTACATGAGTCAGTACATCCATCTGCTCTCAAGCAACGCCATCAGCCTGCCTACCGACCTCTGGGTGCCGGTGACAGGCAAGGTGATTCCTATGAATGCTCATCAGGTGGCCGTTGGGGCTTTCTACGACTGGAAAGGCTTCGAGTTTTCCATCGAAGGCTATTACAAGAAGATGGCTAACGTGATGGAATATAAGGACGGCGCTTCGTTCTTCTCGCTTGACCAGACCGATTGGCAGGACAAAGTGGTGATGGGCGACGGATGGTCGTATGGCATCGAGTTGTTTGCCCAGAAACAGGTGGGCAAGTTCACCGGATGGGTGGGCTATACCTGGGCTCATGCCAACCGTCTCTTCGACCGTCCAGGACAAGAACTGAACTTCGGCGAGGTGTTCCCCGCAAAATACGACCGTCGTCACGACCTGAACATCGTGCTGATGTATGAGTTCAACGACCGTATCGACGTGGGTGCCACCTGGATTTACAGCTCGGGCAACTGTGCCACGCTGCCGTTGCAAAACTATCATGGACCGGAAATCTATGGTCAATGGTACGATTACTATTACCCACCGACCGTGCAACACGTGGAAAGCCGCAACAACTACCGCTTCAACAGCTACCAGCGTCTCGATTTGGTGGCCAACTTCCACAAGCAGAAGAAACATTGCGAACGCATCTTCAGCATCAATATTTATAATACGCTCTGCCACAACAACCCGTTCATCGTTTTTCCGAGAGAATATAGAATCGAGAATGGTACAGCTACACCGACAAGGGTCAAGACTTTGCGGCAGATATGTATTTTCCCCATCATTCCGACGCTTAGTTGGCAATATAAGTGGTAATTTTAAGAATATATAAGTAAGTAGAATAATGAAGCATATTAAGTTATTATTAGGGATTATCATATTGGCGGGGTTGACCGCTTGTGAAAAGGAGATTCCATTCTCCGAAATCGCTCCAGAGCCGTTGATGGTGGTGAACGGCATCCAGCATGTGGGTGAGCCGGCTCGGCTCTATGTGGAGAAGACTTCGTTCTTTACTGATGAAGTCGAATCGGATTTCCGCGTGAAGGATGTCCATGCGGATCTTTATGTGAATGGTGTTTTCAAGGAGTCGCTCCAAGTAAGGGACTCTATCGTTTATCAAGAAGTCATTTATTACAATGTTGATACACCTGTTCAGGAAATGCAGCTCGCCTTCGTGTATTGCGAAGGAACTTATATCCTTTGTGAAGGTGACGAACTGCGTTTCGAGGTGAGTTCAAGCGAGTTCGAGGAAACGGCAGTGGCTGAGACCAAGATGCCTTACACGCCTAACGTGGTCAGTTTCGACACCATACGTATTGACAGAAACGCCGATGAGTATGACAGGATGACCATCTATTTCTCCCTTGTGATTGACGATGCTGCCGGCAAGGATTATTACAATCTCTTCCCCAAAGAAGGTATGGATGGTTTCTCTTCCACCGATCCGGTCTTTGCCGACTTTATGAACATCCAGCATGTGGATGATCTGTTTGGAGGCGGTGATTACTATGCGCGTGGTCCTTACAACCTGTTCGACGACTCGTATTTTGACGGAAACAGATATACCGTGGCATTGAATACGAACATCTACTCCGAAGTGTTCTACGAGCCATTCGTGTTGGAAGTGTCGAAGGTGGATTATGGCCTGTACCAGTTCAAGAAGTCATACTCTTCTTTTGTGACCATCGATGACGGACCGATAGGTCTGTTCACCGAGCCATCCCAAGTGTATTCAAACGTGAAGAACGGCGTAGGTGTGGTCTGCGGACAAAGCCAGCCCGTTATCATGACGATTGATTTGACTGAGAATCAGTAATCCTAGAAGGGGATGTTGGCGTTGATGTTGGTGAAATGATGATAAAAGATTACTTTTTATGAGAAACACTTGCATTATTCAAAGTAAAGTGTGTAATTTTGCAGTAAAATTTCAAAATAAGCCATGTTAGTAGAGTTTTCAGTTACCAACTATCGCTCCATTGGGGAGAAACAGACCTTGAGTTTGACGCCTGCTCCAAAACAAAAGGAGTATCCGAAGAATATCATTTCCGAAAACCAGTTCTTTGCACTGAATGTCATTGCCATCTATGGCTCGAACGCCAGCGGCAAGTCGAACCTGCTACGTTGCATCAGCGTGATGGATGAGATTGTACATATCTCATCGCGGACCTCTTCAACTACGAAACTGCCCTATGATCCTTTTGCGTTGAAAGAGGGTTATTTGGACAAACCTACCGAGTTTGAGGTTGTTTTCGTAGCCGACGAAAAACGCTACCGCTATGGGTTTTGCTACAACCAATCCAGCATCATCCGCGAATGGCTCTATCGGAAGAACGTGGGGCGCGAGGTTCCTTTGTTCCTTAGGGAAGACGATGTCATCGATGTCCGTTCAGGCTTCCAAGGAAGCAAGAAGCTGATTGACACCGCCGTTGAGGCCACCCGCAACAATGCCCTGTTCCTGTCGCAATGCGACTCGCTCAACGTAGAGGAAGCCACTATGCTTATGGCTTGGTTCAACACCCTGCATGTCATCAATGGGCTTTACACGGAAAAGCATGAAGTCAGCACTGTTGAGCTTTGGCAACAAACCGCTTATCGTGAGAGGATCAACCAATACATCAACAGTATTGCCATGGATATCCAAGGTATCAACATCTCCATCAAGAAACTTAACGAAAACGACCTTCCGCCAGATATGCCTGCCCCAATGAGAGAGAATCTTGCTGGAATGTCGAAATACAATGTCCAATCCTTCCACCACACCTATTCCAAGGATAATGCGCCTACAAACGAGTTCATCTCCTGGGACTTCGACAAGCATGAGTCAGAAGGATCGAAAAAGGCGCTTCAGTTGTCGGGTCCCGTCTTGAGTGCCTTGATGAACGGTGAGATTCTGGTGATTGATGAGATGGAAGCAAAACTTCACCCCATCATCACCTTAAATATTATCGATATGTTCCTTGACTCGAATTGCAATCCCAAACACGCACAACTGGTTTTTGCCACCCATGACACCAACCTGCTCAGCTATTCAAAACTCCGCAGAGACCAAATCTACTTCACTGAAAAGAACAAATGGGAAAGCACTGAATTGTTCTCGTTGTCTGACTTCGTGTATTTTAACGAGAAAAACGGAGAAATCATCGAAGAAAAGGAACGGAAGGACACTGACAAGGAAAGACGGTATTTGGAAGGCCGCTATGGTGCCATCCCCTTTTTGGGCGATTTCAAGAACCAAATCAACAGACTGTTATGGCAAAGAGAGGAAAACTAAAGGAGCGACCTAAAGAATTATACGAGCGTCCTCAGAACATACGCCATTACAAAGAGTTTTTTTTGATTGTGTGCGAAGACGAAAGCACCGAGCCTGCCTATTTCCGAAAGGTGTTTCAAGAGAAGTTTGAGGAGCTACTTCCTAAGGACACCATTAGGATTGAATAAGTTTAACGAAAAATCACCATTTTTCTTTATTTCTTTCAATGAATATGGGAAATATTTTATATATTTGTACCAAAATTGCAGCACAAACAAATCAGTTAATAAAATACAATGAGATATTTAGGAAGTAAGGATAGTTTAGTGGACTCAATAATAGGATTATTACAAGAGCGGAATTTACTTCAAAGGAACTTGACATTCTTTGATGCATTTTGCGGTATGGGTTCTGTTGCTGATAGCGTAAAATCATTATATAGTCATTTAGCAATTAATGACTCCTTAAAATGCTCAACAGTATTCACGAAAGGTAAGCTTTATGCTAATGAGTGTCATTTTGAAACACTTGGTTTTGACCCTTTTGATTTTCTAAATAACAATAACAATTCAACCCATGGTTTTTTCTATGAGAACTATTCTTTGGGAGGTTCGGAACGAATGTATTTTTCGGAGAGTAACGCTGGTCGTATAGATTATTTCCGTTCCCAGATTGAAGACTGGAAGGAGAAAGGTCTTCTGGCGGAAAAGGAGTATGTTTATTTGTTGGCGTGTCTGATGGAATCTGTTTCTGATGTTTCTAATACTGCTGGTGTATATGGTGCCTTTTTGAAACACTGGGATAAACGGGCTTTGAAACCAATAGTTTTTAGTCGAATAGATTCTTCCGAGGGTATTTGTGAGACTATCGATGATTACAATGACAAACTAGAAGATATTATTACTGATGTTGATTGTGATATTCTTTACCTTGACCCTCCATATACCCAAAATCAGTATGGCACACAGTATCATCTTCTGGAAACACTTATACTGAACGATAATCCTCCAGTAAGCAGAATAACAGGGTCACGGCCAACAACCCCTATGCGTTCTAATTGGTCGAAAATGTTTCATGCTCACATCCTTTTTGAGAAAGTCGTAGCAAAAACGAGGGCTTCGCATGTTATCCTTAGCTATAATAACGATGGGTTTATGTCGAAAGACTATATAGAGAAGACACTCAAGCGATTCGGTATAGAGGAAACCTATAGTTGCAAGACAATAGACTACAAGAAATATAACAATACCAAATGTCAAGGGGCAGACGGTCACCAGGAATTTTTGTTCTATATCCAAAAGAAACCTGCCAATGAAGTTGTTGTGCAATCCCCGTTGAACTACACGGGAAGTAAAATAAAAATGGTGAACATTATCAAGCAAAACCTTCCCCAACTGCCTATACACACTTTTATAGATGCATTTGGTGGCGGCTTTAATGTTGGTATCAATATTGAAGCGGAAAGAATTATCTACAACGACATAAATCCGTTTGTTCGGGGACTGATACAATCTTTTAGCGCAGATGCCTATACATATCTATTATATGTCTCGAAACTGATTCAGAAATATAATCTTTCACCCAATAACAAAGAAGGCTACTATGCATTGCGAGAGAAATATAATCAGACTCCGATAGCTGAGAGAGACTCTCGTATGTTATACACCCTAATTCTTTACGGATTTCAGCAGCAGATTCGTTTCAACACTGACCATGGATTTAATAATCCAGTAGGGTCTCGCTGGTTCAATGAGTGCCTGCTTTCAAAATTTATAACATTTGCAAGGTGTTCAAAGGAAAAAAATGTGGAGTACCTTAATGTCAGTTTTGAACGACTTGCAGAATACGTATCCATAAATTCTTTCGTCTATGCAGACCCGCCTTATCGTTCAACTTTAGGCGTTTATAACGATGGAAAAAGAGGATTTGAAGGGTGGACAAAAGAACACGAGAAACGTTTATGTGCATTTTTAGACTTTGTTCATCAGCGAAATGCTCGGTTTATGCTGTCGTATGTGTTACGGGTAGATGACTTCTATAATCAAGAAGTTGCAAATTGGATAGAGAGAAATCATTATAATGTAATTGATATAGAAATACCACAAGGCAGATATAATAACCGCCGGGAAGTTTTAATAAGGAACTACTAAAATGAAAGCTATCATCACATATCGTCCAGATGCCCAAAAAACGCCAAAATTATTTGATGTCATTCTTACCAAAGATGTGCTTAAAGATATTTGCCTCCGTATCACGGGACAGGATAATTTTCAAGTGCGAAAAGACCGTTCTACATACAACAAAGGTCGTCTATTGTATGTAGAATACGACAATATCGTTTATTATATTTCCTTGTCAGAGATTAATATTGGCGGTCGAAATTCGAGTCTTCAAAGTGTTCCAACTGCAATCAACATGTTTTATGCAGATCCAAGGAAAAACAAAAAGCTTTGCTATTATTTCCTTCCACATAATGGTAATGCTTTTACGAGTTATCACCTTTTTATTTATAAGTTGATGATGACTGCTGGTATTGATTTCCTTAATATCAACGATTACTATTCGACAGCAATTGTTCCATACAATGATGTTAACGACTTGATAATAGAAAGGAGAGATAATCAAACTGCTAATGCATCGAATAATTCTTCTTATGTATCGAAAAGCATTGACAAGATTCAAATCTATGCCAAAACATTTGGCGCAAGCAAGTATGAATCCACACTTCTTGCCATTGCTGTTTCTCATATTGCAGACAGACCTGTAGACTTATTCAATATTTGCGAACAAGACTTAAAACATCTGCCTCAGTCATCCCTGAATACCATTGGGATGCTCGATAATGTGACTGTGCATGACACCTCTTTTTTCTTGGAAAAGCAGAAATACCTCGAACAATCAGATCGCACCGTATTGCGTTCTGCCACTTATCTCTATAATTTGTTTAATCGTCTTGGTGCAAAGAAATGTGCTTTGTGTGGTTGTGAGATTCCTGAGATTATTCAAGGTGCCCATATTTGGGGAGTCTCGGAGATTTCAAGAACAGACCTTGATGACGAAACGAAATTCAATCATGCGGTAAATGGTCATAATGGCTTGTGGTTGTGCCAGAATCATCACAAATTGTTTGATTCGAATCTTCTTGTGCTTGACAATGATGGAAACGTCTGCGTAAAAGACAGTTTGATGGGTAAAGACATCGAATTTATTAGAAACATCACATTCCATCACTCAATTGAAGAACAAATCATGAGTGATGACTTCCGTGATTATATCTATAAGCGAAATGAGCCGTTAAATATGGAACGCTATCAAAAATTAGCAGTATAGGTTATGGTTGTACCGTATTATCAATCATCAGACAAACAATTTGTGCTTTATCAAGGCGATACTTTAGAATTGCTAAAGTGTTTGGAAGGTTCTTTTGATATGATATTTGCTGACCCTCCTTATTTCCTGTCAACAGGTAATGGAATGGTCAACATAAATGGCCAGTATATCAAATTCGATAAGGGACAATGGGATAGGGTACGTTCCCGTGACGATAAAGATGTTTTTAACAGAAGATGGTTGGAATCATGTAACAGACTGCTGAAGAGAAATGGAACAATTTGGGTTTGTGGTACATATCATAATATTTTCTCTGTGGAGAAATGCTTAGATGAACTAGGTTTTAGGATCATAAACATGATAGTTTGGCAAAAGCCAGATCCTCCAATTACATTATCCGACAAAAAATTTAACTTTAGTGCAGAGTATTTGATATGGGCTGCGCGCAAAGGATGTAACGATTATACCTTTAACGGCGACGCTTTGTTAAAGATAAACGGGGGAGTGCAAATGCAGGATGTATGGAAGTTGTCTGCCTCAGGTTCCTGGGAAAAACTCTGTGGCAAACATCCTACACAAAAACCCTTGCGTTTGTTATACCGAGTAATTCTTGCCTCCACGAATGCAGGAGACAAAATACTCGATCCTTTTGCAGGAAGTTCAACAACAGGAATTGCCGCAACTCTTATGGATAGGGCTTTTGTTGGCATAGATGAAAATAATACTTATCTTGAATTAAGTAAAAAGAGACGTCAAGCCATAGAGAATAAAGAATCATTTTTAGAAATGAAACGTAAAATGGAAGAAGATCCTGAACAAGTCACTGTACTTGTTAATCATTCTCGTCTAGAACTAATGGTAAAAATGATTGAGACGGGGATTTGCTATATTAGGATTGGCGATTCCAAAGGTTCCGTTCTTGTTACCCATGGATTTGAACGAATGCAATATGTTCTTCTTCATACTAATGGTGAGCAATGTCATCTGTTTCGTCTGAAGGTGAAAGGTTGTTTTAAAATATGGCCAAAAGAAGCATTGGAGAAATATGGTTTGGAAAAAACGGAGCAAACCCAGCCATGGAGACGCTAAGAAAAGCCCCAGATAAA
>CAMIWN010000055.1:0-16503 GCA_946402445.1 uncultured Bacteroidales bacterium
AAGGGTAACCTCTCCACCAATCCTGAGAACCACCAGCGCATGACCGAACTCCGTGAAGAGAAGGTTGCCCGTGTGGCTAACGACATCCCGCTGCAAGAGATCTACGGCGACAAGAACGCCGACCTCCTCGTGGTCAGCTGGGGTGGCACCTACGGTGTGATCCGTACCGCTGTCGAGAACCTCATGGAACAAGGCAAGTCGATCGCTCACGCTCATTTCGACTACATCATGCCTCTGCCTCGCAATACCGAAGAAGTGCTGAAAGGTCACAAGAAGATCGTGGTCTGCGAAATCAACCGCGGCCAGTTCGCCAAGTACCTCCGCATGAACTTCCCAGAGTACAAGTCAGAGCAATATAATAAGGTGATGGGTCTGCCGTTTACCATTGGCGAACTCGAGAACAAGTTTAACGACCTCTTAAAATAATACGACCATGGAAAATAAGAATATCGAACAAGAAGTCATGTTGACAAAAGAGGATTTTGCAAGTGATCAGGTGGTGAAATGGTGCCCTGGCTGCGGTGACCATGCCATCTTGAAGGCCATGCAAGACGTATTTCCCAAGTTGGGCGTTAAGAAGGAAGACATCGTGGTAGTGTCCGGCATCGGTTGCTCCTCACGTTTCCCTTATTATATGAACACCTATGGTTTCCATAGCATCCACGGTCGTGCAGCCGCTGCCGCCACTGGCGTGAAGCTGGCTAACCCGAAACTGAGCGTTTGGATGATCACTGGCGACGGTGACTGCACCGCCATCGGTGGTAACCACTTCATCCACGCTTGCCGTCGTAACATCGACATCAACCTGGTGCTGTTCAACAACCGTATCTACGGTATGACCAAGGGTCAATTCTCACCCTGCACCTTCCGTGGTACCAAGACCAAGACTTCACCTCAAGGCACTTACGAAGATCCTTTCAACCCTGGCGAACTCGCTATCGGTGCTAAGGCTACCTTCTTCGCCCGTGGCGTGGATGTCAACCCCAAGGAGCTCACCGAGATCTTCATGGAGTCCTATCACCACGACGGTATCGCTGTGACCGAGGTCCTGCAAAACTGCATGATCTTCTCAAATGGCGTGCATGAAAACATCACTGGTAAGGACGTCCGCGACGACATGCAGGTGAAGTGCGTTCACGGTCAGCCGCTGATCTTCGGCAAGAACCGCGACAAAGGTATCCGCCTGAATGGCAACCATCTCGAAGTGGTCACCATCGGCGAGAACGGCATCACCGAGAAGGATATTCTCGTTCACGACAAGACCACCGAGGACACTGGTATCCACATGATGCTGGCTCACATGCAGCCGCCTCATTTCCCGGTCGCCATTGGTGTCATCCGCGACGTGAAAGCCCCGACCTTCAACGACAGCCTCGATGAGGTCATCGCCAACGAGAAGGCCAATTCAAAGATCCACTGCATGGACGACCTGCTCAACAGCGGTTCCACCTGGAACATCGAATAATCATTGATCGTTTCGAAATGAAAAAATCCCGTTCATCTGAGCGGGATTTTTTTTATTCTCATAAAACATAGTCTTGAATCCTCATGACGATGATATAAGTAAATCAATCGAAAGAGAAACTTACTTTTTTTGTTTGAGTTAAAATAATTTATGTGACGGGTGAGGTCATTTTTTACTTTACTGTATAATTGTTTATAATTATATTATGTAATAGTGTGATATGCTATGCTATATGCGTAGCTTTTCTCTCTGTTGACATGGGTCTCCAATCGGTAGTCCTTGCCGTCAAGCACGTGATGCAGGTCGTTGACGATGCCTGTGCCGCGTAATTTCAACACGGCTTCTTTCTTGGTCCAATACTGCGTGAAGACCTCGACAGGGTCGCTTGATGTGAAAATTTGTTCCGCCTCTGCTGGGCTCATCGTTTTTTCGATTAAAGCCAAATTGCTGTGGCGGAAACTCTCGATGTCGATGCCAACGGGGGAGGGATCGACCACCACGGCGATGCCGTTCTTACAATGGCTGAGATTGAAATGCACTTCGGGATGGTGAGCTAAGAAAGGCTTGCCATGTTCGTTGAAACCCATTTCCATGTCGTTGATGCCCGAAGGAGTGAGCAGCTCTTTCAGCATAAGCCACGACTTGAGGCAAGCGAACTGTCCGAACACGTGTTTGTAGCGTAACGCTTCGTTGCGCCGTTGTTCGTCCACCAAAGGTAACATACGCTGCACCTCAGCTTCGGTGACTTGTGTCATATCGTCGAAAATGGAAATCATGATTCGGCAAAAATACAACTTTATTCCCAAATACAAAAAGAGTTATTCTTGGCAAGATGACAGAGAAAAACACTATTTTTGCATCCACATAAAAAGCCTATTAACATCATCACCCTTTACTGCTAACTGAACAACTTCTAACTTCTAACTGTATGAAAGTCCCTTTCAAACCCGGAACGCTGATTTATCCCTTGCCTGCCGTGATGGTTACTTGCGGTGACTGCGAGGAGAATTACAATATCATCACCATCGGATGGACGGGTACCATCTGCTCTGATCCGCCCATGTGTTATATCTCCGTCCGCAAGGAACGTCATTCACATGAGCTCATCATGAAAAACAAGGAGTTTGTGATCAACCTCACTACTGAGGATTTGGCCGCCGCCACGGACTGGTGTGGGGTGCGCTCAGGCCGTGACTATAACAAGTTTAAGCAGATGCATCTACATCCCGAACCGGCACAAATCGTGAAGGCACCATTAATAAAGGAGTCGCCGCTGAGCATTGAATGTAAGGTGGTGGAAGTGAAGGAACTTGGATCGCATGATATGTTCATTGCCAATGTGGTGGCCATCAATGCCGAGGAAACTTTGATTGACAAAGGCACTGGGGCTTTTCAACTGAATCATGCTCGGCCTTTGGCCTATTCCCACGGGAAATATTATGGGCTGGGGGAGAAGATTGGGGGCTTTGGGTTTTCAGTGAAAAAGAAGAGGTAAAACGATGAGAAAATTATTCTTTACGGTACTGTTACTTGTTGCGTCCATGGTGATGTTAAAGGCTCAAACTCCTCCGGTAGTTGAAGACTTTTCGGTTGAACTTACCAATGGAGGGGCGCGATTGAGTTGGTCGCCCGTCGTAAATGCTTCCTATTATAGAGTTTACGAGCGTCTCGCTGATGACGCTTTCTCACTTATGGATAGCACCGCAATGACTTGTTTCGAACATGAGAATTATCATCCAACCATGGAGAATTGTTATTATGTCACCGCAGTGCTTGAAGATGGTTCGGAGGTTTCGTCAGAGGAACGCTGCATCGGTCCAGAAGCCTTGGATTTCATGGCTGTTGATATTCATGGACAAGATTTTCACCTGTTTGATATCCTTGATGAAGGACAATTCGTATTCATTGATTTTTTCAGTTATACTTGCTTTAATTGCCGCGAAGCAATGCCGTTTATCGTGGAATCGTTTGCCCGTTATGGATGTAATACGGGGGATGTGTTTTATATTGAGATAAATGCTACGCATGGCGATGCACTATGTCAACTTTGGTGTGAGGAATTTGGTGTTGAATTTCCCACTATCAGTGCGGATGGCGGAGCAGGGAAGTTTTCCGCGCTATATCATATTGATGCCTCACCCCATTTCACACTCATTGCGCCTGATCATTCCATCGTGTTGGATGGCGGTCATTCAGACTTTGTTGTCACAGATCTGCAATCCATCATCGACGCTTTTGAGCCGCTTGGAATCAGCGTACAGGACTGTAATACAAATGTGGTTGAGCCGGAGAAGGAAGGAATCACTATTTATCCGAATCCTGTCAACGGTTTTGTGAACCTTGCTTTGGATGCATCCGGAGTGGTTCGCGTTTATAATGTTATGGGACAGTTGGTGGAGTCATTTGTCGCAGAGGACCATCCACATTGCCTTGTTACGGAATCCTATCCCGAAGGGGTGTATTTCATTCAGGCTGACGGAAGGTATTTGGGTCGTTTTGTGGTTAGACATTAGTAGAAATGTTTTTTTTGTATCATGTTTAAGAAGCTTTCACCATATTGCACTAATAACAAATTGATACTCGCTTTGAGCGGTGGCATCGACTCGATGGTGCTGTCCGATATGCTGCTGAAAGCCCATGCGGATTTCGTACTGGCACATTGTAACTTTCACCTGAGGGGAGAGGAGTCAGATGGCGATGAAAAATTTGTTCGTGACTATGCCGAACGGAATGGTTTGATAATCTATGTGAAACAATTCGATACCCTAAATTATGCCGAGGAACATAAACTTTCCATCGAGATGGCAGCCAGAGAGTTGCGTTATTCATGGTTCGAGGAGCTGAGACAACAGTTAGGCTATGGTTATATCGCCGTGGCCCATCATGCCGATGACCAGTTAGAGACCTTTTTCATCAATTTATTAAGAGGTGCCGGAATAAAAGGCCTGAAAGGAATGCAACCTGTCAATGGACATATAATCAGACCGTTATTGGACATCTCAAGAGAAGAAATCCGTCAATATGCCATTGAAAATGGACTGATGTGGCGCGAGGACCACACCAACGCCGAGACCCTGTACCTTCGCAATAAAATCCGTCATGAACTGCTCCCCGTAATCGATGGCATCTCCAAAGAGGGTAGGAGTTCCATCCTGAAATCCATCAGCCATCTTGCCTCCGAAAATGGCCTCTATCGCGAATTGCTCAAAGTAAAGCTGTCCCAAATTGTGAAACAAGTTGGCGAAACCCAATATTTAGACCTAAAAACCTCTCACCTCTTACCTTTCACCTCTCAACTTCTATTCGAGTGGCTCCGAGATTATGGCTTTAACACCGACCAGGTTCGTTTCATTCAGGAGGCAATGAACGGCCAACCCGGAAAAACTTTCTTTTCTTCTACGCATCGAGTGACCATTGAGCGTGATGGACTTGAATTAGTACCAATTAGTCAAAAATACGATACCTATATTGAATTGTCTTATCAACAAATTGTTAAAGATGACCATTATCAAATGGATTCATCACCTCAAGTAGCCCAACTGGACTACGATAAGTTGACATTTCCACTTCAAATCAGGAAATGGCAACAGGGTGACCGTTTTCATCCTCTTGGCATGAATGGCTCCAAGCTGTTGAGCGATTTTTTCGTGGATCAGAAGATGACTAAACGTCAAAAGGAGGAATGTGATGTGCTCACTACGGCTGATGGACAAATCGTTTGGGTGGTCGGAAGAAGAATCGACGATCGCTTCAAAGTTTCTGAAAACACAAAAACAATAATTTTTGTCCAATTAAATTGATTTTTACTATTTTTGCAAAATTTAAGAGGGTTTTTCATCGGAGAATGAGATGAGTCTATTTAGTTGAGAAAAGTTATGTTTGGGGGATTGATGATTTGCTCCTGCCTTATTTTGTTGATATCACCCTTTTTAAAATGTTGAAAAACGCTGACTTATTGGAAAGTATTAATCGAGAAGGAAAACTTTTTTTTCAAAGAAACAAACAATGACAAATAAATCAATATGAAACGCTTTCTTACCGCTTTTTTACTGGTGCTAGTCACCACTTTTTCGTTGAAAGCCCAGGTGATGGATCCCGTAAAGTGGGCTTTCTCTATCAACAACTTGAACGATGTGGAATTTGAACTGGTAGCCACGGCCACCATCGAGCCGTCGTATCACATTTATTCTACCTCCATGCCTGATATGGGACCGTTGCCCACGGTGTTCAGTTTTGAGGCTTCGGAGTATTATGAGCCACTTGGCACAGGTTATGACCTTACCGAAGTGCCGCTGTTCCACGATGACATTTTTGAAGTGGATTATTATCAATTTTCAGGTACCGCCTCATTCGGTCAAAAGTTCAAGAAGCTGAAAGACGGCCCGTTCCAATTGGTAGGTGAATTGGATTATCAAGCCTGCAAGGACGGCATGTGCGTCTCCCTTACCGAAGATGTGAATTTGACTTACGGTGACCAAGCTGTTTTGAAATCCGCTGAGGACGAGGGGGTTGGAGGTCATGCCAAGTCGAATATCTGGTCGATGATCCTTGAAGCCATCCTCTGGGGTTTTGCGGCTCTGTTGACTCCTTGCGTCTTCCCAATGATCCCGATGACCGTGTCGTTTTTCATGCACGGTGAAGGGGAGAACAAAGCCCAAGGTCGTTTCAAAGCCTTTATGTATTTCTTCTTTATCGTGTTGCTCTACACTCTGCCTATCGCCATCATCATCTTGGTGACCTGGCTTGTGGGAGGCAACAGCGTCACTGCTGACATCTTCAACTGGCTGGCGACACACTGGCTGCCGAATATCCTCTTCTTCCTGGTATTCATGGTCTTTGCGGCCTCGTTCTTCGGTGCTTTTGAGATCACGCTGGGCAGCAACATGGTGAACAAAAGCGACAGTAAACAAAACACCAAGAACTTGGGCGGTATCTTCTTCATGGCTTTGACCTTGGTGTTGGTGTCGTTCGCATGCACGGGACCTATCGTGGGTACGGTGTTGATCAAGTCAACCTCGGGTGAGTTCTGGGCTCCTATCGTGACCATGTTCGCCTTTGCGGTGGCTTTCGCGCTGCCATTTGCCTTGTTCGCTTTCTTCCCGAATTTGCTTCAGCGTCTGCCCAAGAGCGGCGGCTGGCTGAATTCTGTGAAAGTCGTCTTGGGCTTCATCGAAGTCGCACTCGGCTTCAAGTTCCTCAGCGTGGCTGACCAAACCTACCACTGGCATCTTCTTGACCGCGAGGTCTATCTCGGCATCTGGATTGTGTGCTTCGCCCTGTTGGGCTTTTACCTGCTCGGCAAGATTCGCTTCAAAGACGAGAAGGAAGTCAAAGAGCTGGGTGTGTTCCGCTTGATTCTTATCATCATCGACTTCACCTTTGTCATCTATATGATCCCTGGCATGTGGGGCGCTCCGTTGAAAGCCCTCTCGGGTTACCTGCCTCCAAAGCAAACCCTTGATTTTGACCTTAATAGAATCATTGAGGAAAACAGCGAGAAGGTGATTGAGTATGTGGATGCCAAGTTCGCCAACATGTCGGTGGCTCCCCAAAACCAGACGCAAGCTGCCGTCTCGGCCACCTTCGATGAAGAACCAAAATACGCCGACCTTTTCCACCTGGCTCATAACTTGAAAGGCTATTTTGACTATGATCAGGCACTGGCTTGCGCCAAAGCGGTGAACAAACCGATATTTATCGACTTTACGGGTCACGGTTGTGTGAACTGCCGTGAGATGGAAGCCAATGTGTGGAGTGATCCTCGGGTGAAAGACATGTTGCGTAACGACTTCGTGATCTGCGCACTCTATGTCGATGACAAGACCTCATTGCCTAAAGAGGAGTGGTACACCTCCTCCTACGATGGCAAAGAGAAGAAAACCATTGGCCGCAAGTGGGCTGACTTCCAAATCTCTAAGTTCGGTACCAACGCCCAGCCATATTACTGTCTGATGGATCACAACGGAAACCTCCTGATGAAGCCCCGTGCCTACGACCTCGACAAGGATGCCTTTGTGACGTTCTTGAAAGATGGGTTAAAGAACTACCAGGAAGGAACTTATTTTCAACATGTTGTTGATTAAAAGGGAGTTGAGAGTTGAGAGGGGCGATGCCTTGGTATATCTTTTAAAATAATACATCGTCTTAGTAAAAGAACAAAAAACTATAAAAATGTCAGAAATCCTTCGTGTGGAGAGCTTGAGCAAGACCTTCAAACTCTCCCACAAACAACAAAAAATTGAACGAACCGACCGCAAGGAGATCGTTGCGGTCGATAAGCTTTCGTTCACCGCCAACCAAGGCGAAATCTTCGGACTGCTGGGTCCCAACGGAGCCGGTAAGACCACTACCTTACGAATGCTCTCCACCTTGATTCGTCCTGACAGTGGCGATGCCATCTTGGACGGCTACAGCGTGGTGCGCCAACCTTCAGAAGTGCGTGGTAAGATAGGCTTCCTTACCTCTGAATTGAAACTGGAGGATTTCTTTACCCCGAACTATTTGTTCGACTTCTTCAGTCAGCTGCACCAAGTGGATGAGACTACCATGAGGGAACGCAAACAACAGATGTTCAGCCGTTTCGGCATCGACAGATTTGCCGAGGTAAAGGTTGCTAACCTGTCCACAGGCATGAAGCAGAAGACCTCGTTAGTCATCTCACTGGTTCACGACCCTGATATTATCATCTTCGATGAGCCTACCAATGGACTCGATGTGCTTACGGCTCGCACCGTCACCGACTACCTTCAAGAGTTGCGCTCGAAAGGTAAGACGATCATCTTGAGTACGCATATTTTCAGCCTTGTGGAAAGGCTGTGCGACCGTGTGGGCATCATTATCGATGGGCGCATGATCGCTTGCGGTAATCTCCAAGAAGTCTGTAACGGACTGTCTCTCGAAGACCGCTTTTTCGAAATATACAAAGAAGTGAAAGGAGGTGAAGAATGAAAAGCAACACTTGGACCATCATCAAGAAAGAGTTCGCGCGATTCTTCGGCGACCGCCAATTGCTATTCACCACGGTCATCATGCCGGGTTTGCTCATCTATATCATGTACACCCTCATCGGAAGTGGAATGACTAAGATGGCAACAGAAGGTGCGGATGAGTTGGTGATCCTTCGCGTGGAGAACCTGCCGCAGAGTGTGGCTCCCATGGTGGAGACAATGCCTTCTGTTACAGTACTGCAACAACCTTTTTCTCAGGAGGATATTAAAAACTTGGAAAGCAAGGATTTCAACGAGGTGCTGGTGCGTTTCCCCGAGGGATTCGATGAGCTGATTGCTACCTACAGCACTGAAAGCGGCGTGGCGGCTCCCAATGTGGAAATCTATTACAACTCGGCCAACAACGCTTCGTCGCGGGTGTACCATGTCTTGGAGGCCTCCCTCTCGGCATACGAGGATCAACTGAGCAACCGCTTCGACATCAACCGTTCCGACACTCCGGAAGTCCATTTCGATATGGCTAGCAGCGATGACGTGTTGGGCAGCATCCTCTCCAAACTGATTCCGATGCTCATTCTGATGATGCTCTTCAGTGGTGTGATGGCCATTGCTCCCAGTGCTATCGCTGGCGAGAAGGAGCGTGGTACCATCGCAACGCTACTTGTAACACCCATGCAGCGAAATGAGTTGGCGTTAGGTAAAGTGGTGTCGCTCAGCGGAATTGCTTTGTTAAGTGGACTCTCCAGCTTCATCGGTATCGTGCTCTCACTTCCGAAGATGATACAAGCCGATGCGGCAGGTATCGAGCTGGGACTCAACTACACTGTTTCTGACTATGTGGTGTTGCTACTCACCATCTTGGCTACGGTGCTCATCATGGCTTCCGTAGTGAGTATTCTCTCGGCTTTGGCCAAGGATGTCAAGAATGCGGGTACGATGATTGTTCCCTTTATGCTGGTGGTGATGTTCTGCGGATTGACACCGATGTTCCAGAGTGGCACCCCCACAAGCTTAGCGGCTTACCTGATTCCTTTCTACAACTCCATTCAGGTGATGACAGCCACCTTCGCTCATGAAATGACGTGGCTTCCTGTTATTGTCATGCTTGCGGCTAATGTGGTCTATACGGGTGTTGCCGTCTGGGTACTCACGAAGATGTTCAACAGCGAAAAGGTGATGTTCTCCAAGTAAAAAGGAGAACCTCGAAGAATTATAGTAAACATCGAAAAGCACGAAAAAACACGAAAGGCTTTCGTTCCTTTTGTGTTTTTTCGATGTTTAAATATTTCCTTTCAGCGAACTGCTTGTAGAAATATTTTTTCTATGTTCAATTATTTCCCTTCAGCGAAGTGTTGGTAGAAGGCGATGATGGTCTCGATGCCCTTGTAGAAGTGGTCGAGGCGATAATTCTCGTTGGGGGAGTGGATGGCGTCTTCGCCGAGTCCGAAGCCCATGAGGATGGACTTGATGCCTAGTACTTTCTCGAAGGTAGAGATGATCGGGATGGATCCGCCAGAGCGCATCGGGATGGGTTGTTTGCCGTAGGTGTCCATGTAAGCAGCCTCAGCGGCTTTGTAGGCCGGCAGGTCGATGGGGCAACCGTAGGCTTGTCCGCCATGCAACGGAGTGACCTTCACGGTGACATACTTGGGAGCGTTTTTCTCGAAGTAGTTTTTCACTAATTTGGCGATTTTCTCATGATCCTGGTTCGGCACTAAGCGGCAGGAGAGCTTGGCGTAAGCCTTGGAGGGCAACACAGTCTTGCTGCCTTCGCCGGTGTAGCCGCCCCACATCCCGCAGAGGTCGAAGGTGGGACGGATGCCCACGCGCTCGATTTTGGTATAGCCTTTTTCACCGCGGAGGGCTTTCACGTTCAGGCTTTCCTTGTATGCCTTCTCGTCGTAAGGAGCCATGTTAAGCAGCTGGCGTTCTTTGCGGGAGCAGGTCACCACGTCGTCGTAGAAATGCGGGATGGTGATATGGTTGTTTTCGTCCATGCACTTGGCGATCATCTCGCAGAGCGTGTTCAAGGGGTTGGCCACGCTGCCACCGAAGATGCCCGAGTGGAGGTCGGCGTTGGGACCGGTGACCTCGATTTCCCAGTAGGCAAGGCCGCGCAAGCCAGTAGTAATCGAAGGCACATCGCTGGCGATCATCGAGGTGTCAGACACTAAGATGACATCAGCTTTTACTAAATTCTTGTATTTCACAATCCACTTGGCAAGGCTACCCGAACCAATCTCTTCCTCACCTTCGAGCATGAACTTCACGTTGCAGGGGAGGGTATCGGTTTTCACCATGGTCTCAAAGGCCTTGGCGTGCATGAACGACTGTCCTTTGTCGTCGTCGGCGCCACGGGCCCAGATGCGTCCGTCTTTCACCACGGGTTCAAAAGGCTTGGTGTTCCACAGCTCGATGGGGTCAACAGGCATCACATCGTAGTGTCCATACACTAGGACGGTAGGCTTCTTTGGGTCGATGATCTTCTCGCCATAGACGATGGGGTTGCCATCGGTGGGCATCACCTCCGCCTTGTCGGCGCCAGCCTTCAGCAGATGCTCACGCCAGCATTCCGCACAGCGGATCATGTCAGGTTTATGTGCCGCCTCCGAGCTGATGGAGGGGATGCGAATCAGTTCAAATAATTCCTCAAGGAAACGGTCCTTGTTGTCTTTGATGTACTTGTCAGTATTTTTCATATTCTCTGAATTTAAAGATATAAAATCAAAAGATTGACAAAAGTAAGAAAAAAAACCTTTAAAAACAACTTATATTTAATAATGTGGTGTATCTTTGCAAGGTTAATTAGCTGATTTTTAGTCTTCAAATTTTATAACATGAAACACTTTATCTTCTTTTTTGTTGTAATGTGCTCTTTGTTTTTGTCAGCCTATTCCTACGGCCAAGAACAAAAACCACACGCCTCCTATGTGGAGAACGAAATCATTGTATGGCTGGAGCAAGGAGTAGATGCCTCGGCTTTTGCCCTCCGTTCCGGTGAGGGAATCACTCCCAAACGTCAGCTTTCAAAGCGGCTGAATATTTGGCTTTTTGAGATTGCCGACAACAGGGAGCCTCGAGGGGACAAAATGGCTCGTTTGGAGCGGAATGCTGACGTTCGGGTCGTGCAAAACAACCACACTAACCTCATATTACGTGAGGCTATTCCCGATGATCCCCATTATACCCAACAGTGGGCGCCGGCTGTGATGAACCTGCCACAAGCTTGGGAGGAATATACCACAGGCGGCCTTACTGTTACGGGCGACACCATCGTGGTGGCCGTCATTGACGGTGGCGCGTACCTGGAACACGAGGATTTGAATTTCTGGAAAAACAGGCGCGAAATCCCTGGCAATGGCCTTGATGACGACAATAACGGCTATGTCGATGACTATGATGGATGGAACGCCTTCAGTCATAACGGCATGATTGGCAGTGATCGACATGGCACCCATGTGTCGGGTATTATCGGTGCCACAGGGAATAATGGAATTGGTGTTTGCGGTGTGAACTGGGATGTGAAAATCATGCCATTAAGAGGCAGCTCAAGCTATGAGTCCACAGTGGTGGAGGCTTACTCATACGTGCTGGAGATGCGTGCGCGTTATAATGAAACCAATGGTGAGGAAGGCGCCTTTGTGGTGGCTACGAACTCCTCCTTTGGCGTCGATTACGGCAATCCTGATGATTATCCCATCTGGTGTTCCATGTATGACGCGATGGGCGAGGTGGGAATCCTGAGTTGCGGTGCTGGACCGAACTTGAATGTGAATGTGGATGAGGTGGGTGACGTGCCTTCAACCTGTCCTGGTGTTTATCTTCTTGGAATTACCAACACCACCGCTGCCGATGTGAAATATGGGAATGCTGGTTATGGTGTCAATCACATCGATATCGGGGCACCCGGCACCAGCATTTATTCTACCACGCCTTTCAACTCATACGGCAATTCCACAGGCACTTCAATGGCCACGCCGCAAGTGTCGGGTACCATCGCCTTGATGTATGCTGCCATGCCTGAGTTGATGATGCAAGTCTGCAAAAATGACCCAGCACGTTTCTCACTCTTTGTCAGAGAATCGCTTCTCAATGGTGCCGATCACCTGTCTTCTCTCGACGGTTTGGTGGCTGATGCCAGAAGGTTAAACGTTTATGGAGCCATAGAAAGAATGTTGAATGATCCCATTGAACCCATGCTGGTTGGAGAAGTAATCATTATGGGAGAGACGGTCGTGGGACAAACTTTAACCGCTGTAGCCGATTTGAGTTCTATTCCAATCATTCCCGATTTAGGAGAAGTGAGCTATCAATGGAGGAGAAACTCAGTTGATGTCGAAGGTGCTGTGTCTCAAGCCTATACCCTGACAGCTGGGGATCTTGGTGCGACCATTTGTGTGCAAGTAACCGCCGAAAACTGTGCGGGGTCGCTCACCTCGCCTCAATATGGTCCCGTGCGAGTGGTTACTGGGGTTGACGAAAGCACTCTGACCCTTTTCAAGGTCTATCCCAACCCCGCAAAGGGCGCGTTCACCGTGGAAGGAGCCAAAGAGGTGACTGTCTATAACACACTTGGTCAAGCTGTTGCGACAAGCCGTTCCGAAGAGGGAACGCATTCGTTCAGCCTTCCTTCAGGCATCTACTTCATCAAAGCTGATGAAAGGGTGAAGAAGGTGGTGGTGGAGTAGCCCCCCCGCCCCCCCAGAAGGGGGGGGCTAAATCCCTCGAGCGATTATATCGGTCGGGGGATTTTTTTTGGATAGGTCTATTGACAAATGCCGAAAATGGTGCTATCTTTGCAAAAAAGAAAAACAATGCCAACTATATCTGAGTTTTTTGGAATAAAAATCATATTAAGGTTTATTGATCACAATCCCCCTCATTTTCATGCGACATATCAGAACGACAAAGTGTCCATCGAAATTGAAAACGGTAAAGTCAAAGGTGAAATTTCTGAAAGAGCGCTTCGGTTAATATTGGAGTGGTTGGATATTCACCGTGATGAGCTGATGAAAGCTTGGGAACAAGCGTCTAATGGGTTGGAGCCAGATAAAATTGAACCATTAAAATAAAGAAAGACTATGTGGAAAGAAATAATTGATGCTAAATATCTTGATGGTTACAGGATGTTCTTAATATTCAATGATGGTCAGAAGCGTATTTTCGACTTCTATCCACTCATTGAACGATATCCTGTTTTCAAGCCTTTGGAGGATGTGAATCTTTTCAAGACGTTTGTCATTACGGATACTCTTGAATGGGCAGATGGCAGCATTGATATAGCACCCGAGTATATTTACGACAATGGTATAGAAGCATAATTCTAATTATTAACTGATCAATTGAAAAGAAAAGAAGCATAACGAACTGACATATTAAAACCATAGAGCTGACGCTCTTATTCTTCATATCCGAAATCTGGTAAATTTCAAGCAGTGAGAATAAGTTTTGCGGATGGTTCGCGCCTTGGGCGTGGATTGTTTCTACTTATTTACTGCATGGTTTACCAGAGCCTGGATATGAAATAAGCAAACTGGACAATTCCGCCCTTTTTCTTTTTCAGAAGTTTCCCTTGCTTTGATGATGAGCGTTTCAGCGGAATGAAACTCGAAATCAAATTAATTATCATAAAAAGAAAGGAGAAAAAAATGAAAAAGTTGTATTTTGTGTTAATTGCAATTCTAGGAGTTGCGAACATTGGGCTTTCTCAAAATTATGACGTTTTGTATGTGGGTCATTTCAATGCACGATTCTATTGTGCCAATGATGACAACCTCACAGGTGTCATCATACATGGCGAAGATAACTGCAATAATAAAACTTGGTATGTAACTGTCTGTAATAGTTTCGGGGAAGAAAACGTATTTATTGATGAACAAAATATTGATTCCATCATAATCCCAACCCCCCATGAATGGGCAATATACAATTTAAGCTATAATGGCTGTGAAATTAATTGCTATTCAGGAATCTGTTTTGAAATTACATATACGAATGAAAACCCATTTGTAGAACCAATAATTTGGAAACGCAAAAACGAATTGACAGAAATAGAAACTGTTCACTCGTCACCAAATACAATGTTTACTTGGTCAACTGGTGAAACAGGCCGAACTATTACTGTTGATGAACCAGGAATTTATTCCGTTACACTTAGCGATGACTGTGGCTCAGCCACCTACTCCGTAGAAGTCCGCGATAATGTGGAGCTATACCGAGCGACTGTTGACTTGCGTACCAACAAGAACAAGGTCACTTGGTTGGCCACACCCGAGCAGGCTGAGTACATCACAGAAGTGAAAGTGTATCGCGATGGCAACCTCGTGGGCACAGCGCCATACGCCAATGGCTACTTCTTGGACGCCATCGGCAGCGATGCCGCCGCCCGCACCTACCAAATCGTAGGCGTATCCGTAGAGGGCGAAGACTGCCCCATTGCGAGTTATCAGAAAGGGACCATCCATACCACGTATTATTTAGACGTGAACAACGACCTAAACATGACATGGAATGCTCCTTACATCCAAGAGGAAGCCGAAGGACAACTCACCGGCTACCAGATCTACAAGTACAACCCAGCCACCGAAGAGCTCACGCTGATTGACGAAGTGAATGCCACTATCACCAATTACACGTGCAGTGCCAATGCTTTCGTGGGAGGCCGTGCCATTTTGGCCGCCACTTTCGACAGGGTTTCTCCCCCCTCTGGGGGAGATGGCCAAAGGCCAGAGGGGGCCGATGAGGCCGAGACCCGCTCGTTCTCCAACCTGTCTGAGAACATGTTCGCCATCGGAGAGGAAACTATGGCCAACTTCAGTGTCTATCCCAACCCCGCAAACGGCGCGTTCACCGTGGAAGGAGCCAAAGAGGTGACTGTCTATAACACACTCGGTCAAGCTGTTGCGACAAGCCATTCCGAAGAGGGAACGCATTCGTTCAGCCTTCCTTCAGGTATCTATTTCATCAAAGCTAATGAAAGGGTAAAGAAGGTGGTGGTGGAGTAGCCCCCCGCCCCCCCCCCAGAAGGGGGGCGCTTTACACTTTCAGCAGCTCCTTTCCCAAAGAGTGTAATGTCTCTTTAATCAAAGAAAGCCTCTCTGGACTGGGCTTCTTGATGCCGTAAATATACTTGGAAAGAAGGCTTTTGTTGATGCCCATCTGTCGAGCGATTTCGGAGATGTTGAGTTGGGGGAATCGGTTAAAAATGGCTGCGACTTCGTTTTGACAGTTGGGCTCTTCCGTGTTGTAAAAGCTGGTGATGTGAATGTCTTCATCCAATGCTTTCCATCGTAGTGCCGCTCCATGAAGTGTAATGGCGTAATTGTTCCTTTCTTTGTCTGAAGCTTCTTTAAGGATGGGGAATGCTTCTAAAGGGCGACTATATACTGTGTCGTTACTCGACAGTATATAGATTCTTTCGTTTTCGAACCAGACTTTAATAATGGTTTCTGATTCGTCTGGCATTAGTCGTGATACTGGTTCCATGTCTCGATGATTTCAGCCTTGTACATCTTGATGAGTTTTAAGGCCCTTTTCAAGTCTTGTGGTTTGAGACCATGGTTATAAACTACTTTTACTTCAGGTTCGATGGCAATTTTAGCTTCGTCATCGTCTCGTTCCACATGAACATGAATAGGGGGATGGTCTTCCGAGAAAAAGAAGAAGCGAAGACCAAATAACTCAAAAACAGTAGGCATAGTTTTATTTGTTTAACGATGCAAAGATAGGGATAAATATTTATCCCCAAAAACAAAATTGGATTTTTTTGCTGATTATTCCCCAAAACCATATATTTGCATAAACAAATCATATATAATGCTCCCTAAAATTTAGACCAAAGGTTAAAGTGGTTATCTTTGCACAAACGAAAGGAGAAAAAAGATGATCAACACGAAAACAAGGAGCCGCCGGAAGTTCACGGCGGAGAATCTGGAAATCATGCGCCTTCTGGACCGGCAATATGCCATCACGCCGTTCTATGGCCAGCGCCGCCTTCAGGCTGGCTCGCGGAGAATGGATGCCCGGTGAACATCAAGCGGCTGTGGCGCAGCGTGAAGCAGGAGTACGTCTACCTGAACCCTTGCGAAACGG
>CAMIWN010000056.1:0-15634 GCA_946402445.1 uncultured Bacteroidales bacterium
ATCGACTTTGATCAAGACAAATCTTAGCACTGTCGAATTGACTCAACACTATGTAGGAAACAGCCATCACGTTCAACGTCATCGCATGTTCTTCATAATGAGTACTGAAGTCATTAGCTGCCAGTTTAAGCACAGACAAAGATTCTTGTGGCAAATAATCATCATATAGCATTTCCCCCATTCTATACCGTGCCTTGGCCACTAAATATTGATCATTATCGAGGGTGCCGTATTGCTCTGCGTCTTTATAAGATTGCATGGCATTCCCATGATCTTTATGATATTGCTGCACGTAGCCGCTGTATAAAGCGGCAAGGGCGGCCTTAGCATAATCCCTTTTCTCAGCAAAATAATTGGCGGCACGTTCCAAGTCGGGAATGGGAGATCTGCAATCCAGCACCGCCTTGATGTCATCGTCATCAATAGAGACCCCACGGAACAAGGCATCCGCATGAAGCAAGGCCATCTCCATACGGCTTCTCTCGCTGAAATACACCTCCATGTGCGAAACGCTGTCAATCAACAGCACAGTGCTGTCAGGCAGGGTGTCGGCCAAAGCTTCAGCACGAACCATCATCCGACGCGCCTCACGCCGGGGACTGTTGCAAGCCGCAAAGCTCAACAGCAATAACAAACCGATGATATTGAATAGATTCCTCATTTCTACCGAGATTAAACCCCTACGGGGTAACCCTCTCTAAATTCTAAATTCTTAATTCTCTTCTACCGAGATTAAACCCCTACGGGGTAACCCTTTCTAAGTAAGCGTCTCCGCAGTTAGGTATTGACTGGTGATGGACTGGTTTATAGTTTTGCGCTTTCAAAATAACAAACGTATGGAGACGCAACAACAAGAGTTCAGCGAGACGGCCACAGTGCGCTACCGGCGGACGTGGCAGGGGTATGAGCAGGCGGTCCGCAGCGGCGGTTCCGTGACGCTCTCCTCGTATTGCAAGTCGTTCCACGTCAACTACCGCGGAATGACGAAGTGGATGTCAGCCATGGGGCTTTCGGCGAGGGGTTTGAAGCGAGAGGTGCGCGACGGCGCACCCATGTCTGGCCTTCCGTGACCTCCTCCCTGACCGCTGGAAAAAACAACAATAACGGATACCACGCATCCTTCCTACGTCAACCAATGCCTACGGCATTTTGGAGACGCTTACTCGGAATGTAAAAAATTCCCCCAAAAGCCGTAAGAAAGCAAAAAACGGAGCAAAACCAGCCACTTGTGGCGACACCACAAAAACAGACAACCTTTTAAGTCAAACAGAAAGAATTAAACGACAATCCCTATAGTTTTCTTTCACCTCACCCAGCCCTCACCCCCCTCACCATCTCCTATGGTGAGAGGGTGAGGGCTGGGTGAGGGCTTAAAAACCAGGGGAAGAACTTCGGATTTCTTATTGCTTCACCACGGAATCCGAATAGGATGTGCCGTTGCCAAGGGTGACACGCAGGGTGTACACGCCGGCGGGGAGGCTTTCCATGACAATGGTCTCCAATGTTTGGTTCTGTGAAAGCACGAGTCGTCCCTGCATGTCGAACAACTCGACAGCAACGGGGCTGACATCGGGAGAGTACTGTAGGTGGAGCCGGTCATCGACGGGGTTTGGGTAGAACAGATAAGGGCGAATGTGGACATTCGACTCCTTGTCGTGTACTGAAAGGCTACCGTCGGCAAAGAACTTCAGCAGGAAGACCTTGGGGTTATATTCGTAGTCGGACGAGTAGTTGATTAAGGATTCATAGCTGAAGCCGGAGACCAGACACCCACCATCGTGACTTAATGCAACATCATCCGCAAAATACACTTTCATGTCGTTTTCGGGATCGAATCTATTCCAATAGCGAAGCCAAAGGAGGTTGCCATCCCAATCCATTTTCCCTACAACGAATTCATTCATATAATCGGGCACAAAGTTGTTTTCTCCTATTTTATAGACAAAATAAAAGCCATTGTCACCCGCAATCAATTTCGGAACAGTCATCCTGATGCTGTCGTGCAATGTGGTTTCCCCAGCCATCGCACCAAAAACAGGCTCCCCGTCCGGATCCAACCACATAAAGCCGATGCCGTACTCATGCTCAAAGATGCCTTGATAGATATCCTGATGTGTGACACTGGCCTCATTCGAGAAAAGTAGTGAGCCATCGGGGAATGGGATGATGCCATGCCTTATGTTATGACAAGATCCGGGATCAAAAATCTGTATCCATAGACTTGGATAGAGATTCGTAGGATCCATCTCCTCATACTTGTGGGGAAACTCTTTTCGGCTTATCAGTTCCAGATTCCTGTTCATCCGATGTAGAATCACTTTTGAATCATTGGTGTAATATCCTTCCTCCTCCAAAAGACCGTAGTCCCCACTTCCGTCTGGAAACTCGAACACCTGTTGGAACATCGAATCAAAGGGCATGTCAACAACAGCCTCTAGCACACCTTCTGGTGTCAGTCGGAAAACAAAACGGGACAAGGCATCGATGTTGCCGCATTCGAAGAGGGAAGAAGAACAGACGATGTTGCCGTCGCTGTCCATGACGGAACCAAATTCAAAGAAGAAGCCGTCGTGATAGTTCTCAGGGAACTCTATCTCCTTTTGCCACAGAAGATTCAAGTCGCGGTCGAACCTGGCCATGAAAAGCCTGTCGTAATGGAGGTCTTTGTCGTGCTTTCTGCCGATGGCAAGAAAACAGTTCGGATCGTCAAGAGCCTGATACACGGCTTGGATGAATGAATAACAGTCCGTATAGCCAAGAAGCAGTTCCCCGAGTAGTTCGCCGTGGTGTGATATTTTATAAATCAGGGGCTGCGAGAATGGTTCCGACTCGAAAATAAAACAATGTCTATAATAATTCGCAGTCATAAGGCAAAAGCCCTCGGATTCTCCATCGGGAGCAATCTCTGTAATATAGCATAATGGCCTATCTTTAAGTTGAAAATAATTTGATAAAATAGGATAGGGATAATCTTTTTCGAAGAAGAGATCTGGGCTTTGGGCCGAAGCTCTGGCCAGGGCAAATGTTACCATAGCCAGAGCTACGATTTTTCGGAAATTAAATGCTTTGTTCATCATATTGCTCTATTTGATGAGGATTAGCTTTTGTACTGAATCTCCCATAGTGATAAAATACATGCCAGCAGGCAATGCCGAAATGTTAATGTTTTGGTTTTCAACTTCAATACATCCTGTCATCAAAGTTTGACCCATCACATTGGTGATGCGATAATCACTCAAAGAGACATCTTTATTTTGCATCTCTATATGGATGACACCGTCGGTGGGATTGGGATAAACCTGGAATCCCGCCGCCCAATCGGATTCCACCATGCCAGTGTGAAATTGTGCATACACTTCATCGCAGTCCGCATCGCTCCATTTTTGAATCAGTGTCTTTCCATTCCAAAAGCAACGAATGCCATCCATTCGATAGTCTTTACTCATCAAATTATCAGGAAAAAAACTGGTAGTATGACCCACACCACAGAGGATTTCTCCGCTGAACACTCCGTCTTGGTCGCTGACCACCATCAACTTACGATAAAACTCTCCTTCATAGTCCACAAATGCAACGCTGTCCACATGCATCAGCACGGTTTTGTCGCCCACCTTGATTTCCCATTCGTCACCAGTCATAGCACCAAAGTCGTAAAGAACCGTGAACTCATCCTTGCTTTTGTTATACCAATACACAACATTACTTTCTTGATAAATATATTCATAAGTAACCTCTTGATAGCTTATTCCTTTATCATAGAGTGTATTGGTCTTGATTATAATAACAACATCTTTATGATGAATGGTAGTGTCGGCGGCAATTTCCAGATGCTGGTAAGTGATGCTTCCGTCATTGTTCACAATCTCATAATACCATTCGTTACCGTATAACGGATAGATGGTTTCGCCTTTTGTTGGAATCGGCAAACCACCATTGATACCGTCCACGTCTTCCATCCATAGGCATTCGCCAATCGAACCTCTATTTAAAGCCTCAAGAAGATCGGTGGTGCCGTATTGTGCTTCTTCCAACGTCCAACTGCTGCTGGAACTGCCTGGCTCAAATGGACATGATGCAGAAATGACATCACTTGGATATTGCGATGGGAGAAGGTTGTAGTCAACTTGCCAATAGCAATTGTTGAGCGATGTACTTTCAACGGGAGCAATGATGCTACACCAAGCGTCCTGGTTAGGACAGATAACAGCTCCAGCGACATAACAGTTACGAACATATCCTGAAGAACCAATGGCACCTGAAAGACCACCCATTTGTATATTATTAACTATGTCACATTCTACGCTGACTTGGCCTGTGTTATAACAATTGATAATACGACCATCCATAGCCGTGATGCCACCAGCTTTCACCCTTACGGTATCTTGTGCCTTGATATTGGCTTTATTGCCGCATCTCAAGATCTTGGCGTTACTTGAAAAACCCATAATGCCACCTGCTTCTTGGGCTATGATTTCACCAGATTCATGGTTTACACAATCCTCAATTACCGATGGAGATAGCGAAGACCACTGATTAGGTACAGTTGTTGAACCGGCAATGCCACCAGCACAACTTTTTTCTGAATGGATAGTTCCGTAATTGTCACAATCCCTGATGGTAAAGATACCTCTGCCTACGATGCCGCCAACAGAACCTCCCATTATTGATTCAAAGCACCCGTAGTTCACACAACTTTCAACAAGGATTTGATTTCCTATACCCACAATGCCACCACAATCTGATCCATGTTGTATAATGCCACTAACAATGCAATGGATGAACTCCGAGTTAGATGCCTGACCAGCAATGAATCCGGCGTAACAACCACTTTCGATAACAGCATCTTCAATACGGATATTCTTAATCAAAGCCCCATCGGAGAAACCAAACAAACCTTGATACGAACTTAAATCGCTGACAGTATGGTTAGCACCGTCAAACACGCCAGTGAAAGGGTTGATATAATCACTGGCAGGTAGGATATAACCAATGGACGGCCAAATGAAACCTTGTGATCCGCTCAAACAAATATCCTCAGTGAGGAGATAATGCGCATCCCCTCCGGTGCCATTGTTGGTTTGCTCGGCAAGCAACGCCAACTGTTCAGGGGTGGCAATCTGATAGGGGTTTTCTTGAGTGCCATCGCCACCAGCGTATGACTCGGCCACAGTGCCGTCCCAACACGGGACTTGTGCTCCGCCAATCAGTGCGGAAACAAGGATGATAAGAGTAAACAATAACTTTTTCATTTGTTTAAGATTTTGTTTATTAATTATATTTCGTTGATAATTTCTTCCAAACTACGATTGTCATTCGAAAGATCCATTTTTTGTTGCTTGATTCGGACTTTACGTCTGTAATACGATTCGGTTTGAGTGTCCAATAATATGGAAATCACCACATTGGAGAAGCCGTTTTTGGCCAGACAGCAGATGCGCACATCCCATGAACCAAGTTTGGGATAGCGTGAAAGCAGCCGCTGTGAAAAACCATCATAGACCAAGTCGGTGAGACTGACGAAATCATCCCAGTCATCATCACGTAACTGGAAATTCATGGTCGTGGCGGAGACCTGTTCGCCAAGGTTTTTGGCAGTGACAAACACTTTGTTGCTAAGCATCACCTTGTTTTGCATCCTCAACTCTTTTTCCAAGGTTTTTATCTTGTTTTCATTTACTTTCTTCCTCATTATCAATAAAATAACCAAAAACATAATCACTGCAAGGGCAATAATCAAATAAAGCTTCATGCTCATTTCACGATGTTGGTCTTTCATTTCGTTCCTTTGAGTTTTCAACTCGTATTCCGCTTTAAGACGTTGCACGGTCTCGCTACTGTGTTCCTGATGCACTTTCATCATGTATTCGGTGAAAAGATCTTGATAGGCGATGGCGTTCTCTAAATCATCTTCATTGTAGGCGATGGCGTGAAGGGTTTGATAGACCGACATCTTTAGACCAGCCCTTTCACTACGCAACGCTTCATTGAGGTGTTGTTTCGCCAAGGCGTAATTGTTGGTGTAATAATAAATCGCTCCCAAGGTCAGATGAGCGATGTCGAGGTCATTCCCTTTCAATCCACCTTCCAAGGCTCGGTTCACACTTTCAATGGCCTTATCATAATTGCCCATAGGCAGATAGCAGTCGCGACCTATTTCCAAATAAAGGTCGTTCACCATGGCCTGATCATGAGTCAAGGTGGCGATGTTGAAAGCCGAGTCGTAGTAATGTTTGGCTTGGGTGAACTGTTCCAAAGAATTAGACACACGACCACAATTGCGCAGGGCTATCATCAAGTTGGAAGAATCATTGAGTTGCCTGAAGCAAACTATGGCATCGCGGTGCATGTCGAGTGCGTCTTCAAAGAGTTCATGTTTGTTGTACATGGCGCCGAGGTTGTCTTTTAGTTGGCCTTCCAGAAGCAAAGTCTGGTCGTTTTTTTCACAGCCCTGCAAAGCAGAAAGTCCTTGCAAGAAACACTCGGTGGCATCTTCCGAGAGACGTTGCTCACGCAGGTGCGTACCTTCTTCATAATAAGTTCGAGCCTGTTCCATACGCTTGGCTTGGCTACTGCAAGCTATCAAAGCAACGCAAAAGAGAATTGGTAATAATAAATGCTTTTTCATTGTTAAATGATTGTTGACGCAAAATTAGGAAGAAAAAAAGCCTGTCAAGAGGGGTTGCGGCTTACTAAGGGGTGATGTACATGTGCTTTTGATATGTACATCTTTATAAATATTGATAATCAATGATTTAAAAATAATTGAAAAAGCGTTTTGTCCATGTCGTTTTTCGTCCCAAAGGTATATGACATGAACCGTGGAGTATCACCTTTCAACTCTATCAGGATTTTCTTGAACGAACTTAGCCCAGTCGGCTTTGGACGAGGTTCGTTTCTTTTTAGGTTTGGTATAATTGACATCCTTGCCTCGGTCGAGATAATGACATACTGCCGCCGCCAAAGCATCGGTGGCATCAAAAAACTCGGGAACTTCGTCGAAACGAAGCATGGCTTGTAGCATCTTCGACACCTGTTCCTTCGAGGCTGAACCATTGCCTGTGATGGTCTGTTTGATGGTACGGGGGGCATATTCGAAAATGGGAATGTCGCGATACAAGGCAGCGGCCATCGCCACTCCCTGAGCACGACCCAACTTTAACATCGACTGTACGTTCTTTCCATAAAAAGGTGCCTCAATGGCCATCTCGTCGGGTTTGTATTCCTCAATGATCTCCAACATCCGCTCAAAAATCTTCTTCAGCTTAAGCGCCTGGTTATCAAGCTTTCCCAGTTTAAGCACCCCCATACGGAGAATGCTAAGCTTCTTGCCTTGCTGTTGTATAACACCATAACCCATAACAATGGTTCCTGGGTCGATACCAAGAATGATTTTTTCCGTCTCCATCGTTGGACTGCTTTACATCAATTTCTGATAGAACTGCCACCATTTGTCGGGCAACTCGTTCTGGAGGGCTTGCTCATAATCTTCACGAGAGCAAGGTATGAAATGATGACGTTCGTAACGAGGGTCATCGGCGTGCATGAATGACATGTCAATCCACCATTTTCCTGTAATCTTATGGCAAAGGAAGATGACGTTCTCCTCGCCTTCGCCAATTTGCACATTATAGCGTTTAAAATCAGTGCTTTCCATGGTCGGAAGGTCATCTTTTCGGTTACTGAAACCCTCAATAAAATACCATATCATCTCAGCGATGAGGTTGGCAGTACGCGAGTTGATATCGTAATGGGGATTATATTCAAAGAATCCGATGGAAGAAAGCTTGTAGTTGAGTCCGGCATAACGAGTCATCCGGCAGGCGTCTTCACCATTGAAACCATTCGGTGAGGCGTTGTTCACACCAGGGGCATCGGCGGCACGAAAAGCACTCATATCGATAGTGAGGATGTTGGCATTGCGAATCAACGGCTCGGTGAGTTCGATATTCTGTTTGAGGTTACCCAACCGATAGGTGTCGAAGAGCAGCTGTTTCATCAGGTCGATGCTCTCGTTATCCACATAATACGACTGGTAGCCGATGTTGGTGAAATTGAACAAGAAATTAGGTTGATGAAGGATGATATGGCTGAGATAGGAACGGGAATTCAGCCCATCGTTGTCGTTGCCAAGGTCGAACAAAGGGTCAATGGCAGCGATATTGATTAGTTTTCCGGTAGGTTCATAAACTTGATACATCGTATAAGTCAAGTCCTGGCTACCACCGAAGAGGATAGGCAACACATGTTCTTTCAACAACTCAGTAAGCACCTGGTTGAGGGCATAATAGGTATCAGAGATTTCCTGCCCACTTCGTAGGTTGCCGAGGTCAACAATTTTCAAGTCGTCCCAATGGTTGAAGAGCTGGTAAAATGCCTTCCTGATAGGGTCGGCACCATCGGCGCAACCATGGTTATCCACAGCACCTCTTTCTTCTTTGATGCCTATCAAGGCGAGTTGAAACCCTTTCAGTTCTGGAAAATCGTCTTCGTCTTTATAGATAGTAAGAGTTTCCCCGAAAGTTTTTTTGCCAGGTCGGGTGTTAGTGACAAAGCACTTCTCCGGCACTGGTTCTAAGAACATGCTGATATCCATAGATAAGAATTTAGAATTTAGAATTTAGAATTTAGAGAGAATTATCGAAAATCTCTCTAAATTCTAAATTCTAAATTCTTAATTATTTATTGTAGATTTTCTGCCAGTTTTTGTACTCGCGGTCACGCCAAGGTGCGTTATGGTAGGCATAGCTGACAATGGCGGGGATGACGGTGGTGCCTTCGGCATAGACCATCTGTTGCAGTTCCTCGCTCACTTTGCCCCATGAACCCGCTTCGAGCAATGTCGATGAAGAGCAGGCACCATCGCGAACGTCGGCCACGGTAATCTGGATGGCATATTTGTGCATAGGCACTTCATGACCAAGGATTTCGGCACAGACAACAGTATCTTGCGCAAAGTTCTTGGGAGTGCCGCCACCAACCATGAAGAGACCTGATTGTGGGGAAGCCATCTTGATTTGGGTCAGTTCCAGGAAGTCGGCCACTGAGTCAATGCTCACGTATGGTTTGCCAGCTTGTTTGCGGAGCCATTGGTGTTTGCCAATACCAAAACCAGCGGAAGAATCGCTGAAGGCAGGGCAGAAAATCGGAACGCCACATTCATAACAAGTCTGGATGAGGCTTTCTTTCTTCACACCGTGTCCGTTGGCCAGCCATTTACCTACTTCATAGAGGAACTCACGACTGCTGTAAGGACGGCATTCCAAGGTGTCAGCCACATCACAAGTAGCTTGGTCGCAAGCTTGAAGCTCTTCTTCATCAATAAAGGTATCATAGATACGGTCAATATAAAGCTCACGAAGCTTGGTGTCGGGAATCACATTCTCTTTAGTGCCAATATAATGTTTATATCCCAGTGCCTCGAAGAGATCCATGTCGATGATGGAAGCACCCGTTGAAACCACGGCATCCACCATCTTGTTTTTGACCATCTCCACATACACCTGCATGCAACCGGCAGCTGAAGTGGAACCGGCAATCGTCAGGATATTCGTGCAATCCTTCTCTGCAATCATCTGGCAGAGGATATCAGCAGCCCGTGCCGTGTCACGTGAGGTGAACGACATCTTGCGCATGGCGTTGATCAGTTGGGTTGAGTCATAGCTCTTGATGTCGATATGTTCGACAACATCTTTAAGAAGGTCTTTTTTCTCCATTTTTTATAATGTGTTTTTATGGGTTGTTTCTCATCTGCAAAAATAATAATTTCCCGCCAATGCAATTATTTTTTTTCACCGCCTATCATTAATCAACCATCATTTTTTTTAAAAAAAATATTGGATGAATGATTTATTAATGGTTTGTGAATAGTTGCATAACTTTTTGAAAAAAAACTTGCGTTTTTAATTTGAATGCTTAGAGGGTTGGGAAATGTTTTCTAATGGGGTATCATTATCAGGCATTTTTAAATCTGCAAGAAAAAAAATAAAAAATTTTTTGTTGAATTTAAGTCCATAATCTGTTGCTCAGTTAGATGTTGATATCTGAAAAAATGCCGTTGAAAAAAAAGGAAATCAAAAGAAATGAACAACCAATGAAAAACCATTTCCAAAACCTAACAATTTATCAACAACTAAATTGTTGATAAATAAATAATTATTTGATTATCAATTTATTATTTAAATTTTGATGATTATTGAAAGATACTAAAAGACTCATAAATAAGAAGTTATTATTGTGCCGATACAGATAAAAAACTACCTTTGCGAAATAATTATGAACAACGAGTAAAATGAACCAAATAATTCCTATAGCATCCGATCACGGCGGTTTTGAAATGAAACAGTTTCTTGTTGAAAAACTGAAAGAAGCAGGTTACGAAGTAAAAGATTATGGTACCTACAGTACCGACAGTGTTGACTATCCGGATATGATTCATCCTTTGGCACGTGCCATCGAACATGGAGAATATCCCTTGGGAATCATTTTATGTGGGAGTGGAAACGGTGCTCAAATGACGGCCAACAAGCATCCTCATGTAAGAGCGGCTTTATGCTGGAATGAGGAATTGGCAAAATTGGCACGTCAACACAACGACGCAAACATTCTTTCATTACCAGGTCGTTTCATACCTTTTGATTTGGCCTGGAGAATGGTTCAACTTTTTTTGAATACGCCTTTTGAAGGAGGGCGTCATACCAGGAGAGTGGAAAAAATAGAACAGACAGAAGAAAGCCATGAGTAATTGGAGTGATACATTCAAAAAGAACTGCCAAGTTACTTTTAATGAAGAGCATTGGCAGAAAATCAACTATAATACGGGTTGTTTTGAAAAACGTTTCGCCAACAGCAAAGGCAATTATCGGAATGTTGAGCTTGAAAAACAACGCGCTCATATCTTGCGTAACAAGTCGCTCATGAATTTGGAAAAACTGTTGGTTGACTTTGAAACGCATTTTATTGAAAATGGTGGTAACGTGTTATGGGCAAGAGATGCCGAAGATGCCCAGGATATGATATGGGAACTGATTAACAAACGTGACATCGAGGGTGTGATGCGTTCCAATGATGTGGTCTTGGATGAGATAGGATTAAAAGATTTTCTCATAGATAAGCATGTTGCGCTCTATGAGACCAGTGTACCGCGTTTTATTTTGCAAGCAGCAGGTCAGGTTCCCTACCATCCCGTGTATCAAAACATGCATCTCTCCAAAGATGAAATCAACGGGTTTTTCAATACACAATACAAACTAAAACTTGATAGCAGCCCCAAACAAATGGTGAATTTCATTCGCCATCAGGTGAAACAAAACATGGAGAAAGCTCAGGTTTGTATCACTGGAGCCAATTTCTTGTTGTCAGATACGGGTGGTGTGGTGCTTTCTGAGAATGAAGGTGATGTGATAAAGGCTTGTTCAATGGCTAAAATCCATATTGTGGTTGTCGGCATCAATAATATCATCCCTTCGTTGGAAGATCTCGGCATTCTTTTGCCTCTTTTGTCGTCACATTCCACAGGACACAGCATGAATGTGGTGAACAGTGTGATTACCGGACCTTCAAAAAATGAAACTTGTCCCGAACAGATGTTTGTCATCTTGCTTGACAACGGACGTTCAGAGCTTCTTCAAAATGAGGTGATACGTCAGTCATTGTCGTGCATCCACTGTGGCGCCTGCATCAGCGTTTGTCCGATTTTCAAAAACATTGGAGGGTATTCTTACGAGACCACCTACATTGGTCCCATCGGAACCGTGATGACTCCTTTGATGAATGGTCTTGATGATTATAGTCAGCTTGCCACAGTATGTTCACTTTGTGGCCGTTGTGTGGAAGTGTGTCCGGTGAAAATCCCGATTACCGACCTTATCATTGAAAACCGTCGGCTTGTGGCCAAAGAACGTATTGGCGATGCCAAGTTTGAAGCCTTGATGCGGACGATGATTGGCCATTGCAAGTCAAGAAAGAAAATGGATTGCGCTCAATGGCTTAAAAGATTGGAAATTAAACAATTGGTAAATAAGAACGCTTTTACCAAACGCAAGATGCCTGAATTGGCTCCCAAATCATTCAGTCAGATGAGTAAAGGTGGTGATATTTAAAACAAATTTTTTAATTTTGCAGCCTTAATCAGTATTAACAACTAAAATGGACGTTCCTTTAGAAGACGTGAACTCGCAGTTCACATTTACCTACGACGATATCAAAGGCACCGTACACGTCGTGGATCATCTTACCGGTGAAGAATACGATTTATTGAAAGAAGATACGGGCTGGTTCGACGCCGAGTTCAAATTCGACGTTTAAACGGCGAATTGAAATGTCGGCGAATTTAACGAATTAAGCGAATTAAATTGTCGGCGAATTAAGCGAATTAAGCGAATTAAATTGTCGGCGAATTAAGCGAATTAAGCGAATTAAATTTGTCGGCGAATTAAGCGAATTAAGCGAATTATGTTGGTATAAAAAATTCGTTAAATTCGCTTAATTCGCCGATAACTCATTTGCCGATAACAAATTCGCCGTTATTTGAGTACTAATTTTTTAGTTTCAATAGCGCCATTCTGGTTGGTGATATTCACCAGATAGATACCTTTGTTCCAATTGGTCGCGTCAATGTACCTTTCGCCTTTTGCCGTTCCGCTTTCATCTTCCCATACTTTTTGGCCTACAAGGTTGTAAACTTCAACCTTGGCTATATCTGTGCCTACCACGGTGAATTGACCGGAGGTCGGGTTGGGATAGAGTTTGGTTGCGGAAGAGATTTCCGTGATGGATATTAAATCTGAATCAACAGATACACTAAACTCTACGTTTCCACCATCTGACTCAACGATCAAGGTGGTTGGCCACGTTTCGCCTTTATCAACAAGAGTGATAGGGCTAATATAGATAGTAAAGGTTTCTCCTGCTTCCAAAGTATAAGGCAAGTCCTGATGAATTAAGTCTAATATAGTTCCAAAAGGATTAGGTCCAAAATCGTAAATTGCGGTAATGACAATAGGTGTGTGTGTGCCGTAATTACCATTGACTACATAAACATCTATTTCCGGTTGAGAAAATGTCAATTCAACATAGGGTGAACCAGGGTTATACAACCCCATGTCGTATGCTTCGCTGACGACCATTGCTGTCACAATATAATTACCAATGGAAGTCATCACTTCAATCTTATAGGAGAGATAATCATCTTTTAATGGTGCATACTGTAAATCCACTGTCACAGTGACCGATTGTCCTGCATCAAGAGTATAAGGTAACACAGGATCACCAACATTGATTGCAGAATTACCTTCTGGTTCAATACTGTTGATGGTCACTGTTTCGTTCGTCTCATTAATAATATTAAAGGTCTCGTGTTGACCCATTGATGTGAACCACAAGGTATCGGGTGTAATAATCAATTCCCCTGAAGGATTATAGGCGCCCACGGTGAAGTGGTGAGGATCCAACTCGGCAAAAACAGGCTGAGTGTAACGGTGTCCCGACTCATCGGCACCGAATACATAATAATTGATTTCTGAACCTGCTTGATAACCAGTGATGTAGCCTACATACTCATCAGGATTGCCAGTGGCGGTCATGTGAGCTGCTTGATAAGGACCATTGTCGATGCTGTAATAAACAAGAAGGGAATCCTGCTTGAGGTTTTGTCCGCTGTAAGCGATGAATTTGCTCACCACGGGATATTGAGCCTGCCATTCCTGTTCGCCATGAAGCACGTCCCTATGGTCAACAAAGAGCATGTCGAAATCCATCACGCCACGGGTACGGCAATGAAGAGCATCGGTGTTTTCCCAGCCATTCCAATAGCCATCGTTATAGGTCACGCCAACGATGTCGTATCCAGGCATGGCCTCTTGATACACTTGCAAGGCCATTTGGTTATAGTTGCTATTGTCGCCCATCGGCACGTAAACGGTTTTGTTCAGAATCAGGCTGTTGGTGTAAGGAGCCACGGTATAGCCTCCGGGTTCTTGCACACGGTAAACATGGTAAGGATAGCCCCAGCAGCAGTTGGTGGTGGCAAAATAGTTAGCCACTTGCTCATAATCGGCATAATGTGAGTTGTTTTGCGGTAATTGTGCAATCAAAATCTTATCGGGAGCCAGGTATTTTCCCCAGCAGTCCACGTGAGCGATATAGTCGCCTTGGGGGTCAATGGTGACATGGTAAGGATCGATGCCAAGATAATCACGCATTTTTTGGCGAACATTTTGTTCATCGTAGTTATTTTCCTGGAATACAAGATTATCGCTCACGCCGTGACCACGACCGTCTTCCATCATGTTGCCGCCAGTATGTTCAAGGTTCATGCCGTACATAGGGATGTTCCAGAAGTTGGCGAACACCTGCGACATGTTGTCGTCGTTGGGGCGGGGACGGTTGTAGATATTATCGACAATGGCTGGATGACGGTCTTCGAAGATGTACCATGGACCGTAGTCGCGTACCCAGTAGGAGTCGGACGATGCATTCACAAAGGTGAGGTTGCTCATGTTAACCCCAGCGTTCTGGAAGGAGTTCTGTGCACTGCTTTGTTCATAATTTGAAACAATGCAATACACATGACAGTTGTTCGACAATTGTACGACGAGACTTGTGGGGATGCCAAGAGGATAGCGAATCATGACACCTTGCATAGGTTCAAACTCTGCCACAAAACGAGGCTCCCCTGTAGGAGGTGGTGTCTCCGTGAAATTGATAGCTCTCACAGGAGTGTTCATTTCTTCTTCGGAGAGGTAGTGCCAACGCATCCAGTCGGGTCTCCGATTTTGGGCTTGGAGTGAAGTTGCCGCCATTAAAGCGATCAAAGCAAAAGAAAAGAAAAATTTTTTCATGGTATTGTAATAGGATTATTTTTTCATTTGAAGCGGCAAAGATAATAATTATTTATTTTTGTAAACAATAAACTTTATTGACATGAAAGCATCCATATCTTATCAAGAATTGCAACGGCTCATCACCGAGCAAACCCATCAACCCATTAGCTTTGAGTTTGTTGATGGAAAGACTGTAAAAGTGCTGTATGAGGTGAATCTCGGCATCATGAAGAGAAAAATAGGTATCAATTTAAAAGTGCTTGATATCGTGGGCAGCGATTTGAGGGTGCAGTATTCCACTGGTTTTGGCATGGATGGCCTTGTCGGAATGGCCTTGAACATGGTGAAGGATAAAATTCCTGCTGGTTTGTTAGAGGAACAGCCTAACCAGGTGCTGATGGTTCATTTGGGCAACCTCGAAAAGATAAAACCCGTTTTTGATCGTATTGATGTGAAAGATTTGAATGTGTTGACAGAAGCTTTGGAAGTTACTGGTGATTTTAAGTGATGTACTTCATGAGAGTCTTGTGACCCGCAGCCAAGCTTTATAAGAGGAAAAAAAATCCCGCCATTTCTGACGGGATTTTTTAGGGTAGAATATCTTCCCTCTCTACCTTGGAGAGGGGTCTGTAATGAGGTTTACGCCTGTTTGCGAGCAGCAATCAGCAGATCCAGCATCTTGATAGCCGAATCGCTAATCACGGTACCTGGACCGAAGATGGCCACAGCACCGGCGTCGTAGAGGAACTGGTAGTCCTGGGCGGGAATCACACCACCCACGGTGACCATGATGTCGGGACGACCGAGTTTCTCCA
>CAMIWN010000057.1:0-15164 GCA_946402445.1 uncultured Bacteroidales bacterium
GCCTTCTCCGCTATCATGCTTAAAAAATTACTTTAATGAAATCAAAACAGCTTCTTAAAGTTTTTGATTTTTTCTTTTTCGGCTTCTTTGAGGGTCTTTTTGGTCTGATTTTTTGTTTCGCTCGCTCCGATAGCCCGCTATCGTCGTTCGCTCAACAGAAAAATCATCCTCAAAAATCCCTCTCAAATAAGCTCGAAAAAAATCAAAACAGCTTCTTATTATGAAAGGCACCATCAGGGCAGGTATGCCTATTGGGGAATAGGCGTCTGCGCTATTCCTACAGGATTGGCTCGTCGACAAAGTGGTAGGGGTTTAATAGCGTATCTATCATCGTCCACGCCACCGCTGTCATGATGTCATGAGAGGGGGACGACCTCGGGCAAAGGTGAATAAGGAGAAAAGCGCCATACTATTTAGACCTTGTATAAATTAACCTATAGATTTAGTGTTTTAGCAGAAATAAAGGCTAATTTCAGAAATAAAGTCTATTTTTGCATCATAAAAAGACAATAGTAAACTTGTAAGTTAATCTTGAATTGGAAATAATAGCCATATATCCTCCATATATCTACAGCATTCAGTATGATGATGTAGAGGAAAACGAATTTGACAGGTTGTTCCAACAATGGAACGACATGGGCTATGTAACGCAGTTCTTTGACAATTACCAAGAGTTTTTGAAGTCTCCTTTCTGGCAAAACATACCAGAACCCGAGGATGCTGCGCGTCAGGTATTACATGAAGCCGCTGATTTGGAAGACCTTTTGGAGGAGTTGTACGATAATACGGTGAATGGTGAGGAAAAAGATTTTGATTCGCACTTCCATTATTTGGAAGGCAAATACAAATATGAACTCGAAAGGCCACCCATGAAATCGTACGGGACGGATAGGCCCTCACTTCTTAGAATTTATGCGATAAAGATGGACTCTAACACATACCTAATTACAGGAGGAGGTATTAAACTGGCTGAAAAGATTCAAGACTCTCCCGATTTGAAAAACCATGTATTGAATAACATTGATCGGGTAAGAGAGTTCCTTAAAGCCAATGGCATCATGGATAGTGATGATATGGAAAGTAATTGAAACAAACAAAAAACTTGAATTATGGCATTTAACACCGAAAAATTGGCCAGTATGGCCAAGCCTCGCAGTGAAAAAGAAAAGGAACAGGCTCGCTATAGGAAAGAGAACCGCGATTGGCTAAGAATGTCCCAGGAAATAGCACTTTGTCTCCATTATTATCTCCGCAAAGCTAACTTAACCCAAAAAGAGTTGGCCGACAAAATGGGAGTATCGGCAGTATATGTCGGGAAACTCCTAAAAGGAGGGGAGAACTTGACCTTGGAAACCATTTGTAAGATTCAGAAGGTGATAGGTGAAGATCTTGTCACCATAGCCAAACCATACACCTATAAAATGGTGATAAGTATTCCAACTTGGTCGAGATTCTCGCCTGACGCAATTAAAAGTGATAAATTCTTTGGCAATCAAACGCTGCAAAACGATTATGTACCAACAGCTGGTGATGCCGCATAAATAATTGAAAAAATGGAACAGCAAGTAATGTATAGGTTCAGCAAGATGGAACTCGAACAATTTGCCATGTTCGAGGAAAATTGCAATCCGGAGCCAAAAGAAGTACAGTTTCAGACCGAAGCCCAGTTTTCGTATGACACAGACAATTACATACTGTGCAGTAAGATTATCGTTAATATGTCAGCCCAAGAAAAGCCTTTGGTAAAAGCTGAATTGAAAAGCTATTTCAACCTTTTGCCAGAGTCGGTGGAAAACTTGCGTAAGGATGGTCGTATTATGTTTGCTCCGCCTTTGTTGGTGCAATTTGCCTCTTTGTGTTATGGCTCCATCCGTGGAGTGATATTTACAAAAACGTTAGGCACTCCGCTTAATAGTTTTATTGTCCCCCCTGTGTATTTTGGAAATTTGATAGATAAGGGATTTGTTGTTGAAGAATAGTATTGCCAAATACGATATGATAGCGTGTAGCACGTTGTTGTTGCGCGCTATTGTTCTTGTGTTTCCACCACAAATCCCCTCAGCCACGCCCCAGCACTTTAGCCAAAGCAAAAAACGCCCGCTCCTCGGCCTACATAGATAAAACTAGTTTTTCACCCAAACGCTTGCGAAATGAAAAACGTTTGTGCTTTTGCCGCACCAGAACTCGCCAAGCTTTATCTGAAATCAAAGATTATATTCAAAACCTCGACCCGATAGATTTTCAAAAAACTTGTTGCTGCTTTGCTGCGAGCCATGGGATATTACACTCCTTTCATCTCTCCCAGAGGCAAGGATGGTGGTGTTGATATCATCGCCTATAGTGATCCGTTAGGATTGAAAGAGCCGCGCATTAAAGTTCAGGTCAAACGTTATTCTGACACTGACAAGGTTACAGCTAAAGACGTTCGCAGTTTGTTAGGCATTCTCACCACCAAAGAGTCGGCTCTTTTCGTGACCTCTGGTTATTATACCCCTGATGCAGAAGCAGCGGCAAAAGACAAAAACATTTGTCTTATCGATGGCAACAAGTTCATCAACCTATGGCAAGAATTCTACCCTAAGATGTCTGATGAAGACAAAGATCGACTGCCTCTGAAATACGTTGCTTTCTTAGGTAAAGAAGAATAATTGAATCATACGGCCTCACTGTCCCAACCCGTCAAGGTGTTCCGCCCCCAGCGAATCTGTTCGTTCGGGTTTTTCAACCGTTCATCTTCCATAGTGAAGCCTTTGACCAGATATTCGGAAAGGTGTCGTGTAGCCTTGTCGAAATTGAGTACCGCGTTTGCCTTTCACTCTGTAACCAACTGCCAATATCATTTCCAAAGCGTAGAAAACGACATGATATTGTTTCCCATCGATAGCAGTTGTTAAGTAATCTTTAACAACTGAATTTTGGTCTATTTTCCCATTTTTCAGTATGTTAGCTATATGATAACTGATGGTTTGCTTTGAGGTGGCAAAAAGTTCGGTCATCTGCACACAAGGCGACAGCAGCTTTTCCATCGAGGGTATTGTAGAAGATGATGGTGTTTTCTGGGGTGGTGCCAATTGAATGTAGTATTTGTCGATTCCGTTAGTGGACCATCCAACGCTCCATGTCGGGCTACAATCTCGTTTTATCGCTCGTTAGCTTCCGTGATGAGGCGGGTTTTTTTTGATGCTGAAAAAATTAATTTCTTTACCTTTGCAAATTTTCAACTGCGTTAAATACAATCATATAATGAAAAAACATCTATTCATTCTTTTTGCCTTAATAATCAGCGTGAATGCTATGGCACAACAAAAAATACAACTGCGAGCAACAGACAAAGCTGAATGCTTGAAAAGCGACATGACGAGTTTGAAAGCCTCGTTTTCGTTCTCGAGCCTTGAAGCTCAAGAACTGCAAAGCGAACGCGGTGTCTTCTCGACGCTCACCATGCCCAACACCGTCATCGGAGGCAACGAGGGTGAGCCTCAGATTCCTGTCGTAAACCAACTTATCGCAGTTCCATTTGGAGCAACACCCAGCATACGTGTGACGCATTATTCCTCAACGGATTACAATCTTGAAGACTACGGCATCCACAGACTTTCCCCTCGTCAACCAGAGGCATGGAAAGACCAGGAGATCCCATTCATCTATAACGAAGCCGCCTATCAAACACGTGGCCTCCGCTCCGAACCCACAGCCCGAATCAGTGTAGAAGGCACGATGCGCGGTGTGCAAGTAGGACAGATGAGCATCGAACCCGTCAGTTACGACCCTGTCAACAACATGATTCGCGTCTTTAATGACCTTGAAGTGGAGGTTAGATTTGACGGAGCCGATACCCGTGCCACAGAAGATATGCTGGTTAAGACCTATAGCCCTTATTACTTAGGAATCTATGACCAACTGTTCAACGGCCGTGCCATCAGGGGCGTTTACGAAGACCACCCCGACCTTTGGTCAGCTCCCGTGAAAATGCTGGTCATTGCCAACCGTATGTTCGAGAACTGCATCCAGAATTGGGTGGCATGGAAGACCCTGAAGGGCATTTATGTGGATGTGAACTACACCGACGTTATCGGTACTACTACTGAGGAAATCCAAAGCTTTATCCAAGAAAAATACGCGCAAGACGCACCGACTTTCCTGATGATTATGGGCGACCAAGCCCAAGTGGTGAATTCGGGCATCGGAACCAAGACAGGCTTCGTTACCGACCTTTACTACTCCAGCGTGGACGGAGACCAGTTCCCCGACATGCTCCACAGCCGTCTTTCCGCTGAGACCGTTGATGAGATGACAGCCATGCTCAACAAAGGCATGGAATACGAACAATACACCATGCCCGACCCGAGCTATTTGAACAACGTGCTTTTCGTTGCTGGTTATGACAATACGGGTTGGGACGTTATCGTCGGTCGTCCTACCGTTTGGTATGCCACCAATTACTATTACAATGCCGAGCATGGCTTCACCAACGTCAATGAGTTCAGTCATGGCATCTTTGACGACTGTTATGATTATCTGAACTCCGGCGTGGGCTTCGCCAACTATACGGCTCACGGTAGCGAGACAGCCTGGTTAGACCCGCTGTTTTCCGTTGACGATGTCAACAACCTGACCAATGAGCACAAGTATTTCCTGGCCATGGGTAACTGCTGCAGAACTGGAAACTGGGGCTATACTGAATCACCCTGTTACGGAGAAATGATGACCCGTGCCGAAAACAAAGGTGCCTACGCTTATATCGGCTCCTGCCCTCCAACGACCTGGTATAACGACTATTACTTTGGAGTGGGTGCCACGACCGTCAACACAAACCTCTCGACGGGCCAACTTGGCGTGATGCCCACCATGGAACAGACCACTATGGGCAGCTATGATGCCATCTGGAGAAATGATGCCTACAACACCGTTTGTGCTATTCTTTACGCTGGCAATCTGGCAGGTAATGCTGCCCGCGCTCTTGGATATAGTGTCCATTGCAACCCGCTTTATTATTGGGAAGGCTATCACGTGCTTGGCGATGGCTCCATCATGCCTTATCGCGTACAACCCACAGCCAACAACGTGAGCCACATGCACGTCTTTCCTATAGGTTGGGAATCTTTTGAGGTGAATGCTGTCGCAGGGTCATACGTGGCCATTAGCGTGGATGGAGAACTCATCGGCACCGCACTTGTGGACGATTCAGGCAGGGCATACGTCCCCGTTACTCCAGTCCATACAAACTGCGATGTCACCATTTGCGTGACCGCTCCTCAACGCATTCCTTATATGACCACCATTCCTTCCTCTATCGTTGAAGGACCTTATCTTTCGGTTGATAGCTATACCCCAGCCATCGCCCATGTGGGCGACACCATTGACCTGAGCATCCATTTCAAGAACACGGGCACCGAGTCCACTGACGGCATCACTACCGTCACCTTGACTTCGGCGAATCCTGATGTCATCATTGATGATGAAACCAGCAGCTTTGATGCATTGGCCCCCGAGACCACAACAACCGTGAGTGGCTTCCAGTTCCACATTGCTCAAGGTGTGGCCGATGGCACGGATGTGACCATTCACTATGCCGCAGTCAATGGCGACGATAGATGGGAAGGCAATATTGTTGTCACCGCCAACGAGGCGGTGTTGGCCTATCAAAACATGAAATGGGATGGCAGTTTTGTCCCTGGCGAAACGATTACCGTGACTGCCAAGTTCAAAAACAGAGGTCATCACCAAGCGACCAATGCTGTGGTCACGATGAGCTCCTCCAGCAACTACATCGACATCACCAATCCTTCTGTCAATGTGGGTACTATTGCTGTTGATGAAGAGGTGATTTGCCAATTCACCGCGACCATTTCGGAGGATTGTTCCGAGGACGAACAAATACCCGTCAACTTCACCATGACAGCTGATGGCGGACTTGAGGTGCAAGGCAATGAGACCTTGAAGAACTCCTGCAAAGTCATTTTCGAGCTTAGCGACTCCTACGGTGACGGATGGAATGGTAACAAGCTGATTGTCTCTTTTGCTGACGGAAGCGAACCACAAGAACTAACTATTGAAAAAGGTGGCGGTGCTTTCTATGAATTGGAAATAGGCCACAGTGTTCATGTTACCCTGACATGGCATTCAGCCAGCCATGCCAGTGAATGTTCGTTTGTGGTGAAATACGAAGGCGAGATGTTGGTCTATCAATCGAGTGGCACTCCGACTGCCGGTGTGGTCTATGAGTTCGACTGCGACTGCGCCATGGTTTACCAGACCTTTTTCGTCACCGCTGTTCCCGATGATGATACGCACGGCACGGTCACCGGCAGCGGTGAGTTCCATTATGGGACGGCTTGCACCGTAACTGCCACACCTGCCGAAGGTTATCTCTTCGCCAATTGGACTCTTAATGGCGAAGTGGTTTCCTATAATGTTTCCTATTCTTTCGATGTGGTAACCGATGTGAATTTGGTGGCCAACTTCGTTGAAGGTGTTGAGATCGGCGACGGTGGCGATGCGACGAATGACTATCTTCCGAGCTATAGTCTTTACAAAAACGCGCTCACCGAACAGATTTACACGGTTGAGGAATTAGGCGGTGCAGGAGTCATCACCAGCATCGCTTTTTATAACGGTGGCACAACGAAGACTCGTCATTATGACTTCTACTTGAAAGCCACGTCAAAAAATGCCTTCACCGGAAACAAGGATTGGGAAGCTATTTCCGCTTCCGACAAGGTGTTTAGTGGAGAAGTCACCATGGTGGCTAATGACTGGACGGTCATCACACTGAATCCAGCGTTCCTTTATGATGGCATTTCCAATGTGGTGCTGGTGGCTGACGACCACACCATTACTGCTATTGGTTCTGGTTTGAAATGCCGTGTGTTTGATGCTCCCAGCCAAGCCATCCGGGTGTTTAGCGATAACACGGACTACGACCCGATGAATACTTCGACTTATTCTGGAATCATCCAGAATGTGAAGAACCAAATCCGCATCACCAAGTCAGCTCCATCCACCGAGCCCATCAACATCACGGTGAGCGCTGATCCTGCACAAGGAGGAACTTTGACAGGAGGCGGCATATATAACTTCGGTGAGATGTGCACGGTCACAGCCACAGCCAATACAGGCTACTTTTTCCTTGGTTGGGCCGAAAATGATGTAATAATCTCCAATGATTTGGAAATCAGTTTTGTAGCCCTTAACGACAGGGCTCTCGTGGCTACGTTCATTCAAGCCACTGAAATAGGCACAGGAGCAACAACCAATAACTACTTGCCCAGCTACAGCTATTACAATCAAGCCATGAGTCAGCAGATATATACGCCTGATGAAATCGGCGTAGCAGGAACCATCTCCTGCATGGCTTTCTACAACCAAGGCGCGGAGAGAACCCGTAAGTATGACTTCTATCTGGCTACTACAGAGAAATCATCTTTCAGCAGCGATACCGACTGGATTACGATGGCAGCATCCGACAAGGTGTTCAGCGGCAGCGTCACCATGGCCGCCAATGCTTGGACTTTCATCATCTTTGACACGCCGTTCGAGTATGACGGCACTTCCAACCTCGTCCTCGTGGCTGATGACAATACGGGCAGCTCCAACAGCACACCTTACATGGCTTGTTCCGTTTATAGTACAAGCACAAGCCAAGCCATCTACTCGTACAGCTCCATCACCAACTATAACCCGATGTCTCCTCCGACTACTTCAGGCGCCACCAGTTGGAATCCGAATGCTAATGCTATCTTATCAGTGAAGAACCACATCCTCCTGGGCATCTCGACAACGCAAACCGTCACCAAGACCATCAACGCCTATCATGACAATGGCGGCTACTATCTCATCTCCATTCCTTTCAATGAAGTCGATCCCGAAACTGTGGAGTACATGCTTGACAACAACTTCGACTTATACAAATTTGACGAGAGCCAAGAACTGGAATGGATTAACTACAAAGCCAGTCATTACAACCTCGAAGCAGGCAAGGGTTACCTTTATGCCAACAGCAATGACGTGACCCTGTCCTTCACGGGAACGCCTTACAATGGCTCCGGTGAGATTGAACTGAACTATACCCCCAATGCTCATTGTGCAGGATGGAACCTCATTGGCAACCCGTATGCCAGCAATGCCACTTTGGACAAACCTTACTATAGACTAAACGATGATGGCAGCGCTTTGCGCACAGAAACCGAAAACACCGCTGTCGCTGCTATGGAAGGCGTCTTTGTCCAAACCTCAGCAGATGACCAAACTGCCACCTTCACACCGCAAACAAGCAGAGCTGGACAGCAAACCTTAGCCTATACCAACATCGTGGTTTGCAACAATAAGGGCAACATGTTGGACAACGCCATCATTCGTTTCGACGGTGGCGCAACACTTGGCAAGTTCCAACTGAACGCCAATAGCACCAAGGTGTATTTTGCTCAAGAAGGCAAAAACTACGCCATTATTGACGCGGACACCGCAGACGAAATTCCTGTCAGTTTCAAGGCCAAGAAGAATGGCAGCTACACATTGAGCTTCACTCACGAAAAAGTCTCGTTGAACTACCTGCATCTTATCGACAACCTCACAGGTGCCGATATTGACTTGCTACAAAACCCGAGCTATAGCTTCAATGCCAAAACGACCGACCATGCCAATCGATTCAAGCTGGTGTTCGGCACTGGGCAAAATGACGACCACTTCGCATTCATGAGCAACGGTGAAATCATGATCAACGGTACGGGCACCATTCAAATCATCGATGTCCTTGGAAGGACTGTGTTCACCCAGAAACTGTCAACACGCAACTCACAATTGTCAACACTCAACTTCACTCCTGGTGAATATGTGCTCCGTCTCATCAACGGTGACACCGTGAGAGTTCAGAAGATTGTGATAAAGTGATTCTTAATTTTTCAAGTAATTGCACCTATAACTCTTAAAAGTTTTTTTCAAGTTATTTTTTTAGAACCCCAAACATCTAATAAGGTGTTTGTATGTAAAAAAATAATAACTATGAGAAAAACTTTACTTTTGACCGCGTGTTTCTTCGCTTTCTTAGGCGTTGTTAATGCACAAAACGAAATCATGATGACCGTTAACTCGGAATCATCTGTAGCGTATTCTTTAACTCAAAAGCCAACCATCCTATCGTATGCTCCGACTTCGGTGACCCCAGTTGGAAACGCTGGCTTTGGTGGACTGGCATTCTATTGGGGTTACATGTTTCCTGCTCCCATGGTTGAGGAATATGCCGGAAAGTACATCACTCAAGTCGCCTATTTGGAGGGCGGCGGTGAGGATTTTGCAGGCACCTACTCCATCAACATCTGGCTCGGGGGCAACATGAGCCCTGAAAAACTGGTTTGCACACAAGAGTTCACCGTGACCTCAGGCACCGGGACCGTGATGACCATAGCGCTTGAAAATCCCGTTCGTATTGACGGAGACCAGAATATTTGGGTGATGCTGTTTCAAGACGGCTCAGTTCAGGGACCCGCTTTCGTAATGGAAGATATGGGCGATGCCAACAGCCGTTGGGTGGGTTTGCCTAACTACAACATGTGGCTGGATGTCAACCAAGCACAAGGTGGTAGTGGCTACAGCTTCATTCTCTGGGCTTTTGTGGATGACTATGATATGATTGGTGAAAAGAACAACGACGTGACCGTTTTTCCTAACCCTACACAAAACAGAGTGAATGTCGTGGCTCCTGGCATAAATCATGTCACCGTGATGAACACCCTCGGACAAATGCTGTATGATGCCGCCACGGCATGCAATTCACTTGTTTTGGACCTGTCGCAATACGAAACAGGAATATATATGGTACGTGTCTCAACAGAAAAAGGCGACTTCGTGAAACGCGTCTATGTGGTGAGATGATTTATAAAAGGTTTAAGCTCAGTTAATATTTCAGAACAGTTTTTTTTATTTTAAAAAGGTGTAATCCATGGAGGTTACACCTTTTTTTTGTTCTTCTGCATCAATCTTTTTTCTACTTTTGCCTAACTAAAACACGACACCATGACAAAAATCATCACCAGCTTACTCGCCTTGTTAGGGCTGGCCTCTGCATGCAGCCAACAAGGTTTTGAAAACAAAGATGTCAAAAGCTTCGCAGCACAATTGTCCAATCCTGAAATCACGCTGCTCGACGTACGAACCGCCGAGGAGTTCACCGAAGGCCATATCCAAAACGCGCTCAACATCGATGTGAAACAGGATGGCTTTATCGAAAAAGCCAAATCGACCCTTCCCGTCGGAAAAACAGTAGCCGTATATTGCAAAGGTGGAAAACGCTCCGCCAACGCCGCTGGAATGCTTGCCAAGGAAGGCTTCAAGGTCTTGAATCTCGCAGGCGGCATCACTGCCTGGAAAGATGCTGGAATGCCCGTCACCATCCCTGACCTCTACGAGACCGACACCTTCACTACCAAAAACGGGAAAACCGTCAAGATCCACGCTCTCGTCCACTCCTCCATGCGTATCGAATTCGACAACAAAGAGATCATGGTTGACCCTGTGACTAAACTGGGAGAGAAAACCATCAACTATGACGCAATGCCCAAAGCCGATTTAATACTCGTCACCCATGAGCATTTCGACCATCTCGACACCAACGCCATCAAGCTTCTGACTGACGGCAACACCCAACTGATCACCAACCAACGCTGCGCCGACATCCTCGGCTATGGCACTGTGATGGCCAATGGCGACATCCGCCAACTGGCTGATGACCTCACCGTGGAGGCTGTCCCCGCTTACAACATTTCAGAGGGACATCAGCAGTTCCATCCTAAAGGAAGGGATAACGGATTCATCCTCACACTCGACGGATTGAGAATATATATCGCCGGCGACACTGAGGACATCGCCGAAATGGCTGATCTCCATGACATCGACATCGCCTTCTTACCTTGCAACCAACCCTATACCATGACCGTTAACCAGCTCGTCAACGCAGCAAAGATGGTCAAACCCAAAGTACTGTTCCCCTATCATTACAGTCAAACGGATGTGAGCGGAATCCCAGCACTCTTAAAGGAAGAAGGGGTCGAGGTCAGAATAAGGCATTACGAATAAGCTGATACAAGCAAATAACATCTCTATGAAATGCTCAACCCAGGAGAACTCAGTTGTGTGATCTCTGTCGGCGCGGTGGACGAAAACGACACAGCGGCCTATTTCACCTCACAAGGCCCCGTGACCTGGCAAGACACCGAGTTTGGTGACTATCCCTACGACTCCACCGGAACAAACCCAGGCCTTATCCGTCCTGATGTTTGTGCCCCTGGCGTGATGATCTGGTCACTGGAGGATAACAGCCTCAACGACTACTACTATATGAGCGGAACCTCACAAGCCGCTCCCTGTGTCGCAGGTGTCGTCGCCCTCATGTTGAGCAAAAACTCAGAGCTGACACCCGCTCAGATCTGCCTAATCCTCGAAAAGACCGCCTTGAAACTGACGCCCAAAAAGAGCAATATCACCGGCGCAGGCCGTGTGGATGCTTATGCGGCTGTAAATGCTGTTCCAAAATGGGATGCCGTCAACGAATCCATCGTCGGAGATGAGGAGGATGTATGGAATGCATCAATACAGTTGATTGACATGAACGGGAGGGTTGTCTTAACCGGAAAAGACGCCAAGAACAGCCTCTCCACCCAAAACCTGCCCTCAGGAATCTACGTGTTGCGGACCATCCGTAACAATCAAGTTAAGACGCAGAAAATCATCATCCATTAAGAAGCTTCTAATTCTTTCTATCGTAATACTCAGCTGTAGCGGTAAAGAAATTTTTACGATATTTGTGAAAGAATTCTATCTTTGCAGTGTAAAAACGAAAAGCTGCTGCATGAAAAGAGAAACCTACGAAGCACAGAAAGCCTTTGCTGGCGAGAAGAAGCCATCCATGCTTCGCCGCTGTGTCGGGCATGACTATACAGGCCGTCAGATTTACATGATTACGATGGTGACAGAAGGACGTCGTGCTCTATTTGGGCATGTTGTAGGTAAAAGCGATGCTCCTAAGGGCAGCCCAGACGAGCCACGCATTGAGCTTTCGGAGTTAGGCCAACGTGTTGCTGATGAGTGGTGGGCGGCACCATTACACCACCCCGAAGTGGAGGTCATCGCTTTACAAATGATGCCCGACCATTTTCACGGCATCCTCTTTGTAAGGGAAAAGATGGAAAAACCGCTTGGCATGGCACTGCGCGGGTTTAAGCAAAGCTGCAACAAGCATTACCGCGAGTTGGTGTTGGGGGTGCCACCTGTCCCGTCCGTTGCGTTGCCAACGCAACAAATCCAACCCGCGCCACGCAAAGATCGACGAGGCGAAGACCGCACCCACGGCTTGCTCTTTGCCCGTGGCTACAATGACAAGCTCCTGCTACGAGCAGGGCAACTTGAAACATGGCTCCGCTATTTGGCCGACAACCCTCGTCGCTTGCTTATGAAACGCGAGCACCCCGACCTATTCCGTGTCCAACGAAACCTAACGATAGCTGGAGTTTCATTCTCTGCCATCGGTAACTGTCTCCTGCTCAACCGCCCCGTTCGCTTATTTGTACAATGCTCACGTCGCCTCACCGAAACAGAAATCCAAGCGAAGGTGCAGGAATACCTGGCAGCAGCCCGACAAGGAGCAGTGCTTGTTTCTCCCGCTATCTCTCCTGGTGAGAAAGCGGTGATGAGGGCAGCCTTTAACGAGGGCTTGCCTCTGATTTACTTACAAGAAAACGGCTTTACCGAACTCGCCAAGCCAAGTGGAACCCGCATGGATGCTTGCGCCAGAGGCCAACTGCTCATCCTTTCCCCGTGGGAACATCACAACGAAAAGATAACCATCAGCAGAAACCAATGCCTCATACTCAATGATATGGCACGCCGAATTTGTGAGAATGATTAGTACCCCTTTTTCGTTCTGATGAAATGCCCCTCTTGAACAGCGGCAAAGGTTGCGACAACGGCAATAATAACCATTGAAACAATCGATTCCAAAAAAACCGTCAAAGGAACTCCAACAAAAAGCAGAAACCCCGTTACTTTATTGGCAACAGTGTGAGGAAAAACGAATTTCTTGTACATCACCAACGCAGAGATTTGATTGATGACCTTGATGGCGGCAATCACTGCGCCCCAGATCCACAGCCATTTTGGAAATGCCAGAGCAGGTATCAATTTAAAGCAGCAACAAACCACAAAAACCAAATCTGCCCAACTGTCTAACAGTGCACCCGTCTTGCTTTCGCATCCCAGTTTTCGGGCAAGATTGCCATCTGCCATATCGCTAAGGCCACAAGCAACGTAGATGACCCAGAAAACACAACTCTCGACTCCGAAAAACAGAAGGCAAACGGCTCCAAAAAACCGAAGTGCCGATATAGCATTGGGCAGGTGTTTCATCAACAAACTTTACTCAATGGCGAAGCTCCTCGGATAGAAGTCACTGTAAAAACGACCATCTGTGGCGGTGAACTTCAGCACGCAGTAGTTGGGGTCGGTGACGCCACCCGGGTAGTATTGCGTGTCGCCATCGCGCCATATCATCTCCTTACTTTTGGCATCAGTCAGCACCTCCATCGTGCCGCGCAACATCATACCTTTGAAACCTTCGGCATCGCAGAAATAGATGCTCGCCTTGGGATTAGCGTGATAGTGAGCCACACGCAGCGAGAAGGTGTTGGTAGTGAAATAGAACACCTTGATGCCTTCACGCACACGAGGTGAAAGCATGGCCTTGGTGCAAGGGAAGCCCTCCTCATCGACCGACGATATCATGGTGATGGGCAGCGTGTCGGCCATCTTGGCGATAAGCTCTTTAACGCCCATCAAAGCTGGGTTCTCAGGAGCGGCTTCATTGATTGTCAAAGCCTTGCGCCATCGTTTCAGGTGCGGGAAGTACATCTTCATCTGGCCAATGTATTCTTCCTTCGTGATAGGATGTGGTAACCCTTTGTTCACCTCGTCCACAAACTGGGCACAAAACTCAATCATCTCATCCATCGTGCAGTCTTGGGTGAACTTGCCATCCTTATAGCAATACATGCAGTAATCTTCGTTCTTGCTTCCATCGGCATTGGTACCGAGGATTTCATTCGTAAGCGGCATTCCGCAGCTTTGACAAAACTTTTGTTCCATGGCTAAACTATTTTAAAGTACATCATGATAAACACCAGAAGCTCCAGTAGTGTTGCAACCCGTAGTGGTGGCATTGCCTGTATAATACAGGTTGCTGGCACCTGAAAGGTTAACCTTGATGGCACCGTCGCAGTGGATGTAAACATTGCTGGCACCCGACATGGTGCCTTCGCAGCGGTCGCAGGCAAAGCCGTATCTATTTCCGTTGATGGTTTTCTTGATATTGCTGGCACCCGTCAAATCAATCTCGAGCATACCGACTTCTCCTTCAAGCGTGGCATTTGAAGCACCGTTCAATTCTATGTCGAGTTCATCGGCAAACACATTGCCTTTGATATTGGAGGCTCCCGACAAGTCAATGTCAACCTCATCGGCATCGATGTCGCAATCAAAATCTGAAGCACCCGACAAGTCAACCTCAACCTTATGGCCTTCAAGTCCATATTCCGAATGGAACCCGGAAGCACCCGACAAGTCAACACTCGTCAAGTCAACATTATAAGGTAGAATCACCGTCATGTCTTTTCCAAGGTTAGTATGCAGGCCTTTTAAATAGATTTTCAAAGTGTTGTTAATGGTTTCCACCACCACATTCGGCATGACATTCTCACCAGCTGTAACGGTGACTTTCGTCGCCACGTCACTGACGGTGACCTCAAACGCATCCTCCACTTCAAGCGAAGTGTAGGAGCCTGAAATACTGAAATCCTTCGTGATAGACTCGCCAGCAAACTTTTCACAACCACTACATGCAAACAAAAAGATGACTGAAAGAATTGCAAGATATTTTTTCATTTTAAAGTGACCACTGTTATATACCATCGGGCATCGGTTTAAAAAAGAATGGTTTACTTGGTTATAACGGCTGCAAAGGTAGTTTTATTTTCGTTTCGAAATGGGAACTAAATATGGACAATTAGATAGACAATATGACAATTTGTGCCAAAAACACATTGGAAACGCAATGGTTTTCCCTATTTATTCTTATGAATTGGCAATGACTTTTTGAAAGTTTTTTTCGTTAGGAGTAAAAA
>CAMIWN010000058.1:0-15017 GCA_946402445.1 uncultured Bacteroidales bacterium
GCAGACCGTGGCGTAGTCGTCGCCCTCCAACAGCGGGTTGACGGTCAGGTGAAGAGTGTCGGCACTCGGGCAGCCATCGGCGTTTTCGTATGTATAGACGTAATTGCCACTCGACGTGTAGGTCTGGCCATGCCAAATATAGTACTCGCAGGCGGTTTGAGACTCCGAACTATAGGTTCCTTGATTGACAGTCAGGTTCAGTGTGACAATACTATCACATCCCAGATAGGAGGTGAAGTAATGCATTGGTGTAGCACTATAATCATAAATAGTGCCGTACCATTCAAACGGCTCGCAAGTAACCACTGTGGTATCGGGGCCAATCACCTCGTGGCCTATTGTCAAATGAAGCGTCACGATAGAGTCACAGCCAGTCACTTCACTGGTAAATGTTTGCTCATAATCGCCTGAATCTTCGTATGTAATACCATTCCAAGTATATTCATCACAAGCCACATCCGAAAACTCATAATAGATCTTAGGCAACACCGTAATCGTAACCGATTCTGTTGTATCGCAGCCTGGCCCCGTAGAAACCGTCACGGAATAGGTAGTTGTTTCGATAGGATTCACAATAATGTTCTGTGTTGTCTCTCCTGTATTCCATAAGTACGAAAAATCTCCAGAAGAAGGCTCCATAGTAAAATTTCTAATTGCCCTTACACGATGATTTGTAGTTATTTCATAATAATAAAAACCTCCACCACCCCAATTACCATCAGTTTCCTTAAATCCCACAGTCCATGCATTGGAATTATCTTTTTTTGTACTACTCCAATAATAATCATCAGACAATGGAAGACCTCCTGCATTTATAATAGCAGGTTCAATAAGAGGCAAAGAAGAGAACAAAAATTGGAGTTCTCGAGCGGAAGGTAAATACCAACCATGATCAAAATCCACAACCCATGCTGCAACATTATGATCACTTTGATAAATTCTTATCATTTGTGTTTGGTCATATCCAGGCATGGTATTTTGAGTTTGAATCAAATAGTAGTTGTTTTCAACAGGTGAAACAGGTGGCATAGTTACATTTGTCTGGGCCCAACTAAATTTTGAGACATCGTTTTTTGTTACGTCTTGCAACGCCACCATCCAACCGCCAGTTTGATCGGGCTTGATGTAGAACACTACGCCTTTGCTGCCATCAGTATTCGTGATGATATCACCCACATGATAGGTCTGTGCTTTAACCTGTAAAGCACAAAAAAGAAGCAATACTATGTATAATGCCCTTCTTTTCATTCCTAAAACGAACACATGGTCCTCACATATCTATTTGTTATATTTGTACCCGTTTCGGTTTTTACACTGGCTCTTTCCGTCAACATCCATTTCTTTGAAGCATCACACTGGGTAGAAGACCAATATCCTTTGTTTTTCACTAATGTCAACGCCGTCCCACCTAAAGAATCCAATGAGGCATTAATAATATCCAAATTGACAAACAAAATGCGCCATTGACCAATAGATGGAAGATACCAACCCTCATTAATCATGTTATTATTCAGCTTAAAAACTGCGGGAAACTGTGATGCGTTTCCAGTGGCTCTAATAGTTTGAGTATTATAAGCTCCATCTAAATCGTACATAGCCTCTCGTGGAGTGGTATAATTGGTTAATCCTTGAACCAAAACATCTGTACTGCACCATGATGCAGTACCTAAATCATTTAATCCCACAGCCCAACCATGGCCACCAGTGAAATCAACGTAACAAACGATACCTTTAGCGGTCTTCCCATTGTTTGATGACCAATCTGAAAGAGGGATAATACTACCATCAGTGCAAAGGATATCGCCTACTGAAACTAATTGAGGCACACCATGTTCAGCCGTAGCATGAATGGTTGTTGACTCTCCTTCGCAGATCACATCATCATCAGCAATGAGTGTTACCGATGGCGTATAAATAATGGTTAAAGGCAATGTCACTTGATACTCGCAACCCGCCGGAGTGGTAAACACTTTCGTATAATTACCCGACACGGTATATGTCTCTCCCTCCCATTCATACGATTCGCAAGCGGTCACCGAATCAAGCACAACGTCATCCATTGATTCCACAGTAATGTATTGGGAGTCTGAAGCCGAGCAGCTGATGCCCATGGTCACCGTCACCGTATAATTGTCTTCTTGCCAGACATACATATCGGCGGTGGCATTATCAATCGGACTCCATTGGTATGTTGCGAAACCTCCGGTCATATCAAAATCGCGGATGGCACGGACATAATTATAAGTGTCTTTTTGGTTGCTTGTTATATAACACGCTTGACCGTTAACAGCCCATGCGCTATTTTGGCCATTTTGGGTACTTGACCAATATTTTTTCCCACTTGCACTTAACAGTGTGGTAAATTCATTATTCGAAGCCAACTTGGTCTCAATCAACCCAAGGTTGGCAAACAAAATGCGCAACTGTCCAATCGAGGGAAGATACCACCCGTTGTCATAATCAACTACACCAGCAGCGTAGGATGATGGCCATTCGCTAGACATTGTTTGTGCTTTTTCCCTAATTTTTCGAGTGTTTTCTTTTCCATCCAACTCGTTCATCAACAAATCAAAACGAAATGCATCTTGTGTCGTTGTAAATGGTATCTGAACGAGTGCATTATAAGTTTGTAAGCCCCATCTACAAGTTTGATTATTATTAGCATCTTGCATGGCCACCATCCAACCTGCCGTTCGGTTATCATTCACCCAAAACACCACGCCTTTGCTGCCATCAGGATTGACAATGATATCGCCAATATGACAATTCTGCGAGAACAACAGCAAACTGTTACCCAACAAAAGCATCAATATCATCCATGTTTTGCGACTCATAACCATCTCATTAAAAATCATATACAGGACGTGCTATTTTGGGGACATCGACAGTTCCATTTATTGTTTTAGAACTAGTATCAATTTTACCAGACCTATCAATACAATATGCCTTATCATTTGCCTGAGCAGTCGATGACCAAAGGAACCATCCACTCGTTACAGGGAATGTGACACCTTCTACCAATTCCAAACTGGCATTAACAATTGCAAATCCGCCAAAAAGAACATTCAACTGTCCAATAGATGGCAAATATCCACCATTTTCTATGCAATACCAAGCTGCTGGATACTGTTCAGTATTAATATGTCCTGTATTTGCTTCTCCATTTAAATCACGAATAGCATTTCTTGCCACAGAAATATTTGGCATTCCAGAAATACTTCCTGTATTATTACTCCATTTTACCCGGTTCTGCGTCAATCCCAACGCCCAGCCATGCACATCGGTTTCATCCACATAAAACACAATACCCTTGGCCGTTTTCCCACTGGAGGCCCAATCGCTGGGATGCACAATACTGCCATCGGTGCAAAGGATGTCACCAACTCGAATGAAATCGAAATCCATAACGTCACCAGTAACATTGGCATGAAGATGCACTGTGTCACCCTCACAAATTGTATCATTTCCTTCAACAATCTGAATATCAACATTTAAACCTAGTGTTACATAAAGTGGTACAGCATTGCTATAGAACCAAACCCCTTGACAATTCACAGCATAGCGAAGTAAACACCCATTCCATCCAATGGGAACATTTGAGATTGTATTGGAAGCAAAGGTATGAAGGACATTATCGCCTTGGAGTATTTCCCACTGTCCGCTATAGTCTTCACAATATACCTCTGGTGGTGTCAACGTCATTGAGGAACTAGCACAAACTGGAGCTATCCTCGAAATAGGTCCCATAACCAACAGTTCCCTTAAAGATATATCGTCCAAACCGAAGTCATTACCAGCTTCATCACTGGGATTAATGTCATAAATAGAGATTACTGCCGTAGTATCATTGCCACTACTCCAGGAATGTGAAAACTCAATATATCCATTACGATGACCGGGAGTCTGAATTGTGCCTAGTTCATCATCGTTGATACAGAACTTCAAAGTAGCAATGTGAGTATCTCCAAACAATTTATATAAATGACAAATCCATGTACTAAACTGATAATCGGTATTTTGTTTTACATTAACTGTTTGTCGCCAAACATATTTAGAAATATCACCACCGCTCGCCATCAGGAATTTCGAATTCGAGTCGTAATGTCCATGTCCATCATTACCATTACCATTCCAAGGTTGTCCACTGCCTTGACCATAATGAGTACTAGCATCGGTATCCACACAATATTTACACCCTCCCGGACTTCCCAAAGTATTGGGAAAATAAGTATACTGAGACTGAAACTCCGTCCTACCCTGTTCAAAATCGCCATTAATCACAAGATTATCACCAAGTTCGGGCGGAGGTGTCGCACCAAAAAGGCTGCCTTGCATCAAGAATACCGAAACAATTACCCACAAGGGTAACATGAATCCTTTCGATATCCGAGGTATGTTTTGCATCACCTATTATATTTAAAAATAAGCGCGGCAAAGATATGAAAAAAAACGAATAATCATCAAGTTATATTATGAATAATATTCATATTTTAGATTATTCTATAATAATAGAATTATATTCATTATATATTTCAATGAAATAAATACCTCTTGGAAGATTCAATGTAGTATAAATCAGGTTATCACCCTTGCTGACAGCAATTATTTTGTCAGCAACCAATTGCCCCAAAGTGTTATAAACTCGCATCGGAAACAAGCCCGACAAATCCGACTGAAATGACAGATATAACGCTCCTGATGAAGGGTTTGGAAAACAACAGAGATGTTTCACTTCAGAATCAGGCGATGACAAAAACGCACATAACTCCTGATAAGCTATTGATGGCCGCGTCTCCAAGAAATGACGGATCTTTTCCATAACCGTCTCCCATGATTCCAAAGAAGCTGGCTTCCCAAAACGCTCGGATTGATGAATGACCTCATCCCGAATCCAAGCCTTTGCCTGCTGCAACAGTAAAGTGGTGTTTCCAAAAGAAAAAACTCCAGTGGTCAGTTCATGATAACGAGCGAGAAACCGCGAAATAAATGCTTTGTTTTCAAGGAGTTTCCTAAACAACAAGGTAGCGGTGCGTGAACTGGGCCAAATTTCTTCTCCCGTATAAGTGGCATTGACAATAGCATCGAAATCAAGATCCGAGAGACAGGCATCACCATCGAAGAAAATCCACCGCCAGGGGTTGTCGTTTTCCTGCCAACAACGCATATTGTTGGAGGGCCAGTCGGCATTTTTAATGAAAGTCTCGAAGACGACATAGTCGATGAAATTCTGAACATCTATCAATGAACATAAATAGGCATATTCCGAGGAGTCGGCGAGATTCGCTTCGGAGAGCCACGACATCATTGCATTGAAGTTAGTGTTGTCACCACAATCCACAGTTCCCGTCCAGTTGTTGACGATGGTACAGTCATCCTCGTCCACATCAAAATGATCACTTAGGAAATCCTCGTCGATTTTTTCTTTCAGCAGATAGATGCCCCAGTATTCCCCATTCAGGAACAGGACGACTGGCTGGTTCGCACTCGACTCCACGTTGATTTCAGCCGCCATACGGTCACACAGATAATCCTCGACGCCAGATTGAAACCAAGAAGCGCTGAATGGTTTGAGAACCAGACGTTTGAAACCTGTGTGGTCTGTCGTCTCGAAAAGAGGGAAGAAGAAGCGTTTTTCTCCATATTCTTTTCGGGCATAGATTTTCAGTCCTTTTTGGGAAAACCGCCTCGACTGTTCCCCATGGGTCCTCAATCCCGCTTTCATGTTAAAATAGCAGGTGTCATTAGCATAGCACTCCACATTACATAGTCGCTCCCACTCTTTACCCGTTTGATAATAGTTGCCTGTGGTTTTCGGACAATCGGGGTCGAAAAAAACGCCAGGCACCATGATACCCGTCCCATAGTCGAACAAGGCCAAGGAGTCGGCACAAAGGGAAAGCACCGGAAGACCGTGTGTGTCGCCCTCCAAGCTCTTGACAAAATAGGACTGAGTGGCGACTGTACTTACAAGATGACCGTCCGTGTCGAAGGCGGCAGCACGGATGACGATGGCGTGACGTACGTTCGCAGGACGATCGTCCTCCTCCAGAGGGGAATGGAGATTTAGGGTATAGATATCCGATGTAGAATAGAGCGACTCGGAAAGCGTCAAAGGGCCGTCATACAAAGCATCATAGACCGTAGGGGTGTTGCCATTCAAGGTATAATGGATCTCGCAACTATCATCAGGGAAAGAGAGGGTGACAGCACAAGGTTGCTGAAAGACGCCACCTGTAGGAGAGAAACTCACCTTCGGCTGGGCTTGCAAAATGATGGCAAGCAACCAAAAAACGACGAAACACAAAACAGTTCTCATAACACACAGTTGGCAAAGGTTGCAAAGTTACGCAAATAAAACCTATCTTTGCAATGGCAAAACATCAAAACACTCCATAATCTAGAGCACTGATGAGCAGGGGATTCATAAAAGAAGGCGATCAAGAAGAGATTCCAATGGTGCCACCAAGGGCATACCTGCCCGACGGCGTGCCTAACTATGTCACCAAAGAAGGACTCGCGGCGCTTAACGAGGAGCTGAAAAGTCTTGAAACAGAACGGGCTAAAGCTGGCGACAACTACATTTTATGCAACTTCATCGATGCCAAGATGAAACAACTCATCAGCCGTATCAGCAGTGCCGTGGAAATAGACATTTCCAAAGCTAACAAAAACACAGTGAGCTTTGGTGCCTGGGTGCGTTACAACGGTCGCGTGGTGAGAATCGTAGGAGTGGATGAAGCCAATGTGGACCAAGGCCTGGTCTCCTTCGTCTCACCGATAGCCAAGGCATTGACAGGGAAAAAGGCAGGAGAGGTCTTTGAATTGAAAGGGCCAGGAGGCACGGAAAAAATCGAGGTGAATGAAGTGTCGTTTGAACCGATGGCTCTTACACTTTTGGTTCACGACAAGGTTCAAGACAAGCCAACGGAAAAAGTGATCGCTACAGAAAGACGTAGCCAAAAATCCTTCGGAACAGAAATCGAACAGGTGATACAGACCCCACAGACTGCACAGGAAGAGGACATCGACTTGCCGGCCAACGAGGAAAAACCCAACAAGTTTGAGCCAGAGATCAATCAGATGGAGTTCCTGCCTATTGTCAACGAGCGAGGCATCATCGTGGGACGGGCTTTGTATATCGAGCTTCACAAAGGAAACAAAATCCTGCACCCAGTTGTGCATCTACATATTGTTAATGGTAAGGGAGAGACCTCAAGACGCTACTGGTGGCACGTGGCTTTTGGCGACACCCCAGAAAAAACGCTCAAACGGAAGATGACGGAAACACTGGGATTAGCTAAAGTAAAACCCACGCTGAAGAAACAGTATATCCGAGAATCGAAAACCGAGAAAGAACTGGTTTATGTGTTCATGGTGGTTTCCGAAGAAGACCTCCCAACAACCCCTGAAGAAAAAGAATATATCGATATTTTTAAAATGGATATATTATAATGATTTATTTATTATAATTATATAATTAATATTTATTATAAAGAATATTTATATATATCTTACAAATTACTCACACAAACATCGGGATAATTTCTTTTCAACTCAATCGTTTTCTTTTCAATCAACGCTTCAAACCGTTGGTATGCCTCGCTCTCAGGGAAGAGCGGCTTGTGATGAAGCATCTGCTTGAGTTCTTTGGCAGCGGCCATGGCGGGAAGTTCGGAGGGATTGACGGCGAATTGAACAAATCTCTCGAAGATATAATTCACCGCTTGATCGGTGGGATGCACCATATCTTCCTTATAAAAACGGTAGTCGCGAAGCTCATCAAGAAGGATTTCGTAGGCAGGGAAATAATGGGCATTATCAAAAATCTCGCATACTTGATCCACTGCCAGCAACAGTGAGGCCTTGCTCAGCTGGTTCTCATGAAGGCCGTCTTTGAGATGACGCAACGGGGAGATGGTGAAGATGAACTGCTTGTCGGGAACAGCTCGCAGCATATCAGAAAGCAAATCAGCAGTCTGCTCCACCGAGAGAAAGACCCGTTCGAAACGGGTCGCAGGAAGTTTATGGCAGTTTGAGACCACACGACCGGATGTCCTCTCACGATAAATCCAGGAGGTGCCCAAACTGATGATGATCCATCTCGCAGATTGAAAATGTTGGTGTGCCTCAGCAAGACTCTGGTTGACGGTTTGGAGCAACGCTTCTTCTGTCGGTCTCCAGAAGTCGGTGTTATGGCTGAAGGTACAATAGAACTCCCCTCCCACTTCAATCACCTCGTCATGGGTGAAAGAAGTGCCGTCGTGGAGGCGTTGCAGTGAGTGGGCGATGCTGGCCGGGTTATACAGCACGCCGAAGGGGTTGACTTGTGCATGAAAGCCCACGCCACGACAGAGGGAGCCCACCTCGTCGGCGAAACAGGAACCTAAGAAAAGGAGCGGGTCGCTGTAGCGGATGGATGGGGATAAAGGAGTGATATTTAGGTCGGTGTGGAGTTTCATGGTATGGGGTTAACCTCACCCCCCGACCCCCTCTCCACTGTGGAGAGGGGGGGGAGCTGCCGCAGGTTGAGTAGAGGTTCGATTAAGTCTATTAGATGTTGTTTGTCACAATATTCATTTTTTATTCTGATGGTTTTTATGCCTCTGGATTCGAAAACAGCAGTTCGGATTTCATCATACTCCCTTGCTTCATCAGTGTCGTGAACCGCTCCGTCTATTTCCAAAGCCACATTCAATTCGGCACAATAAAAATCAGCGATAAAGCCATCTATTACTTGCTGTCTTCGCCATTTGAGGTTTTTGATTTTTCTGTTCCGCAACAGCTGCCACACTGTTTCTTCACTCTCCGTGGGAACCTTACGAAAACTCTTAGCAAGTTCCAACTTTTCTGGGTTTACCCATTGACAACGTATTACGCTATAATCAGAATCATTTCTATTCTCATCATTATTTTGGGTAAATATCTTTCCTTCATTTCTTTGGGTATTACTCTTCACAATCTTTTGGGTATTATTCTTTTCGTTATTTGGGTGTCGTTCTTCACATTATTTGGGTGTCATTTTTTATCCTTTTACCCACCCCCTCATCCCAGCAAATCTCGGTAGAAAATCCCCCCGGGTAGTACGCTCCCCCTCTCCACGGTGGAGAGGGGGCTGGGGGGTGAGGTTATTTACTAGCGATGAGGAAGCGTTCCACCTCGATACCTGCCATGGCTCCGGTGCCAGCGGCCACGATGGCTTGGCGGTAGATACGGTCCTGGCAGTCGCCGCAGGCAAAGATGCCTTCCACGTTGGTGGCGGTGGATTTCGGCTTGGTGATAATATAACCTTCCTCATCCATGTCGAGGAGGCCTTTGAACGGCTCAGTGTTCGGGGTATGGCCGATGGCCTCGAAGAAGCCGTCCACATAGATGGTACGTTCCTCTTTGGTGTCGCTGTGATATAACACGGCACCCTTCAGCTTCTTCATGAAGCCTTGCTGTTCGCCGAAGAGCTCTTTGGTCTGATGTTTCCAAAGCACCTCGATGTTAGGGGTGTTCAGCACCCGATGCTGCATGGCCTTGGAGGCGCGCAGCACGTCACGGCGGACGATGAGATAGACTTTGTTGCAGAGCTTGGCCAGATAGGTGGCGTCTTCGCAGGCCGTATCGCCACCGCCGACGACCGCCACGTCCTTACCTTTATAGAAAAAGCCGTCGCAGGTGGCACAGGCAGAGACACCACCACCTTTGAACTCCTCTTCAGTGGGGAGTCCGAGATAACGAGCCGAGGCACCCGTGGAGACGATGATGGCGTCGGCCAACAGCTCTCCGTCGTATTCGGTAGTCACCTTGAAAGGCCGTTGTGAGGCATCGATAGCCGTGACCTCCCCCATGCGGATGTCCGCGCCAAAGCGTTCCGCTTGCTGGCGGATCTCCTCCATCATATCGGGGCCGTTGATCCCCTTAGGATACCCTGGGAAGTTCTCGATTTCAGTCGTCTGAGTCAGCTGTCCGCCAGGCTGCATGCCTTCATAGACAACAGTTTTGATGTCGGCGCGACAAGTATAAATGGCAGCAGTATAACCCGCTGGTCCTGAGCCAATTATTAAGCATTCAACGTGTTCCATAGTGTGGAAAATTTAGATTTAGATTTTTAAATTTAGAGTAAATAATTGCAAAAGTAACTTTTTTTTTGAAAAAATGCACCATAATTCAAAAAACATTCCTATCTTTGCAGCCGCAAAAGCAATCGGGGTGTGGTGCAGTTGGCTAGCATTCTTGCATGGGGTGCAAGCGGTCGCCCGTTCGAGTCGGGCCACTCCGACGCTCAAAGGACATCAAAGCAGTTTGGTGTCCTTTTTTATTGGAAATCATCGATTTATACTAGCATTCCTTGTTCGATAACCTACAAAAACAATCCGAGCTACTCCAAAAGGAGTATGAATTCGAGAAGGCCACCTACCTCGAGGCGGTGCAACGTGCCCCGATGAATGGCGATGTGGCAGAAGGTGACTGCTGGTATCCGATACGATTAGGCAACACCTCTTATAATATCGCCAACCAGTTGGTGGTGGATGTGTTCTTCAACGGGACACAACCTGAGGATTCGAGCAGCGACTTCGAGCCGGGCAAGATCGTCAACTTTTTCAGCTTCGAGAACGGAAAGATGCGGGTGCTCAACTACAACTGCACGGTAAGCCGCGTCCAAGAATACCGCATGGAGATTGCTGTGAACAACATGCCCACGCTGATGGCCTTGCAAAACCTGGCCTCACGCGCTAAAGTCGGGGTGCTTTTAGGTATCGATGACTACACCTATCAGGTGATGCAAAGCAGCCTTCGGCAGGTGAAAGACCGCAACGACGAGGGTTTTGTCAACCTACGCAGCGTGCTGATTGGAGAGCGGCAACCTGCATTTCGGGAGTTGCACTATGCTCCCATGCCTTGGCTTAACGCCAGCCAGAACGCCGCCGTCAGCAAGGTGTTGAACGCCCGCGAGACCGCCATCGTTCATGGACCACCTGGCACGGGCAAGACCACCACCCTCGTAGAGGCCATCAGCGAGACACTGAAACGCGAGACCCAGGTGCTGGTGTGTGCCCCGAGTAACGCCGCCGTTGACTGGATCAGCGAACAGCTCTTCAGACGGGGAATCTCTGTTTTACGTATCGGCAACCCCTTAAGGATCAACGACGTGATGATGCAGTGTTCCTACGAATACCGCTACGCCAACCACCCCGATTACTTAGAGCTATTCGGCATCCGCAACTCGCTGAGAGAGCTCAAAAGCCGTCCGCGGCTGGGCGACAAGGAACACAACCAGATCCGTAAGCTGCAACACCGTGAGATGGAACTGGAGGTGAAGATTCGCGAGGAGCTCTTCGGCACGTCAGGGGTCATCGCCTGCACCCTCATCGGCAGCGCCAACCGTCTCTTGGAAAGGAGACACTTCGGCACGGTGTTCATCGACGAGGCCGCCCAAGCCCTCGAAGCTGCCTGCTGGACCGCCATCCTTAGAGCTGACCGTGTCATCTTCGCCGGTGACCATCAGCAACTTCCACCCACCATCAAATGTCTGGAAGCCGCACGTGAAGGACTGGAAAAGACACTGATGCAGAAGGTAGTCCGAAGCAAACCCTCGTGCGTCACCCTGCTGGACGTGCAGTACCGGATGAACAAGGACATCATGGAGTTCTCATCCCGTCATTTCTACCATGGGAAGCTGAAAGCCGACCCTTCCGTGGCAGAACACCTCGTCTCCCCTATCGACACCCCGCTGATGTGGCTCGACACCACGTCATGCGACTTCGGGGAACAGCAAAGCCGAAACCTCAGCCGAAGCAACCACGAGGAAGCCAAGCTGCTCATGAAGACTTTGATGGACTATGTGAAACTCATCGGGATGGAACATCTGCTGAGAGAGCAAACCGACTTCGGCATCATCTCACCCTATAAAGCACAGGTTCGATTGCTTCGTAAATATCTCAGAAACAACAGAATGCTCAAGCCCTTGCGGCATCAAATCACCGTCAACACAGTGGATGGATTCCAGGGACAAGAACGCGACGTGATTCTCATCAGCATGGTACGTGACAATGCCAGCGGCAACATCGGTTTCCTCAACGACCTCCGAAGGATGAATGTGGCGATCACCAGGGCAAGGATGAAACTCATCATCTTCGGCAACGCCGAGACACTGGGGAAGACGAAGTTCTATGAAAAGCTGATTGCTTATTTTGAGGAACGAGGGGATTTTGTCCGAATTGAGCCGGAACATAATAATCAAGAGTGAGGGATTAACATCAGAAAATTTATTTTTTAAAACATCGAAAAGCACGAAAGGCACGAAATAAAGTTTTCGATTTATTTCGTGTATTTCGATGTTAACAATATTTTTATTATTTTTGCGTTTTTAATTTTTAAATAAAACATATATATGATGTTAATTTATCCAAATGAATCTTATAAGATAAACGGAGCAATCTACGAGGTAAATAAAAATTTAGGACCAGGATTTCTCGAAAAGGTTTATCAAGAAGCGTTAGAAAAAGAATTTAAATTACAAGGTATTCCTTATGAGCGAGAAAAAGAATTCTCAATCATATATAAAGGAGAAGCACTGAAACAACTTTATGTAGCTGATTTCGTTTGTTACAATAAAATAGTGGTTGAATTGAAAGCGGTGGAAGAATTGCTTCCTATCCATACAGCACAGGTAATAAACTACCTTTGTATCACAGGCTACAAACTGGGTCTTTTAGTAAACTTCAACGCTCGCAAAATAATTCCAGAAAGAATCGTCAGGTATTAATTAAAACATCGAAAAGCACGAAAGGCACGAAATAAAGAAAAGAATAAAAAATTTCGTTTTTTTCGTGTATTTCGATGTTTAAAATTAAATTATTTTATTATTTTTGCTGCAATATAATTAATGATATCACCATGAACAAATCCATATTAATCATCGATGATCAAGAAAACCAAGCCAAAGAACTATGCTCGGCGTTACAGAATGCGTTAAGTGACTGCGAATTAAACTACGCCTCCAAGGAAAACGACATCATGACCAAAGTGATCACCCAATATTATTCCATTGCCATCGTTGACCTGAGGATGGACGGTTATTGCATTGACGGATTCAATGTGATGGACCAAATCATGGCTGCGAATCCGTATGCCAAAATAATCATCATTTCGGCTTATATGAATGATTATCTGCTGCGTATCTCCGACTACATCGCCAAAGGCTCTATCCTCGCGCTTTCGGAGAAGAAAGCTTACAGCATTTGGATTCCAGAACTCGCTGGCATCATCAACGACTATTACAACAAGGACCTCAACCCTATCGCTGTTCAGATTCTTGAAGACCTCTTCGCCAAAGCGAAAAACGAGCCCGACACGGCTAAAAAAGGGCGATTGTTCGAGGAATTTGTCGTAGGACTATTCCGACAAATGGGATTCATCCACATAGAGACCCGTGTTCGCGACAAGGCCAGCAACGAGATCGACCTCATCGTTCGCAACGACCTCGCCGACCCTTTTTTCAGCAAATTCGGGAGATACATCTTTGTGGAGTGCAAAAACAAACCCGAAGTGGGATTCTCAAAAAACGACTTCATCGTTTTCAACAAAAAGGTCTCGTCATCGAACGGCGACAGCAACCTTGGCGTGGTATTCACCACGGGGCATATCCAGCGCACAGTTTATCTTGAGGCTTTGCGTGAGTCGGAGAAAGGGGTGAAAATCCTTTACCTTGGGTCGGGGGAGATCGCCAAACTCATCCATACGGCGAATATGCTTGAGGAATTCAAGGAGATCATCGACCGCCAAGTTTCGTAGCGGCGAATTTTTTGTTGTCGGCGAATTTTTTGTTGTCGGCGAATTAAGCGAATTTAGCTAATTTTTATTCGCTTAATTCGTTTAATTCGCCGACAATTCTTCTTCGCATAATTCGCCGACCCTTTCTAATTCGCTTAATTCACCGTTAGCAGTGAAAAGGCTGCCGCTAACAGGAATGTGTGCAGAACCTGCTTGGGAAGGAATTGGTCGGGGACACCTGTCTTCAGCGTCTTTCGGATGGTTAGCAGATCCCGGAGAAAGAGCGGGAAAAGCAGCCAGAACGAGTAGGTGTAATATGGGGCTCGCTTCAAGATCGAGAAGACTGTCAGGCACAGGAAAGGCACGACAGTCAAGCAAACATGGTAGAGAAACGATCCCTTCAAGCCGATCTTCACCACGAAGCTGTTTTTGCCGAAGGCTTTGTCGTTTTCATAGTCACGCATGTTGTTGATATTCAGCACAGCGTTGGAGCAACAGCCCATGGCAGTGGCGGGAAGCAAGATGCTGAAATCCAAGTTACGGGTGGCGAGATAATAAGTGCCAGCCACAGCCGCCCAACCAAAAAACAAGAAGCAGGACAGGTCGCCAAGGCCACGATAACCGTAAGGATGCTTGCCCAACGTGTAAAACAAGGCAGCCAGCAATGCGGCAATACCCATAACGGCAAAGACGGCCAATTCCTTCCAAGTGAGACGGGCGAAGACAAAAATCAACAAGGCGCCGAAAACGAGGGCGACGAGGGCAGTGACCGCTATTCCCATACGCATCTGCCATTCAGTCAATGCACCGCTTTGCATCGTACGTTGGGGACCGGCACGGTGGACATTGTCAACACCTTTTTTATAATCACCGTAATCATTGGCGAGGTTAGAGAGAATCTGCAAGGTAAGCGCAGTGAGGGCACAGAAGAGCACCACCCAGCCGTTGATGCCAGGGCTTTCGGCAAAGGCCAGAGCACCACCCAGCAGGATGCCGGACAAGGAGAGTAATACGGTGCGAGGACGGGCGGCGGAAAGGAAGGCCTGTCCCCAAAACCTTCTCTCCTGAGAGGCCTCTCCCCCCAACCCCCTCTCCCGAGGAGAGGGGGAGGAGGATACACGAGATATTTGAGGATGATTCTTTCCTATCATGATTAAAACATTGATTAGAATTCAAAATCCTTATTTTTTCTACCGAGATTAAGCCCCTAACCTCACCCCCCGGCCCCCTCTCCACTGTGGAGAGGGGGAGCGTTCTAC
>CAMIWN010000059.1:0-10834 GCA_946402445.1 uncultured Bacteroidales bacterium
TCGCAAATCAAAGACTGGCAGATTGAACAGACGGAATACAACAAACTGAACAAGCTGAAGAAAACGAGTGCGGAGGCGTTTTTTTATTGGTATAAGGCGTGTTTGATGGAATGAGAATTATAAAATACGCTAAAAAATAGTAGGGTTAAGGAGAAAAACGAATAATTGTAATTCGTACCTATGCAGTTACCGTATGTTTCGCTTTAATTCTATATCTTTGCAACTTCAAAAAGAGGACAGGTTTAATCTGTATAAAGTATATAAATAAGAGCAAGAAAACTCAAAATTAACAACACACATTATTATATGCATATAAACGACATAAAGCAGCTTATACTCGAACATCAAGAGGAAATTCTCTCATTTGAAACCAAGTCTGAGCGACTAGAAGCCATTATTGATTTACTTGATAAATCCAACCCCGATGTTTCGTTAAACGCAGCATTGAATGGCTCTATTGTCGATTTCGTGGATAAGGTCAATCATATCGAGATTCAACCAGTGCTGCAAACTCTTCGCACCCTTCAGTCTATGGATTATGATGCGTTGGTGATTGGCAATAGTGTAAGTGGTGATGTTGAGGAGACAGTTAATTATATTCAGCAATTTATTGCCAAAGAAGTAAGATAATCCCTTTTACCTGTAGGCAGAAATCTTTTCAATGTTTACTTCAACAGTTTTTTAGTAGAATGTGTGAACCAGTTGTAGATTTTGGAGCAAATTTAGATCATGGAAATTTACTGATTTTAGGGAATGGATTTGACTTGAATTTAGGTTACCCAACGAGTTACAAAGACTTTGTAAACAATACAAATGCACCAGACAATGGCGCATTCCCTTTTGCGAAAGGCAAAGAAATTCATTCTAAACTTGGTAAGTATATTCAAAACGCCACACTCATAAAACGTTGGTATGATTTGGAAAATGTTTTGGCTGAATATGGAAAACGTGAAGATCCTTATGAATTAAACGTTAATGTATTAGGAGTTAATCTGAATTTTGGTAGACTTCTTTCAGAAGCTAAAAAAATTAGTAGGAGAGAAAAAATGATCGCAGCCGACAAAGAAGACTATTACAAACTAATCAAAAGTTTGACACTATATCTGAAATCAATAGACCTGAGTCATCCCATAGACGATTCTGTCGCTGCTCGATTGCTAATGGCTTTGTATAGTTGTTTAGGTGGACCGCCTGTTATATACTCATTTAATTATACCGATCTGTCCGTGATAGGGCAAGGTCTAGGATTGGATATTAATCCTGATTCGGTCAATCATATTCATGGTTGTTTGAAGAATGATGACATTATTCTGGGTGTAGGCGACTATGCTGAATTAAGGGACGAAGCGGATTATATGTACAAAACGTTTAGTGAAAAATACCATTCATCTCAACTATTTCAGGCTTTTGAGGCGTGCGACACAATATTGATTTTTGGATTATCGCTATCCAAGGTTGATTATCCCTATTTTGCCGACTTTTTCAAAAAATTAGCTTCTGGTAACGTTGATCGTGATAACAAGAAGATTGTCAGAATATTCACATATGATGATAATTCGAGAGCCGAAATCCTCAGAAATCTCCGTATTATGAATAAGAGTATGATTAATCTAGTGAATTATTGCGATTTCGACATCATCAGAACAATAGATAATGTTGACGAACAGAAGGTTTCTGTGATTTTGGAAGGCATAGTTAACAGGTGGAAGTTGGCTCTCTGATATAAATGCTGTCGTTCTCATCACATTAGAATAGACCCTTAAATCGGTGGCGTATACTACCGTAAATCTCAGTTGGGGGTTATATGACGGATTGGGCTGATAGGACTCATGGTTTCTCTTGTTTTTTGGTCGGAATTATTGCGGATTTTTCCGCCCCAAAAGTGGATGGCGGTTGCTGCTATTTTTCTCTGGTATTCGGTAAGCGTCTCCGCAGTTACGTATTGACTGGTGATGGACTGGTTTATAGTTTTGCGCTTTCAAAATAACAAACGTATGGAGACGCAACAACAAGAGTTCAGCGAGACGGCCACAGTGCGCTACCGGCGGACGTGGCAGGGGTATGAGCAGGCGGTCCGCAGCGGCGGTTCCGTGACGCTCTCCTCGTATTGCAAGTCGTTCCACGTCAACTACCGCGGAATGACGAAGTGGATGTCAGCCATGGGGCTTTCGGCGAGGGGTTTGAAGCGAGAGGTGCGCGACGGCGCACCCGTGTCCGGCCAAGGTATCAGTGAAGAGGCGTCAGGGCTGTTCGTGCAGTTCACCCCTTCCCCGGCGGCCTCGTGTCCGGGTCGCTTGCGCGGTGTCGCCATCAGCTTCCCCGACGGCGTGGGGCTGACGCTTCAGGAGAGCACCGTGGAGGAGGTGATGGGAATGGCAATGCCGGACGCGTTAATGGAGCGGAAGGCACAGAGAGGTACGAACCGTGCCTGTAGCGGAATGGTAGCGACCGAGCACTGCCAGGCACAAGACAAAGGCTTCGGCGCGGCGCGGAACTCCTTGGCGGGGATGGGGAAGGAAAAACGCAATGAGTCTTGAAAATTTGCAACGTGTTCTGCAATGATCTCTTAAATAAAAACCTATGTAATCTATTGAAAATTATTGTAATACAAAATTTTTCGCTTGTCAATTTTTGCAACGACTTCTGAAAAACTGCAACGACTTCTGCAACGACTTTATGGTTTTCTACCATAAGTGCGCTTGTTGGAATTGGCATGTTGTAGGATGACAAGTTCGCCAGATTCTACCAAAGAGGTAAGTAAACGAGACACAAGAGAACGGTCTTTTTCTTGAAGTTTGAGCAATTGGCGAGCTTCGGCATTATTGATGGAACCGACCTCATCAACATAACGGAGGATGGCTTCTTTCTGCCTTGCCTTTTCCTGCTTTTTGCTCAATACATACTCAATCTTTTCACCAGTAGTCTTACGCTTACTTATATGGAGAATATATTGCTGACCAGATGTTTTGCCCGTAGGTTCGATAAATTCGAGTTGCTGAAGTCTATCCAGGATTTGCTTCAATTTATATGTGCCGATATAAGGCATGGCTTCAAGTTGGGAAACGCTAACCTTCTTATTTGTAACGATTTGGTTCATTATTAGAAGCTCATCCAGTTTCATAGGCTTGCCCGTTTGACTTTCATACATCAAAGAAAGTTCTATTAGACTTTCTGAAAACACTTCAGCTCTGACACGGAAAATGACAGCGTTTTCGGTTTCTTCCGGTTCGGGTAACCGTTTGCCTTTTGACAGCAAATCGGTAAAGATTTTATCGAAGCCACTACCCGCTTTTTCGGCCAAACCAATTTCGCGCAGCACATCCATTACATTTGGATTGCGGGCATTGGTCTTATGCAAATAATTGTCAACCGTGACTCCCTGAGGGAACGGGCCGGGGCTTTCAAACTCGATGTAAGAGTCATATTTACGAATTTCTATGACTTGTTGACGGCTGATGTCACGATGTGCTAAAGCGTTAATAAGCAATTCTCGCAACACGATTTCAGAATAGTCTTCAACATATTCACGGAACAATCCAAAGACATACTCTTTCTGCCGAATCTCTGCTTTCAGCTGCGCGAAACAGTTGGTGGCCACATCGATGATGTTGCCACGGTATTCGTAGGGGCGATATGTGCCATCGTCGAAGTAACGAATGTATTTGATTTCATAAAAAGGTAACTCACGAAGGGCTTTGTCGTTGCCGACAAAGAGTAAACCTGTTGTGGTGGGTAGGACAACACCGTCTGCCTCTTCTTTGGTCAAACCCAAAGAATCAAGAAAGTCAGGCAAAGACTTTTCCAAATAGGGGCTTTCGCTGTTTTTGGCCTCAATCAGGTTACGCAATCTTTCCACTCGTTTTTCGTCAAGCCAAGAACCAGGGATGTTCCATGTTTTTTGGTCGTAAACAATCAAACCTTTCTCAGCCATCACTGTTGCCATTTCGTAAGGCTCAATGGGTCGATTTCCATTGTTGGAACGGATAAGGAACTCGCCCCTTGATGTACGGTGCATCTGAGGAGAGAAAGGAATTTCCAACACAAGAAGTTTGTGGCCATTCACCACGATGGTATGAGGCATAAGTGTGATAGTGGGTGCAGTGCGGTCTTGTACTTGTTTTATGAGGTCGTACACCTTTTCTTCGTTATAAACGAAATCGGGGTTGATCTCTTTGGTTTCATCGATGATACCGATAAATAGAAATCCGCCTTTGTTGTTGGCAAATGCCACGACATCACGAGCGGTTTCTTCGTATTTGGGAGCGAAGTTTTTGAGCGGTTTGCCAAAAACTTGTTTGTCTTCAAGTTGTTGCTTGAAATCCAAGATGTCACATTCACCGCGTTCCAAAAGACTGTAGAACCATTGTGCGCCGAGTTTTGTCAACTTTTTCATAAGGTTGAGTGTTTGTTTTTCAAGGTGCAAAGATAGGGAAAGTTTTATTTTGCGCCAACGTTATTCTTGCCCAAGCACGGAGTTGGCAAAGAGCTTGGTTTGGACTTCTATATATTGGAGCGCATTGGTGATTAATCAAGGAATAGCCTTACTCAGCAGTGTGTGTTGACGGAAGAAAGAGAGATTGTAGTATAACAATTATAGCAAATTTTGATGATTTTTGCCAAAAAAGTTATAGGTTCGGGAATGGAATGGTGGTCCGACAAACTCATCAACCAAGTTTGCAATAATGGTTAAGCTTTAATTTATGGATTAAAGATAAATGTAGAAGTAACAGGAGAAAGTCCTAGACCACCTATATTATATTTGAATCATATATACAATAGAAAAATACGCTATTAGGCTTCATTCTTTAGTAAATTGATAGTAGTAACTATGTACCATACCCCGTGAATCGGGATTTTTTTCGTCGTCTAATTGCTCCACGTCTTTCCGTTTCAGTATCTCTCCTTTGTCTTTCATTTTCTTGATGCGTTTTGCTGCCGCACTAAGCATCATACCCCTATGGCGGTCTAATTCATGCAACTGCCTTGAAAGCACTGGGTTCATTTCTAATTCCCTAAAACCGTCAGTCCAACACATTTCACTTTCCATAAATTTGGCATTCCAAACAGCCACTTTTCCCACCGACATTGATACAAGCTTGCGTTCAAGTGACCCATACAAGGAACCATCCGAAACGCGATCTTTCCCATTTATCTTATCTAACACTTTTTCAAACACAACACTCTTCTGCTTGTCTAGCTCTTTACGGAACGACTTGTGTCGGATACGGATCATTCCATCACGTCGCATCTCATAACCTACAAAGCCAATCCACTCGGCGGCATCAGTCTGTCCCATTGCCCACAGGTAGGCATTTTTGCTTTTGCTTTTCCAAAACTTTGGATTATTGAACTCAAGTCGTTTCTCTGGTTCATGAGGCACCAACTTAAGTTTCTTGGCTCCGTTATAATATGTAAAGAACAACTTGTGGCAACGTTGGCGACAAGTGGAAACAATAATCATGTCATCGCAATAGCGGAGATACAAGTCATTCTCTTTTGTGTGACTCATCACTTCGTGGTCAACGGAGTTGAGCACCATGTTGGCTATCAGACCCGAAAGTGCACCGCCTTGCGGTACGCCAATTCCCATTCGCATTAGACCACTCTGCGATTTGGCAATGCCGTTGTCCAGCAACTCATCTTTCACCCATTTGAAACTACGACATTTTCCATCGATATGGTTCTCTTCCCAAAAATCGGGACAATGATTCTTGCAATATACATTTTTTGGGAAGGTGTAACATCTGAGATACGCCTCAAAAACTCGATTGATCTCATCGAACTGCAGCCCTGGATTTTCTTTTGCTACTTTGCGCAACAGCATGTGATAGCACTTACGGACCACGTTGTGACTCACTGTATCGTAGAATTTTTTGAGGTCACACTCTGAAACATAAAGATTGCGATCCGACATCTGCTTTCTGTATTCCTTGATGCGTGCTATGGCATCGTGATGAGAGGTTACATAATCCTTTTGGCCGTGGTATGTACGTTTGCTGCGGAATGCTAGCGACTCATCGTAGAACTGGTCATTGAATAATTCGGTGAGGTATTTGTTTGCCAAGATGATAATAACTGAATCCTCCAAATTCGTAAACTTGCACAAAGGGCGGCAACTCGACTCGTCTTTCTTTTCGGGGAACACCATAGGGACATCAAACTTAAATTCAACGTCTTTTACACGACTTTGAAGTTTTGTCACAAAAGTTTCCAACCTTAGGAGATAAGCGGGCTTTACTGCCCTAGACATATCCTTTTCAATTGTCCATCGGATGGTCATCTTGTTACACTGCGATGCCGATCTGCGCTGCAAATGAGCACCATCTTCAGTTTTGCGATAACGACCTTTTTCACCAAGAGTCACCCAATGTTTCCTTGATGGCAACAACGATAGCAACTGTCGCTCAGCATCCGTGAGCATTCCCAAACTCATTTTGGGAGACATAAGATGAAGCATGTGCTTTTTATGGCGCTTGTCAGCCAATTGAACACGTTTGCTGACGAGAACTTCAGCAACAGCCTCAAATGATATGTAGTCAAGAAATGCTTGCATGGTTTGAAAAGAATGGCACAAAAGGACGACATCACCGAAAAAAGAGATAATCCGAAACAAAAAATGTTCTTCCTTTGTTGGCGGAGAAGTGGAAGAAACCTGCTGACCCCGCCCGTACGTAGGCCTCAACAGATACTAATCATCCGTTGTGGTATCCTCTATGGTTACTGCCTTCTGTGCCATTTTATATCCTTTACATTGTGCGAAATAAATGAGAGTTCCTATTGTGATTTCATAATTACTGTGCTCGTAGCAGTAGCGCAGCATTGAACGGCTTGCCTCCTCGTCGTGGCGAGGCCCGTCGAGGCGGCATAGTCGGAGGTAGTAGTTCTCGCCCACATCGTAGTTAAAGGCCGACACTATGGCCATAGCTACGCTGAACCATTCATAATAAGAATGGGTGATGGAGATATTGCGTTTTTCAAGATATTTAATAATTGAGTTCACTGTTTTTCGGGCAAACTGATTATTACGTCCGGGTTCGTTACGTCGATAGTTGTTCCCACTATATGTTCTAAAGGCTTTGCGGTGATGTTCAGCCTCTTTCTTTGCTTCCTTCACTTCTTCAATAGGCTCCACAGGGAATGCCACCACTTCGTCTTTCACACACAAATTAGGGTCATAGGAGACGAAACAGAGCCTCGGCACATCCTTGCACTTGATGTCAAGTTCAATGTTGTAATGTCCCTTGAAGTATTTTGACAGCTGGTTAAACGCCTCTCGGTGCCAATATTTCTTATCCATTAAATCAATATTGCCATAATCAAGCAATACTAACCCTTTGTAGCCTTTGCCAGATGGCGACAGCCAGAAGGCAAACACATAAGGATCTTCTTTAAGGTTTTGCTTTACCGAGATTAGTTGCTCGGCATTCAGTTTGTCAATATCGAGTGTCATCAGACGATTGTACTCTACAAGGTCAGTGACGGCATGGCCGCCCACAAACTTTCCTGCGAAGATATTTGCTGGTAATGTACTCTTAATACGATCATACTCGTCGTGATCAGTTCCGACCACGGATCTCATACGCAAAATATCCAGTTTCTTCTCGCCATTACGAATCGCCGCCAATGCCGTGCGTAGAGATTGATGGGCAACTTGCTTAGAGGTGGTGGAGGATACCCAAGAGACTTGTATGTCAAGTAATTCGTCTTTAGTCATTCTATATTGAGAAAATAAAACTCTTCCAACCTGTTTGCCAATTTGTTTTTCAAGCAGCACCAACAAAGTGATAGACCTTTTGGTAATGTTTCAACAATTATGTTTAAATACCAATAACTTTGAATATGCGATGCAAAATTAGGTATTTATTTCATATTAGACCATGATTAGCGGATAAATTGTTCTGCTTCTAAAATGATGAGGCATTGTATTGAAGTTTCGGATCAAGCCACTATTTCGCACAAAAAACTGGCTAGATATAAAAATAGACAATAATTATTTTGAATGATAAACAATTTGTATTTTTGCCAAATAAACACGAAAACGTGAGTCGGCCTAATTTTACATATAAGTGGTAATAGTATTAAACTGGGAATAGATATGAATAGTAGAACATACTATGGAGAATATTCATTGAAACATTGGCTTCAACTGATGTTGAGCGGAAACATTGTGTTGCCACAATACCAACGGAGCTTTGTATGGAAAGAGCAAGACATGAAACGACTCATAAAGTCGCTTGTGGAGAAACAGTTTGTTCCGCCAGTTACTTTGGCACTCTTTAATTCAAAGGCTCAAAATATCACTACAAATTTGATTATCGATGGTCAACAGCGACTTACAACTATTCTATTGCTGTTTCTTGGTTATGTACCTGATTTGGATAAGTTTGAAACAGATGACGTTATTGCATCTGGAGATGATAGTTCGGAAGATGATGTAGATGAGACCGGAACGGCTCCAAAGTCGAGAATTCCAGTCAAGTGGACTATCAAAAAACTATTTGTAGATAAACCGTCAGAGAACACTGTGGAGAAAATAAGGGCAAGGCTGGCTTCTGACGATAAATACTATGAGTTTAATTATGCTGGTCTTAAAGACGATTTTTTCGATAAAACATTCTTGGGCTTTTCATATATTATTCCCGAAAGTAATAACGAGGCTGAAATACAAAATAGCTACACGCAACTGTTCCGTAACATTAATTACTTAGGAGCTCATCTTTCAGTGGTTGAAAGCCGACGTTCGCTGTATTATATGAAGTCGCAGTACCAGAAGTACTTCGAAGGTCAGCTTGAAGATGAAACCGATGTTCTTTGTGGTATCGCGTTGCTTGAAAAGATGAGACTTACAAAAATTGACTTTGTAAGGTATTTGGCGGTTCTATCACAATACACTATTTTGGATGACAAGGATAAGGATAAAGTGTTGAAATGGTATTCAGCCTATTCTTCCCGAGAATCATTCTATTCAGATTATGTATCGTACATTGTTGGCGTGGAACAGGAAAACTATGAAAAGAAATTCGATGGATTTAATTTTGAAACCACATTCCCTGATGAATGCTGGAAACAGCGTTTTATTGAACTTCATGATGCGATTTCCACATTGAGTCCAAGTTTAGGTCTGAATAAAGACAATGCCTTCACCTCGTGGATTGATGCCGATTATTGGTTGTTTGGGCTTATTTATTATTTGGTGTTTGTCGGCAAAAAACTTAAAGATGATAAAACTTTATTGATTGACCAAATGATTAAAGAGATTAAAAAGAAACGTGATACTGCGGAGTATTCCAAATCACCCAATCGCCTTGGGAATCTGCGTGAAAGATTGTTGAAATCAATTGAAATTGTTGGAAAGCATGTACAATAGTGTTCATGGCAAGTTCATATCAACGCCATTAAAAGAAATTCTGCGTGACGGTATAAATGCAAGTGCCTCAATTAAGACAGGAGTAGAAACTTATCCGTTAGGGGAGTATTTTTTTCAGTCGCTATTCCTCCGTATGACCGGAGCTCAGGAGCAGAAGATGAAGTGCATTACCTGGGAATTGGCTACAAACGATTATACTTATCGTTATGATTTGTTGCACAAGAAGAATTACGGCGAATGCTCGAATTACAATGAAAAATGTAGTATTTACAAAGATCTTATAGAGCTAATTCAAAAAATGCAGCCCGGCTTTTCGGTGTATCAACTTTGGGAAGATATAACAATCGAACAGGAAACATGGGAAAAGGAAAGAAAAAAATGGGAAAAGAAAATTGAGGAGAATAATAAAAAGCAAGCGCAAGCCATTATAAAAAAGAAAGAAAAAGAAACGGGAAAGAGCATTAACCAAGATGAGAAGGATAAAATTATTAACGGATTAAAAAGCAGATCCCTGCCTGAAGAGGATTTTCGCCAGCATATTGCTAGTGTGAAAAAGAAAGCTATTATTAATAGTTTGATTCATTCTATTCAAAACGGACTGGCATCAACTCAAATAGTATTATGGAAGCAGGCTGATTTTGATGCGTTTAGCAACTGTTGGCCCAAAATATTAAAACCAGAATGGATAGCAATGAACGATGTCCGGTTGTTGGAAACAAAACTACAAAAATTTTATGAAGAAGTGGTATATGTTCATCGTAATCGTTGCGCTCATAATACCAATTCTTATCAAACTGATTTACCTTCTTTGAAAACCATTGCTGATAAAGGATTCAGCAATCAGAATTATTTCTATCGTTTTGTGTTGTTGATACTCATCGATGAAGTTTTTGTTCGATTGTATAGGAAATATCAGAGTTTGCTTGAATCTGACATTATTATTTGAATGATAGTTAATAAGTAGTGATGTGCTGATTTTGGTTAAGTCACCAACGTGGCAGCTGTGAGAAATACTAATGAATATTGTCACATGTTCTAAAGCTTGCCAGTGAAGAATTATCCTCGCCGTGACAACACGAAAAAGTTGTGACGTGTTAAAACTGAACTTTTTGGTCGGAATTATTGCAGATTTTTCCGACCAAAAAGTGGATGGTGGCTGCTGATATTTTTCTTTGGTATTCGCAATTTTTACGAATTTGGGGACACAAAACATGCATTCTTGATGTGGGAAAAATCCCCCGCCGCTGCGCGGCACCCCCTTTGAAAGGGGGATTTTTTGATTGAATTTGATGGATTTTGAGTAATTTTGCGGGCATGAAATGGTGGTTTTCCATAGGGATTGTTTTGATGGTGGCGGTGTTGGTGGGATGTAATACTCCCCCGCCCGTTGGGCACCCCCTCTCAGAGGGGGAAGGGCTACCGCACGAGGTGTGCCAGGAACTGGCGGAGATTGATTCGCTGATGTGG
>CAMIWN010000060.1:0-9965 GCA_946402445.1 uncultured Bacteroidales bacterium
GAAGGTATCGGCCTGTTCCGTATCGAGCACATGTTCTACGGCAAGAACAGCGAAGAGCCGCTGGCCAAGCTGCGCAACATGATCCTGGCCAACACCACCGAAGAGCGTGTGGCTGCCTTGGCTGAACTCGAGCCTTACATCAAGAACGCTGCCAAGGGCACGCTGAAGGTCTTGAACGGCAAGCCGTTGACCTTCCGTCTGATGGACCCGCCCTTGCATGAGTTCGTGCCTCATACCGAAGAGAAGCAACGGGCCCTCGCCAAGGAGCGTGGCATCAGCTTCGAGGAGATCAAGAAGCGCATCGACGCCCTCAACGAAGTGAACCCGATGATGGGTCTGCGTGGCGTCCGCCTCGGCATCGTCTATCCCGAAATCACCGAGACCCAGTTCCGTGCCCTGTTCCAGGCCACCGCTGAGTTGATGACCGAAGGCTTCGACCCGCATCTGGAAATCATGGTTCCGTTGACCATCAACGTCAAGGAGCTTGAGCACCAGAAGGCCATTGCCGACCGCGTGAAGAAAGAAGTGGAAGCCAAGTTTGGCGTGGAGATCAGCTACCTCTATGGTACCATGATCGAGATCCCGAGAGCCACCCTCGTGGCCGACAAGATCGCCAGCGTGGCCCAGTTCTTCAGCTTCGGCACCAACGACCTCACCCAGATGACCTTCGGCTTCAGCCGCGACGACGTCAACGCCATCGTGAAGGACTACATCGAAGAGAAGATCATCCCTGCCGACCCGTTCAACACCCTCGACCAAGAAGGCGTTGGCCAACTCGTCAAGTTGGGTGTGCAGCGTGGCCGTAGCCAGCGCGCCAACCTGAAGTGCGGCGTCTGCGGTGAACACGGCGGCGATCCCGCTTCAGTTCACTTCTTCTACAAAGCTGGCTTGAACTACGTCAGCTGCTCACCGTTCCGCGTGCCTGTCGCACGTCTGGCTGCTGCTCAGGCTGCTATTGAAGAAGAAAGAGCAAAGTAATTTGAAATTCTTAATTTAGAATTTAGAGCCAGCCCTCGAGAGATCGGGGGCTGGTTTTTGTTTTCTCAACTGCGTTTAATCCACTATTAGTTTCACGACCTCAATTCTCAGTCAGCTTGCTTTTGGGCAGGGAATACTATTTTACAATATATGAATCCAGAAACTGTTGTGGAGTCATCGTCTTCATCAATGCACCATCCGTATAGTCTTTCAAATTAAAAGAAATCAGGTAGTCACAACCGGCCTTAACAGCCGCCTGATACTGACAGCTATCTTCTAAATCCATAAACTTATTATCACTAATGCCACGCAAAAGTGAATCCTTGTCATGTCCCGCTACATCCATCAAGCTCAATACTTTAGCCATAATAGACCGTAAAATATTAGTCCGCACAGGATTGGAAAGATTCAATTCCTTTCGTAAATACTTGTCAATAGTAAACAGCATTCCATAGAAACAACCAGTTGTCAGAAAAAGATCATCCCTATTCTTATATAAGGTCTTCATCAAATGGTTTGCCACGGCATATTCCTCACGTTGGAGGATAAATTCCAGGATTACATTCGAATCAATTAGAATCTTCATACCCCATATTTTTCGCTGATGTAGTCATCTCTTAATTCCTCAGCCGAATAGTGCGACGGTTTAAGCACGGTAGGCAAATCGAAAAAGCCCTCAGGAGTATCCCCAAGAGCCTCCAGCTGTTGATAAATCCGTTCACCTCGACTCTTTGACTCATTTGAGAACTGAGCCACAAAGCTCAAAAGAGCATTATTAAGCATTTCTTCCAGCCACAACTGAATCTTTACATCCTTGCCGATATGAGGTTTGACCTCCTCGATCAGAGCATCATCTATTGCGATATTATACCTACACATAACTCTCAGCCTCTTTTATTACATGTTGCAAAATTACAATTTTTCTTACATATTGCGAGTATTCTCATCTCACAAAACCAATTATTAAAAACACGCGGCAAAAGTATAGAAACTATCATAAACAACCATAGATGTAGTGTTGAATTATTTTCGCATAGTTCTGTGAGGGAATCCGTCATCTTATTTGAGAAGATGTCGCCCAGTTGGTGAAACTCGGTGTGGAGTATGGCCATATTGAAGTAATTAAAAAAGACAGCATGGAGCCAGCCCTCGAGAGCTGCTGCTTTTGATTTTACACAAATACAATTTCAATCAACAATCAATTGTGTTCCCATTGCGGCTTCCAGCTTGGAAAGCGTCTCCAAGGTTAGGTTTTCCGTGCCACGAAGGATTTTTGAGACATATTGCTGTGTGCAGTTCATTCGTTTCGCCATGGCATTTTGTGTAAGGTTTTCGCGTTTCATAAACGACAGCGTTTTTACAGCGATACGTTGTGAATGTCTTAACCAAGCTTTGTTTTCACGTCGCCAATTGGCTTCCTCACGCCATTGGGAAGGCGTTTCACTTTGGTGCGATTCCAGATAGTCAAGTGTTTTCTGTTTCATAGTGTTAGTTCATTTGTATAATCTTCAAATCCATCAATATCAACAACACCTTGCTCAATAAGCACGTTCCTAACTTGTTCCATTTTTAACAATTCTCGAAGCGTATGCTCTCGTTCTTGCATTGTACGAGTTAATTTTATAGCTCCACCAGTGATAATGTAATAACCTGTTTCGAGTTTAATAGCATAAAGGCGAAGCCACGAGGCATGTCCCATACGGTTTTGCAATCTTGCTTTTTCTTTCCCGAGGGTCATCTCCGCAGCTCTGCTGTTTTCAAGAGGACGGAACAAAAGGTCGAGATTGGCATCAGGAGAGATATCCAAAATAAGACATTCCAACTCTCCACCATCCTCCATGGTATCAAATATGGCTTGATCCACATCGGTAATCTTAAAAAAAGACTCAAGATCAGAAAAGTTTTTTGTAAAGAAATCCCATAACCATTCGGGATTATTCCATTGGTTAAAAACGATTTGAATTGTCATTGTCCCCGTCATATCTGACAGCCCATAATCTGCCATCATCGAGTATTTTGTCAAAAGTCATAAAACAAGTATTTTGCTGCAAAAATAAACAAATATTTTACATTATACAACTATAAGTTGTAAAAATATAAAAGCAATCATTCAAGAGGGTGTGACCGCTTTAGGACGCGAGTTAAGCAAAAGAACCTTCGTCTTTTTCATGGCGTGCTAAAACCTAACTGTTAGATACACACTGTTTCCTCCAAGGCTTAGCGGATTTTGGTTTTGCCAGGTGACAAGATGGCTTTCTCCATTAGTTTTTTGGCGACAATCAGGGCAATACCTCCACCAATTAACCAAATACCAGGTTTTGCTAACTTTATAGACACGGCAAGGCGTAGTTTTGTAGCTTTTTCATAACACAAAAATCCCATGAAAAAAGTTATCGAGTGAGGCGAGTATTATTTAGACACATTCCAAATTAGGTGTAAAACATGAAAATACCTGAGATATATTATTTTTTTACATATTTTTGCAAAATAATTATTATAATAATGGCTACAGCATACTTTTCAGCCGGCTGCTTCTGGGGCGTGGAATACTACTTCAAACGCCTGAAGGGAGTGGTGCATACCACCGTGGGATTCATGGGCGGCAACATCAAAAATCCAAGCTATAAAGAAGTGAAAACAGGAACCACTGGTCATCTGGAGACCATTGAAGTGGATTATGAGCCTCAGGTCATCCCGTACGAAGCACTGGTGCGTTACTTCTTCGAGATCCACGACTTCGAGCAAACTGACGGTCAGGGCATCGACATCGGCAGCCAGTACCTATCAGCTATCTGGGTCGCCAACCCACAAGAACAACTCATCGCCATGAAAGTAATCGATGAGCTCAGCAGAATGGGTTACAAGGTTGCAACCCAAATCCGTCCTAAAGAGGAATTCTTCACCGCTGAGGACTATCACCAGAACTATTTAGACCAACGTCAGGAAACCCCTGAATGCCACGTCTATCGCCCGATTTTCAAAGCGCATGGGTGACTGACCCTCGTCGATAAGACCTCCAAGATGGGGATGACCCTCCCCCACAAGATTTATTTCAACGGACAGCTGCTCGGCATCATGCAGCGAAAGGATATTCAGGTGAAAGGCATCCCCGAAGGGAAATACAAGTTGAAAATCCAAAGCATGATCCCTTTCCTTTTTGCCGAACAGCAAATACAAATCAAAAGGGGTGAAAACACCGTTACCTTCAGCGACCGCGAGAAGTTCTGGGACATTCTCTTCACCATCGACCTCGTTTTAGTTATCGCGAAGTGGTTCATCACCCTTCCCGACAACATCAACCTCATCTATAACATCGTCACCAATGGCTATTTCGCCGTCTGGCTTATTTATGAATGGGTGATCCGGAAACGGTATTTCAGGATTCAACAAACGAATTGATTCTTTCGTGTTTTTTCGTGCTTTTCGATGTTAACTATATTTCCTGGCTTTAATTAAAACATCGAAAAGCACGAAAGGCACGAAAAATGGAAGGTAAAAAAAGTTTTCTTTCGTGTTTTTCGTGTTTTTCGATGTTAACTATATTTCCTGGCTTTAATTAAAACATCGAAAAGCACGAAAGGCACGAAAAATGGAAGGTAAAAAAAGTTTTTCTTTCGTGTTTTTCGTGTTTTTCGATGTTAATAATGATTAATTCAAAACAACAATTATTTTATAAATATTTTTGTTGTATTTATAAAATAGTTTATATATTTGCAGTGTAAATAATCATAAAATAACACCCTAATCATGAGTAAAAGCACCGAAATCATTCGTTTTGACTGGGCAGCCAAAGGCCTGTTACGCGACAAAGCCAACTTCGACATCCTCGAAGGCCTGGTCTCCACCATCCTCGATCAACCCATCCACATCATCGAACTCCTCGAAAGCGAATCGAACCAACGATTTCCCAACGACAAGTTCAACCGTGTAGATATCAAAGCCAAAGACCAAAAAGGCGACATCATCCTCATCGAGATCCAGCTCACCCGTGAGCTTTATTTCCTCCAACGCATCCTCTTCGGTGTCGCCAAAACCATCACCGACCACCTCTCACTCACTCAACGTTACGAGAATGTCAAAAAAATTTATTCCATCAACATCCTTTACTTCGACTTCGGCAAAGGCAGCGACTATCTCTACCACGGACAAAACAGCCTCATCGGTGTCAACACCGGCGACATGCTCCTGGTCAACGCAAAAGAGAAAAACTGCATCAAAATCGTGGGAGCTGAAGCCATCCTACCAGAGTATTATATACTGAGAATCAACCAATTCAACAGCAACGGCAACCTCCCCATCGAACAATGGATGCGTTACCTCAAAGATGGAACCATCGACCCCGACACCAACGTGCCAGGACTCGTTCAAGCCGCCGAACGTCTCACATACCTCAAAATGAGCCGTGAAGAGCAAAAAGCTTACGAAGCCTATATCGATGACCTGCGCTACGAGTGGGATGTCATCGACACAGCCAAATACGATGGACGTTTGGAAGGCCTGGAAGAAGGAGCCAAAACGACAAATCTCCAGAACGCAAAGAAAATGAAAGACCTGGGAGTCGATACCAAAATCATCTCCCAGGTCACTTCTCTTTCCGCAGAGGATATCCAGCGGCTTTAACGATTATCTTGACAACGTCACTCTTCGCACCGTGACAGCTTCTGCTGTCTCAACACGGATGAGATAAAGCCCGTCTTGATAAGAAGAGAGATCCAAACTGACTTCATCACCTTCAGCCTCAGCATCCATGACCACCTGTCCCAAGGCATTCAGCACTGTGAGACGGCTCATCCCAGCAGCTTTCACAGTGACCATACCCGTGGTAGGATTCGGATAGACTTGCTGTTCAGCCTCTGAGTCATTCACTGACGACACCGTCACCGTGACGTAGTTATGCATGCCATCCACTGCCATGGCGGGATCCGACTCGCAGGTCTCATTGCCCGAGATGGAGTTGAGGGCCGTCACCTTATAATAATAATTGGTGGCTCTCACTTCCTCATCCACATAGCTCATAAACGGAGGAATCGCCGTGCCTATCAGTTCATAGTTTTGCCCGTCGGCAGAGCGATACACATTATATTGAACGGTCTCAATGTCCGTCCCTGCCCAAACCACGTTGGTCACGGTGACATTATCGATACACAAGGCATAGTTCGACACCGTGGTGAAATGGCGGAAGCCCACAAAGATTTCCTCGCCCTTATAGTTGGAAAGGTCAACCTCATAACGGACATACGGGTTAGATGAATTCCACTCCGCGATGGTCACGATAGAGGTGGCATCGCTGTTGGCCACAGCCACGCCGAAGTGTTCCGATGGATAACTCGGATCCCATCCTGCCGCATAGAAGGTCAGCTTCGCACCTTCCATCACCTTCACTTTAGGCATGAAAGCATAGTTGTCAGGATGAAGCTCACCCACACTGTTCATATAGGAGAAAGAAGACATAGAGGCATTGGTGTTGGTGGTGTTGACGGTACCGTCAGCATTCATGCCACCGCCGTAATAGAAATCAAAGGTGTAGCCGTCGCCATCCGCGTCGAGCATGGACCAGCCTTGGGGATCTTCTTCAAAGCCCGTGAAGATCTCACGTTCCCAGGAGAGTCTCACCTTTCCATCGACAAGGTCAGCAGCCAGATTTTTGGGAGCGACACAATTCACCTCGACACCGACACACTGAGGAGCTGCCAGCGCATAATAGCTTCCGTCGTCCATGCTGCCATTCTGGATGATGCGGATGCAATAATTGGCGTCATAACGGTTCAGCATGTGAGTGAAGGTGTTTTCACCATGATTCAGCAGGGCCACCAAGGCATCGTTGCAATAGACGGCAGCACCAATCGCCATGGCATTTTCGATAGAGGCAATATTGGAGATACGGATATCATCGACATAAAGATAATAGCATTCACCGGTGGTGTTGAAGTGTCGGAGGGCGATGTAAATCTGCTGTCCAGCGTAGGCGGAGAGGTCAACGGAATACTCGGTATAGTTACCTGTGCTGTTCCATTCGCCCACCATGGTGAAGTCAGCAGGATTGGTGTTGCCGGTGGTAGAGACCGCGACACCGAAATGTTCCGGGTCGGGGGCGATGCCAGGCATGTCGGCATCACGGGCAAAGAATGAAAAACGGGTGTTTTCCGAAGCCGTCACCCTTGGCGTGACCAGGAAGTTGTCAGGATTGAGGTTGTCGATACCACCCGCCATCCACGAGTCGGAGCGCAGACACATTCCACCGCCATAGCCACCGTAAGGATAAACACGGAAGTTGTAACCATCGTTGTTGGCGTCAATCAAAGTTAAATTGGCGAGGGTGCTGTCGGCAAAGTCGTAGTACAGGTCGCCCGAAGCGCCACTTCCAGCCATCTGCGGCAAGGTCCACGAAAGCACCACCTGGTCGCCGTCACTCTCCACCTGAAGCCCCGTGGGAGAACCCAGGAACTCATCGCTGGTACGATAGGTCCATTCATATTCAGCCTCCATAATAGCACCAGACTGGTACTCTGCTTTGACCAAGGTATGGTGAATGGAGTTCTCTGCAAAGCCGTTTGTATTCAGCGGATAGACCCCCGCCGTGGCTTCCTGCTCTACGACGGTTCCGTCCAACACGATGCTGCATTGCGACAAAGGAATCAGCGTACCATCATTGAACACCACGTCATCCAAGCAAAGGCAGAACCGATCGGAGCTGTTGAAATGACGAATCGCCACATAGATCTGCTGACCCACGTAAGCGCTCAGATCCACCGAATATTGATGCCATCCCCCTTGTTTGGCAGTCATCGTCCAATCCTGAAGCATGGTGAACGCAGAGGGACTCATATTATCCGTTGTTGAGACAGCCACACCGAAGTGTTCATTCGGATAATCCTCATCCAACGCGCAAGCAAAAAAAGTCATCATCTTATTGTTGTTCGTGATGCTCAACAAAGGAGACACAACGTAGTTATCGGGATTCAAAGCCAGATGTGAGTTAAAGTCGTAAGAATACGACAAAAGCAAACCATTGGATCCATTATGGCCATAGCCATTCCCTATGGCACCAAGCATCCAATTGTGCCCGTCGGCATCGGCATCCATCACAGTCCAATTCAAAAGATGCCCGGCATCAGCATCCATTTCAAAATCGTAAGCATACCCTTCAGAACCCAGATAATAGCCTGGAGCATGATAAAGTACTAGTCCAGAGGCAGATACATAATTCTCCACCCCGTTTTGTGCCTTCAAATGGTGAGGTGCCACCATCATAAGTGCCATTGCCAAGAACAGCAGGTACAGTTTTCTCATAAAATTCTTTATTAAATTTTTAAAAAGTAAATATTAAAATGGACGGCAAAGATAGTGATTTCTCATCAATAAAAATCCTTTTCTATTGGAACAATGAAAAATAATGCCTACCTTTGCACAACTTAACTAAAAATTGACATCATGGCAAAAAACATCGAAGAAATCAGAGAAGCATTGGCTAGCTACGGCATCACCAATGTGAGAGACATTTACTATAATCCCTCCTACGAACAACTGTTTCGTGACGAGATGAATCCTGAACTCACCGGTTACGACAAAGGCGTGCTCACCGAGTTAGGCGCCGTGAACGTGATGACTGGCATCTATACGGGTCGTTCGCCCAAGGACAAATACATCGTCATGGACGAGAAGTCGAAAGATACCGTGTGGTGGACCACTGAGGGATACAAAAACGACAACCATCCCATGAGTGAAGCGGTCTGGGAAGAGGTGAGAACCTTGGCCAAGAAGCAGCTCAGCGGCAAGGACCTCTATGTGGTGGATGCCTTCTGTGGCGCCAACAAAGACACCCGCATGGCTGTCCGTTTCATCATGGAAGTGGCATGGCAGGCTCATTTCGTGCTCAACATGTTCATCAAACCCACGGCTGAGGAGCTGGCCGAGTTCAAGCCCAACTTCACCGTCTATACCGCTTCGAAAGCCAAAGTTGACAACTACAAGGAGCTGGGACTGAACAGCGACACCTGCGTGGCCTTCAACGTGAGCTCACGCGAGCAGGTCATCCTGAACACCTGGTACGGTGGCGAGATGAAGAAAGGCATGTTCTCGATGATGAACTACTACCTGCCGCTGCAAGGCATCGCCGCCATGCACTGCTCGGCCAACACCGACATGCAGGGTGAGAACACCGCTATCTTCTTCGGCCTCTCAGGAACCGGCAAGACCACGTTGTCAACCGACCCGAAACGTCTGCTCATCGGTGACGACGAACACGGCTGGGACGATGAGGGCGTGTTCAACTTCGAAGGCGGCTGCTACGCCAAGGTCATCAACCTCGACAAGGAAAGCGAGCCCGACATCTACAACGCCATCAAACGTGACGCTTTGCTGGAGAATGTCACCGTTGACAACAACGGCAAGATTGACTTCAAGGACAAGAGCGTGACCGAGAACACCCGTGTCAGCTATCCCATCGAGCACATCGAGAAGATTGTGAAGAACGTGCGTCCCATCTCTTCTGGTCCGGCAGCCAAGAACGTCATCTTCCTCAGCGCCGACGCTTTCGGCGTGTTGCCTCCTGTCAGCATCCTGACACCCGAACAATGCAAGTATTACTTCTTGAGCGGCTTCACCGCCAAGCTTGCTGGCACCGAGCGTGGCATCACCGAGCCCACCCCGACTTTCAGCGCCTGCTTTGGCCAAGCCTTCCTCGAACTGCACCCGACGAAATATGCTGAAGAGCTGGTGAAACGCATGGAACAGAGTGGTGCTAAGGCCTACCTCGTCAACACAGGCTGGAACGGCACCGGCAAGCGTATCTCCATCCGCGACACCCGTGGCATCATCGACGCCATCCTCGACGGCTCCATCGAGAAAGCCCCGACCAAGATAATCCCCTACTTCAACTTCGAGGTTCCCACCGCCCTGCCTGGCGTGGATCCCAACATCCTTGACCCGCGCGACACCTACGCCGACAAGAACGTCTGGGAAGAGAAAGCCAAAGACCTCTCCTCACG
>CAMIWN010000061.1:0-9880 GCA_946402445.1 uncultured Bacteroidales bacterium
TTTAATAAAAACTGACTATGAACAAATGATACAGTCTATTTTAGACTTATAAATTCCAATTTATAGAACAAAAATAATAATCATTCATAAGAAAGGTCTTGGCAGAGACCAGAGCTGCGACTCGAAACACTCCATCAACATTATGAAAAGAGTATTTGTTTTAATGGCAGTCGTGGCTTTATGCTTGGCTGCTTGCGCCCAAAGAAAGGACGGCGACAAGAGTTTTGACGACAAAAAGCCGCGAAACGGCAACGGGATGATGGTGAACAAAGACACGGATTCCGTCTATGCCGCATTGAAAAACGAGACTTTCGACAAGTTCGAGCAATTCATTTATGAAGATGCCGAAACGGGTAAGACGATGCAGTACAACCTGTTTGTCCCCGATGCTTACGACGGCAAGCAAAGCTATCCATTGGTACTTTTCATGGCCGATGCCAGCACCGTTGGCAAAGATGTCACGACACCGCTCACCCAAGGTTATGGTGCTTTGGAGTTCGCCTCCAAGCGTGACCAACAGAAGCATCCTTCGTTTGTGTTGGTGCCGCAATACACGGAATGGACTGTCGGCGAGGGAGAGGTAAAAAGTGACGAGGTGGAGATGACCATCCGCATGTTGCAGTCTGTGATGGAAAACTACAATGTTGACCGTAGCCGTATCTATACTACAGGCCAGTCGATGGGCGGCATGATGTCGTTCCATTTCAACATTGAGCATCCTGATTTGTTTGCTGCTTCGTTGTTCGTCAGTTGCCAGTGGGACACCACTTTGATGCACTCTTTGGGGCAGAAGAAGTTCTTCTATATCGTGGCAGGCGGCGATGAAAGGGCTTCTGAAGGAATGTGCAACCTTACAAAATTGTTTGAAAACCAAGGCGTTGAAATCCATTCCGCCACATGGAGCGCAAAACTCCCCCAAACCGAGCAAGACTCATTGGCTCAAGCGCTCATCAATGAAGGCGGCAACATCAACTTCATTGTGTGGGAAAAAGGTACTGTTCTTCCCAAATCGGGCCAAGGCATGGAACACATGGCTTCGTTCGACTATGCCTATAAACTGGCACCCGTCAGGGATTGGCTGTTTAAGCAAAGCAAATAAGATAAGTGTAGTTATAATGACTAAACCGTCGCAAGGGTTTCTTGAGACCTTTGCGGCGGTTTTGCGCATCATTTATTCCATTCTTATTGTGATTATTCATACCTTTGCGCAATCACAAAAGACAACCCACCATGGCAAGCATCCCCGACTTCGTTCAATATATAGCCGACCAATGCGCCGGTGCAGGCGAGATTATCGTGAAAAAGATGTTTGGCGACTACGGCATTTCCCGCAAATCATGTTACCGGACATACGGGCATCGGTGTGTGTTCAATTGAAATGCAATGCAAAGGCCGTCGAATCCGTTATCACAAGTTGCGGAGCGCCATCTTCGCGATAGGTAATAGCACATCCCGATGGCAAATCTTCAGGAAAGAAATCAAAATCCTTGCCCTCTAAAATGAAAGTACGGTAGTCGTTTTCAAGACGTTCTCGGTTCATCAGACCTGCCATTGCATTGAGGAATTTCTCGGCGGTGAAGTCATTGATAAAAGGTTTAACAGCTTGCATCATCGGCCTCCAAGCATTGGGTTCGCCAGTCTCTTTCTCATAAATCCCAGCCAAATGGAAAGCATAGCTAAAACCCCGCCAATACAATAGCCAAATGTAGTCGCCATCCTCCCAGAACTTTTCTTCCGCCTCCTCATCGGGTACGTTCCTATAAGGACTATGGTAAAGACCAGCAAGAGCAATGTTGAAATAGGTGGCAAAATAAGAAGGATCTTCCAATCCCGATGCTACAAGCTGGTAACCTGTCTGCATCTCATTGAAACCCTCAGGGAACCACACAGGGCCATTGTTCAGCCATTTGTGCCCTACCTCATGGGTAAACAAATCCCTTCGTTTCGGGGTCAAAATGGTGTCGGCTGTGGCATCATATCTTGAGACAAACCCATTAGTGAACCCATTGCCCGTCGCCTCCCATGTGTTCTTACGAAAAGGGAAAAACAGCATCGAATAGGGCCCTTTATACTCATCTGCCCAAAAATCAGAAATGGCCGAATAAAATGATTTGAAATAATTTTTGAGATCAGCCTTGTTCATTGCTACATTCTTACGAAGAGCCGTTACCAAATAGTGCATATTCCCATTAACCATAACAGAATCAACGGTAAGCAGTGGGTCTCCAGCAATGACCGACCATGCGATGTCCGATACTTTCCCTTCAAAAGGCTCCGTCCCCTTTCCAGCATTATATAGACAGAAAACGGGATAATCAGGAACAGACTCCCATGTGACGGAGACTGGCATTTCATCGTTCTCTAAAGGCACAACAAACAGATTCTCCGTTCTTGAAAATAGCATCTCATTGTCGAAATCGGGTCGGAAGACATCCCAAAGACACCCGCCTGGCGATCCATAATCGTTTGGCAGCGTACACCGCACGACATACGAGAATCGGGCTTGTCCACAATCGGGCACTACAGCCAGTCCAAGCGTTGCAGTATCAACCAGCACCTCGCCTCTGGCAACATTTAGGTCTTGAAACCAAGTCATCTGGTCAGTCATTCCCCCATTTTCAGAAGCGTAAGTAAAATGCAACGTATCTGCCGGTGTATTTAATGTCACGGAAACGCCTATTCCATCTCCTTTCCATGCCAGCACATAATCAATGTGCTCGGTTTTTTTGGCGCAGGAAACGAGCATCAAGGTCATTAACAATATTAAATAATTGTTTTTCATAGTTTTCTGTTTAGGAAACATGTTTTTCTATTGTATTATAACAAAGTGCAAAAATAGTATTTTCCACTAAATCCGACAAACTAAATCAGCAAGATGGATATGAAAGGTTCTTCCACTTTTTATCCGCCTCACGAAAAGCCCTCGGCGAAAGCCCCGTGAGCCGCTTGAAATACTTGCCGAAATACTAGCAATATCGCACGGCTAATGGATGGAGTTATTTCACTAATTATCAAGGGCAATAGCGAGGCAGTTATATTCCTACAAGACGTGTCATCTAAAAAACCCGCAATTCAGGCAAATGTTTGGGTTGCGGATTTTTGTTTTTCACTGTAACATTTGTTACGCTTCAAGTCGTTCCTCGTATGTAGTTTTGCGACAAATCTCACAACAAACTCAAAACGCAAGACTATGAACGAGAAAATGTTTTGTTTCCAATGTCAGGAAACTGCCGGATGTGCCGGCTGCAAGATTTCTGGAGTGTGCGGAAAGACCCCACAAGTGGCTCACGCACAAGACCTTTTGATCTATGTCCTTAAAGGATTGGGCGTCATCGCCAACCATCACCAGCACGGGTGCGGACACGATTATTGCGATTTCCGCAAGAGTATCCACGCCTTCGTGAACGACGCACTGTTTTCGACCATCACCAACGCCAACTTCGACGCGGAGAGCATCTACGCCCGTATCGATAAAGGCTTGGAATTGCGCGAAATGTTCAAAGACCGTGTGACCAACAAGAAAGGCATCGTGCTCCCGAAACTTGATGTATTGGAATGGAATTGCCCCCGCGAGCAATATGACGAGAAAGCCCTAACCGTCGGCGTGCTTGCCGAAACCAACGAGGACATCCGCTCGCTGAAAGAGTTGACCATATACGGCCTCAAAGGTATGGCCGCCTACTTGGAACATGCCGCCCGCCTTGGCCAAACCGATAGCGACATCAACGAGTTCATCCTGCAAACCCTTGGCCAATTGGTGACCTGCAACGATGCCAACGAACTCACCGCTCTTGTCCTGAAAACAGGCGAATGGGGCGTGAAGGCGATGGCTCTGCTCGACAAAGCCAATACGACCGCTTACGGCAACCCAGAAATCACCGAGGTGAATATTGGCGTGGGCAACCGTCCGGGCATTCTCATCAGCGGCCACGACCTCAACGACATTGAGCAACTTTTGGAACAAAGCAAGGACGCTGGCATCGACATCTACACCCATAGCGAGATGTTACCTGCACATTATTACCCCAAACTAAAGAAATACAGCCACTTGAAAGGCAACTACGGCAACGCTTGGTGGAAGCAACGCGAGGAGTTTGAGAGTTTCAACGGCCCCATTCTGTTCACCACCAACTGCATTGTGCCGCCTGCGGCCAATGCCACATACAAAGACCGCGTGTTCACCACCAACAGCACAGGTTTCCCGGGTTGGAAGCACATCCCCGCTGATGCCAACGGCAAAAAGGATTTCAGCGAAATTATCGCTTTGGCCAAGACCTGCCAAGCCCCTAAAGAGATTGAGACGGGCAAGATTGTGGGCGGTTTTGCGCACGAACAGGTGTTTGCCCTTGCCGACAAGGTAGTAGAGGCCGTGAAAAGCGGTGCCATCCGTAAGTTTGTGGTGATGGCGGGCTGCGACGGTCGCATGAAGAGCCGCGAATACTACACCGAATTTGCCAAGGCCTTGCCCAAGGATTGCGTCATCCTCACGGCAGGTTGCGCCAAATACAAGTACAACAAGCTTGCCTTGGGCGACATCAATGGCATCCCGCGCGTGTTAGATGCGGGCCAGTGCAACGACAGTTACTCGCTGGCACTCATCGCTTTGAAACTGAAGGAAGTGTTCGGCTTGGATGATGTAAACCAACTTCCCATCGCCTATAACATCGCCTGGTACGAACAGAAGGCCGTCATCGTTCTGTTAGCCCTGCTCAGCCTCGGTGTGAAGAACATCCACCTCGGCCCGACCTTGCCTGCTTTTCTTTCACCCAATGTGGCCAAAGTCTTGGTCGAGAACTTCGGCATTGGCGGGATTACTACTGTGGAGGAGGATATGAAGAGGTTTGGGATTTAATTGATGTTGGGTTATATGAAACGGGACGCGGGATGGTGGTTAGTTTCGTGTCCCTTGTTTTTCAAAATCATATTGGCATTTATGGTTTATGATGTTTTTCGAAATTATACATTCATTTCTTGGCGAATATCTTCCAACAATTTACCATTATAGCTAAAGAATCTTGAACCTTGATATGATCCCGAATGGTATTGTTTCTCTTTCGGGTAAAACTCTTTTACAAAAGCCGATAGCTTGTATCTTTTTCCAAAATAGGCTATCTCATTGTCAGAAATCACAGTTACTTTTATTTTGGTGGGTTCAAACACTAGTGGTTCACCTATTTTAATTCCAATCATGCTAAATGTTAGTGGTGCTTTTCTTTTTCCCTGACCGTTTTGAGCGGCCTTTGGATTTCTGGGTATTCCAAGAAAGTCTTTGATTTGCGGGCTAACCCATTTTTTGCCATCTATTACTATCATTGCAGCACTATTGGGATAAAGCTCATCCCGAGAAAACTTTTCAGCAACCACGCCTAATCCCTCAATTTCATCACCAACTTTCACTTCCTGCATAGTAGTCCAATTACTTCTGTTATACACCTTACCATAATTGTTACTTCCATGTCGTTTTGTCCTTTTTTTCTCATCATTTCTCCCTTCCTTTGCCTCCCGTAAATCAGTCAACGAAACACCATGATATGTGAAAAAACTTGGTCCTCGGTATGATCCTGGATTGTTGGGGTTTGCATTGGGATGAAACTTTTGCACAAAAGCAGTAAGTCTATAAAGTTTTCCTTGATACGACACTTCGTTGTCAGAAGCAACAGTTACATTCAAATTGGCAGGTACAAAAACCAAAGTTTCGCCCTTTTTTATACCTATCATGCTAAACTTCAGAGGTGGTTTTCTAAATGCTTTGGGTTGAGCACATTCTTGATGCTTTGGCTTTTCAGCCTTTGTTTCATCAAATCGTTTTTGGGCTTCGTCTTTTATTGTAACAACTCTTACATTTCCATCTTTGCTCACATCAATTTCAACATGATGATAGTATTCCAATTTACACATCAATTGCACAAGCAAAAACACTGATTCTTCTTTGAATGATTCAGAGTTTTGAAGTTTGGTCTTTTCTTCCAACAATGATTCAGGAATACTATGCCCGTATTTTTTCAACACATCAATTTCAGTTTTTATTTCCTCAATAGTCCTTCCACTAAAACCAGAAGTGTATTCAAAAGACGATATTCCATCATGTTTCAATTGAATGATTGCATCACGGTAAACATCATATTTTCGCATTAATCCCTGAATGATTTCCGAGACACTTTTTTCAAAATTTGACAAGCCCTCTAACCTTGCTTTTTCTCTTAATAGTTCTTCAGGAATATCGTACCCCCACTTCTTAAGAATCTCAATCTCTTTTTCAATATCTTCGATAGTCCTGGCTTCTTGTCTTTCTATTTCAGTGGTTTTCATTTCCATATTAGTTACTGTGCCATTTTCTTGCGACGAATACAACAAATCTACTTGTTCATCACCTTCCTCAATCTCTTCAATAAATGTAATCCCATGATTGTCACCCTTATGAATTGGATCGGGTAGAATTTCGTCTTGTCCCTTAAAATAAGCCATCCAATTCCTATCAGCAGATGGAAAACCAAACTTGTTATATTGGCCAACATTATCCAAAACAATCAACTTTTCTTTGCCTTCCGCAGGTCGTAATCCCCTGCCAACTTGTTGTAAATACATTGACAAAGACATGGTAGGGCGAGCAAGTTGCACAAATTCAACATCTGGACAATCAAACCCTTCGCTAAAAATGTTGACATTGCAGAGAACATCTATTTTCCCATCCTTAAACTCATTTACGATTTTTTCTCTTTCTTCGGGTTTGGTGTCACAATCAATGGCAGCAGCTTTTATACCAACTTTTTTGAAACTATCACAAATGTGTAAATTGTGTCCTTTCGTAATGGCATAAACAATACCCTTTTTACCCTTCGCATACTTTAAATATGTTTCAACGATTCTTGCCCTAACTTTTTCAGTATCCATTACAGACATCATCGCGGATTCAAGATAATCACCATCAATATCAAATTGGTCAATATTGTTGATTTGATTTTGCAGATTGGAATCAGGTCGGATTGAGTAATAATCGTATTCTGATAAACAACCTTTTTTGATAAAAGAATTAATTGGTTCTGAAACAATTAAACCATCAAATTCATCAACAAATCCTTCTCCATTTAGACGATACGGAGTCGCTGTAACTCCTAATATCTTCGCGTTTGGATAAGTGTTTAGGATTTTCTTATAACTTTCAGCCTTAACATGATGCGCCTCGTCAATGATGATAACGTCAAATTGTTTGTCTGACCACTTTTCTATTCTTCGTGTCAAGGTTGGAACTGAACCAATTTGCACAGGATATTTCTTTTGTTCCAAACTACTTGCCATGATAATTCCATGAGCTAATCCGTATTTCAACCCAAGATGCGTGTCAATTTGGTCAATGAGTTCATGACGATGAGCCAAAATAAGCATCTTGACAGCAGTCTTATTCTTTACACCCCAATTATGGAAATCTCTGGCAATGGAAACAAAAAGTCGCGTTTTTCCCGTTCCAGTAGGCATTTGGAGCATCACGCTCCGTTTTGTCTTCCAAAAGTTGTAGATATTCTTTTTTGCTTCAACTTGATAATCTCTAAGAGATTTGTCCGCAAATGGATCCAATTCGCCTAAGTTTACTTTGAACTTTGTATCCATATAATTGAGATGCTTTTAATACTAACTATTAGTTGTTGACTTTCAATTGAACATGTGTTTTCTATTTTCCAATCACTTCCCACCGTCCACCTTTGGCAGGCCCAACATGCCGGATGATTCCGTTTTCCTTCAGCCATTTGATGTTTTTGTCCATCGCGGTCGTGCTCATGCCTAACAACTCCGCCAATCTGTGCGTCGATATGGAAGGATTTTGGGCGAGACAGCGTAAGATGGTCTCTCGGTTTTCACCCAACTTTTCACCCAACCAGTCATCGGATTTTTCACCCAACTTTTCACCCAACCTGTCATCTGAAATTTCAACGGTGGATTCGTTGATTTCCCAATGGCCATTTTGGATAGAACCGATGCGACGGAGAACCCCTTGCTTTTGTAACTCGCTGATATTCCTCATAATATTTCTTCGGTTAATCCCAATTAATTTAGCCATTTCTCGGGTTGAAATAGTATTATTCTCTCGGATTAACATCAAAATTTTCTGGGACGTTTTTGGTGACGTTTTTGGTGACGTTTTTGGTGACGTTTTTGGTGACGTTTCTACGATGTTTTCACCCAACCCGTTTTCGCCCTGCTCTTGCGTTTCTTCAAACAAGGCACTTTTCAAAGCAGCGAAATGTACACGTAAACCCGTGCCTAACAACTCATATCTTGGCTTTTCCGCGCCTAGTTCCGTACAGGCGTTGCAGATTTTCTGTATGCCGCGCCCCCAAGTCTCGATGTAACCGGCGTAATAGAAAGCATTGGCAATGTTTTCGTTGTAAGGAATCGATTCGTGCGGTTCCATCAAGGTTTCCACCGTCCAGTTTTCGGGCAAGATGCAACGGTTGCTGATGATGATGGCCTCGTCCTCGATTCGGATTTGTATAGGCGTGCCAAACATATAGCAATTGTGGGCGATAGCGTTGTAAACCGCCTCGCGTATGGCATCGCGCGCAAAAGGATAGGTCTCAACCCGCCGGTCGTGTTCGTAGGTGATTTTCGCCTTCAAATATTTCAGGTATATCAGGTCTATCACCTTGTCGGCAATTTTGATGAGCGAATCCTCCAAAACATCCTGATACAGCAAGTCGGCGTTACCGCTAAAACGGCCTATCTTCACATAACTGCCCACCTGAACCCGACTCGGGTCGCTGTGGAAAAGCAGCACCGCCGAGCGTTTCAGTTTGCCGTCGGCCATCAAGTGGAGCTTGTTCAGCAATTCTTCGTTCGAAATGTCCAAATCCTCTTGAGTCATCCGCTTGCTCCGCAAAGCCTCGCGGCGGAATATCTTGAAACTGTCGCTATCGAGGTCATCGACGGTAACGTCGTCAACGGTGACGTCTTCCCAACGGAAGCCCGTTCTGCGCATAATGAACGCCGAAAGGGCATTTCCAGTCAGCAATTGCTTGGTGCTGCCGCTACGGTAATGAAACTCGCCGTGATAGCTGACGGGGAAGGCACTTGGTTCCACCTTTATCGCGATATAATCCTTTCCGTCCTTCTCCAAAAGACTGACATCGGGCATAATGCCCAATCCCGCTTGCACTTGGTTCGGGATGTCCTCCATCAACTTTTTCGCATTGGGCAGACCGACCACCTCGCCCTTGTCGTTGACCCCGACATAGATTGTCCCGCCTTGCGCATTGGCAAAGCCGCAGAGCCACTTCAGGTACTCCGTCCGCCACGATTCCTTGTATTCTATGTTCTGGTTTTCAGCCATAAAGAGATTGAAAATATCGGCAAAGGTACAACTTTTTTTGGTTTTTCACAACCTACCGTTTCCCATACCCCTTCCCATCCTTAACAATCACTCCTTCGCTCACCATTTCCGAAAGCACGCGGCTGAGCGAGGGTCTTGTTGCGCCAAGTTGTTCGGCAGCGGCGGCCACGGAAGTGATGCTGCCGTTGGCTTCGAGGTATTCGATGACGCGGTTGCGAAGACTGTTGACGGCGAAGGTGCGCATCTTTCGGCTCAGGAAACGGCCTCGCTCGGAGAGGACTTCAAGGAAGGCGCGCAACACGGTCGGCTCCTGCTGCATAAACTCGAAGAAGGCTTCACGGTTGATATGCCAAACTACGCAATCGGTGAGGGCGGTGACTTCTACAGGTACGACATTATTGTTTGCAAACAGAAACGCTGGAGCCAGCAACATTGGCGCCTTCAGGTGATCGACGAGCACCTCGCGTCCTTCCTCACCCATCATTCGTGCCTCGGCCTGACCCTCGACAAGCACCATCAGCGCACGACATGGGTCACCTGGGTTGAGCATCCGCCTTC
>CAMIWN010000062.1:0-9513 GCA_946402445.1 uncultured Bacteroidales bacterium
GTGCGACGAAGGTGGAGTCTTGGGTGACGGTGAATGTCAAGGTGTCGGAAGTGGAGACTTCGGTACCGTTGACGGTCCAGTTGACGAAGTGGTAGCCGGTCAACGGGGTGGCGATCAAGGTACAATCGTCAAAGTGGTTATAGGTTCCCGCGCCGGAGATCTCGCCGCCTTCTGTCGGGTCAGCGTTGGCCTCAATTTCGTAGCTGTTAAGCTCGAAGTTGGCGACGAAGGTGGAGTCTTGTGTCACATAGACCTCAAGGGTGTTGTTGGTGGAGACGACGGAGTCGTTCAAGGTCCAGTTCGTGAAGTGGTATCCCGTGTTGTTAGTGGCGACGAGGCTGCAAGTGGTGTGGCGTTCTTGGGGTCCCGTGCCGGAGACGCTTCCTCCCTCCGTAGGATTAACGGAGGCGTTGATATTGTAAAAGACGGCGATGTTCTTGATGCTGTCGGACCAGTAGATGGGCCCATCCTCAATACTGACACCATATTTGTAGAAGCCGTGGTCGAGTGAGACCCAATCGTTGTCGAGGTATTCTTGTACCGTGACGGTGTCTGTAAGGAGCGTCGGGTCGCTTTCATTGCAAAGCGCGCGATAGACTCGGTAATTTGGGAGGTCGCGGGTGCTCTCGTTGGCATGGCTGTAGAAGCCTTTGTCTGCTCCGTTGTCAAAGTATTGGCGCATGGTCCAAGTGCCATAGGACAAGTGCTCCCAACCGTTGCCACCGTTCCACCATGTGCCAAGGTTGTTCAGATCCCCGCAGCATCCAGCAGGCCAGCCGCCTACGGTTGTGTTGGCCGTCCATACTATCCAGATCGGCTCGTTGCCAGTCACGTTGACAGGAGTCGTCAGATCCCAGTCAACCCATTCGTTCTGCCCGCTCGGTACATCAACGGTAATGGTGCTCACTATCGTGCCAGAGGCAGGTTCAGCACCTCCCACGTAGATGTTGCAGGTGTAGTTGCCGCCAACGGCGTTATACATGTTGTCGCTGAATAGGGAGACCTTGGTGATGTTCCAACCAGCGTAATTGGTTTTAAGGAATGGTGAGGGATACTCATAGGCCCAACTCGGAGTTGCAGTAAGATTGCTACCTACGGCATTGTTAAAACCGCTTTCACAATAGGTGTGCCAACCGGGCTGTATAGGTTCGGAGCTCTTGTAGAAGGTGATGTTGTCCACATAGAAGCAGTCGTCGTTGTAGTCCCCGATATTGTCTTTTGTGTATCTCCACTTGAGGGTATGTAAACCTTGGGTGATATAGAAATTCTTCTCTTCCCAGCTTCTGTAACCGGTGTATTGGCCCATCTGGGCATCGTCGATGTAGAAGTAACCATAGTCCCAGTGGCTCTCGCAGGAGATCTTGCAGAAGAAACTCATCTGACCATCGGCGGGGATATTGACGGTTACGGTCATGATGCTCTCCATGTTGGCCACGCCGGAACCGCCGCTCTTCATGCAGTAGGAACCCTCATACGGATCGTTCGTGGTGATGGTCCATGGGTAACTCTCGTCAAGCTGCCAATTAAACTTGGAGAAATCGCCGGACTCGAAATCTTCAGAAAAAGGGTGAGGATCGACGATTATTTCTTCCCAATGCACCCTCACGATCTCGCCCAAGGAATCTGCAGGGTTCGGATAATAGTCGGCGAATACTTGAAGTTGGATTGGATCGAAGTTGGCGACGAGGGTGGTGTCTTGGGTGACGGTGAATGTCAAGGTTTCGGAGGTGGAGACCTCGGTATTATTGACGGTCCAGTTGACGAAGTGGTAGCCCGTATTGGGCGTGGCGACGAGGGTGCAGGTAGAACCATAACAATAGGAATCCGCGCCTGTGATGGAACCTCCCTCCGTTGGGTTGGATGTGGCGGTAATGGTATAGAGTCGTATGACCGTGGTGAAACTCCACACCTCGCTGAACACACCGTCGGGACAGCCGTCGTTGCGAGTTCCAACCTGCCAGTAATAGGTGGTGCAGGGGTTGAGAGATTCGTTGAAGAGGTGTTGGACATTTAGCTCTCGGGTCCAAGGCACGAGGGTATCTAAGTTATCGGGTTCGGTGCCGAAGAGCAGGCAGTATTGCGTGGTGTAGTCGCCGAACTTCCATCGGAGCTCTGTGTTGACCTCACTGACGTTTGTGGCGTCATTGGAGGGAGTGAGCAAAGTGGCTGTGTCGGGACAAGGCAATGATTCTGTGCTGATGGAGACAGTGAAATCATCGCTCGTTGAGGAGGCGACCAAATAATAAGGAACGGACGCTGAGGCGACGAAGGTTGATGCTGGATTGAGTTGGGTGTTCGAAGGAAAACAAAGGCTGTTGGCCTCATCAGGGCCGCCCACGCCTTGGAAGTCTTGTTCATAGAGGAATACCTTGCCGTTGTCACCCTCAGTAATGGCGGCGTTCAGCAAGACATCTTGTTCGAATTCGAGTTTATAGACCACATCGTTGCCATCGGGGATGTTGGGATCGGGCAAAACGTAGTTGTTGTGGAGCCCGGGATCTTCAACCACACCACGAATCATCCAAGTGTAGTCGAGTCCGTAGTCCGTAGAATGATCCCAATTAACGCCGTCGAGCGTCAGGAAGTCGGAGTTGGGGTTGCCAACATAGTCGCAGCCTGACATCGGGTAAGCGATATCGGAAGTGTAGAAGGTCAGCCACAGGTCTTGGGTGGCGTCGATGGCCACAGGAGTGGTCAAAGTGACATCATGCCATGCCATGTCGCCAAGCAGGTATTCAGTAACTGTGCTCACGAGGGTACCAGGAGCGTCAGTGCCGCCTTGGTAAACGTTCACGGTGTAATTGCCGGAATAGGTCCAGCCGTAGTCGCCATCGACATCCGTGAAGATGCCGACCTTGGTCAGGGTCTGACCAGCGTAAGCGGCGAGGTCAGCGGCGGGGAATCTGATACCCCAGTACACTGCGTTACCGCCAGCGCCAACACCACCCGCGAACACTTCAGCGCAGTATTTCAGGTACTCGTGATTCGGGAGGGTGGACAGGGTTTCCGTAAATGGCAGGCTATTCACCTCTTTGGCTAATTCCCAAACGTCGCCGATGGCTGGGGCATAGACCTGAGCCATGACTGCAAAGTCGGCTGAACCGGAGCCGTTTTCATTGCTATAGGCAACGTTCAGGGTGCCGTTTGCGGAGGTGAGTTGGTCGCCCCAGGTGATGCCGAGCGTTACGCTTTCATTCTCACCGAGGGTGAAAGGAAGTGTGAGATCACCCAAGTCGATGTTGAGGGCGTCAACACCGCTACCTTGGAGTTGCATGCTGGTAATCTGGACCTCAGCGCTTGTGTTGGTTAAGGTGAATGTGTAGGGCCGCATCCAGGCACCAGCGGGACGATACCTTAAGTCAAGGGTGTCGGGGTTAATGGACAAGATAGGGGAATCGCTCTTAAGGAAGCCGTTGAATCCACCCTCTTGAGCATGTGCCATTTCCAAGAAAAACAGCATGGATACGGCTGCAATTAGTATTAGTTTTTTTTTCATAATATATTATTTTTTAGGTTCTTTGCTGGCAAATATAGAGATTAATCCATTGGAAAACAAATGTTTTTTATTATTTTTGCATTTTCTAATCCTAAATCAATTAACAATGAAGAAAACACTGAAGGCCATAGCAGCCATAATGCTAATGACGGTGGTGATATTTGTCGCGGGATGTTCATCGGAAGATGAACCGAACCAAGGAGGAGGTCACAAGATTCCTGAGGGTGCCTTAAAAGGCGTATTTACATCCAATCGTGATGGTGGTCAAATCTACTTTTCCAAGGGTAATTTGTGGTATTACAATCAGGTTGAAGAACCTTATTGGAAGTTCGCTGAACATCAGTGGGATTGTAACACCAGTGACGCTATTTGCTATTTCGCTTGGGGAACCAGCGGATATGATCATGGAGCAAAGTTGTACCGCCCTGACAGTTATTCTCAAAGCTCAGATGATTATTATGCATACGGTGACGAAAATGCCCACTTGGGTGACTATACAGGAAAGGCGGACTGGGGATATAATGCCATCGTGAACGGCGGAAACAAGGAAGGGTTGTGGCGCTCACCGCACGCTTTGGAGTTCAGTTATATCATGTATCAAAGAAAAACGGAATCGGATGTGAGATTTGTGAGAGCCAAGGTGAATGACATTGATGTTTGTGTCTTTTTCCCAGATGACTGGGATGCCTCGAAATATACCATCAACAATCCCAATCAGGCTGAAGGATCCAGTGATGACAACGTCATTCCTTTGGACGATTGGACTAATATCCTTGAACCTGCTGGGTGTGTTTTGCTTCCAGCTGCTGGTTTGCAGAGTGTGACTAATGGGGAGATTTATCACACGGGACGTAAAGCGGGATATTGGTGTTCTAACATCGCCGCCAACGGCAATCCCAGTAGTTTTTATATGACTTTTTATAACATGGGTTCCAATCCTCAAGTGCGTTTTGACCATTATTCCGTCAGATTGGTCCGTGATGTGAAATAGCTACGTTTTATTATTGAAAGAATATTGAAAAACACGAAAAGTTCTAAATTTTAGAGCTTTTCGTGTTTTTTGATGTTAATCATTTTTATCAGCTCTTTATAATATTGATTTTAAATTTAGATTTTTCAAATATTATAAAAAAATATTGCTATTAATTTTGAAATTTCTATATTTGCAAAAATTTTTGGAATGAAAACAATCAAGGATATGTCGAATGCCGAGCTGGTCTCCATGTTGGGGGAGCGGTACAAGGACTATCGAATTCACATGGGGAAGTCGCAGAAAGAAGTGGCTGAGTTCAGCGGTGTCAGTGTGTTTACTGTGAGCCAGTTCGAGAATGGCTCTGCCAGGAACATCACGCTTGACTCGCTATTCCGGATGCTGCGGTCCATTGGGATGATCGACGTGGTTGACAGACTTCTGGAGCCGTTGCCGCCTAGTCCAATGGCGATGGCGAAGTTAAACAAGGAACATCGTGAACGGGTTTATAAACCGAGGAGGAAAACTGATGAAGAATAATAATGCCATACGAATAATGCTTTGGGGAAGCCAGATAGGGACGCTCTTTTGGTCAGATAAGGAATCGCTTTCCTATTTTGAATTTGATCCGCTTTTCTTAGACCGAGGTCTTGATATTTCTCCGATTACGAATGGTCTCGCAAAGCTCCGAGAACAGAAGCGCATTCCAATTAAAGGTATTCGGGGACGATTCAAAGGTCTTCCTCCCTTTGTGGCGGACTCGTTGCCCGATCGATGGGGAAGTAGGGTGTTCGCTCTGTGGTGCCAGAAACAAAAGATCGATTTCAATGAGATAACGCCCTTGGATTTTTTGCTTTATCTCGGGAAGCGTGGTATGGGAGCGTTAGAATACGAACCTGCTTTTGACTTGAATATGAAAGGCGCGGATGCCATCAATGTGGTTGAATTGTACCGATATGCGCAATCCATTCTTCAAGGTCGTTTGGATGTGCGGCTGACGATGGATGAAACGTTGATGCTTCAAGACATCTTCAAGGTGGGGACCTCTGCTGGTGGTCAGCGTCCGAAGGCCATCATCGCCATCAAAAAGGGTGCGAATGAGCCTGATATGATATGTTCGGGGCAAGGAGACGTGCCTGTTGGGTTCCGCCATGCAATCTTGAAATTTCAGGAACATGATTATCCGTCTGCGGAACTCGAAATGACCTATTATGAAATGGCCAAGGCTTGTGGTATCCGTATGATGGATTCCGAGATGATCAAATGTGAGGGCGTGAATCATTTTCTAACTTATCGCTTCGATAGGGTAGGGAATGAAAAACTTTTCTCCCAGACGCTCATGGCACTTTATCCTGCTGCTGACAGTTACGAGAGTTTCTTGTACGTGGTTAAGACGCTTGGATTGGGTTATTGCGATATGCTTGAGGCTTTCAGAAGAATGGCTTTTAACGTGATTGCCTATAATGTGGATGATCACGCCAAGAATTTCTCTTTCTTGATGAATCCCAAGGGTCAATGGAGTTTGGCTCCAGCTTATGACTTGACTTTCAGTGTGGATTTGGAGGCGTTGCCGTTTGAAAACTATCATGCTTTCAGCGTGAACTCCAAGGTAAGCGACATCACCGATGAAGATATGCTTGATGTGGCTATGAGCTTTGATTTGAAAAGGGGAGACGCTCTCGAAGTAATTGATGAGGTAAGATCGTCGGTGCGTCTTTTTCCTGAAATAGCCCAAAGGAATGAAGTGCCTGAAGAATGGATTGAAAGAGTTGGTTCATATTTGTGGATTAGTAGGGAATGAGAAGTTATAAAAATATTCAATTATAACTATGAGTTTGGATATTATATTATTACTTCTTAGTTTTAAAAGTATATTAAGTTAAATTTTATGTTATATATTTTTCTGTATATTATAATGTTATAGAATTAGAACAATTTAATTTAAAATATTGTAAATAAATCAAAATATTATTGTTATCTTTGCAGTCGTAAATAAAAATAGAGCAGATGAAGGAAGATTTTTATGCTCCGACAACTAGGGAAGAAGCTCATCGTCGTATCGAGGAGGCGGAGCGTGATATTGCTGAGGGGGAAGTAGTGCCTCATGAAGAAGTAATGAGGCAGGCTTGGGAATTGCTTAAGAAATATGGTTGTTGATTGGCGTGAAAAGGCTCAACAGCATTGGATTGAGCAGTTGGATTATTGTGCTCGTACTATATAAAACTTTACAAGACCTCTTGACAAACGGCTAAAAAAGAATTACCTTCGCAAAAAAAAGATATGGACAAATCGATGATTGAAACAATTTCAGCATATTTTGCCACTCAACCTGTGTTGAAGGCGTGGTTGTTTGGATCCTATGCTCGTGGAGAGCAGACGGATGATAGTGATGTTGATATTTTAGTGGTGTTTGATGATGAAGCTCGTGTCGGGCTTTTCCGTTATGCTCATATTATGAACGAACTTGAGGATTTGCTGAAAAAGAAAGTTGATTTGGTCGTTGATGGAACTTTATTGCCTTTTGCCGTTGATTCAGTTGAACAAGACAAAAAGTTGATTTATGAGAGAGCCAGTTAGAGATAAAGGTCGTTAGGAACACATGATGACAGCAATAGACAATGTCTTTGAATACACCAAAGATGTGTCTTTTGATGGTCTTGGGAAGGATAAGATTCTTTGTCATGCGGTGATTTATAATATTCAAATCATAGGTGAAGCTGCTTATAAACTGACGAAGGAGTTTCGAGACGCTCATTTAGAGGTGGATTGGCGCGATGTTATAGCTATGCGGCATATCCTTGTTCATGACTACTATGAAGTGAACTTGAATATTCTTTGGAATGTGATAACAGAGGAACTTCCTTATTTTAAAAATCAAATTGAGGGTTTCATCAAAGAGATGGAATAATCATGAAGGTATTCACCTTAAATTATTCTTACTTTTGCTTTGTCATTCGTAAATGATTTGGATGACCTATTGAGTAAGACGTTTAATTACACCCATACATAACATGAAGAGGTTTACTAAGACCTTAGCAGCCATAATGCTAATGACGGCGGTTATCTTTGCCGCAGGATGTACTCCCGAAGAAAACCACGACAATGATGTGCGAGTGACCACCTACGCGCCACGGGACGTAACCGCGACTTCTGTCGTGTGTGGCGGTGACGTGATTGTAACTCAGGGCTTAACGCTGAATGAACTCGGCGTGTGCTGGAGCACGAGTCGCAATCCCACGGTGGAGGACGCTCACCTTTCCACCAAAAACTGGAATGAACCGTATGTTTGCACGATTACAGGTCTTGATCCTGGCACCAAGTACCATGTCCGCGCTTACGCCTTGCGTGGCTTGGAGTATTACTACGGTGATGACAAGTCATTCACTACCGAGGAGAACAGCGGTGGAGGTGGCGGACTCAACGGCCACAATTACGTTGACCTCGGTCTGCCAAGCGGCACGTTGTGGGCCACCTGCAATGTTGGAGCCAATGCCCCAGAGGAATACGGCGACTATTTCGCTTGGGGCGAGACCACGCCGAAAGCCACATATAACTGGAGCACATATAAATATTGCAACGGCGATGGTTGGGTAATGCGGCTGACCAAGTACTGTAATAATTCCAACTACGGTTACAACGGCTTCACCGACAACTTGACCACCCTGCAGCAGGTCGACGATGCAGCCACAGCCAACTGGGGCAATGGCTGGTGTATGCCTACATACGACCAATGGACGGAATTGTACCAGAACACAACTCATGTTTGGGTAGTTCAGAATGGCGTGAATGGTAGACTATTCACGGCTGCAAACGGCAACAGTCTCTTTCTGCCCGCCGCTGGCTACCGTTGGGACGACGCTCTCTACGACGCAGGCAGCGGCGGCGACTACTGGTCGAGTTCACTCTACACCGACGACCCGTACTACGCGTGGGGCTTCTACTTCGATTCGGGCGGTTGCAGCATGGACAACTACCTCAATCGGGGCCGTGGTCTATCTGTCCGGGCTGTGCGTTCTTCGCGTCAGAACTAACCCTTGTTCCGTCACTTGCACGGGCGGGGCGAAAAAGTTGGCGGGCGGGGTGCGCACGTGAGTGCGCTACCCAACACCGTCCGGCAACTTTTTCGCATACCTAATATTTGAAAGCCATGTCACAACTGAAAGAGATTCTTGAAAAAGAGAAAGAACGTAACAAGGTTGAACAATGTACTGTTATACATTTATTCCGTGAAGGTACTTTCTACCGAGCCTACGAGTGGAGCGCTTGGCTATGTCTGCGTTATTTCACAGAGCTTAAGGTTACCCACCGCCTACTGAAAGGTGGCGAGGACATTATCTTCGTAGGGTTTCCGCTCACCAGCCTTGACCGTTACACGCCTCAAGGAGCTGTCGTATCACCATTGGATGACAAGAGCATTATGATGGTGTTGCCTGCCAATGTGTTCGCTTCCGAATCTGACATTGATTCGTTACGAACAAGTTTTGAGAACTGGAAGCAGTGTCAATATACAATAATTACACAATCTCTTGACAAATCGTAGAAATATCGCTATTTTTGCTTCCATAAATAGGAGAGATGAAATAGTTAAGAGTTATGGAAAAGATTGTCATGGTAATTGAGAAATCCAAAGATCATTACGGTGCCTATTCGGAAAACTGTGACGGTATTTATGCCGCTGGGGAAAACGTAGAGGCCGTAAAAGCTGATACATTCGAGGCAATTCGCTTAATTAAAAAGAATTTGCCGGAAAACCGCTGGCCTGAACCAATCAAAGGAGATTATGAAATTGAGTGGAGAATGGAAGTCCCAAGTTTTTTGGAATACTATTCTTCTTTCATGTCGCTTGCTGGCATGGAAAAGATGACAGGAATTAATCAAAAGCAACTCTCCAATTATTTGAATCGCCGCACTACACCTCGCAAAAAGCAAAGAGACAGAATCTGCGAAGGGATACATCGGTTTGCCGAGGAACTGTTGAGTATCACGCTGTAGTAATCTGAGTTTTTCAAGAAATTGTACCTAAAATCCGTAATTTTCTGAAAATAAA
>CAMIWN010000063.1:0-8852 GCA_946402445.1 uncultured Bacteroidales bacterium
TGCTCTTGCATTCCCGGTTCGCAGACAACCACGCTGCAAATCTAAGGTTTGCAAAAAAAGAGATTATCATGCAAACCCTCATCGAACTACGACATATCCTCCATGCACATCCCGAGCTTTCGGGAAAAGAGGCGTTGACTAACAAGATTTTAAACGAATGGGTGCGACAGACCCGACCCGACAAGCTGATTGAAAAGATTGGCGGCTTCGGCTTGGCAGCTATTTATAAAGGTGAGAAGCCAGGCAAAAGGATTTTAATCCGGGGAGATATAGACGCACTCCATATCCCCGAACCAAACGAGATTCCATACCGTTCTCAAAACCCGGGCGTGTCGCACAAATGCGGGCACGACGGACATGCTACCATCCTCTGCGGACTGGCTCAATGGCTTGGCGAGCAGCGGCCCGACCAAGGGGAAGTGGTCTTGCTCTTCCAACCCGCCGAAGAGACCGGACAAGGAGCAAAGGCCATCTTGGAAGACCCTCTGTTCGAGCAAATCAAGCCCGATGTGGCCTACGGATTGCACAACCTACCCGGCTTTGAGAAAGGGAAAATCATGGTGCGCGAAGGATGCTTTGCCGCTGCTTCGTTTGGCTTGAAACTCGTTTTCGACGGACGCACCGCCCATGCCTCCCAACCCGAGACCGGACACAGCCCATCGGAACTGCTTGCGTTACTCATCCATAACCTAGAGAAGAAACGCGAACAATTAAAGGAAGTGAAGCCCTTGACCACCTTCGTCATCACCCATGCCATCTTGGGAGAAGAGACCTTCGGAGTAGCCCCTGGCCATGCAGAGATATGGCTGACCCTTCGCAGCTACAATGACCACAACTTACAGGTGATGGCCTCTCAAATCATTGAACTATGCCGCGCCAAGGCCAAGGACTATCTTTTCGATTTCAACTTCTCGGAACATGAGGCTTTCGCAGCCACCAACAGCGACACCAACTGCGTGAAAACCATAGAACAAGCCGCCAAAAACCTCGAACTGAGTCTTGGTCATTTAAACGAGCCTTTCCGTTGGTCAGAGGATTTCGGGAGGTTTGGCAGCATCTGCCCAATAGGCTTCTTTGGCCTCGGATCAGGATTGGAGCAACCGGCCTTGCACAATCCCGATTTTGACTTCCCTGACGACATTTTGGAAGTGGGAATGGCAATGTTTTGGGAAATCATTCGGGAAGAAATAAGAAGTAAAGAATAAGAATTTGGAGGAAGCCGTAAAGATATGGAAGACATCGTCAAAAACCCATTAGTGATCCGCTGCGAGTATTGTGGCGGTGACCAAAGCTACAATATCGTCAAACAGAAGTATTGTTGCGCCCACTGCGGTGCCGAAGCCGATGCCACTGAAAAGAAAAAACAATACCACCGCTGGAAGAGCCTTCGTCGAGAAGTCGTCATGCAAGATCTCGCCAAGGTCAAGACATTTGCATGTCCCAGCTGTGGTGCCCAAACCATGGTTACTGGCGAGGATGCCTCCACGCAATGTCCGTTCTGCCAAAGCACCATGATTGACGCCTCATTTGCTGGAAACGACCTGCCCGAGGTGATTCTCCCTTTCAAAATCAGCAAGGAAGAAGCTTTGAACAAATTGAAGGCTTGGCTCAGCCAAAACAAGAGCAACCCTGCCTCCCAACATATCGAGAAAAACCTCCACCGCTTCACTGGCTGCTACATGCCTTATCATATCGTCCGAGGTGCCTATCATGGAAACATGGCCATCAACCTTCAATCCGGTTCCTCCGCCCATTATCCTTTCAGAGCCTATCTGAGCCACACGGCGGTGAATGCCTCCAAAGACTGGGATAACCTTTTCCTTGACGGCATCGAGCCCTTCGAGTTCGACGAGGCGCGTGAGTTCGACTTCGGCTACTTGAACCATCAGAACGCCAAAATCCAAAACGTGGTAGGCGAGGCGCTGAACGCGCGCATCGAAGAAGAGACTCGGGCGGAGCTTTACCGAAACCTCACAAAAAAAGAACGCACCAAAGAACTCACCGTTTTTCTCAACGAAAACGAGAACGAGTCCATCCCTGCTCTCATACCTGTGTTTCTGGTGAAATGCAAAAACGGCATCGCCGCCGCCGTGAACGGACAGACGGGAAAGGTCTCTATCGCCACGGGAAAAACGAAAAACCTGACAAGACTTTGGTGGCTGTGGCCGACACTGGCCACCCTGGCAACAGGCATCCTATCAACATTATGTATAGGAGGTGTAGGGACAGGCCTCATTTTCGCCTTAGTGTTTGGTCTTGTATTCTTCGCCATAGCCCATAACCGCCATCACGCGGAGTTCATCGACGAGGTAATCACCGTTCCAAAAGAAAAGGAAAGCCATAACGACACACAAATTGAGTTCTTTGCCGACTTCGGGGAAGGGCCGGTCCCCACCGAGCTGAAGTTCTTTACGCCATGGCGCATCATCAAGTTCGTCGTCATTCTCGCCGCAGTGATCTTCCTGCCCGTGTTACTCGCCGTCCCAATCCAGCTCCTTAAAGGGCTCCCCCTCTCCGACCTCCAGATAGGCTATGGAGCAGCGTGGTACTGCATGCCCGGCTTCATGGCCATCGTGTTTGCAGGTGGACTGGCCAAAACGATGATGTATGGCGCTCCTTTATATTATGAGAAACGTCCTGACGGCACCTTGAAACACAGAAAGACAAAAACACAAAGAAAAACCTCGTTAAATCAGGTACTACCGGGACTCAAGAACCTCAAAGAAACGAGCGGGAAAGGCAAGAACATGCGTCAGTTAGGATGTGTTATCATGATAATTCTCATGATATTACTGGGTAGCGTGTTGGCTATCCTCTCCAAATAACTACAACAACCGTATGATCTCGCTGACAATCGCCCGCGAATAGGCATTGGCCACCTCCACGATGAACTTGCCGAAGTCAACACGGGCGTTGTGGTCGGCGGTATCACTGATGGTTCGGATCACCGTAAACGGAAGGTTGAACTCCAGGCACACCTGCGCCACAGCAGCCCCTTCCATCTCGACACAAAGCACATCAGGTAACAGCCCTAAGATCTCTTGTCGTTTCTCATTACTGTTGATGAACTGGTCGCCACTGGCAATGTCGCCGAAATAGAGTTTGGGCGCAAGGCTGAATTCACGGACAGCCTCCTCACCCACCATCTGCTCGACACCCTTTTTCAACAAGTTAGCCACCGCCTTCCCGGCCAGCTCCGTCAGCTCAGGATCACTGCCCACATAGACACGGTTTAGCAAGGGCAACTCAAAACGGGAGATCATGGGACGGGCATCCAAGTCATGCTGCACCAAACGTTTGGAGATGACGATGTCACCCACCCTGAGTCCTTCAGCCAAAGCACCGGCAGTGCCGATAAAAAACAAGTCTGTCACACCAAACTCCTGAACCAACAAGGTCGCAGTGATGGTAGCGGCGACCTTGCCCCATTTGGAGAAAGCCACCACGCAACGCACAGAGCCGATCTTGCCCACCACAAACTCACGATTGGCAATTTTAACAATGGTTTTTTCTGTCAAAAGGGCTTTCACCTCGTCAATCTCCTGAGGCATTGCACCTAATATTCCGATGTTTTTCATCATAACAATAGTCTATAATTTGAGGTGCAAAGATAAAAAAGATTATTTTTGCAAAAAAATTCAACCATGAAGAAGATTTGTATTTTTTGCGGCAGCAGCATGGGATTCGACCCGATTTATCGTGAGAAAGCCAAGGAATTGGGACAGGCCATGGCCGACAAGCAATGTGAGTTGTTATATGGTGGCGGAAGTGTGGGACTGATGAAAATCATCGCGGACGTGATGATGGAACGCAAATGCAAGGTCACTGGAACCATCACCGACCATCTGATGGGCATGGACGTGGGCTACAACGACATCGACGAACTCATCGTGGTGGATTCGATGGCCGAACGCAAAAAGATACTCGAAGAGATGGCTGATGGCTTCATCGCCATGCCTGGCGGACTGGGAACGATGGACGAGTTCTTCGAGGCATACGTACTCAGCCAGCTGCGCGTCTTCGACAAACCCGTCGCCCTCTACAACGTGAACGGATTTTATGACGACATCATCCGCTTCATCAAGCATTCCACCAACGAAGGCTTCATCCGCAAAGAGCACGCCGAAGGCCTCATCGTCAGCGACAACCCCAATGAACTGCTGGAAATGATGGAACACTTCCAACCCACCGATGTGAAAAAATGGGTGGTGGAGATCAAGGAACAAGTAAAAGGAGAGGCTAAAGGGTAGAGGGGAAAACGCAACTGATTAACTAATTAAAACAACAAGACATGATTATCATTGGCATCACCGGTACGCTGGGTGCGGGGAAAGGCACCATCGTTGACTACTTGATTAAAGAAAGAGGGTTTGTGCACTATTCTGTACGGGCATATATCGCTGAAGAAATAGAAAAACGAGGCTTAGAGGTAAACCGCGACACGCTGACCGCCATGGGCAACGAGCTCCGCGCCACGCATTGTCCAAGTTATATCACGGACCAGCTCTTTGAGCGGGCGAAGGCCAACGGCAAGAATGCCGTCATCGAGAGCGTGCGTACCCCAGGCGAGATCGCCTCGCTAAGACAGAAAGGCGAGTTCTACCTCTTCGCGGTTGATGCCGACCGTAAGATCCGTTACGACCGCATCTATCTACGCGGCTCCGAGACCGACCATGTCAGCTTTGAGACTTTCGTCGCCAACGAGGAACGGGAGATGACTGCCACCGACCCCAACAAACAGAACTTAGGAGAATGCATCCGACAAGCCGACTTCGTGTTCATGAACGACGGCACCATCGCCGAATTGCATCTGCAAGTGGAGAAAGTCCTCACTCAGCTCCATGTGCGCCCCTCGTGGGACGACTATTTTCTAAACCTTGCCGACACGGTGTCGGAACGCGCCACCTGCGATCGCGGTCGCAGCGGCTGTGTCATCGTCAAGGACAAGCAAATCCTTGTGACAGGCTACGTGGGCTCCCCAAAAGGACTTCCCCACTGTGACGACGTGGGACATCTCTTCCGTAAAGTGATCCACGAAGACGGTTCCGTGACCCAGCACTGCGTGCGCACCGTACACGCCGAGCAAAACGCCATCTGCCAGGCCGCCCGACGCGGCATCGCCCTCGATGGCAGCACCCTCTATTGCCGCATGACCCCCTGCCGCACCTGTGCCATGCTCATCATCAACTGCGGCATCGTCCGCGTGGTGTGCGAACGCCGCTACCACGACGGCGCCGAAAGCGAAGCCATGTTCAAAGAGGTGGGCATCGAACTCGTCTATAAATACGACGAAGTGCAACAGTATGAGGGACAGAGAGAGGTTAAAGGTTAGAGGTCGAAGAGGTTTTTTTACCGAAGAATCTGACAATCAAACCTAAAATAGTCAAGGAAATCACAAAGGAAAGCCAGGACGGCAAGCCTATAGCACTGGGTAACACACCGACAAAAAGCGCCACACCGCCTACCGTCAAAGCGTAAGGCATCTGTGTCTTTACATGCTGCAAATGGTCACATTGACTCGACAAGGAACTCATGATGGTGGTATCCGAAATCGGCGAGCAATGGTCACCCATCACCGCTCCAGCCATCACCGACGCCACCACATTATAGAAGATGGGCATCGTGGCCTCCACGGAAAGACCCTGACTTTGACACAACAGCCAAGAAGACGGCAGAATCAAAGGATATAGAATCGCCATCGTGCCCCAGGATGTACCAGTGGAGAAACCAATCAAACCTGCCAACACAAAGGTGATTGCAGGCACTAAGAATGGCGATAACGACCATTTCAGCAACAGCTGAGAGACAAACTCCGCTGTATGCATGTCCTTGGTCAGCAAAGCAATCGACCAAGCCATGGTGAGAATGACCACCGCATTCAACATGGACTTGAAGCCTTCCACCACCGACTCCATCACCACCGTGAACTTTTTATGACCCCGGCAGATCGTCACGACAATGGCAGTCAACAACGACACCAACGATGACCACACCAAGGCCTGATACGAATCGGCCGCGCCAATGGTGGAAGAGAGTTTTGAGAAAAAGCCCTGTGAAGGCTGGGACCATATCTGTGCATCATAGCCCGTAACAAACAAGCCAATAACCGTACCCACAATCAACACCACCAACGGAATGAGGGCATCAATAGCATGAGCGGAAGCCGACACACCCGACTCTGTGGCGCATCCCTTTTCGCCCGAAGCCATCCGAGCGTTGCGTTCCGCCGTGAGCATTGGACCAAAATCACGGCCCGACAGGATAAGCATCAGCACAAAAGCCAAAGTGAGAAAAGGATAAAAGCTATAAGCCAAAGAATTAAAGAACACCAAATAGGACGACATATCCAGCCCGATGGCTTCGATTCCACCTTGTATATAACTCAGCTCCGCGCCAATCCATGTGGTGATAAAAGCCACCGCTACCACTGGCGCCGAGGTGGAGTCAACGATATATGAGAGTTTCTCACGCGAGATATGCAGCTTGTCAGCCAAAGGACGCATGGTGTTACCCACCACCAAAGTATTGGAATAGTCATCAAAAAACACACAAAGATCCATGATAAACGTCATCAACTGCCCAGAACGAGAGCCGCGAGCCCGCTTCGACAACCAGTTCACCACCCCTTGCATACCCCCATTGACGGTGATAATCCTCACCATGCCACCAATCAGCATGGTGAACACGATAATCTTCACGTGGTCAGCATCATACAGTGAACCAACGATATAAGTGTCAACGACACGCAACATCCCTCCTGACAAGGACACCCAGGGCGAGGACCCCGAATACAAGGCCATGAGAAAAGTTCCTGTCAACACACCCAAAAACAAAGACGACAACACCTCTTTGAGCAACAAAGCCATCACGATAGCTACTAATGGGGGGATGATGGACATCCACAACGGCATAGGACCCGTAACAGGTCCGAGAATCTGCAACAAGCATAGCGACAAGACCACGGCGAGAACCACGGCCAACAACGCCCAACTTTTTTTCACAATTTTCATGAATTATTAAAAAATAGGTGTTATTTTTTTGCAAAACTAACAAATGTATCGTTTTTGGCCTTATATTTGCGAAAAAATATTTTTTTGTCCATATTATTAACCAAAACATAACGAAATGAAAAAAATGCTTTTACTGATGATGTGCTGCTTAGCGGTAGCCTTCATTTCATGCCAACCCGATCGCACGATTACCGCCTCTGCTGATCCCGCAAATGGCGGCACCATTACAGGAACTGGCACCTATTCAAACGGCGAGACCTGCACGTTGACGGCAACACCTAACAATGGGTACATCTTCGTCAACTGGACTGAAAACGGCAACGAACTGACAACCAACAACAAATACAGCTTCGAGGCTACAGCCGACCGCCACTTGGTAGCGCATTTCATGGTTCAGCAGCCAGACAACCATCAATTCATCGGTTCCTACACCGGGTCTATTGTCCTCAATGGCACGCTCAGTGTCCCTAATGCACCACAATACAGCATGCCTCTTGATGGTCTGACCATCGATTTGTCCGCCGTGATCACCCCAGGCAGCACTGAAGACATTGTGCATGTGGTGTTTACCATGAACAAAGAAGACTATGAAACGGATGCCGCTGTGTCCGGAAACAGCATCGACTTCGGCGTTCTTTCCTATAACTACAAGGAAAACAACGGTTCTGATGTCATGATTCAAATGACCCCCACAAGCTTCCTCGAGGGGAACACCATCAACATGGCAGGACCTTTCGAAGGCGTAGGACAGGCTACATTCCCTGATGTCCCGATACCTGTTCCGCTCACAGCTAACGGCAACTTCACCGGCATGCTTACCAAGGTAACACACTCATCCAAATAAAAAACGCAGTTTTTCACCAACCCTCTAAAACCATCCATCATGAAAAGAATAAGTTTAGCTTTTATTTGCCTCCTCAGCGCAATGTTTTTCACAAGCTGTGATCCAGGGGCCTTCGATGAACTTCTGGAACAAAAGCCAAATATCGTCTTCATAGAAGAAGAAGGTTATGCCATGAACAACAACACCGTCTATACAGAATCGGAGTTGCGTTTTAAAATCAAAGCATGGCCCAATGAAACCAGTGGCAAGCCCTTAAAGACCTATCTTTTTGTCATCAACGACTCAAACGGCACCATCCTCCATCAGGAGTCAAGAGACCTCACGGGCAGTGAAGCGGGAGAGATGGAATTCATTGAGACCTACATCCCAAAAACGCCAATGACACTCGAAATCACCGCCACGGTCACGGATGAGGTGGGCAAGAAAAACACTGCCACCATGGTCATCACCGCCGTCCTTCCTCCCACGGAGGATGAAGTGATTGGCACCTTCTTCGGAAACATCAAAATCAACTGCGATGTGACATCCGACACCCCCGCTATCGACGGAAACCAGATCAACATAGAAGAGAAAGGCGAAATGAGGTTGAGCGCAACAGCCGACAACCAAGCACAAGCCTCTTTCACCATCGATAATACGGAGATCATCCTTACAGGCATCCGAAACGGCAACAAGTTTACGTTCGACCAATTTGAATACTCCACGGTTGTCAGTCTTGTCATGGATATTGACATCGTATTGAACATCAACATGGTGGGTGTTCTCGAGGACGGTGTCTTGACTGTCGAAGGCGATGTGGAAGGTCATGGATCCACTTTGTTCAACATGGTTCAGGCCACGCTCTTAGGAAACATCGAGGGAGAAATGACGCTTGAGGAAGAATAACAAAAGAAAAAGCCGGACTTCCAGTCCGGCTTTTTTAGTAGCGGGGGCAGGACTCGAACCTGCGACCTTTGGGTTATGAGCCCAACGAGCTGCCTCTGCTCCACCCCGCATCA
>CAMIWN010000064.1:0-8004 GCA_946402445.1 uncultured Bacteroidales bacterium
CTGCAAAAATACAAATTTTTGGCAATATCCGAAAATATTGCCAATTATTTGCAGAATAAAATTTCACCATCCCATCCATCTTTACTATCAAATGGGGTACAGTGCGAACAAAATCGAATCAATTTTACCCATCGGACATGCCACGGCTGGCAAACAATTTATTATGATGATAATTCAAAGGTGTAGTTTGAGAACGAAAAACAAGACGTGTTCAAAAGAATACCCCCTGCGGGAGTACAGCCAGAAAGCCGTTGGGATTCCGACGGCTTTTTTTGTTATAATTGCGCCCACGATTTCAAAATATTCGCTACTTTTGCCGCCGGATTCGGGTTCTTCCACCGAAGATTAATAGGGAATCCTGTGAGAATCAGGAGCTATGCCCGTAGCTGTAAGTTCAACCAATGGTCCGCAGCACCAACGTCACTGATATTCGTTATCGGGAAGACGCTACGGATGCGAACAAGCCAGAAGACCTGCCCGTTTCTGAACGAACAACTTTCGGGAACAAGAGTTTGTGAAATATGAAGAAACAGTATCAAGCCGTGTCGGCAGCAGAAGCCGTCAAAGTCATCAAATCGGGCGACCACGTGCATATCAGTTCGGTCTCCAACGTACCCCAGTGTTTAGTGAAAGCCCTGTGCGAGCGAGGCCGCGCCGGCGAGTTGAAAAACGTCTATATCCACCATCTGCACACCGAAGGCGCCGCCCCATACGTCAACCCTGAGTTCGAAGGCATCTTCCAGCACAACGCATTCTTTGTAGGCGCCAATGTGCGTGAGAGTGTTCAAAAAGGACTGGCCGACTACATCCCTGTGTTTTTAGGTGAAACCTCAAAGCTCTATCGTGAGCGTTACATCAAGTGCAACGTAGCCATGATCCAGGTCTGTCCTCCCGATAAGTTCGGCTACGTGTCGTTAGGTTCATCGGTCGATGCCACTTTGGCCGCCATGGAGAGCGCCGAGTTCGTCATCGCCGTCGTCAACAAGCATGTGCCACGCACCCATGGCGACGCACTCGTCCACCTCAGCAAGATTAACCTCTTTGTGGAAGACGACGCCCCCTTGCTCACCGTTGACATGCCGATGCCCAACGAGGTGGAGAAGACCATCGGTCGCTATTGTGCCGAGCTCATCGAAGACGGTGCCTGTCTCCAGATGGGTATCGGTTCCATCCCCAACGCCATCCTTTCCTGCCTACACAACCATAAGAACATCGGCATTCATACTGAGATGTTCTCCGACGGCATCCTCCCTTTGGTCAAGGAGGGAGTCATCACAGGCGCCAACAAGAAACTGGATCGTGGCAAAATCGTCTCCACCTTCGTCATGGGTTCCCAAAAGATCTACAACTTTATCGACGGTAACCCCGAGGTGCTCTTAAAAGATGTGGAATATACCAACGACCCCTTTGTCATCGCACAGCAACCCAAGATGACTGCCATCAATTCGGGCATCCAAATCGACCTGTCGGGCCAGGTGTGTGCCGACTCGTTAGGGGAACGCATCTATTCTGGAGTCGGTGGACAGATCGACTACGTATATGGCGCCTCGCGTTCCAAAGGAGGTAAGGCCATCATCGCCATGCCGTCCACCACACGAAAGGGCATCAACAAGATTGTGCCTTCGTTAGACCTGGGTTCTGGCGCTGTCACCACACGAAACCATATCCATTGGTTCATCACGGAGTATGGTGCCGTCAACCTTTATGGCCGATCGCTTCAGGAACGGGCCAAACTCATCATCTCCGTGGCGCATCCACAGTTCCAAGAGATGCTCGATGAGGCCGCCTTCAAACGCTTCGGACCGCATTTCCACTATCTTTGGAATAACATCGGGTAACCAGTAATTGAAAACACTATGTTTGGAAGTATCAACTTTGTAGAAATATTCAGCTCCTTCATTGTGATGGCCGCCATCATCGACATCTTTGGCTCGATTCCCATCTTCATGAGCATGAAGGAGCAAAACAAGACCATCAAGGCGGGACAGGCCTGCTTGACGGCATTGGCCCTGTTTTTGGCGTTCTTCTTTGCAGGCGACGCCTTACTGAAACTGTTCAGCATCGACGCGGCCTCGTTTGCCGTGGCGGGCTCATTCGTGTTGTTCATCCTGGCGGTGGAGATGATCCTCGGTCGGGAAATCATCAAAAACGAAGGCGGCAAAGGCGGCGCCAGCATTGTCCCCATCGCCTTCCCTTTGATTGCTGGCCCAGGGGCATTGACGGCTTTGCTCTCTTTACGCGCCGACTATGCTGTCATCAACATTCTCATTGCGTTGTTGCTCAACATCCTCTTGGATTATTTTGTCATACGCTCGCTCGACAAGATTCAGCGCATTCTCGGCGAGAACCTCATATTCATCCTCAGGAAGTTCTTCGGCGTCATCCTGCTGGCCATTGCCGTGAACATGTTCGTCAACAATATTCTGACCATCATCGCGAGCGTACCAAGATAATTCCTATTTTTGTTTCACTAAAAAAAACATCATGTTGAATCTCTTCACTGGTTCGGGCGTGGGTCCCACTATCTTGTATTTAGCCCTCTCCATCTTCATTGGCCTGCTGTTGGGCAAGATCAAAATCGCGCATATCTCGTTAGGCATCACCTGGGTGCTTTTTGTTGGCATTGCCTTCAGCGCCTGCGGCGTCAGCCTCAACGGCGAGATGCTGCATGTCATCAAGGAGTTTGGCTTGATTCTTTTCGTCGTGGCTGTAGGCTTGCAAGTTGGCCCAGGTTTTTTCCGTTCTTTCAGAAAAGGCGGCTTAGCCATGAACCTGATGGCCTTGGTAAACGTGGCGTTGGGTGTACTCATCACGGTGATTATCGCTAAGGTCGCCCATCAAGACCTGGCTGACATGGCCGGGGTCTATACGGGTGCCATCACCAACACGCCTGGACTGTCCGCTGCTCAACAAGCCGTCAACGACTTGGGGGTTGCCGGTGCTTCCGACCGTTTGGCGGCGGGTTATGCTGTAGCCTATCCCTTAGCTGTAGTGGGCATGATCTTGACTTGTATCCTCTTGCGTCCGCTTTGCCGCATCGACCTCATGAAAGAGCCTTCCACCGAAAACACCCTTGAACCCAAGGGGGAAAAACAAGCCACGCCCCTGTCACAACGTCATAAAGTGAACCTCATCCCCATCTTTGTCATCATCGCCTTAGGCATTATCGTCGGTTCCATCCCGATTCCAGTAGGCATGAAAGCACCCATCAAGTTAGGCTTGGCGGGTGGACCCTTGGTAGTCGCCATCATAGGCAGCTGGTTAGGCGTAAAGAAAAGCTGGTTCACCACCGAGTTCACCGACAGCCATGGGGTGTGGATGCTCCGTGAGGTGGGCATCGCCCTCTTCCTTGCCGGCGTGGGGTTGAGTGCCGGAGGCCAGTTTGTTGCAACGGTACAAGAACACTATATGTGGGTCGTTTATGGTATCATCATCACCATGGTGCCCCCTCTGTTGGTCTCGTTATTTGGACGTTTAGTGCTGAAGATGAACTACTTCACGCTGATGGGCTTCATCGGAGGCTCCCATACCGACCCGCCCACCCTGGCCTTTGCCAACACCGTGGCACCCGAGGGCTGTAAGCTTCCCAACATGGGTTACGCCACCGTCTATCCGCTGACCATGTTCCTGCGAATCTTTACCGCACAGTTGTTAGTATTGTTGGCAGTGTAGATTTCTCGCCATCAAATTTTAGCAAAGCCGTTTCATCCAATCGTTGCACGGTCCATTCGTCCATGGGCACAGCACCAATACTCCGATAAACAGTCAAGGCAGGCTTGTTCCAGTCGAGGCAGATCCATTCCATGCGGCCACAATTACGCTCCACAGCAATCCTGGCCAAATATTTCAAGAGAGCCTTGCCGTAGCCTCTACCGCGTTTCTCGGGGAGGATAAACAGGTCTTCGAGATACAAGCCTTTACGTCCGACGAAGGTGGAAAAATTGTGGAAAAACAAGGCAAAGCCTACGACAACGCCGTCTTCCTCAGCAAAGACCACCTCGGCGGAATGCTCCACAAACAGAGAATGATACAATGTGGCTTCATCGGCCACGACCTCATCAGCGCATTTCTCATACACGGCGAGTTTCTTGATAAAGTCAAGGACGAGGCCAGCCTCTTCAGGCCTCGCAGGACGGATGGTGAATTGAGTGTTCATAGCGATATTATATTATAAAATTTGTGCCGTGTGGTTTTTCGTGTCAACTTTCCCAATGGCATCGATGATCACGCCTTCTTCGTCGATGACGTATGTGGTGCGTAACGTGCCTTCAGTCACCTTGCCGTACATCTTTTTCTCTCCCCATGCCTCGTAGGCTTTCAGGATGGACAAATCGGTATCGGCAATCAGATGGAAAGGCAGATTATATTTGGCGATGAAACGTTGATGCGAGGCGGCACTGTCACGGCTGACACCCAACACATGATAACCCAATGAAAGAAAACGCTCGTAGTTATCACGCAGGTCACACGCCTCGGCAGTGCAACCCGGGGTGCTGTCCTTAGGATAGAAATAGAGCACTAATTTCTTTCCGGAGAAATCAGTTAGTTTCACGAGATTACCATTCTCGTCTTGTCCCTCAAAATAAGGGGCTTTGGTTCCTTTTTGTAGCATAGCTTGTAAATCTTTTTGTTTAATATATGACTTCTCATGATTTCAAAAACACAAAGAAAACAGCCATCACCAAACAGAGAAAAGCCGCCAGATGGTTCCAATGCAAAGGCTGTCCCTTAAAAATCAACATTGCGACGATGGTGAATACGGTGAGCGAAACCACCTCTTGAATCACTTTCAACTGCATTAAGTTGAAGGGACCTCCACGTCCAATGAAACCGATACGGTTGGCAGGAATCATGAACGAATATTCAAACAAAGCCACGCCCCATGAGGCTAAAATAATGAGAATCAGCGGCCAATGAGTGGTGATTTTCATTTCCTCCAACTTAAGATTCCCATACCAAGCGAAAGTCATAAAAACGTTGGAGACCACCAACATAAGAATTGTCAAAAAACCTCTCATAGAATACGATATTTTTAAGCCGACAAAAGTAAGGAATAATCAGATAATTTCATACCTTTGCCGCCGATTTGTGGTGTCCTTCACGGACTCAATAGGGAATCGGGTGTGAATCCCGGACAGTTCCCGCTGCTGTGATGGCCAATCGCCTGCCACTCTGCCACTGTCTGACGCTCGTCGGATGGGAAGGCGGTAGATGCGAGGCCTCAGTCAGAAGACCTGCCCCAAGTCACGAAACAAGGCTTCCGGGAATTGGAGCTGGGATTCTATATACAAAAGCATGTCCCATTTGTTAAAGGGGTTTGCCTGCATTTTAGGTATTCCAACATTTCTCCAGAAGTTTTGAGGTAATTGATTGATTAACAAACCTTTAAAACTTTTGTATTATGTTTTTTAAAACGTTTACACGATTCTTCCTTCTGATAGGAATAATCAGCTTTCTTTCGACTCCGTTGAGAGCCGATGAGATTCAAATTGGGTCGGGTTCACAAACTGATCCTAACCTGCCAACACACTCCAACTACAACTATTCATTGACGCAACAAATCTATACTGCTGCCGAGATTGAAACAGCAGGTGGAGGCGCAGGGAGTATTAACAGCATCGCTTTTTACAATACGGGATCCGCAAAAACACGCACGGTTGACATTTACCTTGTCAACACCTCAAAAGACACGTTTTCTGGATATTCTGACTGGATTACCGTATCGGAAAATGATAAAGTTTTCAGCGGCAGTGTCACCTTTAATGCGAACCAATGGACCACGATCCCGTTCTCTACTACCTTCAGTTATGACGGAACCAACCTGGCCGTTATCGTTGATGACAATACCAACAGCTATTCGTCTGGATTAAGTTGCCGTATTTTCACTGCTTCCGAAACACAATCCAATTATTATAGATACGACTATACCAATCCTAACCCGACCAATCCGACCATCAGTGGAACACCTACTACAAATAAAAACCAAATCATCCTGGACATTGAAATGGCCACTGTAACCTGTGCCAAACCCAAGAATTTCCAAGCTGAAAGCATCACTGCACACACAGCCACTTTGACATGGACAGCAGGGGCCGAAAGTCAAAGCAATTGGGAAGTTTATTTGACCACCACTGCCAACGATGTGCCCGATGAAAACACAACACCTACGTATCAGGTCACCACATGCAGCAAAGCTTTGAGCGACCTCACAGCACAAACCACCTACTACGCCTACGTCCGCGCTAACTGCGGTGACGGAGACAAGAGCAAATGGGCGAGCAAAGCCTTCACCACCACCCGCGAAGCCTTGACCGTGGATGCCAGCCATCCCTACGAGCAAGACTTTGAGACCAACAATGACTGGGGCTTTACCAACGGCACCCTCACCAACAACTGGTGCTGGGGCAGCGCCACCAACAACGGCGGAGCAAAAGCCATGTATGTCTCCAATAACGGAGGAACCACTTACGAATATGCCCATAGTAATACGACAATATATGCCTCTAAATTATTCAACTTTAGCCAAGGAACCTACACCTTTGTTTTCGATTGGCAAGCCAACGGCGAAAGCACCTGGGATTTCATGCGTGTCGCCTTGATTCCTGGTGACATGGAGCTTGAAGCAGGTACGATGCTGCCCTCAGGAGTGACGGCCTCTGCCCTCCCCAGCAATTGGATTTCCCTTGATGGTGGGAAACTCAACCTGCAAAGCAGCTGGCAAACTAGAACCGCCGAGGCGACTGTCTCCGGCACCTATACCATGGTCTTCCTTTGGCGTAATGATGGCAGCGGAGGCAACCAGCCACCAGCGGCCATCGACAACATCGGTATCAGCCTCATGGCTTGCCCAAGACCTACTGGATTGACAGCCAGCAACATCGGAGGACGCACAGCTACCATCGCCTGGACGGAAAACGGCACTGCCACCAACTGGGTGCTGCAATACGCCACCAACAATGGTTTCACCGAGAATTTAGTAGAGACCAACGTCAGCGGTACAGCAACCCAAGAAATAACCGGACTCACCTCTGAAACCCAATATTTTGTCCGCGTGAAATCCATTTTGGGCAACGAAGAAAGTTCTTGGAGCGATGTCATCAACTTCACCACCACCGCCACCTGCCAAAAACCCAACTTGAGTTATGTGACCAACTCCAACACTGCCCATACCGGATCAGTGAGCTGGACAGGCAGTGCCGACCATTATGAACTGATTTATTCCACTGCTAATTCCTTCAACCCTGGCGATGAAGGTGTCACCCAAATCGACCTCGACAACGTCAACACCTATACCTTGCAGGATCTGACTCCTGAAACCACCTATAGAGTCAAGATAAGAGCCTACTGCGGTGAAGAAGACGGTTACAGTGCATGGAGCAACCAAGTGAGTTTCACCACCACCGCCACCTGCGTGGCACCTTCGGGCTTGTCAGCCACAGCCACAGCCACTACCATCACCCTCAACTGGACGGCAGGAGCTAATGACCAAAGTGCTTGGGACATCCGTTATAAGACCGGATCCGATGATTACACTTACATCCATCTCGACAATCAAACCACAACCAACTATACCATAACCGGACTCAACCCCGTCACCACCTATAAGGTGAATGTTCGCGCCTATTGCAGCGAGGAAGACCAAAGCAAGTGGGGCTATAGCACCAATCAAAACACTGACCTTTCTGTCAGCACGGAATGTGCCGCACTGCCACTGCCTTATTCCTACGGATTCGAGGACAATCTGAACACCGCCTCGCCCTACAGTTCCTCCTACCCCATGCCTAATTGCTGGAATGCGATCAGATACCAATATGGAAACTATTCACCCTACACCTATTATCCATACGTATGCAGCACAACCAACAACAGCAACTATGGCCCTCGCACGGGTGGGAAATTCTTGCTTTTATACAAGGCACCTAGCCTTACCAACGAGATTGCCGTCTTGCCTGAACTCGATGCCAACATCAAGAATGTGCAATTAAGATTCTGGGGAAGAAACGG
>CAMIWN010000065.1:0-7929 GCA_946402445.1 uncultured Bacteroidales bacterium
ACGTTATGTTTTTATTTCTTAACAAAAAAAATTTATAGTTTCGAGGGCAAATTTAGGGTTTACCTTTCAAAAAAACAAAAAAAACACCTTGTTAATTAAGAAGCTGTTTTGATTTTTTGTTTAAAGTTTTATTTTTTTTCTTTTTCGGCTTCTTTGAGGGTCTTTTTGGTCTGATTTTTTGTTTCGCTCGCTCCGATAGCCCGCTATCGTCGTTCGCTCAACAGAAAAATCATCCTCAAAAATCCCTCTCAAATAAGCTCGAAAAAAATCAAAACAGCTTCTAAAAAACGTGACATTTTGTCAGATTTTCGTATATTTGCCGCCCGAATTAAAATTAAATAAGAATGAAAATCTCCTATAACTGGTTGAAACAATATGTCAACTGCGATTATTCAGCGGAAAAAGTCAGCGAGGTGCTGACCTCAACAGGCCTCGAAGTGGAAGACCTCACTCCTTTTGAGTCGGTGAAAGGTGCCTTGAAAGGCGTGGTTGTCGGCAAGGTGCTCACCTGCGTCGAGCATCCCAACTCCGACCATCTGCATATCACCACTGTGGACTGCGGCGGCGAGGAGCCTCTGCACATCGTGTGCGGCGCACCCAATGTCGCTGCAGGACAAAAGGTGTTGGTGGCCACCATCGGCACCGACTTATGGATTCACGATGAGCACATCACCATCAAGAAGGGCAAGATTCGTGGCGAGGTGTCGGAAGGCATGATCTGCGCCGAGGACGAGTTGCAACTGGGCGAGTCGCACGATGGCATCATGGTATTGCCCGAGGACTATGAGGTAGGCAAGCCCGCCTCGTTCTATTTCCCTGTGGAAGAGGACTACACCATTGAGATTGGCCTCACCGCCAACCGCAGCGACGCCACCTCACACATCGGCTCCGCCCGCGACCTTGTGGCCGCCCTCAACCAGCGCGAGAACACGACACAATATCACCTCATCAAGCCCTCTGTGGAGGACTTCAAGGTGGAAAACCACAACAACGACATTGAAGTGGTGGTGGAAGACACGGCTGCCTGCCCGCGTTATTCAGGACTCACCATCAGCGGTGTCAAAGTGGGTCCTTCGCCAGAATGGCTCAAGAACCGCCTCGCCGCTGTCGGCCTCCGCAGCATCAACAACATTGTGGATATCTCCAACTATGTGCTGATGGAGATGGGCCAGCCCATGCACATCTTCGACGCCGACAAAATCACCGGTAAGAAAGTCGTGGTGAAATGTCTTCCTGAAGGCACTCCTTTCGTCACTTTAGACGGTGTGGAACGCAAGCTCAATGGACGTAACCTAATGATTTGCAACGCTGAAGAGCCCATGTGCATCGCCGGTGTGTTCGGAGGCCTCAAATCAGGTGTCACCGAAGAGACCACCAACATCTTCCTCGAAAGCGCCTATTTCAACCCAACGAGCATCCGCAAGACCTCCAAATTCCACGGCCTTCAAACCGACGCCTCGTTCCGCTACGAGCGCGGCGCCGACCCGAACATCACCCTGTACGCCCTGAAACGTGCCGCCTTGCTCGTGAAAGAGCTGGCAGGCGGTACCATCTCCTCAGAAATCAAGGACGTGGTCAACGGCGACTTCACCCCCGCCCGTGTGGACCTTTCATTCGACTATCTCAACAAGGTGGCTGGCAAGGTCATCGACAAGACCATGGCCGTCAACATCTTAAAGAGCCTTGAATGCAACGTGGTGGAACAAAATGACATGCATGTGGTCGTTGACGTGCCCAGCTGCAAGGTCGATGTGACACGTCCTGTCGATGTCGTTGAAGAGATCCTTCGTATCTATGGCTACGACAACATCGAGATTCCAAGCCGTATCTACACCTCTATCAGCCGTGCCAACAAACCCAACGCCGACAAGCTTCAGCAGAAGGTCAGCGACATGCTCGTCGCGAACGGTTTCTATGAGATTATGTGCAACTCCCTTACCAAGTCAGCCTACAGTGAAGCTTTCGCTGACTTCGACCCAGCGCGTAACGTGAAGATCTTGAACCCGTTAAGCAGCGACTTGAACGTGATGCGCCAGACCCTGCTTTGGGGCGGACTCGAGAGCATCGCCTTCAACCAAAACCGCAAGGTCGCTGACATGAAGTTCTTCGAGTTCGGAAACGTGTATTTCTACGACGCACAAGCCGCTCAAAACGCTTCTCATCCCCTCAAGCCTTATTCCGAGTACTTCCACCTCGACCTCTTCCTCACCGGAAACCGTCAACAAGAGCTGTGGAACAACCAGCCCAAACCCATCGATTTCTTCGACCTGAAGCAATACGTCATGGGCATCTTGCGTCAGCTGCGTGTGAATCAGGACCAACTGGAGGTCAAAGAAGGCACGATGAAGCACTACGAGTATTCGCTGGAACTGTTCCTCGACGGCAAAAGAATCGCCACCTTCGGCAAAATCGACAAGAAGACCCTGAAGATGTTTGACATCAAGAAAGACGTGTTCCATGCCACCTTATGCTGGAACACCCTGATGAGCCACTACGGCAAGGCTCCCGAAGTACACTTCGAGCCGCTGTCGAAGTTCCCGTCGGTACGCCGTGACTTAGCCATGATCTTCGACAAGAACGTCACTTTCGAGCAGGTGAAGAAAGTAGCCTTGGCAGCCGAGAACAAAATCCTCCAAGAGATGAGTCTCTTCGATGTGTATGAGGGCGACAAGATCCCGGCAGGCAAGAAACAATATGCCATGAGTTTCATCTTGATGTCAGCCACGGCAACGCTTACCGACAAGGCCATCGAGAAGGCGATGAGCAGGATTCAGGGAGCCATCGAGAAAGAGCTGGGAGGAGTGCTGAGATAAGTTATTTTGTTGTTCAACTGAAACCATGGACGTTCAAAGCATCAAACGAACCTTCGGCATCATCGGTAACGACCCGCAGCTGCTTCATGCCATTGAGATTGCGGCGCAGGTAGCCAACACCGACCTCACGGTGCTGATCACCGGCGAGAGCGGCACGGGTAAAGACGTGTTCCCGAAGATCATCCATCAGAACAGTGCACGCAAGCATGGTCAGTATTTTGCTGTGAACTGCGGCGCCATCCCTGAAGGCACCATCGACTCGGAGTTGTTCGGTCATGAGAAAGGCTCATTCACAGGAGCCATCGCAGAGCGCAAGGGCTATTTCGAGATTGCCAACGAAGGGACTTTGTTTCTGGATGAAGTAGGCGAGTTACCGCTCTCCACCCAGGCACGGTTGCTGCGTGTGCTGGAGAATGGTGAATATATCCGTGTAGGCGGCTCCAAAGTGATGAAGACCAACGTCAGGGTCGTGGCCGCCACCAACGTTGACTTGCCGCAGGCCATCCAAAAAGGCAAGTTCCGCGAAGACCTGTACTATCGTCTGAACACCATCCCTATCCATATCCCTGCCCTTCGCGAAAGGAAAGGCGACATCCACCTGTTGTTCCGCAAATTCGCCTCCGACTTTGCCGAGCGAAGCCGCATCCCTGTCATCTCACTGACACCCGAAGCTGTCAAAGTGCTCGAGAACTACCGTTGGGACGGCAACGTGCGACAACTCAAGAACATCACCGAACAAATCTCCATCATCGAGCAGCAACGTGTCATCACCGACACGGTCTTGGAACGCTATCTTCCCAACAGGATTTCCAACGCACTTCCAGTGCTGTTCCAACGGGAAGAAAACACCGAAGGGCTGTCGGAGCGTGACTTATTATATAAGGTGTTGTTCGAGATGAAACACGACATCGCCGAGTTGCGCAACACCGTTAATGAGCTCACCAGCCATCCCAATGCCATCCACAACAACTATATCGAAGAGCACCCCGTCACCCATTATGTCGATACGATGGTCAGCCGGGTGAGCCCACATGAGCCCGAGGCCATTGAACCAGACTACACCGAGATTGTGCCCAACGAGGAGATTGAACCAGAACGCCCAGTGACCCTTTCGCTGGAACAGAATGAGATTGAGATGATCAAACGGGCGTTGGACAAGCACAACGGGAAACGCAAGGATGCCGCCAAGGAACTGGGCATCAGCGAGCGTACCCTTTATAGAAAAATCAATACCTTTGGCATCAAATGATGAAAAGGCTGAGCCTCCATATCGTCAGCATCCTTGTCGTGGTGTTTCTCCACGGCTGCGGCATCTATTCGTTCTCGGGCGCGTCGATCCCCCCCGAGGCCAAGACGGTATCGGTACAATATTTCCCCAATCAGTCGCAGCTCATCAACCCCACGTTGAGCAACGACTTCACCACTGCCCTTCGCGACGCCATCATGAACCAGACTCCTTTGGACATGGTGGACGCAGACGGAGACCTGGCTTTCGAGGGCGAGATCACGGACTATAGGACGACCCCGGTGGCCATCACTGCCGGGCAAACCGCCGCTTTGAACCGGCTCACCATCACCGTCAACGTCAGATTTGTCAACAGGTTCGACGAGACGAAAAACTTCGAGTCAAGGTTCTCCCATTATGAGGATTATCCCAGCGACCAAGACCTGAATTCCGTGCAGGAGTCGCTGACAGGCACTATCATCGAAGCCTTGGTGGAAGATGTGTTTAACAAAGCGTTAGTAAACTGGTAAGGCATGGAAACGGGCAATCTCATCACTTATATCGAACGACCCGAGACCTTGCGGGGCGAGGCTATCCAGACGTTGGAACAGCTGACGTCACAGTATCCCTACTTCAGCACCGCCCAGTGCCTGCTTGCCATCGGCTATCAAAACGAAGATGACAAACGTTATGATACCCAGCTGAAGAAAGCCGCCATCAGCATCGCAAACCGCAACAACTTGCGTTTACTCTCCAAGTTGGCCAGAAACCGTTGGGAAAAAAGAGAACAAATCACGGAGGTTCCCGAAGAGGCAAAAACCGAGGAGCCAACCCAGGAAGTGTCCTTCTTCAAATTCGTCGCCTCCTCTGATGTCCATGAAAACGAGATGAATGGACCCGTCATTCCAGAAAAGATGTTCATCATCCCTGAGATTGATTTAAGTGGCACACAAGAAAAACTATCAGCGGAACTCGCATTGTTAGAAGAAAAACGAAAATCACTCGACGAGCTCAAAATTATCATTGCGAACCGGTTGAAGGAACTGGAAGAGGAGAAGCGTCAACAAGAGAGCGGGACGGAAACCCCTCAAAAGAAAATGAGTCGTAAAGAGCTGATAGACAAATTCATAGCGGAAAATCCAAGTATTTCCAAGCCTAAGGCGGAGTTCTACAACCCCATTTCTGTGGCACAAAACAGCATCACCGACAAAGGCGATATTGTGAGTGAAACCTTGGCGAAAATCTATGAAAAACAGGGGTATTTTGACAAGGCAATTGCAATCTATGAAAAATTAAGTTTGAATAATCCAGAAAAAAGTGTTTACTTTGCAGCCCAAATTGAACAGATAAAAGAAAGTCAAACAAACAACAAATAAACGACATGTACACAGTTTTAGTTATTTTAATCCTGGTTGTCAGTGTTTTGCTTGGGTTAGTCGTCCTGGTTCAGAATTCCAAAGGCGGCGGTTTGATCTCTAATTTCGGTGGTGCAAACCAGATGATGGGTGTTCGTCAGACAACCGACTTCCTGGAAAAAGCCACTTGGACGATGGCCATCATCCTGGTGGTGTTGTGCCTGATGTCAAGCATGTCCATTCCAAAGAACGTGAGATCCGGCGATGTCCAAGACTCACAGATGCGTGAACAGATTGAATTGGCGACTCCGGCTGCTCCTGCGGCAGAGGCACCAGCCACAGACGCTCCTGCTGAATAAGACATAGATCAAAACAGCGAAACAACTGTAAAAAATGTCAGAATGTCATATATTCTGACATTTTTTTTGTTTTTTGTTTTTGGCACACTTTATGACAAAAGCGCCACGTCTTTTTACAAGTAACAACAAATAAACAAATTATAAACAAATAACACAATGAAACTCAACATCAAACCCTTGGCAGACCGCGTGGTTATTGAGCCCGCCGCCGCCGAACAAAAAACCGCCAGTGGCATCATCATCCCTGACACCGCAAAAGAGAAACCCCAACAAGGCACCGTGGTAGCCGTAGGCCCTGGCACCAAAGACAACGCCATGACCTTGAAAGTCGGCGACCAAGTCATTTATGGCAAATACGCTGGCACCGAATTCCATCTCGATGGCAAAGACTATATGATCATGCGTGAGAACGATGTGATTGCAATTATTTAATTAAGAATTTAAAATTTAGAATTTAGAGTATTATGGCTAAAGACATTCTTTTCAATATTGAATCGCGTGACGGCTTAAAGAAAGGCGTTGACGCTTTGTCGAATGCAGTGAAGGTGACCTTGGGACCTAAAGGTCGCAACGTGGTCATCGAGAAATCATACGGTGCTCCCCAAATCACCAAGGACGGTGTAACGGTCGCCAAAGAAATCGAACTCATCGACCCCGTTGAGAACATGGGCGCTCAGTTGGTGAAGGAAGTGGCTTCCAAGACCAACGACCTGGCAGGTGATGGCACCACCACCGCTACCGTGCTTGCCCAAAGCATTGTGGCTACGGGCTTGAAAAACGTCACCGCCGGCGCTAACCCGCTGGATCTGAAACGTGGTATCGACAAGGCTGTTGCCGCTGTGGTGGCTTCGCTGAACAAGATGTCGGTGAAAGTCGATGGCGACAACGAGAAGATTAAACAAGTGGCTACCATCTCCGCCAACAACGACAGCACCATCGGTGGTTTGATCGCTGAGGCAATGGGCAAGGTGAAGCAAGAAGGCGTCATCACGGTAGAAGACGCCAAAGGCATCAACACCTACGTGGATGTCGTCGAAGGCATGCAGTTCGACCGCGGCTATATCTCCCCCTATTTCGTGACCAACACCGAGAAGATGGAAGCCGTGTATGAGAATCCTTTCATCTTGATTTACGACAAGAAGATCTCTGTGATGAAGGATTTGCTCCCCGTGCTTGAGAAGACCTTGCAGACGGGTCGTCCGCTGATCATCATCGCCGAGGACATCGACGGTGAGGCACTCGCCACCTTGGTTGTCAACCGTTTGCGTGGCTCGCTGAAAGTCGCCGCTGTGAAAGCCCCTGGCTTCGGTGACCGCAGAAAAGAGATGCTTGAAGACATCGCCATCCTGACAGGAGGCACTGTCATCAGCGAAGAAAAAGGCTACAAGCTGGAAGACGCCAACTTGCAGATGCTCGGTCAAGCCGACAAAGTCAGCATCAACAAGGACAACACCACCATCGTGAACGGCCACGGCGACAAGAAGAACATCGAAGCCCGCACCGCTCAGATCAAAGCACAGATCAAGACCACCACGAGCGACTACGACCGTGAGAAGCTCCAGGAGCGTCTGGCCAAACTCGCAGGCGGCGTGGCTGTCATCTATGTGGGTGCTGCCTCAGAAGTCGAGATGAAAGAGAAGAAAGACCGTGTGGAGGACGCTTTGAACGCCACTCGTGCCGCCATCGAAGAGGGCATCATCCCCGGCGGCGGTGTCGGCTTCATCCGCGCCATCAAAGCCATCGAGAAACTGAAAGGCGACAACGAGGATGAGACCACCGGTATCGCCATCATCAAACGCGCTTTGGAAGAACCGCTTCGCCAGATCGTCGAGAACGCTGGTTTGGAAGGCTCTGTCGTCGTCAACAAGGTGAAGGAAGGCAAGAACGACTTCGGTTTCAACGCCCGCACTGAGGTGTATGAGAACCTGCTCACCACCGGTGTCATCGACCCCGTCAAGGTGTCGAGAGTCGCCTTGGAGAACGCCGCTTCCATCGCTGGCATGTTGCTGACCACCGAATGCGTCATCTCCAACCACAAAGAACCCACTCCTCCCACCCCACCAATGCCGATGGGCGGCGGAATGGATGGAATGATGTAAAATAATTAAAGAAGATAGAAGTAAGAAGAGGGCGACTAAAAAGGTCGCTCTCTTTTTTTTGTTGGATGTAGAAGATTT
>CAMIWN010000066.1:0-7459 GCA_946402445.1 uncultured Bacteroidales bacterium
AGAGCGCTGCCTTCACACGGCAGAGGTCACTGGTTCGAGTCCAGTACGTCCCACATAAAGTGAAAAGGAGGGTGAAGTTATCACCCTTTTTTGTTATATTCAATTTCCGTTTTATTAACTGGGAAGGGGGAGCGGCTACTGTTATCAACATTTTTTTCAATTATGAAAATGTAATATGACATGTGTCCAATCAACAAGCAGACTTGCCATGTCGTTATTGTGCAGTCACGCAGAATCAAAAAAAATGAGAATTAACAGCCTGTTTTTCTTGGTTTGATGTTTTTTTTATGATTTCTTTTATGGTGATTGATTATTGAGGGAATTAAACAAATTAATTCCGTTTTGTCCTTTTATTTCTTTTGTTTTCCGTATATTTGCCAATCATTAAAACCATACAAAATGAAAATCAAATACGTGTTCTTAAGTATGTTCCTGGTTTTGGGAACCCTCTGCACTATCGCTCAGGAAAAGAAAAACATCACCCTTGAAGACCTGTATCAACGTGGAACCTTCTATGCGAGAAGCGTCCGTGGCATGAACTCCATGAAAGACGGTGTCACATACGGCAACTTCGAGAAAGGCGCCCTCAATATCTATAATTACAAGACAGGCAAACTTGTTAAGACTTTGTTTGAAATCAATGACCTCTATCCTGAAGGTGCAGAAACCCCAATTGCCATGCAGGATTATGAACTGAGCAACGATGAGTCGAAAGTTCTTTTCCTTACCGATATGGAATCAATCTATCGCCATTCTTTCACGGCTAATTATTATGTCTATGACCTGAAAACCAAATCGCTGAAGCCGCTTTCCAGCAATGGGAAACAGCGCCTGGCTACCTTCTCTCCTGATGCTACCAAAGTGGCTTTTATGCGCGATAACAACCTCTTTATCAAAGATCTACAGAATGGGAACGAGAAACAGTTTACCTTCGATGGCTTGTATAACCATATTATTAATGGTGCGCCCGACTGGGTTTATGAAGAGGAATTCAGTTTCTCCCAAGGCTTCTTCTGGTCGCCCGACAGCCGCAAAATCGCCTTCATGCGCTTCGATGAGTCGAAGGTGAAAGAGTTCCAGATGGAGGAGTTCGAAGGCCTTTACCCTGAATGGTACAGCTTTAAATATCCCAAAGCAGGGGAGGATAACTCCATTGTCGAGATCTATGTGTATGACCTTGAGAGCGGTAAAACCGTGAAGATGGACACAGGTAAAGAAACGGACATCTACCTGCCTCGTATCGCCTGGACCAAAGACCCCAATGTGCTGGCTATCCAACGCCTGAACCGCCACCAGAACCATCTGGAGATCCTGGCAGCTAATGCCACCACGGGCGAAAGCCGCGTCTTCTTTGAGGATACCAACGACTATTATATCGACATCACCGACGACTGGACCTTCCTCGAAGATGGAAACAGCTTCTTGATGACTTCTGAGAAGAGTGGGTACAATCACATCTATATGTACCTCCTCGACGGTTCTCTGGTGAAACAACTCACCGCTGGAAACTGGGACGTGACTCAAGTCTATGGCTATGATGCCAAGAACAAAGAGGTTTATTTCCAGGCTGCCAAGAATTCTCCTGTGGACCGCCAGATTTACGCCGTCAACCTTAAAGGCAAGATGCGTGAGGTGATCGGTCGCGAGGGTACCAACAACGCTCGTTTCAGCAACGACTTCAGCTATCTGATTAATATCAATTCCACCATCAATCAGCCTAATCAGTATGAGCTTTATACCAATAAAGGCAAGCTGGTTCGGGTGCTTGAGGACAATAAGGCTTACGTTGAGAAGCTCAAAGATTACAACTTGGGCGAGAAGAAACTTTTCAAGATCAGCGATCCCGCTTTTGTGCTTCCCGATGGCACTCAGGTGGATGTGGATGCTTGGCAAATCCTTCCTCCCGACTTCGACTCGAACAAAAAATACCCTGTGTTGATTTATGTTTATGGTGGTCCTGGTCATCAAACCGTGAACAACTCATGGGCCAATAGCGACTATTGGTGGCTGCAGCTCCTTGCCCAGCAGGGTATCATCAGCGTGTCTATTAATAATAGAGGTAGCGGTGCCCAAGGCGAGGTCTTCAAGAAGATGACTTATCTGCAATTGGGGAAATATGAGACCGAGGACATGATTACCTTGGCTAAGTATATGGCTAAACAACCCTACGTGGATGGTAGCCGTATCGGCATCTATGGCTGGAGCTATGGTGGTTTCATGGCGGCCAATGGCATCACTAAAGGTGCCGATGTCATCAGCACAGCGGTCTCGGTGGCTCCTGTGACCAATTGGCGTTATTACGACAATGTCTATACTGAACGTTTCATGCGTACCCCTCAGGAAAATCCCGATGGTTACGACAAAAACTCACCGGTTCATAACACCAAGTTAATCAAAGGCAACTACCTGCTATGCCACGGAAGCGGTGACGACAATGTCCATTACCAGAATACCATGGAGCTTATCAAGGCCATGATTAGCAATGGAAAACAATTCGACCTGATGATCTATCCCAACAAGAACCATGGCATCTACGGTGGTTATGAATATGGGAACGGCGAATGCCGGATGCATTTGTTCAATAAGATAGACAACTTCTTGTTCAAACATCTGTTGGGGAGGTGAGAGTTACCAACCTCCTCCGCCTGCACTGACGGTTGTCACCATGGAGTTGACGTTGACAGTGGTCTGGCTGCCGCCTGAGTAAGTGACGTTGCCAGTGTAATAGCCGTGCCATTCATTGCCTCCACTGATGCTGCCATTGTATTTCACGATATAGCTTTGTCCCGTCTGGATCTGTGGGTCAGTGAACAGCATCACCATGCCGTTTCCTCCGCCAGGCCATCCTCCGCCGCCACCGCTGAGGGTGGGGCATTTGTAAGTGCAGATTACGGTGCCGTCAGACTTCAGGATCTGAATGGCGTAACCTGACTGCGTGTTGATTTTTAGGGTGGGCTGGGTGCAGACACTGGTAGTGGGGTTGCTGGTGCCACCGCCTGTTCCGATATGTGTGCCTCCTGTGATTTTGAATTGGTTGTTGTCGCAGTCGAAACCCTCTTCAGGCTGACGTGCTCCGTTGGAGATGCAGAACCCGCCGTTGAGGACCATGGTGCCGTTGCAGTCAGTGCCGTCGTTGGCATCGCTGTGCGCATAATACACACCGCCATTGATGGTAAGGTTTGTCCGGGCGTTCACGGCATCGTCTTTCTTGGAATAAGCCTCGATGTCGCCACCGTTGATGGTCAACGTTGCTTTGCTCTCGATGCATTCACCACCCTCGTTCTGGGTCTGGGTGCAGTTGACACGGAGGGTGCCGCTGTTGATGGTGAGGTTGCCTTGGCTCTTGATAGCCTTAGGGTTGGCATAATCGCCTCCGCCCCATGGGCCGCCTCCACCCGAGGTGACGGTGATGCGTTCGCCGCTGGTAGTGACGTTGAGGATGAGGTCATCATTATTGCCATTGGGAGTGCCAATCGTCATCGTGCCTTCCGCGTTGATGCCCTTTCCACCCGTGCCTGTGCTGGTCAGGTTGAAGGTGCCAGCTGAAAGCACCATGTTGCCGTCTGATTTCAAACAGGAAGAGGTGTATGAGTCCTTTGTGCTGCCACTTACGGTGTAGGCAGCTCCGTTGCCATGGGTCTCAATGGTGAAGTCGCCACCGCTGATGGTCATGTTGCCGTCTGCGCTGATGGACTTGCCTCCATGATTGGTCGTGGGCAGGGTGATGTGGAAGGTGCCTCCACTGATGATGATGTCGGTGTCGCTCTTGATGGCGGTGCAATAGGCGGGGACGTTCTGGTTGTTTACGGTTTCCAACTCGGTGCTTCCCGATGAAGTGATGGTGAGGGTTCCGCCGGTGATGTCAACAACCCCTACAGTCTTGATGCCTTTCGACACGTCACCGGAGTGGGTGAGGGTGACATTGCCTCCGCTCATCGCGAAGGTGCTGTCGCTCTTGAAACACTTGCCATCGTGTGAGGTGGAGACGATGGTGATCTCCGCATTTTCTTCGATGGAGATGTGCTGGTCGCTGGAGATGCCGTTGGAGCCTTCGCCTGATACGTTGACCTCTACCACGCCACCGCGGACGATGAGGGTGCTGTCGCATTTGATGCCTTTACAATCGTTGCCTGTGACTCCGACGTTAAGGGTGCCGTCGGCCATTTCGAAAATTCCCGAGACCTTAATGCCTCGGGCACTTTCTGTGTTGGTATGGATTTCGAGGCTACCGCCTGCGATATGGATGTTTCCAGAGAAGTCGAGCCCGTCAGAACCTGGTGCGGGGATGCTGAGCGTTCCACCGTTCCAAAGGAGGTCGCTGCTGCCATGGACGCCGTCGCTGTCGCTCCCCATGATTTGGATTGTTCCAGCGTTGACGGTCATGACCCCATCCACGTTGATGCCGTGTTTAGTATTTCCTTGTACTCTTAACACGTGTTCGTTATTTGATGTATCCTCGTTAACAGTGAGGTTTCCTGTCACTTGAAGGGCTGCTTTCAAGGTGCTGTTTGCGTTGTCAGTCAGTGTGTTGGTTCCCGAAAGAATCAGCTCCACGTCACAAGCGGTTGCGATGTTGATGGCTGCAGTGCTGCCGCTGGTCAGACTCAGGTCGTGAAGGGTCATCGTCAAGGCATTATTGCTGTTGACGGTCAGAGAGCCGTTAGTGGATGAGCCTGTGACGTAGTAGGGAACTCCGTTTTTTGTGGAATATACGATGACATTGCTTTGTGATTTCTCGATGACGACGCCTTCGTTGGCAAAGGGGTTGATGATCTCGGCGTCGTTGCCATTGAAAGTAATCACGACCATGTCTCCCGAGGGGATTTCGTGGCTGCCGAAGGTAAGGCTGTCAATCGCTGAAACTGGGAGGGTGTTCAGTGTGGCACCGTTATGGTTATTAAAGACCACCGAGGTGGGGGAGGAGAGGAAATGAATACCTCCAATGTTGCTCACGGGAGTCTCATAAAGAACACTGCCTTGGCTGTGAAGGATGATGGTCTTTTCTTGTGCGTGAAGTCCGAGGCTGAGCATCAGACATGCCACGATGAAAGTTGCTCTTCTCATAGCTTCAACAGTTTATGGTTTTTCTCACAGAGGTTCAAGATATACAGTCCCGCTGGCAAATTGCTGAGGTCGATGGTCTCGTTGGGGTTGGCCTGTCTTTGGTAAAGGAGACGGCCTTCGAGGGAATATACGCTGACCGTTTGTTGGGTTTCGATGTTGCCTATTACGATTGATTTTGTGACTGGATTGGGGTAGAAGAAAGGAACTCCTGCCTGGATCTCTCGGGTGTCGGTGATATCAACAAACTCGATTTTTCGTATATCGTCGATGGGAATTCGGTGGGTGCTTTCTTGGATGGTGAGCAGTAGGGCTTCTTGACCGTCAAAGGTGATTTGGTCGTCTTCAGAAAGGACGAAGAGCTGTTCCTCGCCGTTGTATAGGGTGACGAGTGTGCGTATCTCAACGCTTTGGGCATGGGAGGGTAGGAACCATAACAGCGTCCATGCCATCAAAAAAAGGAGTCTTTTGTAAAACATATTGATGTCGTATTATAATATTAAGCTACAAAGATAACAAGATTTTTGAAAGGGAACAGGTTGTTTGGCGGTCGGTTTATTCCGATTCATGTTCTTTTTTCGGTGCTTAAACGGCAACGAGGATTCATGAAGTCTATGTTACTGCAAATATTGACTTGTAACGGACTCGGAACAGGCAGCCATCGCCTGCAAAGAACCTTGAAAGATTACCTTGCCGCCTTTGTTGCCGCCGCCAGGTCCGAGCTCAATGGCATAGTCACAGGCTTTGATCATCTCGAGGTTATGCTCAATGAGGAAGATGGTGTTGCCTTGATCCACCATGCTGTCAAATAGTTTAAGGATGCGGTCGATGTCGTTGAGGTGAAGGCCGTCTGACGGCTCGTCAAGGATGAAGATTTTGCCTTTGTCGCGCAGATAGGATGCCAGCTTGATGCGCTGTAGCTCGCCGCCAGAGAGTGTCGAAAGCGACTGGTTCAGATGAAGATATCCTAATCCAACTTTGCGCAAGGGTTCCAATTTCTCCTCTATGATAGTGCCTTTGAAACGTTGGCAGGCTAGATTGGCGGTAAGGTCCATGACCTCGGCGATGTTCAACCCATCCACCCGATACCCCAACACCTCGTCGGAATAACGCAGCCCGCCGCAGGCTTCGCACACGGTCTCGATGCTGTCCATGAAAGCCATGTCGTTGATGATGACACCTTTGCCTTGACAAACGGGACAGCCTCCTTTGCCGTTGAACGAGAAAAGGTCCATCTTCACCTTGTTCATTTTGGCGAAGAGTTTTCGGATGTCATCGCTGACATCGAGGTAAGTGGCAGGGGTGGATCTCAAGCTGATTCCTATGTTCTTCTGGCTGATATAGACGATGTCATCGGGGGATGGGTAGGCATTTCTGAAACACTCCATTAAGGAACTCTTGCCGGATCCCGCCACTCCGACGATACCGCATAGCACGCCCATGGGAAGGGCGACATTGATATCATGTAAGTTGTGCAAAGCAGCATGATGCAACTCGAAAAACGATGAGGGTTTTCGAGGGTTTTCTTTTAGCTGACTGCTCATGCTGAGTCGGTCTCCGGTGAGGGTGTGGCTTCGTAGCAGCTCGTTGTAGCTCCCCTCGAAGAGGATTTGACCTCCGTTGATTCCTGCTCCGGGACCCATGTCGATGACATGGTCGGCGATTTTGATCATATCCTTGTGATGTTCCACGAGGATGACGGTGTTGCCATGACTCTTGAGTTTCCTTACCGAGTTCTGCATCAGCAAGATGTCGTGATTGTGAAGGCCCACGCTGGGTTCGTCGAGGATGTACATCACATCGGAGAGCGACGAGTTGATGTATTTGGCGATCTTGCAGCGTTGCGCCTCGCCGCCTGAGAGGGTGCCGATGGCTCTGTCGAGGGTGAGATAACCTAAACCGATCTCTTCCAATGCGGAGAGACGTTCGATGACAGCATGTTGGATATCCTTGGCCAAGGGACTGTCGATGGTTTCCATCCAGATCTTGCATTCGCTGATGCTCATGGCCACGACTTCTGCGATGTTCAGCCCGTTGATTTTGCACGAAAGGATCTTGTCGTTGAGGCGGGTGCCATGGCAGTCGGGACAGGTGCCCATGGTTAGCATGGGGTTGAGTACGGCAGCATGAAGTAGTCCCTCCTCCGAGTTAATGATACTGCGGTACATGCGCGGGATCAGACCTTCGTATTTGGCGCTTTTGGGCCAGTTCGACGGCGGGTTTTTTAATTTGATTTGCGGGGAGTTAAGGAAAAGATCCAGTTCTTCGGGCGAGTAGTCCTTGATCTTTTTGTCGAGGTCGAAAAGGCCGCTATGGGCATATCTGATCCATCGCCATCCGCCTTTGCCGAAGGCGATGTAATGGATGGTGTCTTCGTCGTTGAGCGACTTGTCGAAAT
>CAMIWN010000067.1:0-7446 GCA_946402445.1 uncultured Bacteroidales bacterium
AGAACGGAAGTTTCCTAAACTTTAAATCTAGGTTCGAGTCCTAGTGGGGCTACAAGGAGGGATTAATTGCATTTGTCACTACTGTATTTCAAGGACAATCGGGCAATGATCCGAGTGTTTCACCTCCGACAAGATATCCACTTGTGCAATACGGTCCTTCAGATTATCGGTAACCATGTGGTAATCAATACGCCAGCCAAGGTTTTTTTGTCTTGCTCCGGCACGGAAGCTCCACCAGCTGTAACGGTTTGGTTCTTTTACCAAATAGCGGAAACTATCGATAAAACCATCGCTGAGAAAATCCGTCATCCACTGCCTTTCTTCAGGCAAGAAGCCCGACGACTTGTCATGCGATCTCGGGTTGTTGATATCGATATCCTCATGACAGATATTATAGTCGCCTGAAAGCACCAGTTGAGGACGTTCTTTCCGCAGCTGATTCACATAATCACGGAAAAAATCGAGCCAAACCATCTTGAATGCCTGACGTTCATCGCCCGTAGTGCCAGAGGGGTGATAGACGCTGACCACAGAGAGGTCACCAAAATCCACACGCAGGAAACGACCCTCGTTGTCATAAACGGGGTTGTCCATGCCATACACCACATTATCAGGCAACAGCTTGGTAATCATTCCCACTCCGCTATATCCTTTTTTCTGGGCAGGAAACCAGTAATGATGGTAACCCATCATTTCAAAATCCATGAGAGGGATTTGGTCGGGAGTAGCCTTGAGTTCCTGAAAACATAATACGTCAGGTTGATATTCCTGAATCCATTGCAACAAACCCTTACTGATTGCAGAGCGAATGCCATTGACGTTATAACTGACTATTTTCATGATGAGAAAAAGAATAATGGTGCGAAGATAAAAAAAGTTTTTCTATTTTAGCGGCCAGAAAACAAATGGATCGTGTTAAAGCTGAAAAACAATCAATGGATAGATCGGTTTAACGCCTGGCGTGAGACCCATCTGACGCACCATCAGTTTCTATTGCTGCTCAGCATCCCCACGGGTTTTTTCGCAGGGATGGCTGCGATCATCATCAAGAAGCTGGCACATGGCATACGCGATATTGTCATGAGCATCACATTTGAGTATTCACACCTATTGTATTTCGTTTTCCCAGCGGTTGGCATTCTGCTCACCATTTGTTTCTGCAAGTTTATCTTGAGAAAAGAGATTGGGCATGGCATTCCTGGCATCCTATACGCCATTCGCAAGAAAAAAGGAGAGGTGAGCAAACACAGCATGTGGTCAACTATCATTGCCAGCGGTCTCACTGTTGGTTTCGGAGGATCGGTGGGTTTGGAAGGTCCCTCGGTATCCACAGGTGCTTCGATAGGCTCCAATTTAGGACGATGGTTAAAACTGGAATACCGAGAAATCATCATGCTCATCGGTATGGGAGGTGCGGCGGCCTTGGCTTCTATTTTCCAAGCCCCAATGACTGGGATTTTCTTTGCGCTTGAAGTCCTGATGATTGACTTATCGTTAGGATCGTTGATACCCATCATCTGCTCCTCTTTTACTGCCATCCTCACCTCCTATTTCTTTTTAGGGCAAGCCGTGGAATACAGTGCCGTCATCACCGAAGGATTTATTCCAAGCAACGCATTATACTACATTGGTTTAGGTGTTTTTGTCGGCTTGGTTTCGGCTTATTTCCTGAAGGTGACTTTCGGAATGGAGCGGAGATTTAAGCACATACAATCGCCTTGGAAACGGTTTCTTATTGGAGCGACAGTATTAGGAGTGTTGATTTATCTGTTTCCCGCTTTGTATGGAGAGGGATACGATGCCATCAACGCAGCCTTGAAGGGCGATTACAGTTCTATTTATGAGAGTCCGGTTTTCTCGGGCTGGGAAGAACACAGTTGGTCCATTTTGGTCCTTTTGGCTGGGATCATCCTTTTGAAAGCTTTTGCCACAGCCTTAACCTTTGGTGCGGGCGGTGTGGGAGGCACTTTTGCTCCCGCTTTGTTCATCGGAGCCTTTTCTGGTTTGTTTTTTGCGCTATCCATGCATTTCTTAGGCCTTGGGGAATTAGACCCCGCCAAGTTCGCGTTGGTAGGCATGAGTGGGTTGATTGCAGGCATGCTGCATGCACCCTTGACGGGCATCTTCCTCATCGCCGAGATCACCAACGGCTATGTGCTCATCGTCCCCTTGATGATTGTCTCCGCCCTATCCTATTTTGTCAACAGGATATTCTTCAAACACTCTGTTTACACAAACGCTGTCGCCGAGCAAGGAGTTGAAGTCACTCACAACAAAGATGTCAGCATCCTTGGCATGATGACCATCAACAACCTCATCGAGACCAACTTCAGCAAAGTCAAACGCGGCTCCACTTTGGGCGACCTCATCCCGATCATTGCCGAATCCAGAAGGAACATCTTCCCCGTTGTGGACAAGGATGGCAGTTTTTGCGGCCATGTCCTCTTTGATGACATCCGCAGTGTAATGTTCAACCAAGAACTATACAGCCGGCCCATCGAAGAGTTCACCGTCCTGCCCGAATATCTCATTCATCCGGAAGACTCGATGGAAGACGTGGTAAAAAAATTCCAAGTCTCCGGGAAATATAATATCCCCGTCATAGAACAAGGGAAATACCTCGGTTACATCTCCAGAGCCAATGTGTTCTCCACCTATCGAAAGACATTAAGTGAAATTTCCGACGATTAAGTCATCTTTTTTCTGTATCTTTGCCCTTTCAACTCATGAATAATCACCCATGAAAAGGCTTATCACACTCACAATCAGCATATTATTAAGCATTCCAGCCATCGCACAAGACTTTGAGATAGTCAATAGTAATGAAGGAGACACCATCAAGAAACTCACATGGTTTCAACGTCTTTTCAGCAAACGCACAGAAGTGGTTCACGACACCGTTTACATCTTCATCAACAATTATTTGGACTCCAACAACGAAGATGCTGAGGAAGATGACGATGAATTGATGGAGAAAGAAGAGCATAGCGGAAGCATTCCTTTGCCGTTTGACACCATTGACACCGATGACAAATTTCAAAAAGTGCTTCTTTTCGACAACGGCACCTGGGCTTATTGGGACGTCCCAAAACCCGATGTGCCCGATTTTATCAGCAACGACCATTGGATGACCGAGAGCGTTCATGCCTACACGGATATTAATATTAAAGACCTTCCTGAAAAAGTGACCTTGGTTTTATGTGACTCCACCCATTCATGGCACATTCCCGGAAATGGAACAGTGGTATCGCCCTATAAATTAAGGAAAAGGCACAAACACCAAGGCGTTGACTTGGGAGTGGAGTACGGAAACCCCATTTATGCGGCCTTTGATGGCATTGTTCGCGCGGCACTACCTACCCGTTACACGGGAGGTTATGGCAACGTGGTCGTGTTGCGTCATGCCAATGGCTTGGAGACCTATTACGGACACATGACCCATTATGTGGTACAAGCTGGCGACTTGGTTACCGCAGGTGAAGTAATCGGATATTGTGGATCCACAGGACGATCCAGCGGCCCGCATCTTCATTTCGAGACCCGTTACATGGGGCAATCGTTTGACCCTGAACGCATCTTTGACTTTCAGAAAGGCGTTTTACGCGATACCGTTTTCACCCTCAGGAAAGACTATTTCAGCATTTTCTCACACGAAGGACAAAGCGATGAGGAATCCAAGACAGCAGCCAAACAAGTGGTGCCTAAACGGATTGCGCATACCATCAAAAAAGGCGACACATTGAGTTCCATCGCCAAAAGATATGGCACTACGGTGAGCAAATTATGCAAATGGAACAAGGTCACTCCAAAGACCAAACTTCAGATTGGTCACAAGATTTATATAGAACAATAATAAAAAAGATGAAAAAAGGAAAGCTTTTGATTTTTTCTGCCCCTTCAGGTTCCGGGAAAACCACTTTGGTCAACCATCTATTGAGCGAGATTCCCAACATGGCCTTTTCAGTATCGGCCACTACACGACAACCTCGTGGGACAGAACAAAATGGCGTGGAATACTATTTCATGAGCCTCGAGGAATTCAAACAACGTGTTGAAAACGACGAGTTTTTGGAGTGGCAGGAGGTATATCCAGGGCGTTGCTACGGAACTTTGAAAGCAGTCGTTGAAAAGATGTGTGAAGAAGGCTACCATGTCGCTTTTGACGTAGATGTGGTGGGCGGCACCAACATCAAGAAATTCTATGGAGACGAAGCTTTGTCCATTTTCATTCAAGCCCCTTCGATTGATGTACTACGGGAAAGATTGGTGAACCGGCAAACCGACTCCATGGAAGAGATTGAGAAACGCCTTGCCAAAGCCGACTGGGAAATGAATTTCGCAAAGGGCAAGTTCGACATCACCATCATTAATGATGATTTAGAGACCGCCAAAAACGACATCCTTAAAGCCGTCCAAAGCTTTTTGGATCAAGAAGAAACGCCATGCGTAGAATAGGCTTGTATTCTGGATCATTCAACCCCATCCATCACGGTCATGTGATGTTGGCCAACTATCTCGTGGAGTTCTCCGACCTTGACGAGTTGTGGTTTGTGGTGTCGCCTCAAAATCCCTTAAAGAAAAAAGAGGACTTGATGGATGACGGTGACCGTTTGGAGATGGTGAGACTCGCCATTGGCGATGATCCCAGAATGAAAGCCTCGGATATCGAGTTCGGACTCCCAAAGCCATCTTATACCATTAACACGTTAAGGGCGTTATCAGCACAGCATCCAGAGGATCAATTTGTTTTCATCTGTGGCATGGACAGTTTACAAGGCCTGCCCCGATGGAGGGAATATCAAGCAATCCTGGACGGATATGAGCTGCTGGTTTTTCCGCGTAAAGGCTACGATGGAGGAGATTTGGTTCATCATCCCCACGTGAAAGTGCTTGAAACACCTGTGATTGAGGTGTCATCAACGTTTATCAGGAACTGCATGAAAGAAGGGAAAGACGTCAGACATTTCATGCCGGAGCGATCCTACCAATACCTTATTTCATCCGCAGCAGTTTCGTCATTTTAAAACTGGTGTCCAAAAAAATCAGCGGAGCATAACCATTCCTCTCGATTTGTCGCGAAGCTTCTTCCAAAAGCTCAGCAATCTGAATGATATTCGACGGTTTCACAAAAGGAGCAAAACCCGCATTGAATTTCTTCTCTTCTTCAGGAAGCATCACCAGTTGATTCAGGTTGTTATTAAACAACAAAGAATTACGGACGATGCCCAAGCCATATTCCAGCAGTTGTTTTTGTCGCTCGCGACCGATGGTTTTGATGTTGTTTGAGAAATCGATAAGCTCATTAATCGCTGCTTTAAAACAGAGGCGCATCCATTGCTGGAAAGTGCGGAAATAATATTTCTGGTCCTCGGAATCCTTGACGTTTTGGCAGGCTTTGAGCCAGTTGCCTTCTGACACCATGGCGGCATCAGAGGCCACTTGAGCAGTGCATCCAAATCGCTGAACCAAAGCCATTTGCAGGTCGTTTTGCAGGATACGGGGAATCTTCACCAGCGAAGTTCTAGACCGGATTGTGGCTAGCAGTTCCTCCTGATCCTCGGCAATCAAAATAAACACGGTCTTCTCTGGCGGCTCTTCGAGGAGTTTCAGCAACTTGTTAGCCGTATCCACACGCATCTTCTCGGCCATCCAGATGATTGCGATTTTGTATTCTCCTTCGTAGGCTTTGAAACTCAACTTCCTCAACAAGGCGGCTGCGTCACGGACCGAGATATACCCCTGTTTATTCTCCACGTCCAAAAACTCATACCACGAAGAGGTATCAACATAGCCTTCTTTTTGAAGCACATAGTCACGCCACTCTGTCATGAAAAGATCTGATTCGGGATTGCCTTTCACGCTCTTGGTGGTTGTGGTCGGCACCACAAAATGCAGGTCTGGATGGGTCAGCTTACTGATTTTCTGGCAAGAAGGACAAACCCCGCAACTATCTGTTGCAGTACGATGAGGACAGAGAATATACTGTGCGTAGGCCAAGGCCAACGGCAGTTTTCCGTTGCCCTCAGGGCCTAAAAAGAGTTGCGCATGAGGCACACGGTTTTCCTGCACGCTAAGGATCAGTTTGCGTTTGACTTCTTCTTGTCCGATGACATCTTTGAATTGCATAATCGTGTTTTGATGAGCAAAAATACAATTTTTCAAGCATTGTACCTGAAAAACGAATAAATAAGTTTGTCATCAACTGATTTGCGAATTTTTGGATAAATTTCGCATAAAAGCGAAATTGTCGAAAAAAAGTATTATCTTTGCAGCATCAACAAATACAAAGTACCATGAGAACAGCAAAGATTGTTTCCATTTCATCCTCCGACCAAGTAGGACTCTATTCTATTTGTTTCAACAATGGTGAAAGTGAGTTCCGTAAGTTTCTCAAAAAATTCAAAGACAATGCTGCTTTGAACAAGGATTATCAGTCTATCCTTTACGCTCTTGACAGAATTATTGCTAAAGGTGCGTTCGAGAGAATGTTCCGTTACGAAGGGAAAATGAATGATAATGTTGTGGCTTTGTCTCTCGACTCCAGAAAGTTGCGGTTGTATTGCTTACGTATGTCCGACCAAATTCTGATAGTCGGCAATGGTGGCTTGAAAGAGACTCGCACCTACGATGAGGACGAAGAGTTGAGCGGCTATGTGATGGACTTGCAGAAATTTGACGAACTTCTCAAACAAGCACAAGAGGAAGGCTCCATATACATTGAGCAAAACATGATTACAGGTATTGAAGAAATGACTTTCAGGGTATGATTGAGATTTATGACGACATATTACGTGAGGAGTTGGCAAAAATACCGCCTTTGACGAGAGAAACTTACTTCCTTACCGATTCTATTGCTGAGCGTATAGACGCAGTAATGAAAGCAAAAGGCATCAGCAAGAAGCAGCTTGCCGAACTCACCCACCGCAGGCCATCGGACGTGACGCGCTGGCTCGGCGGCGGCCACAACTTCACCTGCAAAACCATTGCCATGATTCAGTTGGCGTTGGGAGAGAAGATTGTGGAGGTGGCGAAGTGAATGTATAAATAAGAAATACAATGTGTTATCGGATTGCAAATCCGCTGGAACTGGGCACACTGGTTGAAACACTACCTCATAGTTCAAACACAACGCTCCATTCCTTACACAATTTTTCTAAAGTCCAAGAAGCGTTGGAACCGCTCGTTTCTGGCAAACGAAACACTTTGATGGATTGTCCGAACTGATTCTGTAGTTTTTCTCCAAACTCCTTGTATTTTCCATAACCATTTATGGCAATCTTTGTTATAGACGGATTTTTTCTAACAAAACCAACAATATCGTTTGGAATTCCTTCTAAGATACCTTTATCCGTGCCATTAGTTCGCTCAACAAACTGATAATAATCCCAAAGTACGACATGCAAATGTTCTAATAACAACTTTTTCTCGGTGTAATTTGTAGGCATT
>CAMIWN010000068.1:0-6432 GCA_946402445.1 uncultured Bacteroidales bacterium
CGCCGACAGGCTGATTACAAATCAGCTACTCTACCAACTGAGTTATACCGGCACTCTTTCTAAGAACCCTTGCTTCTTTCGAGAAGCACACCCTCTCATCTGAAAGGGTGTGCAAAAGTACATGTTTTTTTGATACCTGCAATACTTTTTGAGCTTTTTTTTTCAAAAAAAATGAAAAAATTTACTAAAGTACTGTTAATCAGTAAAATAATTATTTAGTAAATTTGCCCTTATATTTCTCTAATTGCTTCTTCAAGGCATCCACAGCCAGGTCTGTGGCCTCTTCGAAGCTCTTGCATTGTTTGCTGGCGTACAAATCATCGCCTTTCAGCATCAGACGGATGTCCGTGATCTTGTTTTCCGGGGTGTCGGTGTTGTCCAATTTCAGCGTCACTTCGGCGCCGGTCACCTCATTGTACTTGCTGCATACCTTCTCCACCTTTTGGGTGATGAACTCTTCCAGGTCGCTGCTCGCCCTGAAATGCACTGCGTTGATCATTACTTTCATAATTTCTCCTTTCTTTTTATTCCCTTTCGGGAGGATTTCTTATTTACCCTTTCGGGTGTGCTTGTTGATGTATCTTCTTTAGTTGTTCAATCGTGTTATGCGCATAGACCTGTGTCGTGGCGAGGTCTGTATGTCCCAGCAGTTTCTGGATGGCCACCAGGCTGGCTCCTTCGTCGAGGAGATGGGTGGCGAACGTATGGCGCAGCACGTGAGGGCTCTTCTGTTTCAGACTCGTGACACCTTCCAGCATCCCATGCACCTTATTATATACGAAATAGGGTGACATCTCCTCCCCTTTGTCGTTGAGCAAGAGCCGGTCGGCGTGCGACTCGAACTGTTCGTCACGGAGCCGTTGGTAATGCCCGACCATCGAAAGCATCTGCTGGCTGACGGGGATAAACCTTTCCTTGTCCCTCTTCCCTCGCACCTTGATTCTCATCTCCACCTTGTCCACATCCTGATCTCTCAGCCCGATGAGTTCAGCTTTACGAATTCCTGTCTGGTACAACAATTCAAACAGCAACTCGTCCCGTTTTATTGTGTAGTCGTCGGAATTTTCAAACGACACCTTATTAATATCTTGTTCGGTGACAAACTTCACGAGATGGTTCGGGGTTTTCAGGTTTGAGATTCCGGTCATAGGGGATTTCTCGACCAGTCCCTCGCGCATACAATACTTATAAAAAGTCTTCAAGGTGGAGATCATGCGGTTGATGCTGCGATTCGAGAGGCCATCTTCTTTCAAGGCGACCAGAAACGACCTGACCATCATTTTGTCGGCCTGAGTCAAATCATGGCATTCGTACTCCGCGGCCATATACTCGGAAAACCGTTCCAAATCACGAAGATATGACTTCACGGTCAAGGGAGAGTAGCGCCGCTCGGCTTGAATATATGCTATGAAATGCTCAATTAAAACCATGGTTTGAGGCCATAAAAAAACTTCGTTGTAAAATTAAGCAATTTTGCTTATACAACGAAGCTTTTTTTTCAAAAAAATTATCTTTCCTTAAAGGCGGATCACATATTTTCTTCAGCCTGACGGAGTTGTTGCACGTAGATAGCCTTCAGACGCTGTGCGCGTTTAATCACGGAGGGCTTGGTGAACTTTTGACGTTCGCGCAATTCCTTCACGACGCCGGTCTTTTCATACTTTCTCTTGTAGCGCTTCAAAGCTCTGTCGATGCTTTCGCCTTCTTTAACAGGAATAATAATCATTTTAAAACACTTCCTTCTTTTAAATGGTTAATAATAGATTGAATGAGGGCGCAAAGGTACAACTTTTTTTGATTCAGAAAAGAAATGATTTGAATTTTTTTAACCTCACCCCCCAGCCCCCTCTCCACAGTGGAGAGGGGGAGCGTTCTACCCCGGGCCCGTTCTACCGAGATTTAACCCCTAACGGGGTATTTCTAATCCGGAGCGTTCTACCCCGGGCCCGTTCTACCGAGATTTAACCCCTAACGGGGTATTTCTAATCCGTGGGGTCCGCAAACCGTGGGTTCCGCAAGCTACACCCACGGCTGTGTAGTTGCGCCCTTTCAGGGCTAACACTCACCTCTCTGGGTAGGAGAAGCTTTTCGCTTGGGAGGCGGTGTTGAGGTAGATGTAGCCTTGGCCGGGGGTCAACTTGACCAGGGTACCCACCCATTGACCCGTCGAGGCGTCGTAGGAGCAGTTGGAGCCTTGACCCTTAATCATGTCGCCATGGTTTGGTGTGAGGCTTTCGAAGGCCTCCTCCAGCGGCATCTCCACAGTGAGCAGGTAGCTGATCCAATTCCAGCCCGGTTTGAGAGTGATGACCAGCTCGTGAGGTGCTGGAGGCGTCGGGGGCGTGGGAGGGGTCGATGCCTCAAAGTTCGCCACCAATGTGCAATCGCCGGTCACCGTGAACGAGTAGGTGGCCTCCGTGGAGACCACCTCGCCGTTCTCCGTCCAGTTGACAAAGGCATAACCCTCCGAGGCCGTGGCCGTCAAGGTGACCGTCGCACCTGAGTCGTAGGTTCCCGCTCCAGCGACTGCACCACCTTCTTCTGGGTTCGTTGAGGCGATAATTTGGAAGCTTGCGACCGATGAGGTGAAATGGATCGGGTACCACTCCGGGTACTCCCCCACCACGTCGTTCGCCACGAAAGTATAGGTGGTCTGGCACTCGTAGTCCAGCTCGCTGTCCGTCTGATGGTCCCACAGGCGGAAGGTGATCACGTCGCCGGCGTTGCCCGAGATGGTCATCAGATACACCATCTCGCCGTCGATCTCGTACGGCAGCATCGCCTCACGGCACTCGTCGCCGCAAAACGCGCCAATCTCCACCTGGCCGAGGTGCTGCACTGTGCCATTGACATATAGCACCGCGCTCATGTTCATGTTGTTTTCAAAGCCGTCAGCTTTCGTCCAATGGGTCTGCTGACCGAAGAGGGTGGCGATCGTCATCACGAACGCCAGGGTTATCATTGCCTTTTTCATATCGTGTTCCCTACCATCTCCCTGTTGGGCGGCACGGAAGGTCAAATACACTTTTTTTTGAAAGATAAAAAAGAAAAAGACCATTTCTTGCCGATAACGGCAAAAAACACTATCTTTGCATCGGTTTTTGAACAACACTTGCCGATAGATGGATTACATTTCAGTCAGTCAATTCGCCGAACGCCACGGCATCAGCGAACGCACCGCCCGCAATTACTGCGCCACTGGAAAGATTAAGGGCGCATTCCTAACGGGTAAAACTTGGAACATTCCCGCTGACGCTACACTGCCCAAACGCACCAAAACAAAAACCTCTCCCCTTCTCTCCGACTTGCGCAAACAAAAGGAAGCCAACATGAAAGGTGGCATCTATCATCGCACCCAGATTGACTTGACCTATAACTCAAACCATATCGAAGGAAGTCGCCTGACCAAGGAGCAGACCCGATATATCTTTGAAACCAACACCTTAGGAATCACCTCGGAGAACACGCGCATCGATGACATTTTGGAGACCGTCAACCATTTCCGTTGTGTCGATTATGTCATCGACCATGCCACAGACAAGATCACAGAGCCACACATTAAACAGCTGCATTTGATACTGAAGACCAACACCTCCGACAGCCAAAAGTCGTGGTTTGCTGTGGGCGACTACAAACGTTTGGCAAATACCGTAGGCGAGAAAGAAACCGCACAGCCCACGGAAGTCCATAAAAAGATGAAGGCTCTGTTGGATGACTATTATTCCAATAAACAGATCTCTTTTGACGACATCCTAGACTTCCATGTGCGTTTTGAACGCATCCACCCTTTTCAGGACGGCAACGGACGTGTTGGCCGGCTGCTGATGTTTTGGCAATGCCTGCAATCAGGTGAAGTGCCGTTCATCATCACCGAGGAACTGCGTCTTTTTTATTACAGAGGCATCCAAAATTGGGGGCAAATAAACGGCTTCCTACGCGACACCTGTCTGACAGCACAAGACCAGTACAAGGCATTTCTCGATTATTTCGGAATAAGATATTAATATAAAGCAGCCTATCATCATAATTCGTTCAATTCAAGAGATTCGTGGTTACCCCCCCCATCTCTGTGTCTGTCACCCTCTAAATTCTAAATTCTTGATTAATTCTTCCCTCTCACCTGCACGGTAACTCCCTCCCGGACCAGCGGCGCAACAAGAGCATTCATCTCCTCCACCGTGAACTTCTGAAGTCCTTCCTCGGGGGTGGGACGGTCGATGGTATATGCCATCACCTCTCGTGGCTTCAGCAGACGCACGATATCCATCCAGCCATCCAGCACTTCCGGTGATGACGAATCGAAGTCCTTGCTTCTCAAAAACATGGTCTGCAAAATGAAGTCACCGTTGAATTGCTTCAAAGCCTCCACCACCCTGTTCACATCATAACCAGGAGCGGGATGGTTAATCTTTTCCACCAAAGCGTTTGTCGGAGCGTCAATCTTCATGATGGGATTATCCACCTTGCGAAGGGCTGCGAAAATCTCAGGACGATGCACCTGGGTGGCGTTGGAGAGCACTGAGACCTTTGCCAACGGGAAATAACAGTCGCGCAACGCTATGGTGTCATCAATGATCTGCGGAAACGCTGGATGTAACGTGGACTCGCCATCGCCTGAAAAAGTGAAGGAATCCACGGGAGTCCCTTCTTCTTTCATCTTCAAAAGTTTACGCTCCAAGGCCACATGGACCTCTTCTGCTGAAGGAAGCCGTGTGTCGTCTTTCCCATCACGGTTCCAACCACACTCACAATAGATGCAATCAAAAGAACAAATCTTGCCATTAACGGGCATCAAATTGATACCCAACGAATTCCCTAATCTACGGCTTTTTATGGGTCCGAAAACGGTCTCTTCTCTAATCATATAATCTTTTTTTTGAAACGGCAAAAATAACAATAATGGCTGTACATAAAACAAAAATCGTATTTTTGCAAAAAATCACATTAATCTACTACAATATGATAAGCTATAAAGAACTGGGACTCGTGAACACCCGTAAAATGTTCGCCAAGGCCGTTGATGGCGGTTATGCCATCCCCGCATTCAATTTCAACAACATGGAACAGCTTCAAGCCATCATCATGGCTGCTGTGGAGACCAAGTCACCCGTCATCCTTCAAGTGTCGAAAGGTGCCCGTAACTACGCCAACCAGACCCTGCTCCGCTACATGGCTCAAGGAGCGGTGGAATATGCCAAGGAGTTGGGTTGCGCCCATCCCGAGATTGTGCTGCATCTCGACCACGGCGACTCGTTTGAACTCTGCAAGTCGTGCATCGACATGGGTTTCTCTTCCGTGATGATTGACGGCTCCGCCCTGCCCTACGACGAAAATGTGGCCGTCACCAAAAAGGTGGTGGAATATGCTCATCAGTTTGATGTCACGGTGGAAGGCGAGCTCGGCGTGTTGGCCGGCGTGGAAGACGAGGTGGCTGCTGAAGAGAGCCATTACACCAAACCGGAAGAAGTCATCGACTTCGTGACCAAGACTGGTGTGGACAGCCTGGCCATCAGCATCGGCACCTCGCATGGCGCCTACAAGTTCACTCCCGAACAGTGCACCGTTGACCCCGCCACGGGTCGTCTCGTTCCTCCTCCGTTGGCTTTCGACGTTCTTGAGGCCATCGAGAAAAAGCTGCCCGGCTTCCCCATCGTGCTTCACGGCTCAAGCTCCGTCCCACAAGATGAGGTTGACACCATCAACGCCAATGGTGGTTGCTTGAAAGCCGCCGTGGGCATCCCCGAGGAGCAACTCCGCAAGGCTGCCAAGAGCGCGGTCTGCAAGATCAACATCGACTCAGATAGCCGTCTGGCCATGACCGCTGCCATCCGCAAGACCTTCGCCGAGAAACCCGCCGAGTTCGACCCTCGCAAGTACCTCGGACCAGCCCGTGACAACATGAAGAAACTTTATATCCATAAGATTGTCAACGTGTTAGGCTCCAACGACAAGCTCATCGAAAAATAAACGGCCTGAAAGGCCAGAAGCCATCATGCCCAGGGCGTTGCCCTGGGCAACGATGGACACGATAGCGAACGCCCCAAAGGGGCAAAAGCAAAAAAACAAAGCGCCATGAATAATCCGAAAAAGATCTGGAACATTCCCATGTTCAGCAAAGAGAAAGGAGCTTTTCTTCACTTTTTGATAGTTTACGGCATCATCGGATGTATTTCAATGATTTATCCCGTGATAAAAGCCGGACTATCATGGATAGCTATTGTTATAGGATTAGTAATACTCATTTATTTTACGATCCTTTATGGTATTTCAGCATTCATCGCCTATCGCACCAAAATGTTCCCGAAATTAAGTAGCCGAGAGAATCTTCATGCAAGATGCTTTTCCATCCTTTCACTACTCACTTTGGCAATACTCTTCTTGGTCATCACAATAGTAACATTTTAAAAAAATGAGTTTCACTCCTTTAAAAGC
>CAMIWN010000069.1:0-5892 GCA_946402445.1 uncultured Bacteroidales bacterium
AAAAAGTATGGACTTTAGTTATTCAAAGACAGAACAACTTTTCTTGCAGATGATCAGATCATTTGCGGAGAACGAAGTAAAGCCTTTGGCCGCCGAAGTCGATGATCAGGAGCGTTTCCCCCTCGAGACTGTCCAGAAGATGGGCAAGCTCGGCATCATGGGTATCCCGATCCCGAAGCAATACGGTGGACAGGGCGGTACCGTCCAGATGTACATCATGGCGGTTGAAGAGCTCTCGAGAGTTTGCGCCACCACCGGCGTCATCGTCTCAGCCCACACCTCTCTGTGCATGGCTCCTATCTTGGAGAACGGCACTGAGGAACAGAAAATGAAATATCTGCCCAAACTGGCCTCTGGTGAATGGATTGGCGCTTTCGGTCTGACCGAGCCCAACGCCGGCACCGACGCCGCCATGCAGCAGACTACAGCTGTCGATGCTGGTGACAAATGGATCCTCAACGGAACCAAGATCTTCATCACCAACGCTTCCTACGCCAACGTGTTCATCGTCATGGCCATGACCGATAAGTCGAAGGGCACCAAAGGCATCTCCGCCTTCATCGTAGAGAAGGGCATGAAGGGCTTCAGCATCGGTAAGAAGGAGCTCAAGATGGGTATCCGCGGTAGCGCTACCTGCGAGCTGATTTTCGAAAACTGCGAAGTGCCGAAGGAAAACCTCCTCGGACCTCTTGGCAAGGGCTTCACCATCGCTATGAAGACCTTGGACGGCGGTCGTATCGGCATCGCCTCACAAGCCCTGGGTATCGCTCAAGGTGCTATGGATGAGACGGTGAAATATACCAAAGAACGTAAACAGTTCGGCAAGGCTATCGCCCAGTTCCAGAACACCCAGTTCCAGATGGCCGACCTCAAGACTAAGGTCGAAGCCGCTCGTCTGCTTGTCAGAAGCGCCGCTTGGAAGAAAGACATGGGTCTGCCTTATTCACCTGATGCTGCCATGGCTAAGTTATTTGCTGCTGAAACTGCAATGGAAGTGACTACTAAGGCTGTCCAGTTCCATGGTGGATATGGTTATACTCGTGAGTATCCTGTTGAACGTATGATGCGTGATGCTAAGATCACGGAGATCTATGAGGGTACCTCAGAAGTGCAGCGTATGGTTATCGCCGGTCAATTGTTTAAGAAATAATAGGAGGGAAGCAGTATGAATATTATCGTTTGTATCAAACAAGTTCCGGATACCACTGAAATCAAGATTGATCCGGTAAAGGGCACCTTGATTCGTGACGGTGTTCCGAGCATCATGAACCCTGACGACAAAGGTGGTCTTGAACTGGCCCTCCGTCTGAAAGACCAGTTTGGCGCCAACGTCACCGTGGTCTCCATGGGTCCTCCGCAAGCTGATGTCATCATGCGTGAGGCTTTCGCCATGGGTGCCGACCGTGCTATCCTTCTCTCTGACCGTAAGTTCGCTGGCTCCGACACCTTGGCTACTTCATACGCCATCGCTGGTCTCTGCCGTACTTTGGATTACGATATCATCATCGCTGGCCGTCAGGCTATCGATGGTGACACCGCTCAAGTAGGTCCTGAGATGGCCGAACACCTCGGTCTTCCTCAGATCACCTACGTTTGCGACGCTAAGCTGCTGCCCAACGGCAACCTGCAAGTTCACAAAGAGAACGAGGACAGCGTTCAGGTTCTTGAAGTGGAAGGCAAGTGTCTGCTGACTGTGTTGGCTTCAGCATTTGAGCCTCGTTACATGACCGTCAGCGGCATCGTCGAGGCCTACAACCGCGAGGTTGAGGTCTGGGGTGCCGACAAGATCGACTACGATGAGACCAAGCTCGGACTGAGCGGTTCTCCCACTAAGGTGTTCCAAAGCTTCCCGAAAGCCATGAAGGCCCCGGGTGAGGTTCATGAGGTGAGTGAAGAAGAAGCTGTCGAGCTGATTGTTAAGAAACTGAAAGAAAAACACATCATCTAAAAGTTACAGCTATGGAATTGAAAGATTATAAGAACGTATTCGTTTTCGCAGAACAACGTGAAGGTGTCATCCAATCCGTTGCTTTCGAACTTTTAGGGAAGGCTCGCGACTTGGCCGATGCTCTCGGTCAGAAGGTCGTGGCTATGCTGCTTGGCTGTGGTGTCAAGGATCAAGCTCAGAAACTCATTGAGTTTGGTGCCGATGAAGTCATCGTGGCCGATTGTCCCGAGCTGAAGGACTATCTGAGTGAGCAATACACTCAGGTTGTGGACCAGATCATCAAAGATCGTTGCCCCAACATCGTGTTGTACGGTGCCACCACCATCGGTCGTGACATGGCTCCTCGTATTGCCGCGCGTCTGAAGACTGGTTTAACTGCTGACTGTACCAAACTCGAGGTCGTTGCTGACGAGAAGAGCAATGGTGAACTTCAGTTCCGCATGACCCGTCCTGCTTTCGGTGGTAACTTGATGGCTACCATTATCTGCCCGAACACGCGTCCGCAGATGTCCACCGTGCGTCCTGGCGTGATGCAGAAACGTCAACGTGAGGAAGGCCGTCAAGGTGTCATCACCGACTTCATGCCGAAGTTCGATACCACCAAGTTCAAAGTGAAACTGGTGGAGACCATCAAGGAAGACAAGACCGTGGTCGATATCGCCGATGCCAAGATTCTGGTTTCCGGTGGCCGTGGTGTTCAGAACAAGGAAGGTTTCGACAAACTCCAGGCTTTGGCCGACGTCATCGGTGGCGTGGTGTCATCATCACGTGCCATGGTTGACAATGGCGTGATGCCTCATGACCGTCAGGTGGGTCAGACTGGTAAGACCGTCCGTCCGAACCTCTACATGGCTTGCGGTATTAGCGGCGCCATCCAACACCTCGCTGGTATGGAAGAGTCTGACTTCATTATCGCCATCAACAAGGATAAGTTCGCGCCCATCTTCAGCGTTGCCGACCTCGGCATTGTTGGAGACCTGCACAAGATTGTCCCGATGTTGACGGAGAGACTGAAGAAAGAAGTGGAGAAGTAATCCTCTTCAATCTGACTGAAAAAGGGCTGTCACGATGTGGCGGCCCTTTTTCTGTTTGAAATATTGCGAGCGAAGTGATGTTATTTCATATATTTGAAGCCGAGATAAAGTAAGATGAAGAGGATGACAATGATTACAATTGCGCTAAGCATGATGTAATAGAGGGCTGTTGTTAGGGTGCTGCGCCAGATTGTTTTGATCGTGCTGAATCCCATCATCTTTCTGAAACAAGCCGTTAAAGCAGTGATGATGGCAATCGGTTCTAATAATGTTATGGTTTGGTATATGTTAGGTGAGATGGGATAAATGAGGTTGATTACACAGCGGTACAACACTAAAATAACTAAAGCATAGACCACGGCGACGATGTATTCAGCCCAATAATAGCGTTTTCGGTTTTGTTTGCCATAACATAGCCTAGCCGCGATGACGAATAAAGGCAGGGTGAGCATATAGCACAGCGTGTAATGGTTGAAGTAAAAGTGGAACGCATTGACGAAGAGCTGGTTGAATTCGTGAGATATTTGTGAATTCGCTGCTGCATTGTTGGAGAAATCAAAATTCAAGTCGGTTGTTACTTCACCTCCTTTACTGCCTGTAAGGGTAAAGATCAGGATGTATATAGTTAAGGCCAGAAACAGCAAAGGGAAAGGGGAGAGGTATTTTTTACGTTTCCCGTCGAGAATCTCAACAATCATCTTTCCTGGACGCGAAAAGAGGTTCTTAAAGGTATAGATAACGCCTCCGTCCCTACCTAAAATAGCCGTGAAGAGATTCTCCCAAATAAATCTCAGTGTAAAGCGACTGGTCTCAGCACTCTGTCCGCAATCGGGGCAGAAAGCTCCTTCGAACTCTTTGCCGCAATTAAGGCATTTTGTGGTTTTGGTTTCGGATTGGGTTTCTGTTTGTATTTCGTTTTGCATGGTATATTGCTTGTGATAGTGCAAAAATAGGAAAAACGTTTCAAACGTGTGTTTTTTATTCGCAAAAAGCAGCTACTTTGTTGCAAAATTACTTATTTTTCTATCTTTGCAGCGAATAAATGGATAGCGTTATATGGTAAAGCATATTATTTTGTGGACCCTGAATCCGGCTTTGTCGCAGGAAGAGAAGGAAACTGTGAAAGCTGGTATTAAAGAGGGGCTGGAAGGCTTGGTAGGGAAGGTGCCGGGCTTGATTGACGTGAAGGTCCAGGCCAGTGGCCGTTTGGCTTCATCAACTGCCGACCTGATGTTGGATAGTACTTTGGAGGACGAAGCGTCACTGAAAGTCTATGCCCAGCATCCCGAGCATCTGGCTGTGGCTAATACTAAAGTCAGGCCTTTTACGGTTCAACGTGCCTGTTTTGATTATTTTTTTTGACTAGTGATCTCTGGTTACCTTATCGCCATCAACGTCTTGGCTTTCGTGATGTATGGCCTCGACAAAGCCTTCTCGAAACAGAAAGGAAGTAGGCGTATCCCGGAACGGTCGCTGCTGTGGCTCGCCCGACTGGGTGGAGGAGTCGGTTGCTGGCTGGGCATGGTAGTCTTTCGTCACAAGACCAAACACACCCGATTCAAGGTGCTGGTGCCAATATGGACTATCGTGTGGTGCGTTCTGCTGCTACTTCTTTATTATGCCGTTATTTGAAATTTGAACCGTTCCAAGTCAGGCGTTTCTCTGTCTTGCCAGAAGGAGTATGGGCGGTAATCACCATCGTTTTGCCTTGACGGGGCAATGAATGAGTAATGGCATCCGTGTCAGAAGGGGTATCGAAATCGACACCCAGATCGGGACCAAAGGCTATTTTCATACTCTTTGTGGCATGGTCATAAACATAGAATTCAATACCCGTATATTGTCCAAAAACAGGCTTGCCATCAATATAGAGGTCATTGGTGAGCGCCACTAATTTGTGTTGTTTGTCGGCATAGTTCCAGTAGCAGCACTCGATGACCAGACGCACTGTTTTCGATTCCGTTGTATCTTCCGATTCGTAACAGATATATCCGTTTTGTGTGTCGGCAGTGATTGATTCACCAGGCATCTGTTTCATCCCGTTGAGGAACAGATCCCAGCTCTGTTTCATGCTGTTGAGCGATTCGCCGATTTCCTCGCGTGAGAGCAGGGCGGTGACGAAGTCTTTGATGTTTGGATTGGCACCGTCAAAATTGACGTCGATGGGCTGATTCCAGTATTCATCTGGGTCGAAGGGTTCAGTCTTGCTATAGACGGGTTTCATGCCATCCCAGGTGAACGTATGGCGCAGGGGTCCGTCCTCTTCTGACCATTCATCTGCCGTCAGTTCGTTACCCGTCCTTGGCAACTGATAGTAGATCTGAGTGAAAGTTTCCCTGTCGCTCCAACGGTAGCCTTTCAGGATGTCAGGTTCAGGGGTAAGGGTCTTTTGCTGTGCGTCATAGTCGTAAAAGCACACGAATTCCAGACATGGGTCTGTGGGTTTGCCCAAGCGGATGGCAAGCAGTCGGTGCCCGTTCTTTCGATCCCAGACATGTGCCGACATATATGCGGCGTCGGTACCGAAATCTTTCAGCTCAACGAAGTCGTTTTTGGCATCGACAGTGACCGTCAACCCCGTTTCTGGGTCGAGCACTTCTTTGTCGAGACCTTTTTCCATGGTCTCACGTACGGCACCCACCATCCAGGTAGGCCAGGTCATGTCGAAGCTTTCGAGCATGATGCCGATGCTCCCATTGATCACGTTGTCAATGGTTTTTGTTTCCCATTGTTTCTCGATGTCTTCGAGTGGAATAGTCTTTAACTCTTTTTCTTGTGCCATTATTGAGAATGCGAACAAGAGCGCTGTGATGGTCAATAATAATTTCTTCATGTCGATTTGTTTGTTCCTTTTGTTTGCAAACCTTAGATTTGCAGCGTGGTTGTCTGCGAACCGGGAATGCAAGAGCA
>CAMIWN010000070.1:0-5672 GCA_946402445.1 uncultured Bacteroidales bacterium
GCCACCTTCAGCCCATTCTCATGCGCCTCCTCGATGCCCACAAAAGCCTCGGCAGGAAACTTTACAACAGAAGTTGCACCTATATTAAAGTCATCAAGTTTTATTGATTCCAAAACCAACAAGACACCATCATCGTTTGTCAAAGAAATACTTTCAGCAACATAACATTGGCGGTCTGAATCAGTGCCATAGTAAACTGTTTGTATCGTGTTGAAGTCTTCATCAAATCTTTCAATGACTATCCATGAATCACCGTAATCAAATCCCACATTCAATGAATAACAGAAATAAACGGAATGGTCGTCGCCAACCTCAACAGCCTTACATTCAGCCACAAAGTCATGGTCATCAGACTTACGCTCAATTTCATTGGTAATGGGAACGATTTCTTGCGTGTTTTCAATGTCATCGTCAAATTCGTACAGGAAGCAATTGCTTTTTCCCGCCGAACTATGCCTGCTTGAACGGGTGGCCATATAAGTCGTGTTATGGTCGCTCCGAACGACCGACACATCGTCAAACCAATAAAAACCGCCACCGTTACCACCTGGATGCACCAGTTTTCTTGTTCTTAACAAGTTAAAGTCTTTGTCCAAATATGCTACAGTTCCGGCATATTCACGGTTTTCGCCAACACTATTTGGTGCAGGTGGCGTGTTTTGCTGACGGCTGTAATATATGTATCCATTATCTGTACTCACCATTTGCTCACGCCAAAACGCCCCTTGCCACTGCATACCGGAATAATTAGTTTCAATGCCGACATTGGCCAACAAATCACCTTCAAAGTTCATCCTGAAGAAAAACAGAGAATCTTTTCCTGTCGGATTGCTGGTTAGACTCACACTTTTTGTGTAGGCCCCCACAATATAGCCATCATCAAGAATAGCGGAATGGATGAAAATGTTGCCGCTTGCGTCGCATGGCAGCATGTTATCCTGCCCTTGAGCCGTATCAATTGGAAAACTGTACTCAAAACTCTCCACGATTTCCAAATCATCGTTGAGTTTGTAAAGTCCAAGAATGGCATCGGTCGGCGGATTCTCGTAATTCAGGAAATAGTTGAAGTAGTCAGGGTCGTGGTCAGGACTGTACGACATCAACGCAAACACCTCTCCGTTCTCATCTTCAAACACATACGGATTATAGGATGAAGCCCAATATCCAGGCTTGAAATAATCCATTTGCGCCAGTTCCTCACCGTTAGCCGACAATGCTATCAGTGCATTATGTGGTGGATAAAAATAGGGATAAGAGCCGTCATTGTAAAGCAACTGGGCACTGATAATAATTCGCCCATCCGACAATTCGTATGCGCAATACTGGCGAGTCATTTCTGGATCTGCCATGTAATAAGGGATGGAGTACTCCCACTCCTGCGCAAAGGCCTTGGCCCCGATAAGCATCGCAAGCGCAAAGGCGACTGAAAGTTTGAAATTTATGTTCATGGCATTGCGTTTTTGAATTTGCATACAAAATTATAGCAAAAACCAAGGCCATTTGCAAAAAACAAACACACATTTCACACACATTTTGGGCGTTTTTGCCGCACAAAAGGCACTTTTTCACACAAATTGGATCTTTTCAGCCCTCTTTCAGCATCTTCTTCAGGTAAGCCGAAAGGTTCTCTTCCGTGCCAAGGACTTTCTTGATTTTCGTGATACGGTTGGTGAACGAGTTGTACTTCACCCCTTGCAGCACGGCCATCTCTGCATGGCTCAACCCCATCAAAGAAAGGCAACAAGCGTTGATGTCGGCAGGGCTAAGGTCGGGGTAACTTGCCGCCAAACGGGAGGCAAAACCGCTAAAAGCTGCGTCCACAGCATCCTTCAAGGCCTCAAAGTCGGCCTGGCTCAGGGCCAAATGGGAGAAGTCGTCCACGTTCTTTGAGGAAATCCTGGGGGCATCGGCAGCCAACCGCTCACGGATACGCACAAAGATATCCGACTGCTCGAACTGCGACCGACCCGCTGCGTAGGAAGCCTTGCGTTTTCCCCGCTGCTTAACGATAACCAAAACAGCGATTACCGACAGCAACAAGGCCAAGCCGCACCACAGCCAAGTGGTTCTCCTCTTCCGTGTTGCCTTCTGCTCCCGCAAGGCATCAAGCCTCGCGTCGCGCTCTGCCTTGAACTGCTCGTATTGTTTCAAAACCAACATCCCATCACTCACGCGTTCCGACTCCGCCTCCACGTAGGTCGGATTGAAGCTATGGAACAACGCCGCACTGTCGGGCTTGTTTTCCTCTTCATAGATCTGCCCTAACAGCGACATGATGGCACCACGCTCCACATCGCCATAATCAGCCTCCAGCACTTTAAGCAGATAAGTCTTTGACGCTTCATGACGACTCGCAAAAAACAGGTTTATCCCCATACTCACCGAGTCGTTTTTGGTGTCCATGCCACGCCGTGCCTTAAAAGCAATGAGCTGTCTCTGAGTCACCAAGCAGGAGTCGATCTGCCGGTTGTCGAAAAACAAAAACGACAACAGCTGTCGGGCACTGATATAATCCTCTACATCGCCAGAAACGGTATCAAGAAGTGGCATCACTTTATTGAGATAAAGCCATGCCGAATCGTTTTCCTGAATGATTTCCAAAGCACTGGCCATCTGCAAGCTTGAGCGAACCATCCAAACAGTGTCATGGATGGCATTCTGATAACTCAAAGCCTGGTGTAGCGCGTCAATCTCAGCGTTATGTTCCATCTTAGGTCCAAACACATTCGCCATCTGATAATAGGCCTTTGAGGCAAGCAGCATCTCCTCATCCGTCATGTCCTCGGGCAACCGCTCCAGAGAATGGGCCACCTCGAAGAAATGAGGCAATGCCGACAGCAAACTGTTCTCCTGAAGACAAACAAAACCGCTATCATATTGGTTCTTCGCTTGTTCCATCACTTCAGTTGGAACAGGCGCTTTCTTGTTCCCACAAGAGTTCAAGAAGAACAATACCAAGCAACATGCTATCTGACAAAACCATTTCATGCCGCAAAGTTAGTAAAACAACCTTACAATACGGCATGAAGAATCTGTTATAGTTTGATTTCAATGCCAACACTCCTGAACTTGTCCGTCGTGACCCCTGGCTTGTACTCAGGCAGCAGGTTGGTGAAGACCCTCACACCATGGATGATGCCAAGATGACGGGTGTTGAAACTGAGACCCACTTCCAGTTTCCAAGGGTTGAAGATGTTGTCAAGATGATCTTTTGTCCCAGGGAAAAGAACGAGACCAAAGGGCTTGGTTGGGTCTTTGCTAGTGACGAGCGTTTCCCCTAATAGGCGACCGCAGTACAAGTCCAAAGAGAAGCTCTCGGTTAGCCTTTTGCCAAGATAATAGTCCAATGAAACGGGAATGCCCATATATAGGTTATACAGTCGGTTGCGCTGATAGTCACCCTGACCATCAACCACGATCAATTCATCGTTTTCGTATTTTACCTGGTGGCATAGCGACTTCCTATTCTCGTTCCATTGAAGGCCAGTGCGCAAGCCCCAGCGGTTGCCGAGTTTGAGATAGGTGGTAAAACCGATGTTGACGGACAATGTGCTGTATTGCAAGAAGGGGCTGTTGGGATTTGTTGGCGTGTTGCCTTGTTGTATGCCGATTCCTACGCCTAGAACTAGCGCGTCATTCCATATCTTTCTGCGGTCGGTGGTGACAAGTTCGCCATCCACATCCTTGGTTTTGATTACCCTACAATTTTTTTCTTGCATATAAGGCCAATCGGAAGTGTCCCCGTATTCATTCAGCGTGATTTTGCCTCGCAAGATATCTGTTCCGTATTGAAAAACTCCTTCATAAACACTCATCATGACATTGCCTTCTCCCGAAAGGGTATCGATAGTCAGTTGGGCATGGTCCCAAATCTTCATACCGGGCGAGTTTTCTGGGTTGGGAATGTGATAGTGCCGGACATGAAAACTTGAATACATGCAAAGGTTGAGGTTGGTCCAGTCCTCCGGTACAGATGCTGCGGAGGCAACGACATAATCCGCCTCAGCCGTAGCATTGTTCAAAAGGTTGATTTGCCCGAAGTTTATGGGGCCTTCAACCTCCACCACGGTGCCTCGGGGCAGTTGGGTGTTCTCAAGGATGGTCAAGGTTGAGTCTTTGACGTTGCAGAGCTGCACATTGTAGGCCCGTGCCGCCAAATCTTCTTCGGTGATGATGGCCACGCGGTAGCCGCTGTCGGCCTCATGGTGAATGAGTTTGACGTTCCATCCAGGGTTGATTTCCAGCTTGTTGATGCGCTGGTTGATGTTTTGCTCGATGGCGACTTCTTCCTGTGCGAAGCCTATCTGTGCAGCCAAAAGAATGGCTATTGATAAAATGATGCGTTTCATGGTTTCCAAGTTTTAATTGAGTTTGATTTCCAAGGCCAGCGATCCGTTTTTCATGTTCGGGTCTTGCGGCTGACCGAATAAGGTCCTGTCTTCCATGACAGGTTTGGTGAAGAATTCGGGGTCCTTCTGACATTCGTAGCACACCAGGTTGAGGCTCCGGATGACTCTCCGCTGGGGCTTTTGAACGGCTGAAGGCGTTTCGTTTTCAGTGGGTATGGTGTTGGATCCAATATTCGTAGTGTCTTTGGGCTCCGTCGGCTTGACCTCGGCAAGCATGGGCTGTTCGACCACTTCTTCGATGATTTGAGTCTTTGGTTTCTCCTTTTTCATCGGGGCTTTTTGTGGAACGATGGGGGTCTCTTCTGCCAAATAGGTTTCATTAGCAACAGGTTGTTCAAACACGGCATCGTCCACTTCGGTCTTGACGGAATCAAGGTTTTTCGTTTCTTCAACAAGGATTTCCTGTTTCCTCTCAGGTTGCTGTTTCGCGTTCGGTTTGACGAGCAGCCAAAACAGAAGGCATGCCGCTGCGGCACCTAATGCCCACCAAAGCGGGGTGAGTGTTCTATGCTTGTGCGGCATGGCAAGCATCTTTTCCTCCTGGGCAAGACGGTCAATCAAGTCGCCAAGTTCCTTTTGTAGGCGGGCGTTCTTCCCGTGTTCTTCCAGGCTGTTGAGCAGCTGGCGGACTTCCTCGTTGATTTCGTTTTCAGGTTTCATGATTGTTCCTCCTTATATTGTTTTATGGCTTCACGTAACGACTTGTAGGCGCGCGACAGTGTTGCATACAGATGGGTGCTGCTCATGCCCGTCGCTTTTTCGATTTCTTCGTTGCTGAGGCCGTCCTCATATTTCATCAGGATGGTGTTGCGTTGACGTTCGGGCAGTTGCTCGACGAGTTTTCGGGCCAGTCGGTAGCGTTCCTCGTTGTCGTCCTGCGGTGGCTCGGCGAGCATCAGACATTCCTCGTCGATGGGCATGGTGGGTTTCTGTTTCCTCAGCAGATCGATACTCCGACGTTTCACGACGGTCAGGCTGAGCTTCTCCATGTCCTGTCCGCTGATGGTCGCCCGTTGCTTCCACAAAGAGATGACGGCTTCCTGAACAGCATCCGCTGCACTGTCGGGGTCACCCACAATGCATTCAGCAGTCCGCTGCAAGCGGGGTTGCAGTCGCAAGATGTCTCGTTTGAACTCTTCGGTGGTCATTACCTTCGGTCGTTTGCTATTATATCGTGGGAACGACCGAAATCTTACATTTTTTCATTGTAACCCGTTGGCGGAATTAAAGTAGCGCATATTTAATTTGACCAATAGGTTTGTT
>CAMIWN010000071.1:0-5426 GCA_946402445.1 uncultured Bacteroidales bacterium
TCTCCACAGTGGAGAGGGGGAGCGTTCTACCCGGGGCCTACCGAGATTAAACCCCACGGGGTATCTCCCTCTAAATTCTAAATTATAAATTCTAAATTCTCTTTCTACCGAGGTTAAACCCCTAACCTCACCCCCCAACCCCCTCTCCACTGTGGAGAGGGGGAGCGTTCTACCCAGGGTTTCTACCGAGATTAACCCCCCAGGGTATCTCCCTCTAAATTCTTAATTATAAATTCTAAATTCTCCTTCTACCGAGGTTAAACCCCTAACGGGGTATCTCCCTCTAAATTATAAATTCTAAATTCTTAATTCTTAACGGGTAGCAGCGCCGACTTCACCTCAATACCCTCAACGCGACCCAGTTGGCCGGTAAGGGAACCGATACGATCCGTGGTGCCTTCAAAGACCACAGATATAAGACTATAACTATCTCTTGGGAAGCCTTGGCGGCAGATGATGATGTCGGCGTGTCGCGACAACACCTCGTTAAGCTGAGGAGCCGACTGACGGTCTCCTACATAAATGATGACGGTGCCTATTCTCTTTTCCATAGGTGTGTTACTTTTGGATCAGACTGTATTTAGTGCCGCATCGGCTTTGATGTCAACGCAAAGTCTCCATCGCAGTGCAATACGGTCATTTTTTATTCGGCGGCAAAGATAAGAATAAATTTAGAATTATGAAGTTTTTAGAGGTAAAATAGGCATCGCAACATATAAAAATGTTTATTTTTGCAAAATGATGAAAAAGTCTCTGGTCATAGCACTCTTCGCTTGCCTCGTCCTGACCGCCTGTCAGGAGAAGGTGGAGTATCCCATTGAGCCAAGAATCACCTATCAAGGGCTAAGTTACCTGATGAATGCCGACAGCACCTTGACGGGTGAGGTGGTGCTTTCCATCGGCTATACCGATGGCGACGGCGACCTGGGCCTCGACGATGCCGACTCCATTTATCCCTTCGGTCCCCACGATCCTCATTATTACAATCTAATTATCGATTATCTGAAATGGGATGGAACCACTTTCGTGGAGACCCCCTTGCTTAGCTGGAACCAACAAGCTCAACAATACGACACCATCAGTTTCAATGCGAGGTTCAAACGCCTGATATTCACTGAAGAAGAAAAAGCCATCTCGGGTACTATCGATTATAAAATGATGGTTTTCAATCCACTTTCACCCAACGACACCATCAAATTCAAGGTGCGTCTCCTCGACCGAGCGTTGCATGAGAGTAACACTATTGAAACTGATGCCATTACATTGAATTAAGAATTAAGAATTTATATAGATATGATAAAAAGATTTATTCTGATTATTGGTATGATTGCCCTGTTGGGCAATGGCTGGGCACAGACTGCCGGCGAGAATTTTGACGTGACTCATTATGAAATCCGTCTGTGGGATTTCAACTTCAGCAGCCACACCCTCCAGGGGGAGGCATTTATTGACATCACTGTGACGGCTCCCACCGACACCTTCGTGCTGGAGCTGAAAAGCCTCACTGTCACGGATGCTGCCACGGAATCTTACAGCGTGACCGACTTCCATCAAGAAGGCGACTTCCTCACTATCGTCATCGATGAAACCGCCAATGCGGGCGAGAACATCACGCTCGATGTCCGCTATGGAGGCAACACTTTCAGCGAGACCTGGGGCGGCGTGGAATGGTGGGGAAGCAACTATGTTTATAACCTCGGTGTGGGCTTCGACAGCCAGCCGCACAACCTCGGCAAGACCTGGTTCCCCTGTGTTGACAACTTCACCGACAAAGCCACCTACACCTTATATATTACGGTAGATAACAACAAGAAAGCCATTTGTGGCGGCAACCTGTTCAACACCTTCGACAACGGTGACGGCACTACCACATGGCATTGGGAGACCCCTCAGGAAATCGCCACCTATCACATCTCATTCGCCATCGGCGATTATCAGGTATGGGAAGACACCTATCATGGCATTGAACGCGACATCCCCGTGCAGGTCTTTGCCAAGCCTTACCAGATGAGCAATGTACCTGGCACCTTCGCCAATGTCAAAGCCATCGCCGCTTTCTATGAAGAGACTTTCGGCCCTTACCCCTTCAACCGTATCGGCTATGTCAGCACAGAAAAAGGGTGCATGGAACACACCGATAACATCGCCATGGCCGCCGACATCATCAACGGTAACACCACCCAAGAAGAATATGTGGCTCATGAGCTGTCGCACATGTATTTCGGCAACAAAGTCACCTGCTCCACGGCAGGCGACATGTGGCTCAACGAGGGCTTCGCACAGTTCTGCGGTCAGTTCTACCGTGTTGGTGTTTACGGCGAAGACAACTTCCAAACAGGGATGAACAGCCTGATGCGATCCATCACCAACTGGTGTAACCAGGAAAACAACTGGATCCCGTTAAACAACATGCCCTTGGACATGACCTACGACAGCAAGGCCATTTATGACCGTGGCGCCGTCATCGTCAACACCATGATGAATTATATGGGCCGCGACAACTTCCTCAACGGCATACGCCATTACTTAGAGACCTACTCTTTCGGCGCCGCCACCTCTGAGCAGCTGCGTGACGCCCTCACCGAAGCCACGGGCATTGACATGACAGGGTTCTTCGACACTTACGTCTTCTGCGGCGGCATGCCTCATTACGATGTGGGAATAGGCCAGATCAGCCCAAACGGTTCGCAATACGACGTGGAAGTCAGGATGACTTATCAGCACAAAGGCCCTTCCCATGTAGGACACGACAACCGCGTGGAGGTCACCTTTATGAGTGCTGACGGACAGCTGCAAACCGCACTGGTAGGATGGGACGGCCTGGAAGAAAGCGTGAACGTGACACTCGACTTTGAACCCGTGGCCGCATTCACCGACTACTACAACCATTTCCTCGACGCCAAATTAGACCAAAACATGATGGCCACTGCACCCATCAATTTCACCGTCGAGAACCTCCAAACCAAAGTTACCAGCGTCAGCGACTCCACCTTAATCCGCGTTGAAGGACACCTGGTTCGCCCCGAAGACGACCCCGAAATCATCGGCATGACCCTCTCCACCTCACATTACTGGAATGTGATTCGACATGACTTCGGAGAGGCCGAGGTCACCGGCATCTTCAAGTATTCCAACAACATCAACAACGACGGCGACATCATTCACACCGAAAATGACTCCGCCGTCCTCCTCTACCGCTCAGGGATTACCGACACCTGGCACACCATCCCCTACACACAAGAAGGCACCTGGAAACTCGGACGCTTCCATGTCGATAACCTGATGACCGGACAATACACCATCGGCGTCCTCGACAAGACCCTCTTCACCGTCAACGAGAATCCCGCAACAGCCCCTTCTATCTTCCCGAATCCAGCAAAAAGTCAAGTCAACCTAACCTGGGACAGACCTTGCGACGGAATCATCAACCTCTACAACCAGCATCTCCAGCTCCTGAAGTCAATCCCTTATCGCGACACCCAAACGATTAGCCTTAACATCAGCGACTTGGCTGCCGGCATGTACCTTATAGAAAACAACCACACCATTCAAAAACTCATTATTCGTTAATCCATGAAAAAACCTATAATCTTCTTGCTCATGCTTGTAAGCGCAATGGCTTTCAACGCATGCGGTGACCACGAGGATGACAACGCCTGGAGTCGATTCTACGGCTATACCAAAGACGACATCGTGGGTCATTATGAGGCTAACCCTGATGAGGCTTGTTATGCCCCGCTGCCCACTGAAGGCGTCGTCGTTTATCGCAATGTCACCATCGACATCACCCCGCTCGAGAACAACAGCGTGAGTTTAAGAATCATCATCCCCGATGTAATCAACAAGGTCTTTACCGGAGCCGCCAACCTCAACGAAAACGACTCCGACCTGAGTTTCCATAACTACAACGAAGACATTCTCTTTACCGTTTACAAAAACGACCAAAACCAAGTTCGCCTCCACGGTCGCGAACGCTACTGCATCTACGATGAAGACCATGAACTCGTTGACTGCATCCTGCATGGATTTGACGTCATCAAAACACCAGCAAACTAACCATTCTTTATTCTAACATCCGTATCATCAACAAAATCACAACGTATATGAAAAAAAGTAGTTTACTCCTATTCGCCTTGATTATTTTTGGCATGACAGGAAACGCACAACATGCCATCGACATGAAACTGGTGAACAAAGCACTGCACCAACAAACTCCCTCCCTGCGCAACGATATCGCTCCTTCACGTGCCGTATATCATAAAAACGAGGATGCCATCACACTCTTCCGCGACAATTTCAGTTATGACGAAATCGAGTATTTCCTTGCTGAAATCACCACCTCTTTTCAAGATCTGGGCACATGGAAACCCTATTCCCTCACCACATACGAATACAACTACAACCTCATGCCCTTAGTAATCTTGACGCAAAAATGGGAGGATGAGTATGTCAACGATAAAATGACCACCATCAGCTATAACGATGATGACTTCAATCCTCTCATCCAAGAAGAACTGTTCCAAAAATGGGAAAACGGACAGTGGGTTAACATCAAAAAGCACATGTATTCCTACGATCCAGAACAAACCATCCTTATCAAAGAATGGAATGGTAATAACTTTGATAATCAATTCTTATATACTATTGAAACTCAAGGCACTAACACCACTATCTTGCTTCAAAGCTGGAATGGTGGGGCTTGGATGAACGAGGAAAAACAAGAGATTACCTACAATCACAACCACGAAATCCAAGAAGTTGTCACCATGCAATGGGACATCCCTAACTGGATTAATAAGGAAAAACAGGTTTACGAATATAAAGACACGTTTAAACCGAACAAAATCACAAAGACTTTATGGGAAAACGGCGCATGGTCACCCAACCATGTCAAGACCATCGAATACACTTACCCGGATAACAACTCCATCGATGCCATTTGCCAGTCGAACTATGGGGGAGCCGAAGCGTTGAATGATGACATCGAACTCTTTTACAACGATGGGAACAGCATCGTCTATTATGACGTGCACGAGGTGGAAATTGATTTGATTGATGTCACCAAGCTTTCTGAACACACTGCCAACAGTCAGTTCATCGTCGCTCCTAACCCCATTGAAGACCAAATCCACATCAACGGCGAACATTTCGTGAAGGCTGAAATATTTACCTTGACAGGACAGAAAGTGTTGGAGAGCACGACACCTGTCATCACATTGAACCATCTTTCGTCAGGAGCCTATCTGCTCAAAATCCAAGACCAAAGCGGTCGCGTGGAAACCCAGAAAGTTTTAGTCAAGTAAAAAACAACGTCTTTGTACTACAAAAAAAGAGGGTGACTAAAAAGTAGTCATCCTCTTTTTTTATTTTTTGATAAGAAAAAAATGGTTATCTTGTTAAAAAATAACGAGATAACCATTGTTTGT
>CAMIWN010000072.1:0-5322 GCA_946402445.1 uncultured Bacteroidales bacterium
GCCCACCCATACAGGAAAGCCCTCCGCGAAAGCGAGAGGGCTTTTTTGATTTAGGAGGGCCTCACCCCCCGGCCCCCTCTCCACTGTGGAGAGGAGGAGCGTTCTACCCTGGGCCTACCGAGGTTTAACCCCTAACGGGGTAGCTCCCTCTAAATTCTAAATTCTAAATTCTCCTTCTACCGAGATTGAACCCCTAGCGGGGTAGCTCAAACCTCTCAAACGTCTTGTTCTACCGAGATAGAACCCCTAACGGGGTAACTTAAAACACTCAAACGTCTTGTTCTACCGAGATAGAACCCCTAACGGGGTAGCTCAAACTCACCTCTATCTAAATTCTTAACTCCAAAACCTTCCCAGATGAAAAAAAAACACTAAATTCGCCGATTAAATAATTAGCAGATTGAAAAGAAGCATCCTCCTAATATTATCTTCACTTTTGTTCGTCATCAACGCTGTATCACAACAAAATAGCGCTGACTCAACCTTGGTGACCTTCTACCCTACTTCGCTCGACTCCATATCCCTGAAAACACCTTACTACCTCGACACAGCCACCTTCCACGCGAATAACTTCGACCTGCTCGGACAAAACCAAACCCTCTATTCAACACTCTCCAACATAGGCACCGCTCACAAACCTATGTGCCTTCAAACCCAACCCTCTGTCGGATTCGACCTCACCATCCCATCCTTCACCAACTATGTCAAAACCGAAAAAGACCTGAAAACCTACCTCTCACTCCTTCCCTACTCCGAAATCCGTTACGTCATGACCAACGGCGATAATGAACAACACCTCAACTTCCGCTTCGGACGACAAATCCAACAAGGGCTCTATCTTTCCTTCGAATATAACATCAATTACTCCCCCGGCCTTTACACAAATAGCAAAGTTGAAAATAACTACTTCTGGATTAACGCCTTATATACTACCAAAGACCAACGGTACCGAGCCAACGCCTATTGGATCCGCAATAAACTCGATATGCAAGAAAATGGCGGCATCGTTTACGACAGCATCTATTCACAACAGATAGAAAGCGATAACGCAGTCATCCTGACTCAGTTGAACAACGCCAATAACTATATCAAAACCTCCAGATGGGGATTCCATCACTATTTCAACCTACTCCCTCAATATAAACAAAACACCAAACCCAATCCAGATCAACTTAACATCCTGAACGACAGTACACTGAACCTCCAAACCATCGATAGCATCAGGCAACTGACCATCGATAGTATCAAGCAACTGACCATCGATAGCCTTGGATTTCTATCAACGGATAGTCTCGAACAGTTGCCTGCCGACACGCTGTTGCATAACGACACCCCCATAACAAGCAGGAAAAGAAGATTCACCTTGGGACGAATCAACCATAGCTTCGCCTACCAACAAAATCAACTGTACTTTAACGAGACCTCCGCTGACCTACCCTTCTACGCCTCCTACGACACCTTATTCAATGCCAAAACTACCGACACCACCATCGTGCAAGCCTTCCAAAACAGCCTCACCTGGAACAGCCTTGGCTATCAAAACTACTCAGATGACGTTCCTTTTTACCTTTATGCTGGAATTAATTATGACTATTATAGAATAAAACATTATGATTATATAGAATCAAAAATAATTCAAGAAAGAAGTCATTCCCAAATCATCCTGCACGGCGGTCTCATCATGAACCTGTTCGGATTGACTACCATCACGGGTCATGCCCAGCTGGTCACACTCGGCTACCAGATCGGTGATTTCGACCTCAATGGCCAGTGGAAACAACGGTTTGGGAAAAGCGAACATAGTTTCGGGAGAAACGCGCTTTTGGTGTTTGATATCGACCTGAAACGGAAGTCCCCTACCTGGTTTGAGACCAGTTATTACTCCAACCACTTCCGCTGGGAGAACGACTTCAACGCCTCTACCTATTTCACCATCAACCTACGTGGGCAATACAAAACATTTTATGCAGGCATCAAGTCCACCACCATCAACGACTTCATCTTTTTCAATCAAGAGGCACGACCGGTACAATATGACGGAATCGTCAATGCAAGCATGGTGTATGGCGGATTCTCCTATACCCTGAGGAGATTCCAGTTTGAAGGGTTTTTCAGTCTAAATAAGGTCCTCAGCGAACAAGAAGTCATCCATCTTCCTTTATTGCAGAGCCGATTGAAGGTGGGATACTCGCAGCCCATCTTCAAAAGAGCCGCGACTTTGCATCCCAGCATCACCGTGCAGTATTTCACTAAATACCACGCTGACGCCTATATGCCCGCACTCAGGACCTTCTATCTTCAAAATGATGTCCTTATTGGCAATTTCCCGTTCATCGACCTTGCTCTGGCAATTAATGTCAAACAGGCCGACATCTACGTCCAATACAGCAACATGTTCCTTCTCACGGGAAACCACAACTCATTTATCGCCCCCCACTACCCTATGCGCGACAGCAAAATCTTCTTTGGAATCAACTGGAGACTCTTTAATTGAAAACAGAAAACGGAAAACGGAGAACGGAGAACAGGATACCCCGATATGGGTTATCTCTCGGTAGAAAGGATTAGGGTAGAATCCTCCCCTCTCCCTGGGGAGAGGGGTCGGGGGTGAGGGGTTTTAGGTAAACAGAACAGTTTTAAGCAATTCCTTTCTGTTTCTTGATGATTTCGTAGGCTTGGTTGATCTCCTGGAATTTCTTCTCGGCGGCTTGTCTCACGTCTTCACCCAGGTTGCTTACCAGGTCGGGATGGTTCTTTTTGGCCATCTCACGATAGGCTTTCTTCACTTCGTCATCCGAGGCATTGGGATCGACGCCTAAGATTTTGTAGGCATTGTCGGTGGCGTTGATTTCTCTCACAAACATGGCCTTGATGGACAGATAATCCGATTCAACCACGCCCATGTACATCGAGATGGTGTGGATGACATCGACCTCAGCTTGCGACACGCTGCCGTCAGCGGAAGCGATACCGAACAGGTAATGAAGCAGTTGCAAGCGTGAGGAATAATCCATGTAGTGCCCCACTTGTGCGCTCACCTCATAGATGTTGTATTCTTTTTCGAGGATGTCGCGCAGCATCTTGATATAATTCTCCGCCCGTTCCTGACCGAAATTCTGAAGGAAGAAACGCTTCACATAGTCGAGTTCCGACTTCTTGACACCTCCGTCAGCTTTCATCACAGCGGCGGAAAGCACCAACAAAGTGACGTTGAAATCACGCTTCTCCTCCGTATTTCCAAATTGTTCATTCACCTCGGAACGAATCACTTGAGGTCTGTTGCTGGACAACAAACTTCCAAGCGCATAACCGATGATACCTCCAATGGGTCCTCCGAAGGACCAGCCTAAACCCGTCAAAATCAACTTAGTGATACAGCCCATAATTTTTTTCTTAATAAGATTGCAAAAGTAGCAAAAAAACGTCATTCCAATGATGGAAAATACTATTCTTTTTCTTATTTTTGCCGCTTCAAATTTCAGAAAGATTATTATTCAATTCAAACAATTATAAACAAGTAACACACAATGACTAAGTACGTTTACACCTTTGGTGGGAAGACCGCTGAAGGCAATGCTTCGATGAAGAACGAGCTTGGCGGCAAGGGTGCGAACCTTGCTGAAATGTGCCTGCTCAAGCTGCCTGTACCCGCTGGTTTGACCATCACCACCGAGTGCTGCACCGCTTATTATCAGAACAACTGCCAACTTCCTGCTGGCCTGATGGATGAAGTCCACGCTGGCATGAAGAACATGGAAGCCATCATGGGCATGAAATACGGCGATCCCGAGAACCCGCTGCTCGTCAGCTGCCGTTCTGGTGCGCGCAAGTCCATGCCTGGCATGATGGACACCGTCCTCAATATCGGTCTCTGCTCCAAGACCATCCCTGGCTTGATCAAGAAGACCAACAACCCCCGTTTCGTGTATGACTCCTACCGCCGCCTCATCATGATGTACGCCGATGTCGTCATGGAAAAGGCAGAGGGCATTGAACCCGCTGATGGCAAGAGCATCCGCAAGCAGTTGGACGACATGCTCGACGCTTACAAAGAAGCCAAAGGATATAAGTCAGACACCGAATTGAAGGCTGAAGAACTCCAGCAGCTGGCTGAAGACTTCAAGGTCCGCATCAAGGAAGTGCTTGGCACCGAGTTCCCGGATGACGCTGAGGCTCAGCTCGAAGGCGGTATCAAGGCCGTGTTCAAGAGCTGGAACGGCAAGAAGGCCATCTCCTACCGCCGCATCGAGGGTATTCCGGATGACTGGGGTACTGCTGTCAACGTGCAGACCATGGTGTTCGGCAACATGGGCGAAGGCTCCGCTACCGGTGTCGCTTTCACCCGTAACCCTGCCACTGGCGACAACCAGTTCTACGGTGAATGGCTCATCAACGCCCAAGGCGAAGACGTGGTGGCTGGTATTCGTACCCCCAACCCGCTGAACGATGACACCAAGAACGAGCAGAACAAGCACATGCAATCCATGCAGGAGCTGATGCCCGAGACCTATAAAGAACTCTGCGAGGTGCGCCGCATCCTCGAAGAGAACTATCACGACATGCTCGACATCGAGTTCACCATCCAGGATGGCAAGCTCTACATGTTGCAGTGCCGTGTTGGCAAACGTACGGGTGTCGCTGCTCTGACCATGGCTCTCGACATGCTGAAGGAAGGCCTCATCGACGAGAAAGAAGTCGTCATGCGCCTCACTCCCGAACAGCTTGACGAGCTCCTCCACCCCATCCTCGACGCTGCTGACGAGAAGAAACACACCGTCATCGCCAAAGGTCTGCCCGCAGGTCCTGGTGGTGCTGTTGGTAAGATCGCCCTCACCAGCGAAAAGGCTAAGGAATACCGCGCTGCCAAGGTGGCCAACATCCTCGTCCGTGAGGAGACCAACCCTGAAGACGTGGAAGGCATGCGTGCCGCTGACGGTATCCTGACCGCCCGTGGTGGTATGACCTCACACGCCGCCCTCGTGGCCCGTGGCTGGGGCAAGTGCTGCATCGTGGGCTGCGACGCCGTGAAGATCGACCTCGAAAAAGGCATCGTGAAGATCGGTGACAAGCAGTTCAAAGAAGGCGACATCATCAGCTTGAATGGCTCCAAAGGCTGGGTCTATGAAGAGCCCGTCGGCATGATCAACGCCACCGAGAACCCGCTGTTCCAGCAGTTCATGGCTTTGGTTGACAAATACCGCAAGATGGGTGTCCGCACCAACGCCGACAACCCGGAAGATGCCCAGAACGCTGTTAACTTCGGCGCTGAAGGTATCGGCCTGTTCCGTATCGAGCACATGTTCTACGGCAAGAACAGCGAAG
>CAMIWN010000073.1:0-4265 GCA_946402445.1 uncultured Bacteroidales bacterium
ACACGCAAGACCCGATGGCCGACAGCGAACTGGCCGACATGGAGCAGATCGCCGCAAGGCATTGATCCCCCTCAATAATCAATCACTTAAAACAGGGGCTTCTTCGTCCCGTGGCTTTTACAGCCATGCGGAGGGGTCGGCTACCGAAACAAACAACTTCGCGGAACACGCAGAAGGCATTTTGAACAAGAGCAATCCGTCTATGACGGATATTGAACGCTACGAATATAACAATGATGCTACGAATATTCAAAAGCAAGACGACAATTTGCACACGGCATTGATCCCCCTCAATAATCAATCACTTAAAACACGGGGAGCTCGAATTCTATTTTATCAAATTCCTATAAAAGGCGAAAGCCAAGGGTAAAGTATCCGGCTCCAAATGCGCGGGCTCTCCTTGACTTTCTGGATTGCAAATATACAAAACTTTTGGATAATGCAACATTAAAATGAGAAAAAATGTTTAGAAACAGCAAACAATCGGTCTCAACTTCAGCGCAGCCAGCACAAGCAACGAAGCCACAAACAGCAGAATGCCGCAAACCTCGGCAACTTTCACATTGATCCCCCTCAATAATCAATCACTTAAAACTAATAGTAAACAAAATACTGAATATCACTATTTTAAAATCAATTTAATTTAGAAAAACTCTATTAATTCAGGAATTTTTGGCAGTTCCTTCTCTTTTTTTTCATCCTGTTTCGTGCCAATATGGTGATACGATAAACTCGCTTGCTGATCCGCTACAAGAATAATACTTATCCGACCGAATGGCAACATCTTCTCCATGACCCTTCGCTTATGAATCAACGCATTACCCAATGTCGTGCAGTAACGAACATACATCGTCGTGTACAGCTTCACGAAACCATCCTTCACCAATTCCTTTACAAAACTGTCACGCTGCACCCTCTTCTGCTTGCTCCGGATCGAAAAACTCATCGAAACATATACCCACATCTCACCTGACTTATAGACAAGGATAATATACAACCCTTGAAGTTTGACAATACACATTCACAAGCGACGCCGTGGTCTTCGTTAATACATCACGCTTTAAATCACCATAATAAAGCGATAACATCGCCACCTTAAACTCTTTGTCAACCTCCTTCTTCCCCGACAAATACAACTCCATCACCTTCCGATCCACAAACGGACGATAGGGCTCCATGATGTCGTCTGCCAACGGAAATGAATTATAGTAATTGCGATGAAAAACACCTAACGTGGGCATCAGTCCAGAATCCATCAACGCCCTGGCCATCGCTGACCGCAACAACGCATACCCATAGTTAAAAAGGTTATTCGGTTCATAACCAAAACGATCCCTTATAAATTCTTTCCCCAACAATCTCTTCCAATAACCATTGGCAGCAACTCCTTCCCTGTTCGTCAAATCACCACTCTTCACATTGACATAGTACTTCTGCAACACATCTCCACAGTGAAACAATTCATCCAGCAACCTCGACTGATTCCGAATCTTCGCCTCAACGACCTGCTTCCAAATTTGCTTCTTTAACGGCAACGAAGCCTCAACCTGCTTCCTGTAATATTTGGTCTGTAACGAATTGGTCTCCAAATCCATAAGAATAGATTGTGGGAAATGCCGCTCATTACAAAAAATCACAGTGACCTGCTCTTCTGATAGTCTGTTTAACAAGGGTATGGTCAACGACACAGAATGATGATCTATCATGATGGTCTGAATATCCTCAAACGATCTCAGCACCTCCTCCTTCCCCTCTCTGACTATAGACAACAGCCCGTTCTTAATGGAAAGCACCGACGGGGAGTCAAAAACCAAAGTCTGCTTGGACATGGTTCAAGAAAAGCGTTTTATTCATACCGTCAGGCAGGCATCCAACGCCGCCGTCAGGGCTTTCTCATCCAAATGCTGGCCGATGAAAACCAGTTTCTGCATGCGGTCGCCATATTTCTCGTCCCAGTCACGGCGAAGACCTTCATCCTGAGCCATCATCTCACGAAGCTCTCGCTCGGGCATCGTGGCAAACCAAGCACCGGCATTTCTCAACTGCACCTGCTTGCCAGCCTGCTCAAAGATATAGCACACCTCGTCTTCGTTCTTGAACCAACAGATGCCCTTCACACGAATCACATTGCGCGGCAACTTGCGGGCCACAAACTCGTCGAACCGCGAAAGGTTGAAAGGTTCTCTCCGGAAATAGACAAAAGTACCGATGCCATATTCCTCCACCTCGCCACCTTCGTGCTCATGATGGTGATGATGGTGACGGCCTTCCTCATGGTCTTCGTCATGGTCGTGATGCTCGTGATGCTCATGATGCTCGTGGTGATGGTCTTCATCGTGATCATCATCGTCATCATCGTCTTCATGATCTTCGTCGTGACCTTCCACCTTCTGAATCCATGTGGCTGAAGTAGCCACCGCGTCGAAGTCGAACATTCGGGTATTCAAAATCTTGTCAAAGTCAATATCGCAGTAGTCACACTCGATGATCTCCGCTTTCGGCTGCAAGGCTCTGATAATCTCTTTGATACGGCCACGCTCATAATCAGACACTTCCGAAGCTTTGTTCAGAAGGATGATGTTGCAAAACTCAATCTGCTGGATGACAAGACTCTCCAAGTCATCTTCCTTCAAAGTCTTTCCCACTAGGTTGTCGCCACAAGCGAACTCGTCCTGAAGACGCAAGGCATCCACCACAGTAACAATACAGTCGAGACGGGCCAGGCCATCCTTGAAGTACTCGTAACCCATACGAGGATAGGTACAGATAGTCTGGGCAATAGGCTCTGGCTCGCAGATGCCGCTGGCTTCAATGACGATGTAGTCGAAACGTTTCATGGACGTGATCTCACTCAGCTGCTTCACCAAGTCCATCTTCAGCGTGCAGCAAATGCAACCGTTTTGAAGCGCCATCAAACTATCGTCGCCTTGTCCGACGATGCCTCCTTTTTCAATTAAATCAGCATCGATGTTGACCTCTCCGATGTCGTTGACGATGACGGCAAATTTGATGCCCTTACGGTTGTTGAGAATCTTGTTGACCAAGGTGGTCTTTCCGCTGCCGAGGTATCCCGTGAGCAGCAGCGTAGGTATTTGAGGTACGGCCATAGTATTCGTTTTTTGAAATTGGGGTGCAAAGATAGAAAATAATTAAGAATTTAGAATTAAGAATTAAGAAGTGTTCCTTATTTTTGCAGCATGAAAGAAAAAGAGCTTCAGATCTTACAACGTTATTTCCCTGCCGCTGCTGTGCCCATGGTGGCTGAAGCTTATATGCAGTCGCGTTTCCAACTGAGTTTCAAGAGACCAAGGAACTCCAAGCTCGGCGATTTCCGTACTCCGCGTGGCGACAATGGGGTGTGCTGTATCACTCTCAACGGAGACCTCAACCCCTATCAGATGTTGGTCACCTTCGTGCATGAGTACGCACATTACACCGTTTACAAGAATTTCCCCAAACGTCACTTGGAGCCACATGGCGAGGAGTGGAAGCTGACTTTCGCACGGCTTCTCCTCCCCTACCTGAAACCCGAGATCTTCCCGGAAGACATCATCACCGCGTTGAAACGTCATCTCCTGCACATCAAAGCCAGCTCCACCGCCGACACGTATTTGGCTCAGGTGATGAAACGTTACGACACTCATCCATCAGGCGAAAAAACGCTAACAGTAGAAGAACTTCCCGAGGGAGCTGTATTCAAACTCGCTAACGGCATGAGTTTCAGGAAAGGTCCCAAACAACGCACCCGCTACCGTTGCGAGTGTTTGGATAACGGAAGAACATATTCAGTGAGTGGTTTGGCGGAAATCAAAACAACGGCTTAAAAATTAAAAAAAGATAAGGGGGTTATTCCTATTCATTCAAGATTTCTGACTATCTTTGCATTTTAAAACGAACAGCAGAAATGTCAAACATACTCGACCAACTCAACGAACCCCAGCGTGAAGCCGTGACCACGGTCAACGGCCCCGTGATGGTCATCGCCGGTGCAGGGTCTGGCAAGACCCGCGCCCTCACCTACCGCATCGCTTACATGATCTCCGAAGGCGTGGATCCCTTCTCCATCATGGCGTTGACATTCACCAACAAAGCCGCCCGCGAGATGAAAGAGCGCATCGTCAAACTCGTCAATGCCAACGATGCGCGCAACGTGTGGATGGGCACTTTCCACTCCATCTTCGCACGCATCCTCCGCATCGAAGCTCCTTATATCGGATTCACCTCCACCTTCACGATCTACGACACCGACGACTCCAAGTCGCTCA
>CAMIWN010000074.1:0-3821 GCA_946402445.1 uncultured Bacteroidales bacterium
AGGCAAAAATAGAAATTTTGTATCATTTTACAAAAACAAAGGATTTGTCTTAAAGAACCTTTTTTAAAATGAATAGCAAAATTTACCAAAAATGTGATTTTTTAATCAGTTTTTTATCAGAAAATGTGATTTTTTGATTATTTTTGCGACGGAAAATGTGATTTATAGATATGGAACTTCTTGAAAGAAAGATAGATAAGTTTCTAATCGAATGGAAACAAAACCCTAATAGAAAGCCTTTGATTGTAAAAGGAGCCCGACAAATCGGGAAAACAGAGTCAATTAGGGCTTTCGGACGCGCGAATTACGATTCTGTTTTGGAGATGAACTTTGTGTTGCAGAAAAAATTCCGCAATATTTTTAATGATGGATATGAAGTGGATCAAATCATCAAAAACATTACCATCCTTGAACCATCGTGGAAGGTCATTCCCAATAAAACACTATTGTTTTTCGATGAGCTTCAAAAGTGCCCCAACTGCGCCACATCGCTCAAATCGTTCTGTCAAGATGGTCGCTTTGATGTGATCTGCTCAGGTTCGTTGATGGGTATCTATTACGAGGAAATCGAATCGAATGCCGTGGGCTTCAAGGAAGATTACGACATGTTTTCAATGGATTTTGAGGAATTTCTTTGGGCTAAAGGCTATTCTAAGCAGCAGGTTGAAGATCTATATGAGCAAATGCTTTCGCTGAAGCCGTTCACACAAATCGAAATGGACACTTTTATGGGTATTTTCCGTGACTATATGACGCTTGGAGGGATGCCAGAGGTGGTCAAAATGTACATAGACAATGGCCATTTTGGAGGAACACTGAAACTTCAGAGGCAACTGCTTAGGGATTACGAAGAGGACATCACCAAATACGCCAAGGGGGCTGATAAAGCGAAAATCCTCGCAGTTTATAACCACATCCCGACTTTTCTGGCTAAAGAGAACAAGAAATACCAAATCACGAAAATTGCCAAAGGTGCGCGCAATAGGGAATATATTGGTGCTGTTGACTGGCTGAAAGAGGCTGGGGTGATTAATGTATGCTATTGTATAAACAATGTGGAACTACCTTTGAAAGGCAATTATGAAGCCGATTGCTACAAGATTTATTATCACGACATAGGGTTGCTTATCGCCTCATTGGACGAAGAGGCTCAAGACGACCTGCGAGTCAACAAGAACTTTGGGACTTACAAAGGAGCCATCTATGAGAATGTGGTCGGCGAGATGCTACGAAAGTCGGGGTACGAGCAATTGTATTTCTATAAGCATGACAATCCTTCGATTGAGATGGATTTCTTTGTCAGAGATGCCGATTCGCTGGTTCCCGTTGAGGTGAAGGCAAAAGACGGTGCGACGGCATCGCTGAACAACTTGATCAAATGGGATTCCTATCCCGAGGTGAAATACGGCATCAAATTCGGGTACAAAAACATCGGCTGGAACGGGTCTTTTTACACATTTCCCTATTTCCTTGCCTTTTTGTTGAAGCGATTCCTGAAAGAGAAATGATATACAAGTTGATGCTTTCTTGGATTGTAAACAAAAAAAGCCACCGAAATCGCTTTCGATGGCTTTGGATAATGTCGGAGATTATAGCTTAATCTCGATGCCGACGCTCCTGAACTTGTCCGTCGTGACCCCTGGCTTGTACTCGGGCAGAAGGTTGGTGAAGACCCTCAAACCATGGATGATGCCAAGATGACGAGTGTTGAAACTGAGGCCGACTTCCAATTTCCAAGGGTTGAAGATGTTATCGACACTAATTGCTGTCCAACTGATGCCCCAACTCTGTGTGGGGTCTGCACTGGTAGAGAGCCGCTCTCCACAAAGACGGGCAAAGTAGAAGTCCAAAGAGATGCTTTCGGTTTGTCGTTTTCCAAGATAATAGTCAAGAGAAACAGGAATGCCTAAATAGGAGCTTGTTAGTCTGTCGCGTTGAAAATCCTCTTGCCCGTCAATCACTACAAGCTCGTTATTTTCGTATTTTACCTGATGACATAGTGACTTCTTATTGACACTGCTTTGGATTCCTGTGCTTAATCCCCAACGATTGCCAAGACGGAAATAGGTGCTTATGCCAACTTTTATTGCCAAAGTGCTGCTCTGCAAAAGAGGACTGTTGGGATTTTTGGGGGTGTCACCCATAATAATGCCGAAACCTGCGTCAATACGAAGAGTTGGATCCCATATTTTTCGGCGGTTGGTGGTGACCCATTCACCATCCACTTCTTTGGTTTTGATTACCCTTGTATCTTTCCCCTGATAAGGCCAATTATTAGTTGCTTCATAATCATACAATGTAATTTTGCCTCGCAGGAAATCGCTGCCGTATTGAAAATTTCCTGCATAAGTATTCACTACGGCATCACCTTCACCCGAAATGGTATCAATAGTCAATTGGGCTTGGTCCCAAATCTTCATACCAGGAGAGTTTTCTGGGTTGGGGATGTGATAATGCCGGACATGAAAACTTGAATACATGCAAAGGTTGAGGTTGGTCCAGTCCTCCGGTACAGATGCTGCGGAGGCAACGACATAATCCGCCTCAGCCGTAGCATTGTTCAAAAGGTTGATTTGCCCGAAGGTCATGGGGCCTTCAATCTCCACCACGGTGCCTTGGGGCAACTGGGTGTTCTCAAGGATGGTCAAAGTTTGGTCTTTGAAATTGCAGAGTTGCACATTGTAGGCCCGTGCCGCCAAATCATCTTCGGTGATGATGGCCACGCGGTAGCCGCTGTCGGCCTCATGGTGAATCAGATGGACATCCCATCCGGAACTGATTTCCAGCTTGTTGATGCGCTGGTTGATGTTTTGCTCGATGGCGACTTCTTCCTGTGCGAAGCCTATCTGTGCAGCCAAAAGAATGGCTATTGATAAAATGATGCGTTTCATGGTTTCCAAGTTTTAATTGAGTTTGATTTCCAAGGCCAGCGATCCGTTTTTCATGTTCGGGTCTTGCGGCTGACCGAATAAGGTCCTGTCTTCCATGACAGGTTTGGTGAAGAATTCGGGGTCCTTCTGACATTCGTAGCACACCAGGTTGAGGCTCCGGATGACTCTCCGCTGGGGCTTTTGAACGGCTGAAGGCGTTTCGTTTGTTGTGGGTATGGTGTTGGATCCAATATTCGTAGTGTCTTTGGTTTCCGTCGGCTTGACTTCGGCAAGCATGGGCTGTTCGACCACTTCTTCGATGATTTGAGTCTTTGGTTTTTTTGTTTTCATCGGGGCATTTTGTGGGACGACGGGTGTCTCTTCTGCCAAAAATGTTTCGTTAGCAACAGGTCGTTCAAACACGGCATCGTTCACCTCGGTCTTGACGGAATCAACGGCTTTCGTTTCTTCAACAAGGATTTCCTGTTCCATCTCGGGTTGCTGTTTCGCGCTTGGTTTGACGAGTAGCCAAAGCAGAAGGCATGCGGCAGCGGCACCCATGGCCCACCATATCGGGGTGAGTGTTCTATGCTTGTGCGGCATGGCAACCGTTTTTTCTTCATCGGCAAGACGGTCAATCAGATCGCCAAGTTCTTTTTGCCGACGGGCGTTCTTCCCGTGTTCTTCCAGGCTGTCGAGCAGCTGGCGGACTTCCTCGTTCATTTCGTTTTCAGTATTCATCCTTGTTTCCTTTTAAGAAAGTGTTCAAAATTTAACTGCATTATTTTGACTTCGGGACTTCGGGACTTCGGGACTTCGAGGGCTGCCCGTTTCGTAGTCTCGCAGTCCCGTAGTCCATTGTCTATTATGTAATTTACATTTGCTCATCTTTATGCTGTTTTATGGCTTCACGCAACGACTTGTAGGCGCGCGACAGCGTTGCATACACAT
>CAMIWN010000075.1:0-3183 GCA_946402445.1 uncultured Bacteroidales bacterium
GTGGAGCTGAACATCAAGTGCAATGGCGGCTACATGATTGACGAATGGCAGTTTGTCGATAGTCGGCAAGTGCCGATGGACATCCGTTCCCGCGTTAGGTTTAAGATGGAAGATGAGGATGAGAATTGATGGATTATTGAAAATCAAATATTTAAAAAACAATGAATAAAGCTGACAAGAGCGAAAAACTGGTTGAGACCATCCTTGCCAACGTGGAGGTGATGCGCAAGAACGCCGAGGAGATGCGTGTCTGGAAAAACCTCCCGATAGCCAAAGAGACTTTTGAACTCCTCAAGCAAGTGGGTGATGACGAAGGCCCGCTTGGCAGAGCCATGGGATGCGAGATGGTGGTGGAAAAACTCGCCGAATATAACGCGCCGCGCTTTACACTTGAGATGCTCCGCTATGAGTTGGAACAGCTGCAAATGTCGGAAGAGAAGTCGGAAAACCTTACCGAAGAGGATGTGTTAGACCACATTGCCGAATTGGAGCGTTTCATCGACATCGAGAACGTCAGCTATGAAGACTACAGGGAACAAAGCCACCGCACCTTGAAATTCGATCCCATTGAGCGCACCCCGCTTTGGGAGGAAATCAACCAAGAGGTTGAGGCTGAGACCGATGCATTGCTGGGCGATGAGCCACGCGGCATGGGTTTTTGCTTTGGCTATTGGAGCACTAAACGCGGTGTGCTCGCCAAACGTGGTATCGTGTGGCGCGACCCGCATCAGCTGAACCCAGGAGTAATGTTTGACTGATTTCAACAAGAAAAACACTATGAACGAAAACCCCAAACAGCAAACACGTGTCAGAAACAACGAGCGCACGCATGAGGCGCCAAACGTGTCGGTCAACACCCAGCAGAACGTGGCTCTTACCGCCTGTCCTTTTTGCGGTTCCGCCGTCGAGCCTGACTATGAGATATGTCCCGCATGTGGGCACAAACTCGTGGAATACTGCACCTTCTGCGGTGCGAACATGACCGCTAACGACATCGACTGCCCTGAATGCGGAATGCCCTCCGAAGGCATCACCTGTCCCGATTGCGGCACCCTCAACTTCAGGAGCTTCTGCCGCAAGTGCAACCGTCCCCTCTCACGTGCGGCACGCAAGGCTGTCGAGAAGGCCAAGGCCGACCCTAAGGTGCAGGAAGCCGTCAGTATCTTGGTCAAGATGGCTGAACTCGAAGCCGAAATGCAAAACGCCATCGACGATGATGACGATGTTGCCGACGACACCCCGCACGAGCCGACAGAGAAAGAACTGCGTCTGCGTGAGCTGATGGGCAAAGTGGGCTTCAAACCTGCCGAAAAACCCAAGGTACAACCTAAACAGAACACATCGCGAAGCCGCGAGGAAATACAAACCGAATACCAACGCATGGTGGAAGAAGCCAACAAGGTGCTGGCTTCGATGCTGCCTCCGGCAGGTAGCACGCCACAAGAACAACGTAACTACTCCACCGCCCGCAAAGTGGCCGTCATGGAGACCTACAAAGAGAAAGTGACCGTCTCATACAAAGCTGGCCAAGAGGAAAAATTGGGATGGGTGTGTAAAAGGTGCCAAATTTTTCACAATTGTCCGGAAGATTGCGGCGTACGTCAATATGGCGGAAACTGGGTGACACGAACCGTCGATGTATGGGCGACACGTGAGGAAGAAGTGGAGAGACAGAAGAAAGTGTATAAGAGAATAGAATAATATTTACATAAAAATATGGAAGATAATTATAATAATCCTGCAACGGAACCTCAGAAAACTGCCACAGCACCTCAGAAAACGGCAACGGCACCTCAGAAAACGGCAACAGCACCTCAGAAAACTGCCACAGCGCCTCAGAAAACTGCCACAGCGCCTCAGAAAACAGCCACCGCTCCAGGAAGGGCAACAGGATCTCAAGGCCAATCCTTAACAGGCTCCATGTACAAAGTAGGTGACAACGTTACGGTAGGCGGCCACAATTGCACCATAACAGAATGCATCGGTAGTGGTGCCGAAGGCGATATATTCAAAGTGAAGGAAGGCAAAAAGATTTATGCCCTGAAGCTCTGCAACAACGAATCCCATACTAATGTGAAAGTATTAGATGCTTTGCAGCCGCTGAAGGGCAAAGATTGTATCGTTGACACCGAGGCATACGGCGACACCTTCGAACTCATGGAGTTCGTCGAAGGCAAAAGCGCGGCACACACCAACTTCAACTTTGCTGATGACCCTAAACACGAAAAGAAAGCTCAAGCCATACTGCTCATCGCCTACAGCATCGCCATGAGCCTCGACAAGATGCACGAAGTCAACGTATTGCACAAAGACGTGAAACCTGCCAACATCCTTATCAAGGATCCCAACACTTGGAGCTGCGTGCTATGCGACTTTGGCATCGCTGACTTGCTGAAAACAGAGAACAAGAACGGCATCCTACGCAAATACTGCGTGACCAAGCGCAACCGCACCCCAGTCTATGCTGCTCCTGAAATCTATAAGGAGGACAACGCCACTATGGATGACGCTGGATTCACCTGGAGTGAGATGTCACCCAAGGCCGACTTCTACTCACTCGGAATGACCATACTCTCTTTATGGAAAGGCGAGAAGGCCATCGTGCGTGCCGAAGAAGAAAGTTCACTGCGCAAAATAAAGGGTGCTGTCGAAATCCCCGACGAAATTCCCGACCCACTCAACCGCATCGTGAGGGGTCTGCTCATCAAAAGCCCTGAGAAACGCTGGGACTTCAAGTCGATTGACGCCTACATCAACGGTCAGGATGTGCCTGTGGAGGAAGACGAGATTTTGGCCGACCTTAATATCGTTTACAACGCCTCGAAACACCAGATAGCACACACCTTTAAGGACCTGAGCGACTTCATGGCTGAAGACCTCGACCTCGCGGCACGTTACCTCTACAAGGGCCAGCTTAATGATTGGCTTTCCGATTATCGCGACAAACAAGTCCGATTGGACGACATCGTCGATAACCGTTACCAAGAAGACCAAAAAGGTGGCGCGATAGCAGCCCTCTTTGCCGTCTTCCCCGAAAGGGTAATCACTTTGGATGGTATCGACAGAACCACTGGCGAAGCCGTGCAATGCACCGCCGATACCATAAAAGACGTGTCCGACTTCTGCAACCGCGCCATACCTGAAGATGGTTTCTTTAGCAGTACGTTATTCTTAGAATGGGTT